>JADLDB010000060.1 GCA_020846875.1 Myxococcales bacterium | reverse complement strand
GTGAGTTGCGAGCAGACCAAGGCGCGACGAGGGAAGCTGCTGGTGGGCAACTGACCGAGGAGCAACGACGGGATGCGACGCAAATCGCCGATGTCACGACGGGAGCTAACCTGTTCGGCGCTCTAGCAGCGATCGCACCAGCCAACTCCACTCCTGCACCAGGCGGCGGATTCACCGCTGGCGTGACGGGCGAGTCGTCGGGGCGCTGCGAGTCCCCCGCTGGGAGCTGCACTGCGCCGCCCTCCAGTTCCTTCGCGTCACCCGCCCACGCGTCCCTGCTTCCAGCAGCTCTCCGACCGGGTGTACCTGGGCTACACCGGCTCCTCGGGCTGGACGAGGGCTTCCCGCTGACGCCCAGGGCCTCGACACCCTGGCTGGTGGCGCTGAAGGCCGCGGGAGCGCGGCTGGTCAACCCGCCGCAGGCTCGCGGCGAGCTGGTACGGCGACGCGCGCGGAGGATTCTCTACGGCGCCTGAGGAGCTCCCGCGACCTCCCTCCACCACGCACCCGCAGGAGCGCCGCGAGGTCATTCCCGGGCGAGCCCCTCGACGAAGGCCGACACGCGCGCCTCGTCCGCGGCACCCACGAAGGACGTCACCAGCCGCCCCTCGCGGTCGACGATGAACAGCGTGGGCAGCGACGTCACGCCGTAGCGCGCCTCGAGCTCTGGATCGCCCAGCACGGCGAAGCGCTCCAGCCCCGGCACCTGCCGGGCGAACTCGGTGACCAGCGGCACCTGCCCGGGGGGATCGTCTTCGCTGATCGCCACCAAGACGACGCCTTTGAGCTCGAGGCGCTGCGCCATTCGCACCAGCCACGGTAGCTCCGCGCGGCAGGGCGGACACCACGTCGCCCAGAAGTCGATCACCACCACCTTTCCGCGGAGGTCGGCGAGGCGCACCGTGCCTCCCGCGAGTCGGGGCAGCGTGAAGTCGGGCGCCGCTGGGCGCGCAGGCGCCGAGGAGGCAGGGCGGTTGGCGACGGTCCACGCCGTCGTCAGCGCCAGCGCCACCACCAGCCCTCCGACGCCCGCGATCACGTACGCACGCGGTGACGCCTCGGGCATCACCCGTCCTCGGACGGCGTCTTGGTGTTGTCGTCGCTGTTCCGGTCGATCAGCTTGTTCAGGGGGTCGATGCCCACCCGCGCCGGCTTCGTGGGGACGGTGAAGGTCCACTCCGACTCGCCCTTCTTCACCTTGCGCTTGTCGAGGTACAGCGCGTTGCCGTCGTCGTCGATGGCGCCCACGTCGATCGGATCTTCGAAGTCGACCTCGGTCTGCTGGCCCTGCTCGTCGGCGCGGTACTTCACCGCCTTCACCTTCACGGTCACGTCCCAGCCGCCCGCGGCGTTCTGCTTCATCGACGCCTCCTCGGTGCGGTTGTCGTAGAGGGTGATGGTCTCGAACAGATCGTCGATGAGGCCGCGGTGCTCCTCGGGCGTCTCGGCGCGCAGGAACGACACCAGCTCGGCCGAGGTGGTGTAGGGCGGTCCCTTGAAGCGCACCGCCTCCACGTACTTCTTCAAGCCGCGGTTCACCGTGTCCTCGCCGATCACGTCCGCCAGCGCGTACATGGCCAGGCTGCCCTTCTGGTAGTGCACGTACGTCTGGTTCTCGTTCTGGGCGAGCGGGAGCTCCTTCTTGCGCTCCTGCAGCACGCGGCCGGTGAGGTAGTGATCGAGCTCGTACTTGAGGAAGCGGCGCATCTTCTCCGGCCCGTAGCGCTGCTTCATCACCATCAGCGCGGTGTACTCGGCCATCGACTCGCTGGTCATGGTGGCGCCGCGCACGTTGGCGCCGACGACCTGGTGGGCCCACCACTGGTGGGCGATCTCGTGGGCGGTGACGAAGTGCGGGTAGTCCAGATCGTCCGGATCGTCGTCCCGCACCCGCGCGATGAAGCCGATCGCCTCGGAGTAGGGGATGGTGTTGGGGAAGGACTGGGCGAAGCCGTGGTAGCGGGGGAACTCGAGGATCCGCGCCTGGCGGTGCTGGTACGGCCCGAAGTTGGCCGTGCAGTACTCCAGCGCGTCCTTCATCCCCAGCATCATCCGGTCCACGTTCCAGGGGTGGGTGGGGTGGAAGTAGATCTCCAGCTTCACGCCGTTCCACTCGTCGCGGCGCACCTCGTAGCGGGCGGACAGCACCGAGAAGAAGTTCAAGATCGGCTGGTCCATCACGTAGCGGAAGAAGCGCCGGTCGCCTTCCCTCCACTCCTTCTCCAGGTAGCCGGGAGCCACCGCGAGCTGATCCCCCACCGTCGACACCGTGGCGCGGAAGCCGATGAAGTCCGAGTCCTTGCGGATGTAGTTGTGCTGCAGCTCCTTCGGGTCGTCGGGCGGCGCCATGCGCTCTTTGGGCGCGAGGCCGTAGGACTTGCGATCGCCGTCCTCGGAGAGCTCCGCGTCGTCCACGTAGCCGATGATCGGCAGGTTGAAGTTGTTGAAGAAGGTGCCGTTGCCCACGATGTCCGTGCGCCGGCCCTTGTGGACGATCGGATCGGCGGTGAACTCGAGATCGAAGGCCAGCGGCGCCCTGGCCCCCGGCGCCAGCGGCGCGCCCAAGGTGAAGATCCGCACGTCGTGGGTCTTGTCGTACGTCGACGGCTCCGTCACTCCACCGACTGCGAGCACCTTCACCTTCGCGTCCTCGGGAAGGTTCACCATCACCTCGTCGATGGGCTCGCGCGACTTGTTCTCCAGCGTGTACGTGCCGCGAGCGATGAGGCGCGGCGGGTTGTCGTACGGGAAGAGGTCGAACGCCACGTCCCCGTCCACGATGCGGGGCTGGGCCCGGTCTGCCCAACCGGCGCGGTACTGCTTCTCGTAGGCGGCCTGGAGCCGCTCCGAGTCCTTGTCCGTCTGGTACCGGTGGCGGAAGTGCGTCTCCGAGTAGAGGAAGCTGCCGAGGGCTCCGGCGGCGGCCACCAGCACTACGGCGGCGGCGATCCACCCCTTCGACACCCGAGCGCGCGCGACTGCGAGCCGCCGCTTGAGTCCCACGTCCTTTCCCCGCGCGACGAGCAGGCCCGCCACCAGGAGCAGCACCCCGGCGATCGCGTACCAGTAGCCGCGGAACAGGAAGGCCGCCGGCAGCCAGTGGCCGTACCCGTTCAGATCCGAGTAGGGGATCCGCGGCTCGGCGCCGTACTGCACCAGCCGATCCTCCACGCCGACGAAGTGCAGCGCGGTCTGCATCACGTAGTAGGCGACCATCGCGCCGTGGGCGAGGTACTTGTGGTTGACGAGCACCTGCACCGCGATCGCCAGGCTGCAGATCAACACGTCCTGCAGCACCCCGAAGGGCACCAGCTCGATGAGGTACAGCCTCCACTCGATGTCGGTGAAGCCGCGGCTCACCTGCGCGGTCAGCGCCGCCAGGCCCACCACCAGCTCCAGCGACGCGGCCACCAGCCACAGGGCCCCCACGCGCGCGCAGAACATCACCCAGGTGGGTACGCGCGAGGCGTCGATGATCTCGCTCACCCCCGCGTCGCGGTCCTTCCACACCAGCTCACCCGCGTAGAAGGTGATGGTGATGAGGAAGAAGAGCCCGAAGGGCCCGGCCGCCTGCTCCAGCACCTGCCACGTCACCGGGAGCGTCGCGGTGCCGAACAGCTCCTTCGCCAGCACCATCCCCAACAGGACGAAGGAGAGGCCGGCGATCACGAAGCTCCAGTAGACGGGCGAGCGCAGCACGTCCCGGAACAGCAGCCACGCGGTGCTGACCGCCGTCTTCAGCCACCCCACCGGCGACGGGTGCGCGTTCACCACTGGAATGCGGCCCGGCGGCGCAGCCTGCTCTTCGTCGGTCCGGCGGCGGCCCTTCAGCTCGTCGATGGTGGTGCGGAAGCGCACCACGGTGAAGGCCAGCAGCGCGGCGCCCACGGCCGTCCACAGCGCCCGGTTCGCCAGGAGAATGCCGGTGAAGGGCACCAGGTCGCGGTTGCGCTCGGCCGGGGTCCAGTAGCGCGTCGCGAGATCGAAGGAGAGGAAGCCGAAGGGATCGAGCAGCCCCGCCATCGTCTGCTGCGACACGTCGGTGAGCTGCATGGACAGCACCAGGTAGCCCAGCACCAGCACCACCACGCCCACGTACACCGGCGCCATCGCGCGGGTCAGCGCCGCCAGCGAGAAGAAGACGACGCCGGTGAAGAACAACATGGGCCAGACGCTGACGACGTAGGGCCACAGGTACGCGTCGAGGCGGTGCGGCCCCAGGTGCTCCGAGCCGAGGAGCTGGGCCACCAGCGCCCCGAAGAGCTGCCCGAAGTTGATCGACAGGAAGAGGACCGCCGCGAAGACGTACGCCCCGAGAAAGCGCCCCAGCAGGTACGGCGCCTTCCGCACCTTCTTGGTGAAGATGATCGTCCAGGTGCCGTGGCCGAAGTCCTGGTAGGCGGCGTGGCCGAAGATCGCCGCCACGGCGAACAGGCCGAGCAGCGCCATGCCGTTGGTCGAGCCGAAGATGCTGTGCGGGCTGTTGGCGTGGATCCGCTCGCTGCCCGTCGCGGCGGAAATGGACTTGAACACGCCCGCGGCGGCCAGCATCGGGAAGGCGCCCGAGGTGAACAGCACCACCGCGTAGACCCAGGTCGACAGCAGCTTCAGCCGTCGCTTGAGCTCGAAGCTGATCAGGGCGCGCAGCATTGCCTCACGCCGCCTTCGCCGGCGTCTGCGCCTGCCAGAGGGCGCGGAAGTAGACGTCCTCGAGATCCGGCTCCACCGGCTCGAACCCTGCGGGCGCGCTCTCGGCGAACACGTGCACCAGGCGCTTGCCCGCCACCCGCCGCACCGCGATCACCGGCAGCGACTTGCCGACCTCCTCCAGCTCGGGGGAGGACACGAACTTCTTCCACAGCTTGCCGTCGAGCTGCTTCATCAGCGCCAGCGGGTGCCCGCTCAGGATCACCTTCCCGCCGGCGAGGATCGCCATCGCCTGGCAGAGATCCGCCGCGTCGCCCACGATGTGCGTGGACAAGAGCACCACCACGTCCTCGCTGATCTCCGCCAGCAGGTTGTGGAAGCGGAAGCGCTCGGCGGGATCGAGGCCGGCCGTCGGCTCGTCGACGATGATCAGCTTCGGATCCCCCAGCAGCGCCTGGGCGATCCCGAAGCGCTGCTTCATGCCACCCGAGTAACCACCCAGCCGGTGGAAGCGGTAGTCCCACAGGTTGGTCTTCGTGAGCAGCGCCCTCACCACGTCGTGCCGCGGGCCGCGCTTGGTGATGCCCTTCAGCTGCGCGAGGTGATCGAGCATGTCCCAGGCCGACACCTTCGGGTACACGCCGAAGTCCTGCGGCAGGTAGCCGAGGACGTCGCGCAGCCGGTCCTTGTCTTTGCGAATGTCGATGCCGTTGAAGGTCATCGCCCCGGTGTCGACCTCCTGCAGGGTGGCCACGCTGCGCATCAGCGTCGACTTGCCCGCGCCGTTGGGGCCGAGCAGCCCGAACATGCCGCGGGGGATGGTCAGGGTGACGTCCTGCAGCGCCTTCACCCCGTTGGGGTACGTCTTGGACACGCCTTCCAGCTTGAGCTCCATGGCCAGCGGACCTTGCTACGCCCGGTCCCGAAAGCAATGGACCGTGACGCGCTTGGTGCTTCACCCCCGCGGCGCGAGTCACTACAAGGCAGACCCATGAACCAGATCCACCATGTGACGGCCCGAGAGATCCTCGACTCCCGTGGCAACCCCACGGTCGAGGCGGAAGTGGTGCTGGAAGACGGCGCGTTCGGCCGGGCGGCGGTGCCTTCGGGCGCCAGCACCGGTGAGCACGAGGCGATGGAGCTGCGCGACGGCGACAAGGCCCGCTACCTGGGCAAGGGCGTGCTCAAGGCCGTCAAGCACGTCGAGGAGATCATCGCGCCGGCGATGATCGGCCAGAACGCGATGGACCAGGCCGCGCTGGACGCCAAGCTCAATTCCCTCGACGGCACGCCCAACAAGTCGAAGCTGGGCGCCAACGCGATCCTCGCGGTGTCGCTGGCCAACGCGCGCGCGGCGGCGGCGTCGGTGGGGCTGCCCCTGTACCGCTACGTGGGCGGCGCCCAGGCGCGGACCCTTCCGGTGCCGATGCTGAACATCTTGAACGGCGGGGCCCACGCCGACACCAGCGTCGACGTGCAGGAGTTCATGGTGCTGCCCTGGGGCGCGAAGTCCTTCGCCGAGGGCCTGCGCTGGGGCGCCGAGGTCTTCCACGCGCTCAAGAAGATCCTCAAAGGGAAGAAGCTGGCCACCGGCGTGGGCGACGAAGGCGGCTACGCCCCCGAGCTGCCCACCAACGAGGACGCGCTCAAGCTGATCATGGAGGCCATCAACGCCGCGGGCTTCAAGCCCGGCGAGCAGATCTCCCTGTGCCTCGACGTCGCCGCCAGCGAGTTCTTCGACAAGGCGTCCAAGAAGTACGCCTTCAAGGCCGACGGCAAGAAGCTCGACTCCGCGGGCATCGTCGCCTGGTACCAGGAGCTGGTGTCGAAGTACCCCATCGTCAGCATCGAGGACGGCTGCGCCGAGGACGACTGGGACGGCTGGAAGGCGCTCACCGACAAGCTGGGGAAGAAGGTGCAGCTCGTGGGTGACGATCTCTTCGTCACCAACGTGACGCGCCTGTCCCGCGGCATCGAGCAGGGGATCGCCAACTCCATCCTGGTGAAGGTCAACCAGATCGGCACCCTCACCGAGACGATCGAGGCGGTCCGCATGGCCCACCGCGCCGGCTTCACCAGCGTGATGAGCCACCGCAGCGGCGAGACGGAGGACACCACCATCGCCGACCTGGCCGTGGCGCTGGACTGCGGGCTCATCAAGACCGGCAGCGCCAGCCGCAGCGATCGGATCGCAAAGTACAACCAGCTGTTACGCATCGAAGAGGAGCTCGGCGCGCACGCCCGCTACGCCGGCCGCGCGGCGATCAAGCAGTGACGCCCCGCATCCTCATCAGCAACGACGACGGCATTCACGCGCGCGGGCTGGCCGCCTTGATCGGCGCCGCGGAGGGCCTGGGGGAACTCTGGGTGGTGGCGCCCGAGCACGAGCAGAGCGCCACCTCCCACGCCCTGTCCTTGCACCACCCCCTGCGGATCAAGCAGCAGGAGGAGCGGCGCTTCTCCGTCGACGGCACGCCCGCCGACTGCGTGTACGTGGCCGTCAACCACCTGATGAAGGACGCGCGCCCCGCGCTGGTGCTGTCCGGTATCAACCACGGCCCCAACCTGGCTGACGACGTCATCTACTCCGGCACCGTGGCCGCCGCGATGGAAGGCTCGATTCTCGGCATCCCGTCGATCGCCTTCAGCCTGGTGACGCGCCGCACCTTCGAGTTCGCGCACGCCGCGCAGTTCGCCCGGGCGCTGGTGAAGGCGGCGCTGGCCAGCCAACTGCCTCCGCGCATGCTGCTCAACGTGAACATCCCCGCGTACCCGCCGCTCAAGGGCTACCAGGTGACGCGGCTGGGCAGGCACAGCTACGGCGCCGATGTGATCGAGAAGGAAGATCCCCGCGGCCGTAAGTACTACTGGATCGGCGGGACCGGGTACGAGCACGTCAAGGAGCCCGGCACCGACGTCACCGCGGTGCACGACGAGCAGCTCGTCTCCCTCACCCCGTTGATCCTCGATCTCACCGACGCGGCCTCCCTCGGGCTGCTGCGCGGGTGGACCATCGAGGGCTTCACGCAGCAGAAGACTTGAGCCCCTCCCGCCCCGGCCCGACACTCGGGTGATGTCGCCGCGCACGCCAGGCCGCCTGCTGGCAGGAGTCGTGCTGTCACTGTGCGGGGCGGGCTGCGCGACCACCTCGGCCGCCTCCTCGGTGGGAGCGCTGGACGAGAGCCACCAGGAGCCGGAGCTGGTGCTGGTCACCCACCGCGTGGAGAGGGGCGACACGCTGTTCCGCATCTCCCGCGCCTACGGCGTCACCGTCGAAGACTTGATGGTGGCCAACCGCATCGAGGATCCCCGGGAGCTCCAGGTGGGCGAGGAGCTCGTCGTGCCCGGGGCGAAGGAACGCAGGCCTGTCGAGGCGCGCGACTCGCCCGAGCCGCAGTCCTCCCGCGCGCTGACCCTCGCCGAGGCCGAGCAACGGCCTCCGAAGTCCGTCAAGGTGGGCAGGAAGGACGGCGTGCTGCAGTGGCCCCTGCGCGGGGTGCTGTACGCGCGCTTCGGGAAGAAGGGGAAGGAGCCGCACGACGGCATCGATCTCGCCGCGCCCGCAGGGACGCCGGTGAAGACGGCCGCCCCCGGCACGGTGCTCTTCGCCGGGGAGCAGAAGGGCTACGGCCTCATCGTCATCGTCGAGCACGACGGCGCGCTCATCACCCTCTACGCGCACAATCGGGATCTGCGGGTGAAGACCGGCCAGAAGGTGCGCGAGGGCCAGGTGGTGTCGACGGTGGGCGACTCCGGCCGCACCACCGGGCCGCACCTCCACTTCGAGGTCCGCAAGAAGGGCGTGCCGGTCGATCCGCTCGAGTACCTCGGGCTCGTCCCGGAGAAGTAGGGCTCTGCGTGGGCGCGTGTAGGCCTCGAGCGTGGAGGGATCGTGCTTTGGCGCCGGGAGGGAATGCGCCAAGGTCGCCCATGTGCGTCGGTTGGGGCTCGTCTTCCTCGTCTGTTTCGTGGGCTGCGCGAAGCCGCCACCGAAGAAGGTGCGCGAGGCCCCCCGGCCCGCCGATCCCCAGGAAGCGGTGAAGAAGCTGGTGGGTGAGCTCTACGCCACCGTGCAGGCCGGCGAGGCCGACAAGCTCGAGGAACTCTTCACCGCCGACGCGATGGTGTTCGGCCTGGGCCCTTCGGATACGATCAACTTCCGCGACACGCTGGTGCAGCGCGCCCGGCAGGAGCTGCTGCCGCTGGCCCTCGGCGGCGACAAGCTGGAGATCTCCGACTCGCGCGTCACAGTGGGCCTGGGAAACGGAGAGACCTCCGCGTGGCTGTACGATCTGCCGCGGGTGACCGCCACCCACAAGGGCGAGGACTCCACTTGGCTGCCGCGCCTCACCGGCCACGCGGTGAAGGAAGGCGATCGCTGGCGCATCGACGCCTTGCACCTGTCGCTGGGCGTGTCGGACGCGCTCCTCTCGAAGCCTGACGCGAGCCGGCTGCTGCTGCCCCCGTCGGCCGTGGCCGACGAGCGCGGCCCCGACGCGGATCAACTGGTGGGCCTCACCCGGCGGCTGGTGGAGGACATGGGGGTGAAGGTCGATCGCGCCAGCGAGCGCCCGGGCTTCGTGCTGGTGGGCACCTCGCCGGTCGAGCTCTTCGAGGGCGGAAAGGCCTTCAAGGACCTGGTCCGGCCGCAGCTCCCCGCGATCAAGAAGGGCGGGTACTCGTGGAAGTTGGACGGCCCGCTGCGCGCCAGGCTGGCGCCCGATCACCAGTCCGGCTGGGCGGCGGGCGTCCTGGTGATGCGCGTCACCACCGGAAAGAAGGTGCAGACCTACCCGCCCTTCCGCGTGCTGTGGCTGTTCGCCGACGAGGGTGGCGTGTGGAACCTGGTGTCGGAGCACCAGTCGCTCGCGGTGAAGGTCGACCTGCGCGAGCCCGCCGCCGACGAGCAGCTCAAGGCCTGGAAGGGCCTGCGCGAGGCCGCGGAGAAGCGCGCCACGGCCGAGGCGAAGAAAGCGCCCGAGAAGCCGAAGGAAAAAGGCAAGAAGGACGACGGCGCGCCGATCGACGCCTGGTGACTCCAGGTGCTCAGCGCCGCGCCCGACGCCTCAGGGTGAGCAGCGCCAGCAGCGTGAGGCCTGACGCGTCCACCGGCGTCGAGCACCCGCAGCCCACCTTCGCCGCCTCACGCGTCGCCACGTTGCCCTGGCCCACGGACGGGATGGTGACGGTGTCTCCACCGCCTCCGCCCCCTCCTCCGCCCGTTCCTCCGCCGGCGCCACCGCCCATGCCAGCGTCCAGCTCCGGCGTGCACGAGGCCAGCGGCGTCAGGGTGAAGCTCACGTTCCGCAGGTTCACCGCCCCGTTGCGCGCCCCGATGCTGACGTACACGTCGCCGCCGCACGGCACGGTGACGTCCACCTGGCCCGCGCCGTTGGGCGCCATGCCCGTCGCGTCGGCCGTGTTGATCAGGTTGCTGCCCGAGCGCGTGAAGGTGATCGGCTGGCCGGCCTTCACCAGGAGCTGCGGCGTCGGCGGGTTGCCACCGAGGGGGTTGCCGTTCCCGCCCACCTGCGCGGCCAGGGTGACGCGGCTGGCGCCTTGCGGCGCGGGGATCCGGAACTGGAAGGGCCCGGGGATCAACGCGCCGGGGAAGGTGCTCGAGCCGTCCGAAATGCCGTAGTACGTCCGCGGTGCCGAGCTGGCCGGGAAGTCGAGCACCTTGGAGCAGCCCGTCACGCCGCGCTGCACGAAGATGGCGTCCATCCTCGCTTCGGCGTCGGTGATGGACGGGAAGGCGCGCTTCACCCGATCCTTCATCACCAGCGCTGTCGTCGCGAAGTCGGCCGTCGGCGTGAGGCCCACCAGCATGGCGTAGAAAGCCGCGTCGAAGGTGTCGCCCTGGTCGCTGCCCTGGAAGTGCGTCTTGCGCGCGTCCCACAGGGCGCCGGCCACGTGCTGGCTGTCCTGGTGCACCTCGCCCCAGAGGACGCCCGGGCAGGTGAAGGTGTTGTTCATCGAGCGCAGGAAGTCGTCCTGCGCCACGCCTGGAACGCCGGCGCCCGCCGCGGCCCGCGGCCCGAAGTAGGGGCCCACGTCGGCCAGGTTGTTGAACGCTGCGGCGATGTAGTCTGCGAAGCCTTCGTGCAGCGCGCCCGCCTCGTTGTTGGCCGAGCGCGAGTCCGCCGAGATGGTGTCGAAGGCGATGGCCGCGGTGGCGTAGACGGCGCCGTGGCCGAACTCGTGCTGGATCACCGTGGCGTCGTAGGCCGCGTCCGCCTGGTTTCCCTGGAAGATGAGCAGCGTGTCGACTCCGGTGTCGAAGCCGGGCAGGGGCAGTTGCTGGAAGTTCTCCCGGGGGAAGAAGGCGGCGTTGTCCATCCGCAGCAGCGTGTTGGCCCGGCACGGCGGGCTGAGCAGGCACTGGAAGCCGCCGGCGAGCAGCTCGTTGAAGTTGGGGAACATGACGTTCGCCCAGACCGCCGGCTTCTGCGGAGGCATCCGCCGCTCGTCGCGCATCTGGAAGGGCGCGATCGCCGGGTTCCCCGCGTACAGGCCGTTGGCCTTGACAGAGAGCCGGCGCATCCAGTCGTACACGGTGTTCACGTGGAAGAAGCTGTGCACCTCGGCGAACTCGTCGGAGTTGGACGGATCGGCGGCCTCCACCACCATCTTGTTCACCGGCGGATCTCCCGGGGTGTAGACGTAGTCGCCGGTGGGGTTGCGCACGCTGGAGGCGCGGCGCAGCCGGTCGCAGACGGCCACGTCGTAGGCCACGTTGAGACCCATCACGTTGGCGGTGCCGGCCACTCGGCGCGGCCCGGCGTCCGGCGCGCAGCCCTCGGACGGGCAGCAGTTGTACATCATCAACTGAGTGCCGCAGAGCTCACCGGCGTCGTTGGCGAAGCTCTCCATGCCGCCGTCCGCCTGCAGCGCTGCACACGAGGCACCCACCAGCGATCCGCCATCGGCGTGCCGCAGCGCACGCAGCTCCGTGGGCGTCGCCCCGACGCCAGCGTCCAGACCGCCCGGGCTGACGGGGTACACCTGCGCGTCCAGTTGGGCATGGTGCACGCGGTTCTGCACGAAGAGCGTCTGGCCGGTGACGGCGTCGAGCGCGACGTACCAGTTCTTCGTGAGGTCGAGCGTCTGCACGTTGGCCAGGAAGCCCAGGTGCAGCTCGTCGCCCACCCTGAAGTAGAAGCGCCCCGCGCCCCCGTACGGCACGCCGTCCGGGCGCAGCGCCGTCATCGGCAGTCCCTGGCTGGCTCGCGAGAGCGCCTGGTCCGTCGTCAGCGGCTCGCCGTCCAGCACGCGGTTGACGTGCTCCAGGCTGCTGGTCACCGTCACCACGCGCGCCAACTCGTCCAGCGTCACCACCAGCTTCGCGCCGTACACGTCCACGCCTCTCACCGTCTGGGCCAGGTGGAAGCTGGCGCCGAAGCGGGTGCTGAAGGACTCCCTGGAGGTCAACGTCGAGGCGGCGGGCAGGCCGTAGCGCGCGCGCTGCGAGAGGGCCCACGCCCGCACCGCCGACACCGGATCCCCCGTGATGGGCGCGGACAACACGCCCACCTCGGCGCGGGGGAAGGCGCCGTCGTCGGTGAGCAGTTGATGCGTCGGCGCCGGCTGGATCACGCTGGTGGCGGCGAAGAGCGAGACGAGCGTCGACAGCATGGGCACCTCGGTGGCGCGGAGCGGCCCTCCCCGCGAATGAGCGGCGCACCCTAGCTCAGGTAACCTCACCGAATGAAGCAGCCGCGCTGGTCGGCGGATCTGGGTTTTCTTGCTGAGGACGTGGCGCACCGGGTACAAAGCGGCCGAGAGCAGTCCCCACCGGAGGAGTCGAATGGCCTACGTCGTTGCCGAGCCCTGCATCAAGTGCAAGTACACCGACTGCGTCGAGGTGTGCCCCGTCAACTGCTTCTACGAGGGCGCCAACTTCCTCGCCATCCACCCCGACGAGTGCATCGACTGCGGCGCCTGCGAGCCGGTGTGCCCGACGAAGGCGATCTTCCCGGAGAGCGATCTCCCGGAGAAGTGGGCAGAGTACAAGACGCTCAACGCGGATCTCTCCAAGGCGTGGCCGAACATCAGCGAGAAGAAGTCGGCCATGCCCGAGGCCGAGGAGTTCAAGGACAAGGCGGACAAGCGCTCGATGCTGGACATGGGCCCCGGCAAGTAACGCCGGGCTGCGCAGCGCTTCGCCTCAGGGCCCCCGCTCACCCTCTGCTTGACGAGGGGACGGGGGCCGTCGTGTGTCGGGGCTGTTCAACGCGAAGTTGAGGAAGGAGCCGCATGCCTCACCACGAGCTCGACGTGACCCAGGACGGCGGGGTGTTGGTCCTGACGCTCAATCGCCCGCAGAAGCACAACGCCTTCTCCTTCGAGATGCTGGAGAAGCTGGAAGCCGAGCTGGAGAAGGCCGCCACCGACGAGTCCGTCCGCACGGTGATCCTCACCGGGGCGGGCCGCGAGGCCTTCTCCGCGGGGATGGATCTGGCGCTGTTGTTCGAGCACATCTCTGCCAACCCCTCCGGCGCGCAGCTGCGCAAGGTGCAGCACGAGCTGCAGGCGCTGTTCTCGGTGCTGGAGCACCTCGAGAAGCCCACCATCGCCGCCATCGAAGGGCACTGCGTGGGCGGGGGGCTGGAGCTGGCGCTGGCGTGCGATCTCCGCGTGGCCTCGAGCGCCGCCTCCTTCGGCTTCCCCGAGGCGAAGCTGGGCGTCCTGCCGGACCTCGGCGGGACGACGCGGCTCTCGCGGCTGGTGGGCCCGGCGATCGCCAAGGAGTGGATCTTCACCTGCCGCACCTACCCGTCGGTGCGCGCCCTGGAGCTGGGGTTGATCAACGAGCTGGTGGTGCCGGGCGACGCAGTGACGAGGGCGAAGGAGCTGGCGAAGGAGCTCCTCGCCAACGGCCCGCTGGCGATCGCCTGGGCGAAGAAGATCATCGATCGCGGCTACGGGATGAGCCTCGAGGACTCGCTGCAGCTCGAGCAGTACGCGATGAGCGAGATCCTCCCCTCCGCCGAGGTGAAGGAGGGCGTCAGAGCCTTCCTGGAGAAGCGGGCGCCGAAGTTCAAGTGACGCGTCAGGCGACGCTCAGGGCGCCCACCTTGAGGCCCCGGGCCTGGAGCTCCTCGCGGATGCGGGAGATGGCGTCGGCGCTGGGCGGGCCCTGCTGGCCGACCAGCTTGAGCGCCACCTGGCCGGGGCCGAGCCGCTCGATCTCTACCCGCGCGCCCAGGCTGTTGTTCAGGGTCAGCGCCAGCGCCGGCCGGGAGGACTTGACGAAGGTCTCGATGCGCTCGATCAGCGCCACGGCCTGCTCGGCGCGCGCCGGAGGATCGACCGGCGCGGGGCTACGCACCTGCTCGCCGCTGAAGGGCTGCTTGCCGTCGCTGTTGGCGGCACGGGGGATCGGAGGGGGCTCCTTCTCGAAGGCGGACTCGAGCTCCTTGACGATCAGCGACAGCACCCGCGCGTCCACCCGCTGCAGCGCGCTGGCGGTGGACTCGACGGCCTTCACCTCCTGGTGACTCGCGGCCTGGTGGTGATGCGAGCGAACCAGCGCGAGGCGATCGGCCTCGGCGTCGGAGTGCTGCCGGGCCACCTGCCGTGTCTGGCTGGCGGCGCGGGTGGCGGCGGCGGTGGTGACGGCGTTGGTGGCGTTGATGGCTGCTTTCGCCCCAACCGTCGTGGAGATCGGTGGCCTTACCCGGGCAGTCGGCGCCTTCGGGACTCCCGCCGTCGTCGACGCGGCGCTCTTCGGCTTCGCGGCCGGCTGCGGCCCCTTCTTCGCTTCGGCCAACAACTGCTTGAAGGGCTGCGCCGTCGTCTTCTGGACCGCCGGTTGAGGATCCGTGGGTTGTACCTTCATGGCTTCTCGCCCTCGCTCCAGCATCAGGACGAGAGGGATTCAGCACGCGACATGCCATGCGTAACGCCCTGAAATCAGGAGGCCCTTGAGGACCCTGGCGGCGAACTGGCAGTGCGCGCGTGTCCGGCCGGCAGGACGTCGCCAGTGAAAATTCAGTGCTTGAAGCCGCCGGGCTGGTCGGGGGCGATGCCGGTCAGCTCGTTGATGGCCGCGGAGCAGGCGGAGATCTCCGCGGGGTTGGCCAGCACGACTCCCTGTGACCAGTCGGTCTCGTTGAAGACGACGGCGTCGCGCACCTCGAGCTCGGTGACCTGCTTGTTCATTTCCCAGAAGCGGCCCTTGAGCATGATCCGCTGGCCACGGAAGAGCTTCTCGATGTCGGTGTACTGCTTGGGCTGCAGGCGCGCGTAGATGACGATCGGATCGACCCTGGTCGGGTGCTGGCCCATCAGATCGATCTCCTTCTTGCGGGGATCGGGGGGAATCCACTGCAGCACCGCGACCAGCTCCTCGGCCTCGGCCAGGCGGTACTTCTTCTTCTTCTTGCCCTTGGGCTGGTTGATGCCCACGTCCACAAGGTTCGCGCCGCCCCAGGCCACGTCGCGATCGAGCCACGCGTCACGGAAGGTGGCCACCACGTCGGTGGTGACGGCGCTGTTGGCCCCCAGCACCTCCGCGTAGTACCGCTGCTTGAGAAGCGGGATGGTGAAGTACGAGCTGTCGGCCAGCGAGATGCTCTCGTTGGCGGACTTGAGCTTCGGCAGATCGATGATCTTCACCGTCTTGTTGAGCTGCGTGGCTGTCTCCAGCCAGGTGTCGGGCAGGTGCCCGGTGATCATCACCTTGCGGACCATCGACACCAGGTAGGCCATCGCCGGGAACTGCGGGGTGGTGAGCTGCGTGTTGACCGCCTCCACCAGCGTTGGATCGAGCGAGAAGTTCTCGTCGCGCTTGTGCAGGGAGGGGATGATCTCGGCGAGCGCCACGAAGAGGCCGCCCAGCAACTGCACGCACGCCGGCTCGTCCGTCCCCTTGTCGAGCAGCTTCGCCACCCTCGATTTGGCGAACTTCTTGTCCATCTTCTCTTCGCGGTAGGTGGGCGGCTTGCCCGAGCCGAAGATCTCCTCCTTCTGGGCCAGGGCGGGCACCGCGGCGCACAGCGTCAGCAGGGCGAGGAAGCGTCGCATCGCAAGGGAACTTAGCACCGGCCCGGGGACGAGCGGACCCGGTTGGTTATTCGGTGGGGGTCGCCTGCGGGGCGGCGGCGCGGCGGGGAGCGCCCAGCGACAACAGGGCGAGGACGGGCAGCCACTCCAGTCCGGCGGCCAGGGCGAACAGCCGCGCGCCTCCCAGGGCCTCGAAGACGCAGCCGGATCCGACGTACCCCACCAGCCCACCGACGCCGAACGTGCCGGCGACGAACAGGGCCTGCCCGGTGGCGCGCAGGGAAGGAGGCGTGCGCTCGGCCATCCACGCCACGGCCGCGAGGTAGAAGGCCCCGAAGGTGAGCGCGTGCAGCACCGCCGCCGAGATCAGCACCAGGGGGCTCTCGGCCGAGGCCATGATCGCCCAGCGGAGGCTGGACGCCGCGAAGGCCACCATCAGCAGGGCGCGGGGAGCGATCGCCGCGGACCAGCGCGGCCAGGTCCACATCACCACCACCTCGGTGAAGACCGCGAGCCCGGCCGACAGGCTCACCGTCAGCGGGTCGAAGCCCAGCGCGCGCACGTAGAGCGCCAGGCTGCCGTGGAAGGGGGTGCAGGCGATCCAATGCAGCGCGGTGGCCACGAGGAAGAGGGCCACCTCCCGACGGCGGAGCAGCTCGAAGCCGGCGCGGACGGTGGGGCGGGGACCTTCGCGATCCTCGCGGGGCGCGCGGGCGAGCAGCGTCGCCGCCCACAGCGCGGCCGACGTCATCAGCCCGAGCGGCACCAGCACCGTGGCCAGCCCGTAGCCGGACACCACCGCCCCGAAGCCCATGGAGGAGATGACGAAGCCGACGCTGCCGAAGACGCGCAGGCGCGCGTAGCTGCCCCCGCCCAGGCCGACCTGGTGCAGGGCCAGGGTGTCGATCAACGTGGAGATGGCCGAAGAGAAGAGCGATTGGATGAGCAGCGCCCCGAAGGCCGCCAGGAAGGTCGGGGCCAGGGCCAGCAACGCGTAGCCCAGGGCCGCGCCGGCGGACACCACGGCCAGCACCAGCCCGGGCCGGCCGGTGCGATCGGCCAGCTGGCCCCAGATGGGAGGCATGAAGAGCGCGCACCCGGGGCCGATCGCCAGGAGGACTCCGATCTGCGACGGCGAGAAGCCGGAGGCCTCGAAGTACCCCGGCAGGAAGGGCAGGGCGACGCCCGTCGCCATGAAGAAGAGGGCGTAGAAGCCGGCCAGCCGGCCGGCGCCGAGTGTCCGCTGGGCAGCCACGACGATTTCCCGTATAGAGCCGCGCGATGTCGGGCGACACGAAAGAGATCGTCATCAAGCCCGTGGAGAACGAGGGCGAGCTGTTCCAGGCGCTGGCGATCCGCGAGATCGTCTTCATCGAGGAGCAGTCGGTGCCGGAGAGCCTCGAGCGCGACGCCGACGACGCCACCGCCTGGCACGTCCTGGCCTTGTCGAAGGGGCACGCGATCGGCACCGGCCGCCTGGTGACCCTGCCTCAGCCTCCCGACGGTGAGGCGGGCGCGTGGGGCCGCGTCGGGCGCATGGCGGTGCTGCAGAACGAGCGCAAGGGCGGGGTGGGGAAGAAGCTGCTCGAGGCGCTGGAGGCCGAAGCCGCCCGGCGGAAGCTGAACGGCATCCTGCTGCACGCGCAGCTCTCGGCCATGGAATTCTACAAGAAGCACGGCTACGAGCCGCACGGCGCCGTCTTCGAGGAGGCGGGCATGCCGCACCTCGAGATGAAGAAGAAGCTGCGCTAACCAGCCTTCAGATGCAGTCGCAGCCGTCCGTGCACACGCGAGTGCCGGGGGGCGGGCAGCCGGGGCAACTCTGACAAGCCATGCCCTCGGAGCCGCACTCTGAGAGAGTCGTCCCCGGCCGGCACTGCTTGCTGGCATTGCAGCAGCCGACCGGGCAGCTGGTGGCGTTGCACACGCAGGTGCCCCCCACGCAGCGCTGGCCGGAGGTGCACGGGTTGCCCGTGCCGCAGCGGCACGCTCCGGCGGTGCAGCGATCCGCGTAGCGGGTGTCGCAGGTCACCGCCCCGCACCGACACTGACCTGACGCATCGCAGGTGTCGTTGAGCGTCGTGTTGCAGGTGGTGCACGCGACGCCATTCACGCCGCAGTTGGCGGTGCTGCGGACGGCGCAGGCCCCGCTGCTGCAGCAGCTCGTGGGGCAGGACGTGCCATTGCACTGGCAGGTGGCCGTGGTGGGCGCCCCCACGCACTGTTGGCCCGAGCCGCAGGTGCCACCCGAGCCGCAGCGGCACGTGCCCTGCGAGAAGCCACACTGAGTGGAGGTGAAGGTCGGGCAGGTCCAGCAGGTCTGCCCGCCCGTTCCACAGAGGTTGGGGAAGGTGGTCGTCATGCAGGTGTTCCCCTGGCAGCAGCCGGACGGACAACTGGTCGCGTCACAGATGCAAGCGCCGCCGGAGCACCGCTGGCCGGCGCCGCACGCCGCACTTCCGCCGCAGCGGCAGACGCCGTTGGCGCAGTTGTCCGCCTTCGAGGTGTCGCAGGCGGCGCAGGTGCCGCCGTTGGTGCCGCAGAGGTTCAGGGTGTTCACCGCACAAGTGCTGCCAAAGCAGCAGCCAGTGGGGCAGCTCGTGGAGTCGCACACGCAGGTGCCGCCCAGGCAGCGCTGGCCTGTCGCGCACTGGGGGTTGGTGCCGCAGCGGCACTGGCCTCCGGCGCAGGTGTCGGCGCGACCCGTCGCGCAGGTGGTGCAGGCGCCTCCGCTCGTGCCACACGCGGCGAGGTCCATCACCCGGCACTGGTTGGACTGGCAGCACCCGGTGGGACAACTGGTGCCGTCACACACGCACGCGCCCGAGACGCAGCGCTGCCCGAGGGCGCACGCCGCGGCGCTGCCGCACCGGCACGTCCCGTTGGCGCAGGTGTCTGCCTTCGTGGTGTCGCAGGCGGTGCAGGCGCCGCCGCCGGTCCCGCAGGACGTCAGCACGTTCACCTGACAGTCTGTCCCGTCGCAGCACCCGGTGGGACAGCTGGTGGAGTCACACACGCACGCGCCCGAGACGCAGCGCTGCCCCGTACCGCAGGCCGCGTTGGAGCCGCAGCCGCACGCACCGTTGGTACAGGAGTCCGCCTTCGTCGCGTCACACGCCGCGCAGGCCGCTCCCGCCGCGCCACAGGTGGTGGGGCTCCACGTCTGGCACTGGTCGTTCTGGCAGCAGCCGGAAGGACAGCTGGTCGCATCGCAGGTGCACGAGCCGCCGACGCAGCGCTGGCCCTGGGCGCACACCCCGCCATCCCCGCAGGCGCAGCTGCCATTGGTGCAGGTGTTGGCGCGCGTATCGCAGGTGGTGCACGCGGCCCCGCCCGTCCCGCACGTCGTCACCGACGGCGTCTGGCAGGCGTTGCCGATGCAGCAGCCCGAGGTGCACGTCATCGAGCAACCGGCGCAAGCGCCGCCCTGGCAGGAGGAGGCGCCACAGTCCGCGCACGCCTGGCCGTTGGCCCCACACGACGCCTGGGCAGTTCCGGGCTGGCAGGTGTCCCCCGCGCAGCAACCGGTGCAGCTCGCGGTGGTGCAGCGGCAGGCGTTGGACACGCACTCAGTGCCCGTCGCGCAGGCCGGCGCACAGGCTCCCCACGTCCCCTGGGCGGTGCACGTCTCCACGTTGTTGCAGCCGCCCGCGCACGGCCGCGTCATGCCCTGGCTGCAGCTCGCGCCCCCGTCATCTCCGCCTCCGCCGGTACCTCCGCCGGTACCTCCGCCGGTGCCTCCGCCGGTACCTCCGCCGGCGCCTCCGCCAGCGCCTCCGCCAGCGCCCCCTCCCTCGCCTGCGTCCACCTGGGCGACGCAGAGATTGGTGGGCGTGTCACAGACGGTGCCCGCGGGGCAGCCGGCTTCGCAGGTCTGGACGGGGGGAGCGCTGCAGCTGCCGATGGCAAAGGCCAGCACTGACGACAGGACGGTGACGACCAGCAGACGCGCGGTGGTGTGGGACATGCTCCCCTCCGAAATCGCACCATATGTGTAAAAGAGCCGGCGGGGAAACCCTTCCGGCGCGTCCGCTGAAAGCGAGAATTTTCCTCAGGTCCCAACCGTTTGCGACAATACGCTTCAGGCCGATCCCGGAGGTCCCTTGCGAGTCCTTGCTCTCCTGCTCACCTTCGTCTCGTCCGTCGCCCTCGCCACGGACGTGTACGTGAATGGCACCAACATCGAAGGGCTGACCAACCACTCCTTCGAGAAGGTGAACGTCCGCATCGACGAGAAGGGCGACGTGCACATCGACGCGCCCGGCTACTCGGTGAAGCGCGTCAACGTCGGCCCGGAGAAGGCGCCTCCGGCCGAGGGGAAGATCACCATGCGGTACTACCTGGTGACCGAGCAGACCACTCAGGGCGCCACCGAGTACGACATCGACGTCTTTCTGAATGGCCAGCACCTGCGCACGCTGCCCAACAATGAAGGGCAGATCGTCACCGACATCACCAAGAAGCTCCTGCCGGGGAAGAACCAGGTGACGATGCAGGCCAAGAAGCTGCCCACCCAGGGCGCCGAGCGGAAGAGCTACAGCAAGGCGCACCTGTTCCGGGTGATCGTCGGTGAAGGCAAGGTGGAAGGCGAGAAGGTGGTGATCGAGAAGTCGGTGGTGGCCTTCAGCGTGACTGCCGCGGACACGGACGACCTGGTGCAGCAGTACTCTTTCACCACGCGCTAAGCGGCGCGCCTCGAGCAAGAAGACAGGGAGCCGATGTTCACCATCGACGAGCGACTCAAGGGCCTGCCCGCGGTGAAGGAGCAGGTGGTGCAGTTGTACCAGTCGCTCAACCAGCCGCACCTGGCGGTGCCGGGGCGGAAGGCGGGGCCGGCGTCCGGCTACGTGCTGGGGTTGCGCGGGCCCAGCGGCTTCGCCGTCTTCGTCTACCTCTACATGCCGGACAGCGGGGAGTGCGCCATCTACGTCCCGTCCAACGGCACCGTGGTCGCCGAGCAATACCAATCAGAGGAGGCCGAGGCGCTGGGCTTCGTGGAGTCGATGGGCTTCATCATGGACAACCTGAACTTCCGCGGCCGGCCCGTCGACGAGCAGGACTCGATGATCCGCACCCTGCCCATCTTCCAGCGCGAGCCTCCGCCGGCCGGCACCGCGACGGGCTCGGGTCCGCCTGGGAGCGGCAAGCCCGCCACCGGGAAGTCGGCTGGCGTGGTGCAATTGGGCAAGCTCTTCTCGGCTTTCTGTCTGGCCGTGGCGCTCTCCTCGTGCGCGCACATCGTCACCGAGAAGGATCGTGAGCAGGCGCAGATCCACTACGAGCTCGCGGTGCAGAACCTGGTGAAGCAGCCCCAGACGGCCTTCCAGGAGGTGGACGAGGCGCTCAAGCTGAACCCCGAGATGCACGAGGCCTGGCACGTGCGGGGGCTGCTCCTCCAGCACGCCTTCAAGCGCCTGGACGAGGCGCTCACGGCGTACCTGAAGTGCCTCGAGCTCAAGCCAGACTACAGCGAGGCCCGGACCAACTTAGGCAACCTGTACATCGACATGAAGCGCTACGACGACGCCATCGCCCAGTACGAGAAGGCGCTCAACGACGTGCTGTACGGCGCGCCCTTCATCGCCCAGGGCAACCTCGGCTGGGCCTACTACAAGAAGGGAGACGTGCAGCAGGCGCTCGATCACCTCAAGGCGGCGATCACCATCAACCCCAAGTACTGCCTGGGCCACCTCAAGCTGGGGCAGCTCTACGAGGAGCAGCAGAACGCCGAGGAGTCGTGCAAGTACTTCGGCCGCTACCGCGAACACTGCCCCGAGCGCGCCGACGCCTGGCAGTACGACGGCCTGTGCCGCGCCAAGAAGGGGGAAGTGGACGAGGCGAGGAAGAGCTTCGACACCTGCCTGGAGAAGGCCGGCAGCGACGATCAGAAGGACCTGTGCCGGCAGCTCAAGGCGCAGCTTGCTCCATGAGCGCAGGCCCGCCTGCGCCCGACTACGTCGACTTCGGCCGCTTCTTGAAGGCCCAGCGGGTCCGCCGCGGGCTGTCGGTCGACGAGGTGGCCCGGAGCACGAAGATCAGCCCGGCCCTGGTGGACGCGCTGGAGGAAGGCCTCAGCGAGCGGCTCCCCGAGCGCGTCTTCATGCTCAACTACATCAAGAGCTACGCGGTGGTGGTGGGCCTCGAGCCGGCCGAGGCGGTGAGCCGCTTCGAGGCGATCCCCGAGGCGCCTCGGGAAGAGGCCTTCGATCCCCCCTCGCTGGAAAAGGCGAGGCGGGAGCGGGCCTGGCTCACCCTGCGGGTGCTCTTCGCGACCCTCTGCACCGGCGCCTTCGCCCTCGCGCTCAAGGCCATGTACGAGCTCGCCCTGCGCTACGCCAACCGCTGAGGCGCGCGGATTTGCTAGAGGCCCCAAGCCGATGGAGCGCTTCACCGACGAGGCCCTGGTGCTCTCCTGCGTGGACTACGGCGAGGCCGATCGCCTGGTGACGCTCTTCACCAGGGCCCACGGCCGCCTCACCGCCTTCGCCGCCGGGGCGCGCAAGTCGAAGCGGCGCTTCGCCGGCGCGCTGGAGGCCGGCACCTGGCTCAAGGCCCAGTTGGTGGAGCGGCGCGGAGACACCCTGCGGCTGGACGGCGTGGACGTGCTGCGCTCGTACCACCACCTCCGGGAGGAGCTGCCGCGCATCGCCCGCGCCCTCTACAGCCTGGAGCTGTGCCGGGAGCTCTTGCGAGATCACGAGCCCCACGAGGCTCTCTTCGACGCCCTGCGCGGGTACCTGGAGTTGCTGGAGGAGCGCCAGGCCGGGCCTACCTCGCTGCTCAAGTTCGAGCTGGACGCCCTGCAGCACACCGGCTTCAGGCCGCGCTTCGCTCCCTGCGCCCTCTGCGGCGGTCCGACGGGAGCGCGGCCCCTCTTCGATCCCGAGCACGGCGGCGTGGTGTGCGAGGGCTGCGCGCCGCGGGTGCCGCGCGGCGTTCCGGTGTCCGCCTCGCTGGTGGACGCGCTGGCCCGGCTGCAGGCCGGAGAGCGGACGCCCCTGCCCGCGGAGCTGCGCGCGCGCGCCCGGCAGTTGCTCAACACCTTCATCGCGCACCACCTGGGCCGGCGGCTCAAGTCGGTGGACTTCATGGAACAGGTAGGCACCGACTGATGACGAAGCGGCGCGTGGACGTGGTGTGCATGGGAGAGGCGCTGGTGGACTTCCTGCCCGAGGCGCGGGGCCGTCGGGTCCGGGACGTGAAGCGGTGGACGCCGCGCCTGGGCGGTGCGCCCGCCAACGTGGCGGTGGGGCTGGCCCGGCTGGGCGCGTCTTCGGCGCTGGTGGGCGTCACCGGCGGGGACGAGTTCGGCGCCTTCCTCCACCAGGGGCTCGCGCGGGAAGGGGTGGACGTCTCGTGTTTCCGCCGGCTGGCGGGGGCGAAGACGGGCCTGGGCTTCGTGTCGCTGACGCGCAAGGGAGAGCGC
The DNA here is from genome assembly GCA_020846875.1 of Myxococcales bacterium. Lineage (GTDB taxonomy): Bacteria > Myxococcota > Myxococcia > Myxococcales > Myxococcaceae > JADLDB01. The sequence continues at coordinate 88,865 of JADLDB010000060.1, read as the reverse complement.
AGCTTCGTCTTCTACCGGGACCACACCGCCGAGAAGCAGTTGGCCGCGAAGGACACCCGGGCCGCGGCGCCGCTGTTGCGAAGCGCGCGGGTGTTGCACGTGGGCACCAACTCCCTCCTGGAACCCAGGGCCCGCACGGCGGTGACGGAGGCGGTGCGGGCGGCGCACCACCGGGGCCAGCTCACCTCGTGCGATCCCAACCTGCGGCTGCACCTCTGGCGCAGGCCGGCGGAGCTGGAGGCGCTGGTGCGCGCGCTGCTCCCCTCGTGCGCGGTGCTCAAGCTCTCCGACAAGGAGATCCACTTCGTCACCGGCCGGCGCCGGGTGGAGGACGCCCTTTCCTGGCTGGAGGATCAGGGCGTCACCCTGGCGGTGGTGACCCGCGGGGCGAAGGGCGCGGCCTTCCGTTTCAAGGGGCAGACCGGCCGCGTGACAGCGCCCAGGGTGACGGTGGTGGACACCACCGGGGCTGGAGACGGCTTCACCGCCGGGCTGCTCTACGGCCTCACTCGGCAGGCGGACACCCGCGCGGCGCTGGAGGCGCTCAGCGTGGAGGTGGTGCACGGCCTCGCCCGCTTCGGTTGCCTGGTCGGCTCCCACGCGGTGACGCGCCTGGGGGCGGTGGCGGGCCTGCCCACGCTGGCCCAGTTGGCGCGGCGGTGCTCTAGAAGTGGTAGAGGATCCGCAGGGTGAGGATCCCCACCGTGTCGAAGTCGTAGGTCAGCTCGATCGCCCAGGGCAGCCCCGGCGCGCGCGTGCTGAGGCGGGCCTGCCAGGCCGCGAACTCGATGAAGGACACGCCCGCGCCGATCCGCACCGCCGCTTTGCGCAGCGAGGTGCCGGTCCGCAAGCCCACCAGCGTGTACACCTCGAGGTGCGGGAAGAGCCGGCTCACCCAGGCGGTGGTGGGGCTGCGCACCCAGCTCATCCCGCCGCGCAGCTCGGGGACGAACTCAAAGGTGCCCGGGCCGCTGAAGGGGAAGTACCCGTTGAGCTCGGCCCCCAGCGCCACCCAGCCGGACCACTCGTCGCCGGGCACCGGGTGCATCGCCACCCCCAACCACCCGGCGATGGAGGCGCCGCTGCTGCCGAGCAGCTCGATGGAGAAGCCGAGGGCCGCGGTGGGCTGGAAGTTCTCCAGCCCGAAGGAGAGGTGCGTGGGGGCGGGAGGAAGAGGCGGAGCGGCCTCCGGGGCCGGGGCTTCAGGCGCGGGCGGCGTGGCAGGCGTCGTCTCCAGAGGGGGAGGCGGGGGCGGGCTCTGGGGCACAGGCGCCTGGGCCGGGGCCAGGCCGGCGGTCAGCAGGACGACGCACAGGCTGGCCCGGAGCACCGCGCGCGGCCCTCTTCAGAAATTGAAGGTGGCGGTGACGGTGATGCGGAAGATCGACTGCTCCTCGACGCGCAGCCGGCGGCCGGGGCGATCGAGGCGGTTGTCGAAGTTCGGGTTCAACTCGCTGGGGTTGGCCGTGACGTCTACCGTGCCGTTGCCGTCGATGTCGTGGCCGATGTTCTCGTTCGTCAGCACCCGCTCGGTGTTGTACGCCAGCGAGGCGTAGGCGCGCAGGGTGACGAACTCCGCCGCCTGGCCCACGAAGCCGAGCTGCCCGCCCACCTGCCCGTAGTCGGAGACGTACGTCAGCTTGCCCAGCAGGTCTGACACCTCGCTGTAGTAGCGGCCCTCCGAGGTGTAGCTGAAGAAGCCGCGCAGATCGAAGGCCACTCGCTGGTGGTTTTCCGCCTTCTCGAAGACGGTCAGCTCGCTGCCGAAGACGACGCCGCCGGTGTGCGCGGGGCGGATGCCAGTCTCTTCGCGCGTCCAGTGCGGGCCGCCGCAGTTCTCCGCCCGGCCCAGGCGCTCGTCCGAGGGATCGTCGCAGTTGGAATAGAAGTTCGGCCCTCGCCACGGCAGCGTGTACCAGATGTTCACGTACGGCTCGGCGAACCACAGGCGCTTCGAGACGGCGGTGCTGAAGGTGTACTTGTGCAGCCGGTCGCCGATCGCCCCGCGCGAGCCGCTGGTGGTCGGCACCGACGGGTTCAGCTTGGTCGCGGTGGGGATCGTCCAGTCGAAGCGCAAGACCCAGGTCGGCTTGGACCAGTCCTTCTTCTGTACGAAGGGCGCCCAGCCCAGCCCCACCTGGAAGTCGCCCAGGCCGCTGCGGTACGACGCCGACGGATCGCCCACCTCGAACAGGTGGCCCGTGCCCTGGCCCGGCGTGGTGCACAGGTTCCCGCGGGCGTCGCTGCAGTTGCGGTAGAGGGTGGTGTTGTTCGCGTCGGTGCCCGCCGCGAAGCTCCAGTAGCGATCCTGCTGGAAGATGATCGGCACCCCGACGTGAAGCTCGAGATCCTTGTAGAGGCCGAGGGCCACGTCGATGGCCAGCTTCGTCTCGAACTTGTTGTACCGGAGCTCGGTGACGTCGGTGATCTTCGAGTCCTGGTACCACTCGCGGACGATCTTCGCGCTGTCCTGGGTGCGATCGAAGGTGAAGTCGAGGAACATGCCGAAGGGATCATCGTCCTCGAAGGACGACGCGACGCGGGTCACCTCGGCCGCCTGAGCCGTGAACGCACAGACTGTCAGCAGCAGGACCCCGACGCGCTTCATTTCTGGGCTCAAACCGTAGTGGCGGGGGTGGGGCCGGTCAAGGAAACGGGCCCTTCAAGTGCGGACGATCTGGAGCCTTTTTCAGCGCGCGGCGCCCATGACGGCTTCGGCGGGCAGGGCCTTGCGCAGGCTCGCCAGGGCCTGGTTGAAAGCGGCCTTCTCCTCCGCCGGCAGGGAGGCGCGCGTGGTGGCGTGGCTGTCGAAGGGATCGAGCACCGTGTCGCCCAGCATGAGCTGGTAGTGGAGGTGCGGCGCGAAGCTGTGGCCGCTGTTGCCGGAGGAGGCGAAGACTTCTCCCTTGCGCACGCGCTGGCCGGGCTGCAGCGACTTCGGCAGCTCGGAGAGGTGCAGGAAGAGCGCGGTGCGGCGCTTGCCGCCGGACTCTTCGATCTCCACCGAGTTCCCGTTGCCGTTGAAGTTCCAGTTCTTCCGGCTGATCACCCCGTCGAAGGTGGCGCGGACCGGCGTGCCCACCGGCGTCTTGAAGTCCACGCCCTTGTGCCTGCGGCCGTCGCGCAGCAGCGAGGTGACCTGCTCGTAGCTCTCCAGCGGCCCGTCGGTGAGCCGCTCCTCCAACTCGGTGCCGTCGGGCTGGAAGAAGCGCGAGAAGGAAGCGCCCTTCGCCTGGTAGCGGTAGGCCTCGAGCGTCTTGCCCAGCTTGCCGCTGGTGAAGCGCACGGCGTGCACCACCGGCTCGTGCCCGGGGCGGACCTCGTACACCACCGACAGCGCGTCGTGCCTCACCAGGTCCTGCGGGACGCGCAGCCACCACACCAGCGTGCGGGTGACCACCTGCGTGAGGGGCGCGCCCGTCTCCTTGCCGACCGCGGAGACCAGCGCCGTCTCCAGCGGGCCGGCGATGGTGACGCTGACGGACTTGAGGCTCGCTTCTGCGGCCGCGAGCGAAGGCGCAGGGGCCTGGGCCGGCGCGGACGGCGCAGGCCCTGGCGCGGAGGGGGCAGCCTGGGGCGCCTCGGCGGGCCTGGACGGTGCCTGCGGCGTGACGGCCGCGACGGTGGGCGACGGCGAGGGCGGACGATGTGTCCACCAGTACACGAGCCCGGACAGCAGCCCGACGGCGATGGCGGTGAGCGCCACAGGCACGGCGGGGTTGGGCCTGGGGGGCGCTCCGATGGTGGGCAGATCCGGCATGCGAGCTCTCGGCAGAAGGGGGGAGTGAGGCGAACCTAGCGGCGTGGGGGGCGCTTGCGAGTTTTCTGCCACAGCGCTGTAGCACAGGCGTCAGCGGGGGCGGCGGGCGTCCAGGACGGCGGCCAGGCCCAGCAGGGCCGAGGCGGTGGCGTGGGCGTCAGGCTGGCCCGTCTGGGGGTCGCGCACCCCCTCGGACGTGAGCGCGCCCTGCACCACGGCCACGAGGGCGTCGATGGCGGCCGCGTGCACCTCTGACGCGAAGGCGAGGCAGAAGAGGAGTTCCCCGGCCAGATCCACCTCGTCGCGTTCGGCCACGCCCGGCGCGCCGGCGAGCAGTCCTGCCAACCACTCCGGCGCCCGCGGCCCTCCGAGCGGCCGGGCGAAGTAGTCCGTGTCGAGGAGCACCAGGTGGGTGAGGCAGTAGAGATCGAGCAGGCGGGACTGGCCGCGCCAGGGGCGCTCTTCGAAAGGCAGGCGGGCGTCCACCCCGCACTTCGCGGCCAGCTCGCCCAACAGCCACGCGTAGATGGCGGAGTCACCGTCGTTGAGTCGGTGCAGCACCTGGGCCACCGTCGTGGGCGCGGGCCCTTCCTGCGGGAGTCCCCGCAGCCTGCGCAGGTACCAGACGTCGATCCGCGCCTGCAGCAGCTCGGGATCGAAGACGTGGCCCAGCCCCATCGAGACGGACGCGGCGGCGGCGAGGGCGTCGTCCAGCGTGGGCCCAAGGCCGCGGCGGTCGAAGAAGTCGGGGGCGCAGCCTTCCAGCATGTGCAGGGCCAGCGCGCGCAGGGCGCGGCTCGCGTCGCTGTCGTCCGCGGTGAGCGCCAGGAAAGCGGTGAGGGCGCGGTCGGCGGACTCCTTCAACCCAGGAGGCACTTGAGCGCGCCACGGCAGGCAGAGGAGGGCCTCGGCGTCCTCCACCATCCACCGCGAGCCGGCCTCTCCCCCGACGGCCAGCAGCAGGAAAGGATCGGCGGCGTGCCCCGCGGCCAGCGCCTTCGAGTAGCGCTGGCGGGGCGACGCGCCCGTCACCTCGACGGAGGTGGGGGACGTGCGAGACGCGCCGCGGCGCGAGGCGGCCTGGGCGCACGCGGCGAGGTGGAAGTCGAGGCGGAGCGGCCCTTCGGGGAGCGCCGGCGCCTTGACGGGAGGGCGCTGGGCGGCGGCGCGGAGGAGCAGGTGGACCTCGGGGGCGCTGCTCGACTCGGCGCGGACGGCGGAGCGCGCCTCTTTGGTGCGGACGAAGGGCACGCGCGGCCCGAGGTGCGCTTCCAGCGCGTCGTCTCCAGAGATGAACACCAGGGGGACGCCCTGCTGCGCGGCGAGATCGAGGACCAGGTCGCTCTCGGACACCAGGCGGTCCCCCACGGACCAGCGGCTGGACAGGTTGACGGTATGCGCGGCGAAGCCCGCTCCTCCCGCGGGCGCGTGCATCCCCAGGCAGGCCACCGCGGCCACGTCCTCGAAGAGGGACTCGGCGTACCAGTCGTCGAGCAGGTGCAGGCTGGCGGCCTGGTGCAGCTCGTCCTCCAGCACGTTGGCGGCGCCAGAGCCGGAGAGGTGGCTGTCGGAGACGCGCACGTGGGTGAAGCCGGCGGCGAGCAGCCCTTCCACGGCGGCGTTCACCTCGTCGGTGAGCAGCCTGCGCGCGCGCTCGTACTCGGGGGTACCGAAGAGCAGGGCGGCGGGGCTCTCGACGCCGGCCACGCCTTCGAGATCGACGACCAGCAGCGCCTCTCTGGCCACCTCAGTCCTCCGGCGGGGACTCGTCGCGCAGGCCGAACTCCTTCATCTTGGTCTGCAGCGACTTTCGGCTGATCTGCAGCAGCTTGGCGGCGCGGGTCACGTTGCCGTCGGTCCTCTGGAGCGCCTGCACGATGAAGCTCTTCTCGATCTCTGCCTGCTTCTCCTTGAGGACGTCCTTGAGCGGCTTCTCACCTGGTTGCGGCACGGCGTCGCCGGGGACGTGGGTGGGGGCGTGGACGCCGCCGCGCACCGGCTCGGGCAGATCGCCGAGCTCGATCCGCGGGCCGTCGGCGAAGAGCAGCACGCGCTCCATCAGGTTCTCCAGCTCGCGGATGTTGCCGGGCCAGGGGTAGGCCTGCAGGCGGATCATCGCGTCGTTGCTGATGCCTTCGATCTTCTTGTTGAGCCGCTTGTTGTACTTCTCGATGAAGTGGCGGACGAGCAGCGGGACGTCGCTGTTGCGATCTCTGAGCGGGGCCAGGTGGATCGGCACCACGTTGAGCCGGTAGTAGAGATCCTTGCGGAAGCGGCCAGCGTCGATCTCCTTCTCCAGATCGCGGTTGGTCGCGGCGATGAGGCGCACGTCGACGCGGGTGGTCTTGATCCCGCCCACGCGCTCGAACTCGCTCTCTTGCAGCACGCGCAGCAGCTTGACCTGCATCTCCACCGGGACCTCGCCGATCTCGTCGAGGAAGAGCGTGCCGGCGTCCGCCAGCTCGAAGCGCCCGGGCTTGGAGGTGACCGCGCCGGTGAAGGCGCCGCGCTCGTAGCCGAACAGCTCGGACTCCATCAGATCCTTGGGGATCGCCGCGCAGTTGATCTTGATGAGCGGCTTGTCGCGCCGCGAGGAGCCGTCGTGCAGCGCGGTGGCCACCAGCTCCTTGCCGGTGCCGGACTCGCCGGTGATCAGCACCGTGGACGGCGTGTCGGCCACCTTGTCGATGATCTTCGACAGCTCGGCCATCAGCGGGGAGGCGCCGATCAGCGACTGGCGGGCGCGGCCTTCCGGCGGCACGTGGCCCAGGTTGGCTTCCTGGGTGCGGGCGGCCTTGGCCACCACGCTGCGGATCTCCGCGTGCTCGAAGGGCTTGGTGATGTAGTCGAAGGCGCCCAGCTTGATCGCCTCCACCGCGGAGTCGACCGTGCCGTGCGCGGTGATGATGATCACCGGCACGTCGGGGCGGGCGGCCCTCACCTTCGCGAGGATCTCCATGCCGCCCACCTTCGGCATGACCAGGTCCGAGATGATCACGTCGGCGCCGTTCTTCTCGAACTCGGCGAGCGCGACCTCGCCGTTCTCCGCCACGGTGACCTCGTAGCCGTCCTTGCGGAGCATGGCGGCGAGCACCTTGCGCAGGTTGGCTTCGTCGTCGACGACCAGGATTCGGCTCACGGCTTCGGTGTTTGGCCGGTCGGGGGTGTCAGGTCAAGGACGCCGGCTCGACTCGGCACAGCGGTCGCATACAGTGCTCGAGCGAGTGCCGACGGACACGCAGAGCGCGGGCAGGAGTGGACGCGGGGCGGTCTTCGTGGCCGCGGGGATCCTCCTGTCGCGGCTGGTGGGCCTCGCCCGGCAGAAGTTGTTCGCCCACTACCTGGGCAACGGGGTGGAGGCGGCGGCCTACGCGGCGGCGACGCGGATCCCCAACGTGCTGCAGAACCTGCTGGGGGAAGGCGTGCTGTCCGCGTCCTTCATCCCGGTGTTCGCGGGGCTGCGCGCGAAGAAGGACGAGGAGGGCGCGCGCGCGGTGGCAGGCGCGGTGTTCGGCCTGCTCGCGGTGCTGGTGTCGGGCCTGGTGCTGGTGGGCGTGGTGGCGGCGCCGCTGCTCGTCGACGTGATCGCCCCCGGCTACGAGGGCCGCTCCCGCGAGTTGACCGTCGCCCTGGTGAGGCTGATCTTCCCCGGCACCGGGGTGCTGGTGCTGTCGGCGTGGTGCCTGGGGATCCTCAACAGCCACCGCAAGTTCTTCCTCTCGTACGCGGCGCCGGTGGTGTGGAACGGCTGCATCATCGCGGCGTTGATCGCCTTCCGCGGCGAGGCACGCGAGACGCTGGTCCGGTGGGCGGCGTGGGGCAACGTGGCAGGCAGCGTGGCGCAGTTCCTGGTGCAGGTGCCGAACGTCCTCCGCCTGCTGGGGCGCTTGTCCCCCAGGCCGACGCTGTCCCTGCCCTCGGTGCGCGCGGTGGTGACGGGCTTCCTGCCGGCGGTGGCGGCGCGCGGGGTGGTGCAGGTGAGCGCGTGGGTGGACACCGCGTATGCGTCCCTCATCTCCGAGCGGGCGGTGGCGGCGCTGTCCTACGCGCAGACGATCGCGCTCTTGCCTATCAGCCTCTTCGGGATGGCGATCAGCGCGGCCGAGCTGCCGGCGATGAGCGAGGACGCGGTGAAGTCGCACGACGAGCGGGCGGCGGCGCTGAAGGAGCGGCTCCAGGCCGGCCTCGAGCGGCTCGCCTTCTTCGTGGTGCCCTCGGCGGTGGGGTTCCTGGCGGCGGGGGATCTGATCTCCGGGGCGCTGCTCGAGTCCGGGGCCTTCACCGCGGCCGACTCGCGCTTCACCTGGTACATCTTGATCGGCTCGGGCGTGGCGCTGTGGGCGCAGACCAGCGGGCGGCTGTACAGCTCGGCCTTCTACGCGCTCAGGGACACGCGGACGCCGCTCAAGTTCGCCGCGCTGCGGGTGGGGCTGGGGGTGGCGCTCGGGTACTACGCGGTGCGGATCCTCCCCGGGCAGCTCGGCCTGCCGCAGCACCTGGGCGCCGTCTTCATCACCGTCACCACTGGCGTCACGGCGTGGCTGGAGATGGAGCTGCTCAAGCGGGCGCTCGCGAAGGAGCTGGGCGGCGTTCCGGGCGTGGCGCCGCAATTGCTCAGAGTGGGCGTGGCGGCGCTGGTGGCAGGCGCGGGGACGCTGGGCGCGAAGGCGTGGCTGACGGCGACGTACGGGGCCTCCACCGGCGCCTCGGCGGAGTGGGGTGGCGCTGTCCTCGCGCCGCCGGCGCTGACGATCTTCCCGGTGAGCCTCGGGCTGCTGACGCTCTTCTGCGTCCTCTACGGCGCGGCGGCGATCGCCCTCGGAGTGCCGCAGGCGCGAGGCCTCGTGGCTCGGTTGCTCCGGCGCCGGTCCGGGTGAGCCGGCAAGCGGTCTCGCGCCAAACCGGTGGGTCGGCCGTCTCGCTCCCTTGCCAGGCGCGTGGCCCGAAGCCGGGCGTCCAGCCTCCCTCGCCTCGGGAGACGGACTTGCTCGTCAGCAGGTGCGCCGGATCACCCGGTTGCCGGAGTCGTTGACGAAGAGCGAGCCGCTGGGCGGGGCCAGGTGATCGACCACGCACGGCCCGCCGTCGCAGTGCTTTCCGGCCAGTGGTGGCGCTGGCGGCCTGACGCACAGCCCAGTCTCATGGTCCCGCCTCGCCGGCAGGCCTGTGGCGAGGTGTGGTCCTGTCACCGCAAAGTCACGACAGCCGGAGGCTGCCCGGGTAGAAGCCCCGTCCGTGCTGCGCATGACGTTGCTGGTGGTGCTGCTGTCGGGGGCTGCGTTCGCTGCGGAGCGTCCGCGCCTCGGCGTGATGATCATCGTCGATCAGCTCTCTGCGGAGGCCTTCCGCGCGCGGCTGCCGCAGGCGACCGGCGGTCTCGAGCGGATGACACACGAAGGGACGACCTTCCACGAGCTGCGCTACGAGGCCGCGCCCACCATCACCTCGGTCGGGCACGCCACGCTGGTCACCGGGGCGTATGGGCGCATCCACGGCATCGCCGCCAACGACTGGATCGACGGCGCCACCGGCAAGCCATGCCTGTCGACGGAGGATCCCAGCCACACGGTGCTGGGGCGCGATCCCCGGCCGCGCGACGGCACCTCGCCAAGGTGGCTGAAGGTCCCCACCCTGGCCGACACGGTGAGGGGCCACCACGACGCCGCGAAGGCGGTGAGCATCTCCGCGAAGGATCGCTCCGCCATTCTCACCGCAGGCCACGCGGGCACGGCGGTGTGGCTCGACGTCGACAAGCCCTTCTTCACCACCAGCAGCTTCTACGCGAAGGAGCTGCCGGTGTGGACGAAGGGCGTCAACGAGAAGCTGGCGAAGCTGGTGCTGGCCGGCACCTTCGCCTGGGGCCTGCCGGGGGGCGGCGTCACCGGCAAGGCCCCCGAGCTGCCGAAGGCCAGCCGCCAGGGTGACAGCGAGCCGTTCGCCGAGCGCCCGGAGCTCCAACCGCTCCTGGACACCGCGGAGATCGATCTCGCGCTGGACGCGGTGAGGGCGCTGGAGCTGGGGAAGGACGAGGTGCCGGATCTCCTCACCATCAGCTTCTCGGGGCACGATCGCATCGGCCACGAGTTCGGCCCCGACTCACCGGAAGGCCTCAACGAGTTCCTCCACGTCGATCGCGAGCTGGGCCGCCTCCTCACCGCCCTCGACGCGCAGGTGGGCAAGGGGAGATACGTGGTCGTCTTCACCTCGGATCACGGCGTGGCGCCGGTGCCCGAGGTGGCGCAGGCGCGCGGCCTCGACGCTGGCCACTTCGACGCGAAGGGCCTGCTGGCGAAGCTGGAAGCGGAGCTGGACGCCTCTTTGGGCAAGGCCGACTGGTTCGCCGGGTACAAGACGCCGGGCTACAGCTTCCACCCCGCGCAGAAGGCGAAGGCGGTGAAGGCCTTCGACAAGCTGCGCGCGATCGCCCTGGCCGAGCCGGGGGTGCTCGAGCTGTTGGCGTCCTGGCAGCTCCCGGAAGACGGGCTGGGCGCGCTGTACCGGCGGGGCCTGGTGGAAGGGCGCTCGCCGGATCTGATCGTAGTGACGAAGCCGTACTGGACGTACGGGCGCTGGGACAAGACGGGCCACTCGTCGCCCTGGCTGTACGATCGCGCGGTGCCGCTGGTGGTGTGGGGCGCCGGAGTGAAGAAGGGCCAGGCCGCAGACGCGCAGGCCATCGACGTCGCGCCCACCCTGTCGCGGCTGATGGGCGTGCCCACGCCCGCCGGGGCCGAAGGCCACGCGATCGACGCTGTCTTCCGCTGAAAGCCGTACCCGCAGTCCAACAGAACGAGGGGAACCATGCAGTCACTCGCCGTCGTCCTCACCATCGCGCTCGCCCAGGCGGGCGCAGAGCCCACGCCCGCGCCGGCCCCCACCGAGACGCCCGCGCCCACCGCTGAGAAGGCCCCGGCGCTCACCGGCGAGCCGACCAAGCCCGCACAGCCGGTGACACCCGCCCCCGAGCCGAAGCCTGAGGTGGCGGCGCCAGCGAAGCCGGAGAGCAGCGATCCCACCACGCAGTACGTCGATCGCTCCGGCCGCCAGCCGGCGATCGGCGCGCTGACCGAGGCGTCCAGACTTCCCTGGTGGCAGCGGCTCAGCTTCTCGGGCTTCGCGCGCCTGGGCGTCTTCTACACCTTCCCCTTTCAGGACGAGCAGTTGGTGGGCGGCAACGGCGGCTTCCGCGTGGCCGACTTCCGCTTGAGCGCCGAGTTCCGGCCCATCGACGACGTCACGGCGTACGCGTCGGTGGAGCTGTCCGCGCCGCTGCCCGATCCGAACGATCCGCTCAACGGCACGCGCATCGTCTCCTTGCGGGACGCGTGGGTGCAGTACGAGGTGTGCAGGGGCTTCGTCGTCCGCGCCGGCCAGTTCCGCCCGCCGTACTACGCGGAGATGCTGCTGTCCGACGGCGCGATCCCCTTCGTCAGCCGCTCGGTGCTGGCCGGCGGCCTGGCGCCTCCCGAGGCCTACCCGACCAGGGCGCTCGCGCTCGATCGGCAGATCGGGGTGAATCTCTTCTCGCGGCGGCTGGGCGGCGCCTTCGGCTTCCGCTACGGCGTCGGCGTCTTCAACGGCAACGGGCAGAACGTGCTGTTCAACGACAACAACTCGCCGATGCCGGTGGCGCGCGTCGAGGTGGACTACGGCGAGTGGGTAACCCTCGGCCTCAACGGGTACTACAACGTGCGCGCAGAGGGCACCCGCCCGAACCGGCTGTACACCACGCAGGTGGGCTACGGCGCGGATCTCGAGGCGCACGGCTACGGCTTCTCGGGGCTGGTGGCCTTCCTGGGGAAGAACTCCAGCTTCAACTACGCGGGCCTGTCCCCCGAGGCGGCGATGGGCGTGATGGGGCAGCTGCGCTACTTCCACGAGAAGACGGGCCTGGAAGGCGCCGCGCGGGTGGCCTGGTACGAGCCGTCATCGGCCCAGCCGGACGATCAGCTCCTCGAGCTCGCCGCGATGGTGGCCTGGCGCCCGTTTGAACTGCCCTTCCGCGTTCTGGTTCAATACACGCACCGGGGTGAAGAGGGCCTGGTCTCGTACCCCAATGACAGCGTGGACCTGATGCTCCACGCGGTGTGGTGATCCCCATGAGAGCAGTCAGCGTGTTGTTCCTCGCGGGCGCCCTGGCCTCGTGCTCGAAGACGACGGCGCCGGCGCACGCCTCGCAGGTGAGGAGCCGCGCCGAGCTCATCGGCGGCAAGCGCGCGCTGGCCGAGGTGGGCGACTACAAGATCAGCAACGGGATCGTCCACGCCATCGTCCAGGACGTGGGCACCTCGCGCGGCTTTGGCAGCTTCGGAGGCTCGCTGATCGACGTGGACCTGGTGCGCGGCACCCAGGGCAGCGGGGCCGAGGCGCCGAAGGGCAACGACTACTTCACCGAGATGTTCCCGGCCTTCTTCCTCACCGCCATCGAGCCGTCGAAGGTGGAGGTGCTCAAGGACGGCGGCGACGGCGGGCCGGCGATCATCCGCGTGTCGGGCACCAGCGGGAACTTCCTCTCGTTGATCAAGGCGCTGACCGACGTCGTCGATCCCAAGCAGAAGCTCGACTACACCTGCGACTACATCCTCGAGCCGGGCAAGCAGTACCTGAAGATCGTCACCACGGTGAAGAACCCCACCTCCACGGACGCGGCGTGGGGCCTGGCGGTGCCCTTCGGCTTCGTGACGCTGCTGGGTGAAGGCCAACGCCTCTTCGTCCCCGGGCAGGCGGGCTTCGACATGCGCTACCACCTGGAGGACACCGTCTACAAACGCCCCGCGGGCCTCAGCGCGCTGCCGGGCGAGGTGACGCAGATGTGGACGACGGAAGGTGACGGCGTCAGCTACGCGCTGGCGATCGGCCGCAACCCCGACGGCACCTACCTCGACGACAAGCCCGAGTACCCGACGGCGAAGAAGGACTCGATGCTGATCCCCATCGCGTCTTCGTCCTTCCTCGGCAGCTTCTGGGCGAAGGCCCCCGCCACCCTGCCGCCGGGCGGCAGCTACAGCTACACCGCCTACCTCGCGGTCGGCTCCGGTGACGTGGCCAGCGTGCAGCAGATCGTCTTCGAGCTGAAGGACACCATCGCGCGCCCCAACGGCAAGGAATACGTGCTGCGCGACAAGACGCCGTATGGCTGGCTGTCGGGCACGGTGCGCGAGACGACGGGCGCCCCGCTGGGTGGCGTCAGCGTGGTGATCCAGGACGAGGCCGGGCTGTACGTCTCGCAGGCCACCACCAACGCCAACGGCACCTGGCGCGCGCCGGTGCAGCCGGGGAAGTTCCGCGCCTACGCGGTGGACAAGATCCGCGCCGTGGCGAAGAGCGAGGAGCTGGTGGCGGTGGGCGAGGGCGAGAGCGGCCGCATCGACCTGCGCATGGAGAAGCCGGGCACCCTGCTGGTCGTGGTGCGCGACGAGGCGGGCCGCGAGGTGCCGGCGAAGATCATGGTGGAGTCCGTGTACGAGAACGACGACGGCTCGAAGCCGCCGCGGCGCTTCCTCTATGATCTCAAGGTGGGCGAGCGGATCCGCGCGTCCGATCTCCGAAAGGATGAGGCGGGGGACGCGGACACGCGACGCTACCTGGAGCGCTCCTTCTTCGCGGCGCACGGCGTGGCAGGGCAGGCGCTCAAGCCGGGGACCTACACCGTCTACGCTTCGCGGGGCATCGAGTACGACCTGCCGAGCCAGACCGTCACCATCGCCGCGGGGAAGACGACGGACGTGGGCTTCACGCTGACGCACGCGCTCAAGACGGACGACTGGATCAGCGCCGACTTCCACGTGCACTCGGTGAAGAGCGTGGACTCGGACATGGCGCTCACCGATCGCGTCACCAGCTACGCGGTGGAAGGCGTGGACTTCCTGTCCTCCACGGATCACAACTACGTGGCCGACTACCGGCCGGTGATCGACGCGCTCCAACTGAACGAGTGGGTGCGCAGCGTGGTGGGCCTGGAGCTGACCACCCTCGAGATGGGCCACATCAACGCCTTCCCGCTGGTGCTGCAGCCCGGGCCGGTGCAGCACGGCAGCTTCCGCTGGTTCTTCCGGCCGCCGGGGGAGCTGTTCGCCCAACTGCGCGGCCTGGGGGCGGATCCTCAGAAGACGATCGTCCAGGTGAACCACCCGCGGGACACGATCCTCGGGTACTTGAACGCGTTCAACTACGGCACCTACGTGGGGGAGCCGATCCCTCCTACCTCGTCGATCTCGCTGGACACCTCGCCGCAGCCCGACGGCACGCCGTCGCCGTACCACCCGTCGAACTTCTCCATGGAGTTCGACGCGATGGAGATCTTCAACGGGAAGCGCTTCGACATCATGTTCAGCTACCGCATCCCCGCCACGCCGCCGGAGGGGCCGGAGCCGACGATCCCCGACTGTCCGCCGGGTGGCCCCACCACCGAGGAGTGCATTCCGGCGGTGGGCGAGGTGCTGATGGAGTTGGCGAAGGTGGAGGACCCCGGCCAGCCCACGCGCTACCTCAAGCAGCCGGCGTACCCGGGCGCTCTCGACGACTGGTTCACCATGCTCAAGCAGGGGCGGCACATCACCGCCACCGGCAACTCGGACTCGCACGGGGCCAAGGCCGAGGCCGGGCTGCCGCGCACGTACATCCACGCGGGGCCTTCCTCGAACGGCTCGATGCGCGGGCTGGACGAGGCGGCGGTGTTCGACGCGCTGCGGGCGAGCGACGCCTACCCGACCAACGGGCCGATCATCGAGACCTTCGAGGTGAACGGGCTGGGCCTGGGTCGCACGGTGGTGGCGAGCGACGGGGCGATCGACGTGAAGATCGTGGTGAAGGCGGCGCCGTGGATCGACGTGAAGCGGGTGGTGGTGCGGCGGGGCGGGAAGGATCAAGGGGACAGCCCCGAGGTGCTGGACGTGATCCCCGTGCCGGACACGACGGAGCCGGAGCGGCTCAACCTGACCAAGCGCTACACCAACATCCCCGACGGCAGCTTCCTGGTGCTGGAGGTGTCGGGCGATCGCGACATGTGGCCGGTGCACACGCCGTACGAGTTCCCCTCGCTGGAGATCAGCGACGCGGTGGGGGTGATCGGCGGCTCCTTCGGCTTCGGGAACAAGCACGGCAAGTACAAGCCGCAGCAGGCGCAGCGGGTGACGCCGTACGCGGTCACCAACCCGATCTGGGTGGACCGGACGCGCAAGCAGAGCCTGAAGCCGGTGAAGCGGGTGCTGCCGGTGTCGAACGATCAGCCGTTCACCCCGCGATCGATGCCGGATCTGCGGAAGCTGTTCCACGCCTTCCACAGTGATCCCGAGTAATCAGCACCCTCTCACCCTGGGGAGAGGGGCGACGCTGGCGCTGCTGCTCGCGGCGTCCTTGGCGCACGCGCACCCGCAGGGCTTCCACAAGAAGCTGACCTTCACCCTGACGAAGACGACGGTGACGGGGCTGCTGGTCATGGACGTCGACTCCGGCGATCGCTGCACGGTGCTGCGCCAGGCGGCGGACGCGAACGGGGACGGGCTGCTCCAGGGCGCGGAGGTGACGGCGCTGAAGGAGCGGCTCGCGTCGATGGCGGCGAAGACGCTCAAGCTGTCCATCTCGGGCGCGGCGATCGCGGTGACGGCGAAGGAGACGAAGCTGTCGCTGCGG
The DNA here is from genome assembly GCA_020846875.1 of Myxococcales bacterium. Classification (GTDB taxonomy): domain Bacteria; phylum Myxococcota; class Myxococcia; order Myxococcales; family Myxococcaceae; genus JADLDB01. The sequence continues at coordinate 73,474 of JADLDB010000060.1, read as the reverse complement.
GAAGATCCTCGGGTGGGCGAGGCGGGCCTGTCGGTGGCGCTCCTCATCGAGCTGGCGCACCCGCACCCGGTCTCGGAAGGGATGACCTTCGAGGTGACGGACACCTCGCCGGATCTCTCACCGGTGGTGGTGCAGGTCTTCCAGGCGGCGGCGAAGGGGGCGGCCCCGGAGGCGCCATTCCAGGGCGAGGTGGAGAGCGGGAAGACGGTGAAGGTGCGCCTGGGCCGCCTGCCCTGAAGCGCTCCTCAGCTCGTCTTCAGCGAGGCGAGCACCTTCTTCGCGGCGGTCGTGGCGAGCAGGTTGGACAGCTTCACGAAGTCCACGGGCTTGGGGACGTAGGCATCTCCGCCGGCCTCGTCCATCTTCTCGGGCGAGTGGAGGGCACCGAAGGCGGTGACGAAGAAGATGGGGCAGTCCACCGGGGGGAGCTCCTTCGCGAAGGCGGGCACCTCGAAGCCGGCGGCCTTCCCGCGGCACAGCCGGGTGAGCTGCAGGCCGTCCAGGGGAGAGCCCTTCAACTGAAGGTCCATCAACACCGCGTGGAACTTCCCGCCGAACTGGCGGACGGCGGCGCAGGCCTCCTCGGCGCTCTTCGCCCAGACGAGCTTGAAGCGGTTGCGCAGGCGCAGCTCGGTGACCTCCCAGTTGGACGCCTCGTCCTCGACGTAGAGGACGACCTTCTCGGGGGTGGGGGCGGCCTGGGGGACGGGCGAATCCGACGAGATCTTCTTCATGAGGTGCTGCTCCTCGCCTCGAGGGGAGGCTGGGTGGGAGTCGGAGAGAGGGGGGCAGGGTTCCGCGCCAGCACCTCGGTGGCGACGCGCAAGAGCTCACCCGGGCGCCAGGGCTTGGCGAGGAAGGTGGCGCCCAGCACTTCCACGGCGGCGCGGTTGTCGGGGTAGGCGCTGGAGACGATGACGGGAAGGGAGCTCAGCTGCGCGTCCGCGCGGAGCTGGCGGAGGAGCTCCACGCCGCTGACGCGGGGCATCATCACGTCGAGGATCAGCAGCAGCGGGCGCTTCTGCCGCAGCTTGTCGAGCACCTCGCGGGGATCGCGCACGCCCACCACGGCGCAGTCCAGGGGCTTCAAGGCGGCGGCGGTGGCGTCGACGGCGGCGGCCTCGTCGTCCACCACGAGGATCACCCGCTCGGAGGAGTCATCCACCGCCACTTCAGGCTTCACCAGCTTCGACGGCAGCTCCACGGTGAAGGTGCTGCCCTTCCCGGGCTCGCTGTCCAGGCGGATGGTGCCGCCGTGCAGCTCGACCAGCCTCTTCGAGATCGCCAGCCCCAGGCCGGTGCCGCCGAAGCGCCGGGTGTTGCCGCCTTCCACCTGGCGGAAGCCCTCGAAGATGAGCGCCTGGTGCTCCTTCGCGATGCCGATCCCCTCGTCCTTGACGGCGATGGCCAGGGAAGGCTCGCCGTTGCCGAGGATGGACGGCGTCACCCGGACGGTGCCCTTGCCGTCGGAGAACTTGATCGCGTTGCCGGTGAGGTTGATCAGCACCTGCATCACCTTCACCCGGTCGCACTCCAGGGACAGCCTGGAGGGTAGGCGGGCCACCTCGAGGCGGACGGAGGCGCGCTGGGCGACGGGCTCCATGGTGGCCAAGAGGCCGTCGAGCAGCTCGTCGGCGTCGGTGGGCTCGGCGTGGAGCGCCATGCGGCCGGCGTCGATCTTCGAGTAGTCGAGGATGTCGTTGACCACCGCGAGGAGGTGCTTGCCGCTGGCCACCACCGAGCCGAGGAGGCGGGCGGTTTCTCTGGGCTGGAGGTTGACGCGGAGGTCGGTCGCCTCGAGCTGGAGGGCCTTCCCGCACTCGGGGCAGGGCGCGGCGTCGCTCAAGGCCTCGTGGGGCTCGAGCTCGAAGAGCGACTGGCAGCCCTGGCAGCGGACGCGGCGCGTCTCGTGGATCTGCTCCAGCAGGCCCTGGGGAATGTTGATGATCGCGTTCAAGGGGGTGCGCAGCTCGTGGCTGGTGTTGGCGAGGAACTCGCTCTTGACGCGGGCGGACTCCTCGCTGCGGACCAGCGCCTCGGCCAGCTCTTCGTTGCGGGTGGACAGGGTGGCCGAGAGGCGCCGGTTCTCTTCGCCCAGCTGGAGGAACTCGCCCACCACCACCATGGCCGAGGCGATGCCGAGGTTGGCGAGCGCCAGGGTGAAGAGGCGGGGGGTGAAGACCACGTCGAGATCCGAGAGCAGATCGTTCACCCCCGCCCCGATGGTGAGGACGATGGCGGTGGTGACGATGGGGCCGAAGCGGCTGGTGCCCTTCACCAGGTCGCGCACGGCGAGGACGGCCGCGTAGATGATCAGGACGAAGAGCCAGTTGATGTACAGCTGGTAGATCATCGCGGAGCCGCCGACGAAGCGGGTCCGGCCCAGCGCGACGGTCAGCACGAGGAAGGTGCCGCTGACGAAGCGGTTCACCCAGCGGAAGCGGGTGGTGCGCTTCAGGTAATAGGACTCGACGAACTCGGGGATGACGACGCCCAGGGCGTGCACCGAGACGGCGATGAGGCCGACGACTTCGACGGAGCTCATCACCGCGCTCACCAGGAAGCCGGACTTGGTGACCAGGTACAGCATGGACGTCGCCACCAGGGCGAGCGTGCTCAGGTAGAGCTCTCGGGGAGCCCGCGGGCCCTGCAGGCTCCACAGGGTCAGCACCAGGGCGGCGAGGAAGGCCAGGAGCAGCACGCTGCCCAGCTCGAGGAAGGAGCGGACGGCGCCTTCGTGGAAGGCCCACTCGCCCAGCACGTCCTGCCGGCCCAGCAGCAGGCGTGAGTCGGTGATGCCGTCGCGCTCGCCCTCGTTGGAGAAGACCTGCAGGGCGATGGTGTTTTCCCCCTCGCGCACCAGGGTGCGGGGGATGAAGTAGGTGGCGAGGTTGGACTCGCTGCCGATGAAGCGGGACTCATAGACGCCCTTCACGCCCACCAGTTGGCCGTTGATCCAGGTGCGGACGACGGCGTCGCGGACGTAGCCCAGGATGAAGACCAGGTCCTGCCCGCGCATCGCCTCGGCGGGGGTGAAGGTCCGCCGCAAGACGACTTCGGGGCCTTTGAGCTTCTGGGCGGAGAAGCCGCCGGGGAGGCGAAGCGCCTGCCAGCCGGCGGAGTCCACGGTGTCGGCCACCAGCGGCGCTGCGTCACCCTCCACGCGGGTGGCGCGCCACTCGCCGGAGAGCTGGGTGAAGCTGCCGGGTGGAGCGGAAGGCAGGCTCCAGGCCCAGAAGACGAGGGCGACGAGGAGAAAGGGCAGGGCGGCGAGGATCCACACTCGCAGCGGTGGGCGCCGGGTGACGGCGGGCGCGGGCGCTGACGGGCTCAAGGGCCCGAGCCTACACCACGCGGTGGAGTTCGCGGGGCGTGAGGGCTACACGCACCCGCATGGCGGAAGAGACACTCGAGCTGCGGGGCCGCCCGAAGGCGGAGGCGTACCGGCACCTGACGCAGCACCTCGACGCGGTGCTGACGGGGGTCGACGACGAGGTGTGCGCGATGGCGACGGTGAGCTGCCTGGTGCACCACGCGTTTGGCCACCTGTGGACGGGCTTCTACCGGGTGGTGAGGCCGGGGCTCTTGCGCGTGGGGCCGTACCAGGGGGCGCTGGGGTGCTTGGAAATCCCTTTTGGGAAGGGCGTGTGCGGGACGGCGGCGGCGGAGAAGCGGACGGTGGTGGTGGCGGACGTGCACGCGTTTCCGGGGCACATCAGCTGTGACGGGCGGAGCGCATCGGAGATCGTCGTGCCGGTGTTCGACGCGCAGGGCGGCCTCGTCGCGGTGTTCGACGTGGACAGCGAGAAGAAGGGGGCCTTCGACCAGGCTGATCAGGTGGGCCTGGAGGGGGTGTTGGGCTGGTTCGCGAAGGCCCGCTGAGAGGGCGTTGGCGCTTTCATTTCCCGGGGGGAGCCTGCTAGGACGCGCCCGGTTTGACGGTCCCTCGTTGCGAGGGGTGCCGGAGGTCTTGCCATGCAGAAGGACGGATCCGTGAGCGAGCAGACGCCGAAGAAGGGCCCGATGGTGGTGGTGAAGCGCGCAGGCAGCGCGGTGCAGACGCGGGTGGAGCCGAAGCCGGTGACGCCGGCGCCGGCGGGTGAAGTGAAGCCCGAGGCCCAGGCAGACGCGAAGCCGGAGGCGAAGGCCGAGGCGGCGACCAACGCGGCGGTGGTGGTGCGGCCGATGCCGCTGGGGCCGAGCGTGTCGGACGAGGTGCACGAGGCGCACTCGTTCGCGGAGCTGTTCGACGCCCAGGTGAAGGAGGGCGGGGGCCCGTCGCGGAAGATGGCGCGGGTGGGTGAGAAGGTGAAGGCGAAGATCTTCCAGCTCGGCGCCGAGACGGTGTTCTGCACCATCGGCAAGCACGAGGCGATGATCGACCTCGACGAGCTGAAGGATGACGAGGGCATTCTGCGCTTCGGGGTGGGCGACGAGATCGAGGCGCACGTGATGGAGACGGGCGCGAAGGGGATCGTGCTGTCGCGCAAGCTGTCGAAGGGCGCGGCGTCGATGAGCCTGTTGGTCGAGGCGCGCCACTCGGGGATGCCGGTGGAGGGCCTGGTGCTGGGCGTGAACAAGGGCGGCCTGGAGGTGGCGGTGGGGGAGGCGCGGGCCTTCTGTCCGATGAGCCAGGTGGACGTGCGGCCGGTGGGGAAGCTGGATGAGCTGGTGGGGCAGCGGCTGACGTTCCGGGTGACGGAGGTGAAGGAGCGGAAGGTGGTGCTGTCGCGCCGGGCGATCCTCGAGGAGGAGAACAAGGCGAAGGCGGCGGAGCTGAAGAAGTCCCTGGCCGTGGGAAAGGTGCTCAACGGGTCGATCGTCAACGTGCAGGCCTTCGGCGCCTTCGTGGAGCTGGGCGGGCTGGAGGGGCTGATTCCGGTGAGCGAGATGTCGCACGTGCGGGTGGGGCACCCGAGCGAGGTGGTGAAGGTGGGGGACGAGGTGGAGGTGGAGATCATTCGCCTCGAGGACGCGGAGCCCGGCAGTCCGGACAAGGCGAAGCGGAAGGACCGGATCACGCTGTCGATGCGGAAGTTGATGGAGGATCCGTTCACCAAGGCGCTGGAGACGATCAAGGACGGGATGGTGCTGAAGGGGAAGGTGGTGCGGCTGCAGCCGTTCGGGGCCTTCGTGGAGCTCCAGCCGGCGGTGGATGGGCTGATCCACATCTCGGCGATGAGCGAGCGGCGGATCGCGCACCCACGGGACGTGCTGAAGGTGGGGGATGAGATCGAGGTGAAGGTGGAGAAGATCGATCCGGCGGAGAAGCGGATCGGGTTGCGGCTGGTGAAGGGTGGGGTGCCGGTGGGGGAGGGCGTGTCGAGCTCGGCGTCGCGCGCGCCGGTGGAGAGCGCGCCGGCGGGGGAGCCGAAGAAGCAGGCGCCGAAGCCTCGGCGTGGGGCGATCGTGACGGGGAAGGTGAACCGGGTGGAGCCGTTCGGGATCTTCATCGAGTGGGACGGGTTCAACGGGCTCATCCCGGCGAGCGAGACGGGGACGGAGCGCGGGACGGACCTGAAGCGCGTGTTCGCGATGGGGAAGGAAGTGAAGGCGGAGATCATCGAGGTGGAGGGGCACAAGCTGAAGCTGTCGATCGTCGCGGCGCAGCGCAGCGAGGAGCGCGCGGACCTGGACGCCTGGAAGAAGGATCAGGCGAAGCAGGTGAAGGGCGCGGGCGGGTTCAACTCGCTGGCCGACAAGTTGAAGGGCATCAAGCTGGGCGGGTAGCCGTCAGGGCGGGCAGTTGCGAGGCGTCGAAGGCCTTGACGCCTCTGGAAACGTGCCGTAGGGAAGGCGCACATCGTTATCGCGGGGTGGAGCAGCCAGGTAGCTCGTCGGGCTCATAACCCGAAGGTCGCAGGTTCAAATCCTGCCCCCGCAACTCTGTGGAACCGCCGACTTAGCGCTGCTGCTGGGTCGGCGGTTCTGCTTTTCGGGCCACCCTCGGGCCACGAGTTCCCAGCCGGGTTCCTCCAGCGATCATCGGGACCGCCGGAGGGGCCATCGACGCCTTGTTCGCCTACCAAGAGGCCAGCATGGCGAAGCCGGTCAAGCACTACGGGAAGTGGCGCATCCGCTGGGTCGACGAGTTCGGCACACGGCGGAGCGAGGTCTTCGACAACCGGAACGATGCGCTGCTCGTGCTCCAGCGCAACGAGGTTGCAGCCGAAGAGGTTCGTCGGGGCCTGCGCCTGGCCGCACCGCCGAAGAAGACGGTGAACGAGCTCTGCGACTATTGGTTGAAGCACCGCACGCCGCTCAAGAAGAGCCCGAAGGACGACGAGAGCATCGTTCGCCGCCACATCAGGCCGGCGTTCGGCGAGGTCATGTTGGCCGAGTTTGGCGTCCAGCATGTTGACGCTTTTCGTGCCCAGCGGCTGGCGCTGGAGAAGAAGACGCTGAACAACGTCCTCACCTTGTTGCTCACGATGCTCCGGGCTGCCGTCGAACTGGGCTGGCTGTTGCGGGTGCCGAACATCAAGAAGCCCAAGGTGCGCCTCTTCAACAAGGACTACCGCTACCTGAAGACGGGCGACGAGATTCGGCGGTTCCTCTTGGCGGCGAAAGAGGAGGGCGCCGTCCCGTTCGCCATGTACTCGACCGCCGTGTACGCCGGGGCGAGGGCTGGTGAGCTCGCTGCCCTCCGCTGGGAGGACGTCGACTTCCCGCAGAGGTTCATCACGATTCAGCGGAGCTTTGATGGGCCGACCAAGGCGGAAGACCTCCGCTATGTGCCCATCGTCGATGCGCTGCTGCCGCTCCTCAGGGACTGGAAGCTGCGCTGTCCGGGCAAGCTGCTCTTCCCGAACGAAGCAGGGGAGATGTACGGCCCGTCAGGGCGGATCTTCCAAGAGGTGTTCCACCGAGTCCTGGACCGGGCCGGCTTCCCCAAGGAGAAGAAGGCGAGCGGAGGCTTCCGCAGGATCATCACCTTCCATGGGCTGCGCCACACCTTCGCCTCGCATTGGATGATGAACGGTGGAGACCTCTTCCGGCTGCAGCGGGTGCTCGGGCACAAGTCGATGCAGATGACCGAGCGGTACTCCCACCTCGCCAGGGGCGCCTTCGCCAGCGACTACGGCCGCCTCGGTCCGGTGCTTGTGCTTGAGCCAGCGGAAGTCGTGCCGCTGCATGAGCATCGAACGCAGGGCGGGTAGCTACCTCCGGAGATCTCGGGAAGCGCTGGAGGGGTGTCCGCTCGGCGTTGCCGGTTTGCTGCGCATGCTCGATCGCATTTCGCATCGGCGGTGCTGGCCCGGCCAGCGGAGAAAGCAATGCTCCCTCCCAAGAAGAGAACATCGGAGTTCATCCAGCAGTTCGCAGGCCCCGGCAACGGGTCGAACGTCGTCTGCTTCAAGTTCTGGCAGCTCAAGCACGCCATGGGCTGCCCGTTCGAGTGCAGCTACTGCTTCTTGCAGACCACGCCGTACTTCGTGTTCAACAAGGATGCGCTCAAGGGGCAGGTCTACTCGAACATCGACGTCATGCTGGCAGAGCTCGATGAGTGGCTGGCCGACCCGGTTCCCAAGATGCTCTTGGTGGGGGAGCTGCAGGACGGCCTCGCCTTCGAGGAGGCCCACCGCAAGGTAAACGGGGCGCCTCTGACGCACCTGCTCATTCCCCGCTTCGCAGCCCAGTCCCGTCACAGGCTGGTCTTCCTCACCAAGTCCACGGCGATCCGGTACGCCATGGAACTGCCCCCGACGCCCCAGGTCGTCTTCTCGTGGAGCGTCAACGCCGAGTACGCAGGGGCCACCTGGGAGAAGGGTGCCCCGCTCCCGTCGGCCAGGCTGGCGGCTGCTCAGTGCATGCGGGATGCCGGCTGGCCCGTGAGGTTGCGGCTCGATCCGATGGTGCCCTTCAACCAGTGGCAGGCCGGCTACGGGGCGACCATCGACGAGATCAACAAGGTCCGGCCCGAGATGGTGACGCTGGGGGCGTTGAGGGCGACCAGCCCGAAGAGCCTGCGGACCAACGCCACCAAGAATGGCAGGGACCCCAGCGTTCTCGATTGCCTCACCGAGGAGCGAGACTCCTCAGGGTTCAAGTACCGCATCCCGTTCGAGACGCAGGTGGAGATGTTCAAGTTCGCCATCGAGCGCCTCGACGCCGAGATTGCCCCCGCCCTCTGCAAGGAGGACAGCAAGGTCTGGCAGACGGTCGGCCTGAAGTTCGCTGGGTGCCACTGCCTGCTGGGCGCACAGGACGCTCTCGTTGGCGCCGGCAGCAAGGCCCACGAGCTTGAGGTCTGAGCAGGGTCCCGTCCTCTCCCTCCAGCGCCTCGTGAAATCGCTGGAGGGGATTCCTCGGCAGCCCCAGCAGATGCTTCGAGCTGCGAGGGGCGAGTCAGCCCGCCGCAAGGAGGCGCACTTGGAAACGAACAACGCAGCGAACGCCGAGTCGGGCGACGAGAAGCTGTCCTACGAGCAGGTCGCCAAGGAGCTGGGCGTGCCCAAGGCCACGCTCTACGCCTGGGTTCACCGTCGACAGATTCCCTTCATCCGCCTGGGGAAGCGACTGATTCGGTTCAGCCGCCGCTCACTGGAGCAGTGGGTCCACGAGCGCAGTGTTGAGCCCCGCCCGTAGCCGGAAGGAGACCACCATGAACATCAAGACCATGAACGTGAGCATCGAACTGGGGGAGAACGCCTCCCTCGACGAACTGACGGAGTGCATCGCAGCCCTTCAGGGCATGGCGGCCTTGAAGCGACGCCGAAGCTCGAAGAAGGCACCTGGGGCGTTGACGACGGACCCGAAGCCGAGCACCGAGACGGTGGGGGCCGCAGCCACCGCCGTTCTGGGTCCGCCCGTGCCCGCCCCGGTCGCCGATGTGCCAAGCGGACAACCGGACAGCCGGACAGCGCTGCCGGCTCCGGTTCCTTTCGTTCCCCACGCCGGTCATGCCCCGCCTCCGGTCTTCAACCCGGTTCCCGCCAGCCCCGACGGTGTCGAGCAGCGCTCGAAGACCGGGGAAACGCCTCCGTGGCCCACGGAGCCGGTGAAGACGCCATTCGGTCAGACTGCGCTGCCGGCCCCTGTTCCGATGCCGGCGGCTGGTCGCACAGCGAGAGCCTCGTTCATGCCGTTGCCGATCACGGCAGTCCAGAGCAACCCCACCCAACGGGCCACCACCGATGAGGAGGCGCACCAGTGACGAAGACGAACGAGACCACAACGCCTTGCCCCGCTTGCGGTGGGCACGGCGGCGCCCCGTTCCGCTACGAGCTCTACGTGCGGGACGAGGACGGAACCGAGTGGATGTACGACCGAATCGCTCCGTACCTGCCCGAGTTCGACGACGACCTGGAGGGGACGAACATCGGGGTCGTGTACTCACGCCCCGAGGCCCTCAACGCCCGCTCGTTGATTCTGAGACAGCACCCGAAGGCCATGGTCCGCATCGTTCGGGACCCGAACGACCCACGCAGAGACGTACCCGACTTCGACGCCTACAAGCTCGACGCCGATGGCGTGATGGTGCTTTCGAGCACGCCGACGACCTCGAACAAGTAGTCGGGAAGGACCAACCCCGTGGCGAGGCAAGAGCACGACTACTACCCAACCCCCCTCGACTGCGCCCTCGCCATCACGAAGAGAGTGGCCGAGGTCATTCCGCCGAAGCGCTTCGTCTACGAGCCGAGCGCTGGTCTGATGGCTCCGTTCGTGAAGTCGTCGAGGTTGTACTTCCCCACAGCCATCATCACGGCAATCGACACTCAGGCGGCAGCGAAGCAGCCCTGCTTGCAGGCCGGCGCCCACGGCTTCTTTCACGAGGACTACTTCCACTACCTCCAAGTCGAGGGCGGCTTCATGGACCAGTCGCTCATCATCGGCAATCCGCCCTTCAGCCTTGCGAAGGAGTTCATCTTGTCCACGCTCGATGTCCTCCCGGTCGGAAGTCATCTGGCGTTCCTGCTCAACATTCGGATCCTTGCAGGCTTGGAGCGGGCGAAGCGGCTTTGGTCACGAAGGAACCTGCTGGCGTGGTTCCCACTCGCTCAGCGCCCTCCGTTCATCAAGAACAGCAACGACAACAGCGACTACGGCGTCTTCATCTGGGAGGGGGGCTACCAGGGAAACGGTCCGACGCTCGCTCCTCTCATCTGGAAGCCCGAGAAGCTCAGGCAGCCGAAGAAGAACACCCAGAAGAAGTCGAAGAAGCCGACTCCGTAGTGCCCGGTGGTGATGCCTCTCCTTGGCGGATGACCGGGAAGCCGTGACGCAGGACCGACGAGGCGGTGAAGCCTCCCATTGGCGGATGGCCTCGTCGGGCAGAACCAAGAGCAGCTCTTCGGAGCCCACCAGCTTGCCCCTCGGGGCTGGCGCCATCCCCTCGGGGACCCAGGTCATAGCCGCTCAGCTTGAGCGGGCTCCTGCGGGCGTTCCCAGTGGGTGAACCACACCGCATGGCAGGAGCAGCAGCCTTCAGTCGGCGTGCAGCTTCGACTCCTTGGCCGGTTGCAGCAGCTCGGCAGTGTCGGCGCCCCTGAAGGAAGTCCATCCCCAAGAAGTCGGGGAACTGGTCGACGTCTATGTGAAATCCGAGAGGGACTGCGTCTCTTCGGGTTTCGACCTCGACCAGTTCCCCGTGCAGCGGAACCTGTCGTTCCCCATGAGGTCGTTCATGTCCGAGCAGAACTACAAGTCGTTCTTCTTCGGCGGCGCCGAGGTGAAGGTGATGAAGGAGGTGGTGGCGGAGCTGGAAGCTAAAGGGTTCGTCATCTTCATCGACGAGCGCTCCCAGTATGCAGCCTTCGGCCACGAGCTTCTGAAGTGCGCCGTCCACCAGGTGCTGCGCTCGATGTGCGGGTGCCCGAGGGCGTTCTCGAAGGTGGGTTTCGTCCACGACTTCACCTGGCACCTCTTCCACCCCGACCGTCCAGTCGGCGCCGACGAAGTCGTTCACCACGAGGTTCACCGGTTCGACAACCGCATCAAGAACCTCACGAAGCTGACCCGCTCGCATCACACGGCGCTCCACAACGAGAAGCGGCAGAGGCACGGCTACAGGAAGCGCTTCGAGTCCGGCGGTCTCTACCGTCCCCACCAGCCGGCGCAGGTGGTGAACAGGGACGACCTCAAGGCTGCGTACTCGCCGCCAGCTCCCACGGTGAAGGCGCCCTCGTTCGAGGAACGACTGGTCGACGTCGAGAAGCAGCTCGCTGCCCGGTTCCACGGGCTGTTCCAGGAGCTCAAGCACCTCGACAGCGGCGCTCCCATCCCGAGGGCCAGCACTCGCTCCGACTGGACGACCCCGGACACCCGAAGGCTGGGGCTTCGAATGCCTCGGCTCCAATGCACTCCTGGCGAAGGGGCTGTCGTGCTGGCCGCCATCAAGCACTGGCACGCCGAGAACCTCGTCCAGGTGGTCGCCCACGAACTCCAGACGCCCGTCGAGTTCATCAACGAGTTCTGGCGCCGGGTCCCGGTCTCGGTGGCTCGGGAGCGCTGGGCCCGCCACCAGCGGCTTCCCGTCGTCGGCCGAAAACGGCTCCGGGATTGAACGTCGCTTCCCACTCGCCCACCAACGCACGGAGAATTCCAACATGCAGAACCCCTCTCGAAAGGTCGGCAACACGAACGCAGTGGGGCTCGGGCTTCGTTCTGGCCGAGCAACTCTCCTCAAGGGCGAGTCGCTCTCAGCGTACAAGGCGAATCTCCAGGCGTTCCTCGACGAGCTCCAGCCTCGAACGCAAGCGGAGGTCAACGTGGTCCACCGAGTGGCCGACCTTCGCTTCAAGCTCCAGCGGGCCGACCGCCATGAGCATCACCTGCTCGCCGAGGCTCAGGCGAAGCTGCTGGCCGAGAGCAGCGAGAGCAAGCACCTCGCACTCGTCGAGCGCTGCCTCACGGCCATCGACGCCATGCTGCAGGTGCTGCCTGCGGCGAAGACAACTCAGGTCGTTGTCGCTCAGCAGCTCTTTCTGCCCCTGCGGCAGGTGGGTGAGATGCTCTCGGCGGTCGACTCGAAGAGGTCGCTCCCCTTCGGCGTCGTCACCGACTTCGCCCAGGCGCTCGAACGCATGGAGTTCATCACCGTCCCCGGAACCGACGTCGACGAGGACCTGCCGGGGGCCGTGCAACAGGTCGAGGTGACCGGCCGGGTGGTTCAGCAGGAACTCAGGAGCCAGCGGCGAACTCTCCAGAAGGAGGTGCGGTTCCTCGCCACGAAGCTCTCGGCGGCGGTGAAGTTGAACATCGCCACCACGAGGACACTGGACCGCTACCGAGTGAGCCTGGAGCGCTCCATCGAAAGGGAGCTTGCCCTGTTCGAACAGATGCGCCGCCAAGCGCCCAAGTCGTTTGGAAGCGGTTTGCAGCCCGTTCCGCAGGTCGAGTTGAAGGTCGTCCGGTAGCGTCTCCGTGGGAGGCTCCCGGCGCCAGCCCTGTGCTACCTGCCCAGTTCTTCGACTGTGCCGAGGCGGAATGAATAGAGCGGAGGGGCCGCCACGACGGCCTCCCGAAGAGTGGCCGCTCTTTCGCAGGGGTCCTGCTCATCGACGAGCGCTTCCTCCACGGGACGCATGGCTGGTCCGGGCGAGGCTCCCGCTGAGGCGAGCCAGAATCGAATCCGGCTGTTGGGGTCGAGGACGCTGGCGAGGTTGGTGATCAGGTCCCGGTAGTTGTGAACCTCGCCGAGCACCAGGTGAACGACATCATGTCGAGGCGCAGCCACGGAGCAGGCGGACGCCGTTCGATGAACCATCTGGTAGACGAGGGCGTCGACCGCTTCAAGTTGGACCGCATGCTCGGTTCGGTTGCGAATCACGTGCAGCCAGTGGCGGAGAACTCGTTTTCGATTCTCAGCGTTCTTCCCGCCCGCCAGCCACTCCCCCGCCCGCTGATAGGGGCGCTCCAGGTACTTGGCCTCGATGGCCACTGCGAATCGATTGGAGACCAGCATCAAGTCGGTGAAGGACGACTTCCCCTTGCCGCCGCATTCGGAGCAACCCGACTCGACGGCGTACTCGAACGTTGCAGTCGAATCGTTGGGCTTGCCCAGACCCATGCCGCTCAAGAGCCACTTGCGGTTGGCCTCATCCTTCCAGAAGCACAGGAGCGGAATCGTCGACCGATCGTGCTTCTGGAACTCTGAATCGGGCATTGAGGAGACCATGCGACCGAAGTCCTCCGTCTCCGAAGGGCTGCCGTAGCGGTGCTTCATCATGGTGAGTGCAGACTACAGCCCCTTCGATTTCCGGTCCTGGCTCGAATCAACCTCGTGTTTCTGGGTCAGTTCGCTGATGACGTCCTCGGGCACCACCCACGTCTGCTTGGTCGCCGTGACGAAGACACCGCCGCCGGAGAACGAGCTCAGCCTGGGCTTCGAGCAGATGGACGCCCACGTGAGCGAGAACGTCCCCTTCGGCCGCCAGCGCTTCAAGAACGCCTGCACGAAGTCGGCGACGTGCTCGGGCGTGCCGGACTCTTCCTCGTGGAACCAGACGTACCAGCGCCCCGAGTCGTGTTCTTGGTGCAGCGCCCACTCGAAGTTGCCGGGGAACTGCTCCTCGTCGCCGGTCTCAACGTAGCCGTTCCGGAGCTCGGTCAGCTTCTTCTCGACCCACTGCCGCTGCTCGGCGGACTCCAGGTACAGCGCCTCGCTGAACTGCGTGTAGTAGTCGGCCATGGTGCCTCCGTGACGTGAGACGGAAGTGCCTCACGAAGGCTTATGCCGAGCGGTGAAGCCGAATCGTTCGAACGGAGGGTGCGGCCACTACGAACGAGCGGGGCCGAAGTCGTCGTTGAAGACCGTGAGAAGCAGACGTGGGCTGTGGTGCTCGACGATGGCTGAGGCAGCCACAACGTCGGCATGAGGACGAACGGCCCCTGTGAGTCGAGAGAGGGCGTCGTTCATCGACTGCAGCGACGGGACTTCCCCGAAGAAGACGGCGTAGACGGCGGTGGTGCGAGACCGAGCGACGGCTGAGGGGAGACGTGTAGCGCCCAGGGGAAGGTCGAAGAAGTAGGCGTTGCTTCGGCAGGCCTCCTCGATGTCGGCACCATAGAAACCGAGGAATCCCCCAATGCCGAGAAACGGAAGGGTCCAGGCCGTCACGAGGTGCCTGCAGTCGTCGTCCGGCCAGACGAAGAAGGTTCGCTCCGGCATAGCGACCTCCATTTGGTGCTCTGAGGCGTCGAGAATCAGGAGGTGGTCGTCGCTGGTGTGGTCCAGCGGCCCCAGGTGGCGGGCGCCGATTCCGGTGATGAGGCGCAGCGTTGCTCGGCCCCGGCCCCGAAGATGGCAGGCGATGCGGCGACGGCCAGAGACGACATCGAGGTACCACTCATCGTGCGGCGTGCTCGTCAGTGTCTCTTGCGGCAGCAACGCCAACGACCCCAACAGGGTTTCTCGCCGAGTCAGTTGCATCCCGACAGACTGCGCCGGCACCACTTCAGGTTCTGGAGCGGTCTTCGGAGAACGTCAGCGCCAGGCTCGCCTCCGAGGAATAGGATGACCAGGTGCTCAAGACGAAGCGGCAGCTCGCTCTGTGGCAGGTGCTTCGCAGCCACCGAGACGGCATCGGACTCAGGGTCCTTGCCGACCAGCTTGGCGTCTCGAAGAACACAGTGCAGCGAGACATCGACCAGCTCTCTTTGGCCGGTGTGCCCATCGTTGAGGAGCAGCACGGCCAAGTATTCGCTTTCGCCATTCGGGATGGGGTGCCAGTTCCGGTGAACCTGACACGCCGAGATGTCGACGCCCTTGGCGCAGCTAGTCAGGCCCTCCGGCCATACCGGCGCTCGCCGATGTTCCGGAACTTCGAGGCGGCGCTCGCCAAGCTCGAATCGCAACTGGGACCGTCGAACCGCCCCGTGTTCGAGACCAGGGCCACCAGCGGCCGACCCGCACCGGCGGACTCGGTCTATGACGTCCTTCTCGAAGGGATTCTCTCGAACCGACGCTGCGAAATCGTCTACAGGCGTCGGGGCGCCAAGGCGGCCAAGCGACACGTCGTCGAGCCGTACACCTTCATGCTCGTCGACGGGCTCACGTATCTCCGGGGGAGGTCGGCACCCGAAGGGCAGCCCCTCACCTTCGCTGCCCACCTGATTTCGAGTGCGAGGCTGCTCGACGAGAGATTCTCCCGGCGGAAGATGACCCGCACGGGGTTCGGCGTGTTCGACGGCAAGCCCGAGAAGGTCGAGGTTCGGTTTCACCCGGACATCGCCCCATTCATCGTCGAAAAGACCTGGCACACCACGCAGAAGCTCTCGGTCGACACCGACGGCTGGCTCGTGTTTCGAGCTCGCCTCAGCGGGATGCACGAGTTCGTCGGCTGGGTGATGTCCTGGGGTGACCGTGGCCAAATCCTCCGGCCCGAGAGTTGGGCAACCGAGGTTGTCCGGCGGGCAAGGGGGATTCTCCAAGCGAGCCCAGTACGAGGAGGAAGATCGAGATGAGAACCCGAGCGATTCAACCGGAGCGCTGGCGGCTGTGGGCCGACGTCATCAAGCCATTCCTTGGCGATCTGGAGGACTCCGAGCAGTTCGGAACGATCGAGACCGGGAGAAACAGCTTCGAGGGATGGCTGAAGTGGGAGTTGGCCGCTGCATGCGTGCGCCGGTTCTTCCCCGATGGCTTCGCTGGAGACCGAATCGGCTTGGAGAGCCGTGAGGCGCTCTCAAAGGTGGTCGGGCAAGACAAGAAGTCCAAGCTGGTCGACTTCTGGATGTCGGCGCTCAAGGAGGCACCGGCAACGAAGTCGGTGGACCGGTATCACCTGGTGGAGCTCAAGGTGGTCTTTGCGAACGGCAACGCCATGAAACAGGCAAGTTCTGCAGCGAACGACTTCTGGTACCTGTCGACACTCGCAGAAGGCGTGAGACCTGATGAGATTGGTGTGCTCGCCTTCGTCCAGTCGAAGACGACGGCCGATTTGGTGGTCCGCAGGATCGACGAGGTATGCGGCCGACTTGTGCCCCGTGCTCGCCGCCCCGTGAGGTACGGAACATGGACAGCACTCTTCTTTGATGCTCACTGGGCCGATTCGGTTCAGCGACACGGTCGTCGACGCTGAGGTCGATAGACCAATCCAGGATCTTGAGCAGACCGGTCATCCAACGAGGAGGAACAATGGGAGAATCAACGTTCGGCGTTTTCAAGCTTCTCAAGGAACTGAGTAAGCAGCTTGTGCAGGGAACGATGCAGTGCAGTTGCGGTGGCTCCCTGGGTGGTGGCGGTGTCCTCAGCCTTCAGAGAGGAAGCACTCGAACGCTGACCTGCACACGCTGCAAGAAGAAGGTCACCGTCAACGTTCCGAAGTAGGCGATGTAGCCTGCTGCAAGGGGCGTCACCGACTCACCGAAGCCTTGCCGCTGATCCGGTGCTCAACTCGCCAACCCAGTCGGCGATAGCTGCACGAGCTCGTTCGGTCGGTGGGCGATTCCGGACACCAGCTATTCCCGCCAGCTGAAAGTTGCCTCCTGGCCCGACCTCCACTGTGAGGCGTTCACCACCGACGACTGCCGAGAAGAAGAAGGCGTCCCCTCGGTGCGCATCCCAGACCCTGGTGGCGAGGCAGTGCCGCATTTGGTGTCCCTCCTTCACGATGTCAGCGACGGTTTTGAGAGGAAGGACGGAGCAGTCTGGTCGCACCCAGGCGCCGGCAATCTGCGGAAGCGGCGTGTCAGGCTGGAGTTCGGGCTCTTCAAGAACATCGCCTCCGAGTGGTTCGACCTCGGTGTTCCACCATTCTGCGACTTCTCGGGCGAACCGACGAAGCGAGGTCGACCTGGACGGGTACCATCGGGCGTTCTTGGCGTAGCTCCACATCTGGCGCTTGCCGACGCCTACCGACTCAAGCTGCAGGGCGTTCTTCGAGAGGAACGCCGAGAAGGAGCAGGCCTCCGGCAGGTCGTACTCGGTCTCCTCGAAGACCGGTCCACCGCCGATCATGTTCTCGAACCACAGGGCGTTCTTCGTGAGCCTGCTGGGAATGTCCTCGGGAGCGAAGGCAAGCGGCGCAGGGAACCACACGAACATCGGGTGGACGCCCCAACGAGCCCTCCGAATCAGCAAGCGCTGCTCTTGAAATAGGCGGGCCCGTTCACGGCTCGATGCACGTGCGAGTCTCGCCCACGCAGGACGGCACGGGTGGTCGACGGGGAGAGACACTGCCCGACGCCCTGCGCCGCTGGCCCATCCGTCGATGGCATCGTCGAGCGCTCGATTGAGCCGCACTCCGTTGACCACGGCGGCAAGCAGCCGGCTGCCGTGTTCGGCGTTGAGTTCATGAGGCGGCATCGACAGCAAGCCGTGGGCGAACAGGAAGACACCGGGCTCCACGTCGACGAGCTGGCCGATTCGACCTGTTCGGTCCCCGAGCACGTGGTGGAGCACGTCGGTTCGCAGATCGGAGGCAAACCGCAGTGCGAGCTGACGCTCGGGTAGCGGGCACGCCTGCACGGCGAACTTTCCGGCACGTCGGAGAGCATGGGCGGCGAGGCGCTCGGCCGTGAGACGCCGACCGTCAAACGGGAAGTCGCAGCAGAGGTCCAGCCGCCCCCTGAGCCAGCGCCAAGCAAGAGTGAACACGCCGTTCTCGTCGAATCCCGGCGTCCAGAATGAGCCGCCACGAGGAAGGCGTCGGTCACGCTTCCGCTCCAGCCGGCCCTCTGAGAGCCACTGGGCAGCCGGTGGTGCTCGGAGGTTCCAGAACGCTCGGTCGTAGTCGTCGTCATCAACTACCGTCGTCGAGGTGAACGATGCCCAGCAGGGGCTCCGCACTCGGACCCAGAGCACAGCGTGTTCGTCCTCGGCGATCAGCTTGACCCGAACCCCGGCGGCGGCTCGGAAGGAGAAGACCGAAAACCCCGGCAGTCCGAGCTCGACGACCTCCACCTTCTCGCCCGGAAGGGCCCCTGTGTTCTTCACGCAGCAAGTTCTTGCGAATCGGTGCTCCAGAAACTGGAGCGGTTCCCGCTCGCCTGCCTCGCCAATCGGTAGGCCTAAGAAAGACCGGGTTACTGAAGGGGGAGGGTCCTCTGTGGCAACTGAGCCTCGGGCTCACACGAGGCCCCCCTGGCGCCCCGACGAAGCTGCAGGTTGACCCCCTCCCCGGCCTCGTCGATTTCAGCCCGACGACCCCCGGCTCCGTTTTTTTCTTGCGGGAATTTGGGAGGGGCCTCCCGGCCAAGCGGACAACCGGACAAGCGGACACGTGTCCGCCATGCCGGTTGACCACCCACCGGCCGAAGCTGACCGCCTCCAGCGCTACGCCCGCGCAGCGGGCGTCAGCGCCGCAACCGAGCATGACTGGGACGTCAGGCGGCTTCTGGCCAATGAGCCCTCCAGACCTCGCCTCAACTTTGCGCCGCAGAGTTGGTGTCGAGGAGGTCGCCCTCCCGCTGGGAAGTTTGCGTCTCAACCCCAACATGGAGACGCACATGCCCAGCGACGCAGAGGTTCCCGTTCCAGCGGCCGAGCAGCTCAAGCACGACGGCGGCGCTGAGCTGCTGCCGCAGACCGTCGAGCGGACCCTTCACCGGTCGGTCTACGCCTTCCTCCGCAAGGCCTTGGGGCCACACGCCGAGGACGAAGACATCGAAAAGCTCGTCAATCTCGCTGTTCCCATCGAGAACGGTCTGCCGACTCCCGTCTCGTGGGAAACAGCCACGCCAGCTCGAATCCGGGGGCTCAAGAAGGCCCAAAGCGTGCTCCGCCCGTTTCGGGTCGCTGGCTCGGTCATCGAGGTTCACGAGCCCCAGGTTCTTCGCCTGCCCGATGTTCCCGGCGAGTTCCGGAGGGTCGAAGCCACGAGCGTTCGTCTCATCGACCGAGACGGCGACTCAGTGTGGTCCCTCGACCTTCTGGGCGCAGACATCCAGCTCATTCACGACTTGCGCCGCATGGCATCGAGCATCGAGTTCCTCTGCGTTCCCGTCGACCTGCCGCTCAAGCTGGATTCCAGAACCCCACAGCGCAGCCTGGCAGTCGGCCCCCGAGGCTTCTTCGTCAGCATCGCAGGGGCCCGGCCCACCAACTCGATGCTCGACCTGCTCGGGGCGACCGCCGAAGAGCGGTCGAAGACCGAGGTCCTGCTCAAGAAGCTGCAGGGCGAAGGCGTGGCGCCGGCCCGGCATCTCTTCGAGCAGGTCGTGAAGCAGCTCAACATCGTCGGGTTGGACGAGTTCGCCGAGCTGCGAGACCTGATTCACTTCGCCGTGCTGCAGGCGCTCTCAGGCGGTCGTGTTGATCACGCACCAGGTCGGCTTCATGGTCTCGTGGTTGGCCCGCCCGGCCAAGGCAAGAAGCTCGTCGGGCTGGTCGCCCACGCACTCAATGTCACGTGCGTCGAGTTGTCGGCGACGAAGTTCAGTGCCGCAGGGTTGGTGGGGGCTTCTCGTTCCACTGAAGGCGGCTGGGTCTCACAGCCCGGTCTACTCCCCCAGGCGGCGCACGGTGTCGCCATTCTGCAGGACGTTCACGGCTGGGAGGGAGCTGCCTTCCGCAAGTTGGCGCCGATGCTCCAGGAACTCATGGAGGACGGCACCGTCAGGGACAGCGTGGCCGGCGGCCTCCGAAGGGATACACCGACCTCGCTCCTCATCGACCTGAATCGCAGCGCTCAAGTCACCAGGGGACCGGTCGGTTCGGGCCACGAGGCGAGCTTGTTGCAGAACAGGCCGGTCATCAGCCGCATCGATGGCATCGTCGAGATTCCGGAGAACGTTCACCGGAGTTGGTCCGTTTCACGCCGGCTCTACGCCACGATGCGAGGTGGTGCCGGAGATCTCGACCACCAGCCGTGGGTCCGAGAGCTTCGGCTGCTGGTTGCGCTGCTGCGTGACCGCAACCCCGACGTGTCGCTCACCCAAGTTCGTGAAGTGATGGCCGCCGTTCACGACGACATCTACACGAAGAATGCGGCCGACTTCGCCACGATGCCCGAGGCCTCGGACATCCCTGCCAGGATGGCCATCTCGTTCGCTCGCTTCGTCGCCGCATCGGCACGAGGGCGGGACAGCGACGAGGCCCAGCCCTCCGACATCGACGTGGCGACCACCTTCATCAATCGCAAGTTGGAGTTCCTCAAGATTCGGGGCACGAGCTACCCGAGTTCGGCGACCGGCACCTCGTCGCCGCAGCAGCGGGCCGCATGGTTTGCCGGACTCGCTGGCCGAGAAGTCCACACCGCCGACGTGGTGAACGCCTACAAGGAGCAGACCGGCGAGGTCATCTGCGAACGCACCGCTCGTCGCCACCTCCAGCAAGCCGGCGGCGTGAGAACCGGCAAGGGCCAGTACCTGATTCCCGGGCCGGCGGCCCCGGACGGGGACGGTGGAGCGTGACCGCCGCCTCGTCGACGCAGCAGCAAGCGACCTACACGCCCTTGAAGAACTTTCCAATTCGCCCCATGACGCCCTTGGCACGGCCTTCCAGATTCAGGTTCCCCTGCACGGCCTTCTCCTCCTGCTCCCTGTCGGTCTCTGAAGCGAGGCTCAGTGCGGCCTTCGTCAGTGGATCGTGCAGCTCCTTCCGTATGTCGAAGAGGGAGAACACGTAGGGAAGGAGGACCGACCGTGAACGCTGCGTTTCGAGTTCGGCCCTTCGAGCCCTGCGCTCCGCCTCGATGGTCTGCGTGATGCGGCCGGAGCTGGCGGCGCCGACGTCGAGTCGCTGGAGCAGTTCCTCTGCGTCCTTGGTGGGCGTGTTCCGCTTTCCCTCACGGTTGAAGGTCATCGTCGCTTCGGCCCATTGACGAACGTGCCGCACATGCTGGTCGCCCACCAGACCGACTATGCGGCCGACAGCGACGTCGGAGGGCAAATCCCCAGTGCGGGCGGCCTTGATGACGGCTGCAACCTCCCGCCTGAGCCGAAGGGCTTGCAGGTGCTTCTTCGTGGTGGGGACAGGCTTGGTCGTCTTGGAGTAGGTGAGCGGTCGAACCTCCTCGTGATGCCGAGCGAGAGTGACGAGCTTCGCCAGGAAGGCACGATCGAAGTCGTAGGCTTCATGGGTCGCCAGCCCGAAGGCCCTGTTCTCGATCTCGCTCGACCACTGCCGAGCTACCGCCAAGATGGTGATGAGCGTCGTCCGCACGTCGTCTTGCGTGAGGCGGTCTGGCCTCGCCGGCTTTCTGCCCATTTGGTCCTCGGTCTGGAACGAGAGGACCAATCGTCCGCCACGCCGGGCGGGCCTCAAGTTCTCGACCTCACCGACCACGACGCAGAAGTCCAGGCAGACCGGGCGGTTACGCAGGCGGACTGCACCTCAACTTTGACCGGGAAACCTGACGTCGAGGGTGTGAGGCGGCCTGCCGTTCAATTGCTCCTGCAGCACCCACTCAAGGAGAACGCCACATGAACAAGCCGCTCACCCAGAACACGGTTGGTCAGTCAGTGGATCACCCCATGCTGCCGAACCTGGAGACGCCCGGAGCCACCTCGGACGGCTTTGAACAGGTCTTGGCGAAGTTGCGGTCGCTCACCGGAGAGGCGTTGTCGGAGACCGAGTTGGTCTTCGACCTCGGCTTCGAGGACCCGGCCTTGTGGGTCCAGGAGTTCGTCCAGCGTGGCGCCTTGATGGCCGAGTCGAGTTCTCTTCGCTACGTCCAGGTCCCGAAGCAGTGCCACCAGAGCGCAGCCCTCTCGTACTGGTTGAACCGGCGGAAGGGAGTTCGAATCGCAACGGGCTGGGCCTACTCGCCGCACATCCGGTGGCACAACCACAGTTGGCTCGTCGACGAACGTGCCAGACTCATCGAGCCGGCGAAGGAGAGCCTGCGGGCCGTGAGGTACGCCGGGGTCATTCTCTCGGCAAACGAGGCCAGCGCCTTCGCCAAGCGCTTCCTGCGCAAGCCCGACCTGCACGGCCGACACTGCGCCTGCGCTCTTTGCTCGGAGGTGTTCCCGTGAACCCCTACTACGAACTCTTCGTGAACGATGCCGACGGCCGTGAGTGGTACGACTCGGCCATCGTCGAGTACCTGCCGAAGGGCCAGCGTTCCTGGTCCGGCCTCATCTTCGGTGTCGCCAACACCCGGAAGCAGGCGCTCGCCGCCCGGAAGAAGCTCCTGAAGGACCACCCGACTGCCTTGGTGCGCATCTTCGAGGTCGACCCCAAGCTGGACGAAGTCGACCCGAGGCCCGAGAGCAGGTTCGACCTCGACACGGACGGCGTGTTCGTCGCCAAGCGGCAACGCAGGGCCAGAGGGACGCCCAGAGGCGGTTCGGCTGCACGGAGGCGGTCATGCTGACGCCCGCTCAGTTCCTCATGCAGCGCATCTTCGAAGAGGGCATCAAGCCGAACGCCGAAGCCATCGGTCGTATCGCCGAAGCCGGCGGGATCGCCGTCGTCGTGTGGGAGGTCGAGGACTCGGAGCTAAAGGAAGGCCTGCGTGCCGACGGTTGGCGTCCAGACAGGCCGGTCTTCCCCATGACCAAGCGGATCAGGGCCGTCATGGCCAAGCACGACTCGGTCACTCGCCGCTGGCTCGACAAGCGTTCTGATCTCAGCCTGGCTCGAATCTTCCTGTTCGTTCACGAGGGCACCCTGCTCCTGAACCTCACACCTGGGCATGGCATCTCCCTGGAGCCGGGGTCGACCGACAGAGAACGTGCGATGGGCCCCAACTGAACGCCCACCTGGACGCTGGTACCCCGCCGCGCTTGCGGCGGGGTACTGGAGCGAACCGGGCACTTGACCGAGCTACCAGCCGAGAACGTACCTGGCGTAGCAGGTTTGGTACTTGTCGCTGCGCTCCTGGGCGCAACCAGCGTGGCACTCCTGGAATGCCTGCTGGTCCTTCCCCCGGCACCTTTTCTCGGCGCAGGCGTTCAGGGTGACCTGAAGACGAAGGGGAAGCTCACCACGACCACGCCGCCATTCTTCGGCTTCGGGAAGGTCCAGCCACGCACTTGGAGAGCAAGGCAGTTCTCCAGTGTCTCGTTCGCCAAGGTCGACTTCGTGGCCTGAGCCTGGGTCACGCTGCCGTCGGCGCCGATCACGAACTTCGCCGAGGCCTGGCCGCTGAGCCCTGGCGCTCTGCTGAGTTCTGCGTCGTAGCAGGCCGTCACTCTCTCACGGTTGGCGAGAACAACCTTCTGGACCACCTCCTTGTCGAGGGAGCCCATGACGGTCGGTTCTCCGAGGTCTACCCGTCCGCCAGAGCCCGCTCGCCCAGCATTCCTTCGTGGCGACTCTTGGGGAGTGGGTACCGAGCCGCCCTGGGCCGTTCCCAGAACAGAAGCATCGACGGCATCAACGGCGAGGCCGAGTTGGCGGCGGTCGGTCTCCATCTTCTTGATTGTCGCCGCCGAGTTCTTGGTGAGGGTCGACAGCTCCTTCTGCTTGGCCTCGATGTCTGACTCGATGCCTTTAGGCACCGACTTGTCGACCTCGGTGAACACGGCCCACGTTTCGGTGAACCCGTCCTTCGTCTTGATGTCCTGCTCCCCGCTCTTCTCGGCCCACAGTGAGAAGAGCCCCTTCGTGGTGAAGGACGTTTCCGTGGTCTTGAGAATGGAGTGCTTGCCAACCCGCAGGTTGGGCGGCGTCGGGCACGAGAACGACATGCAGCTCGGCACCGCTGAGACGGTCGCCATCTCGTAGGTATTGTCCCCAACGTCCGCCACGATGTAGCCCTTCAAATAGAGGTAGCGGCTGCGCTCCTTCTTGAGGTCGTCGACGGCCTGCCGGAGTTGCCCCAGGTCGGTGACTGTCTTGCTGCCGCTCCGTTGGAGGTCCGCTTGGGCGCTCAGCGACTTGGCGAGGTCCTCGTGAACATTGCGCCGAGTGACGTGCCCGAGCAGGACAAGAAGGTCTGCCGCACGGAGGAGTTGGTCCGCATCCTCCTTCGGCCCAAACGCTGGGTCAGGGGCGTACTCGGCCGGCTTCACCTGCGCCCATCTGCCGTTCGGGTCATTCGATTGAGCGCATTGCTCGGGCGTCCGGAGCACGCTGTCGCACTCGCCGAAGTAGATGCAGCAGTACTTCGCCGGGGTGACCTCGACCTTCCGACCTGGCTCGTAGCCGAGCCGGAGCGATTTGAGCGCATCAAGAACTGCGGTG
The DNA here is from genome assembly GCA_020846875.1 of Myxococcales bacterium. Lineage (GTDB taxonomy): Bacteria > Myxococcota > Myxococcia > Myxococcales > Myxococcaceae > JADLDB01. The sequence continues at coordinate 49,455 of JADLDB010000060.1, read as the reverse complement.
CCTACCCTCTCTCGGTCTCGGTCGCAGACGGCGCTCCCTATTGCTCCGAGGCGAGCGTCTACTTCAGTGCGCTCCGTGGCATCAGCAACGGCCGGGAGGAGGGCCGTCAGCGCAGAAGCCACAATGCAAGCGTGGTCTCCGGTCACTCCCGCCGACTTTGTCAGGCGGCCCTGGATCGCCACCGCAGCGTCGAGTTGCTGGAGGACCTCGGTGAGGGGCTTCCCCTTCAAGGCGGCGCCGGCGGCGATGAAGCGCTCACCAGCCAGTATCGTGGCCGCCTCAACCGGAACCAGCGGGTCGTCTGTGAGCGCCAGGAGTGCGCTACGCCGAGCAGGTTCATCCCTGAGGTTCTGCTTCAACGTGTCGATGTGACCCGAAACGAAGGTGCCGAGAGCGGCTGGGTCCTTTGCGGCCAACACCTTGAGGATGCGCTCAGCGGCCTGGGGGTCGGTCGACGCCTTGGTGATTTCGCCCCAGACGACGTCAAGCACCCAGGCATGAGCTGGCCACTCGCCAAGGGCAGCGTCGATGACCTGGGGATCCGAGGCTCCCTGCATCGCCTGGGCGAGTTCTCTGGTGGCCTCAGGCCCCCCGAGTCGCACGAGGGAGGCCAAGGCCGGAGCATGGACGCTTCGCTCCTCGTGATGCAGGAGCCGAACGAGCTCCGCCACGTCCTTCGCTGCCTCGGCTTTGGCGACGTCCTTGTTGGTGGGCTTGCAGCCACTCACCACGCCCACGAGCAGAAGTACCCCCATGATCGCAACGGCTCTCACCATGACGACCCTCCTTCGGTTCGGATGATTTACAGTTCTGGTGGCGAGCGCCACCTGTTTGTGGCCCCACTGCGGCGGTACCGATGGCCGAATGGCCGGCCCGCCGGAACAGCCCTTCCTCGACTTCATCGCCGCCAACGTGCGACGACGCAGGGAACGGCTCGGGCTCACTCAGGAGCAGCTCTCCGAGCGGGCCGGGTTCGACATCAGGTTCTTCAGGTTTATCGAGCAGGCCCGGAAGGACGTCTCCGTCAGCACCCTGGTGCGGCTGTCCAACGTGCTCGGGTGTGATCCAGGAGCGCTCTTCAAGCCTGCCCGACCAGCTGTGCGCCGCCCCGGTAGGCCGAGCACCAAGGCCAAGACGGGAACTCGTCGGCCCCGTTGAGCGGGGGCTACACCAGCCCGAGACGATGCCAAGCTCGACGCCAGAAGGCCGAGTCGTCCCCGGTGGACATGGCCCTCTTGGCGGCGGCAATCAGCCCGAAGAGATGGACCGGGAGGCCTGGCTCAAGTTCGAACTCGCTGAGCCGGGCCAGCACTTCTGCGAGGGACATCTGCCCCAGGAAGAGTGCCTTCACCGCATTGGCCATGTGCGGACGCTCGTCGAGGCAGGCGGCCAGAGCATCGAGAATGCGAGCCTGGTCGTCGTTCATCTCGACCTTCTCCTTTGGGCGCTCCGCCTACGAACTCGGGCGTGGGGTCCGAGGATGATGTCCGGGTCTTCGTGCCGCTGGACCGGACCCAGGCGGTAGTTGTTCCGGCCCACCAGCAGCTTCGGGTCGGCCTGATGCAAGACCACCTGGCGAAGAAGCTCGATTCGACCCTTCGCCATGCCCAGGACAGCGGCGAGCATCTTCGGCGCCCTGGACTGAGCATCGACGTCCGGGAGAGCGCCGTCGGCCAGCATCTCGGCCAACATCTCCGCTGACTCGATGACATGCCCGAGGGAGGCGAGCTCGTCGACGAGGCTGACGTTCTTCGGCCTCATGACGGCAGCCCCTTCGGGAGAGAGCCCAAACGGCAAACTGGTGGCGACTGGCGGCCCCAGCGACTGCCGCCTTGCAGGAACTCCAGGTCGCCAGGAACGAGGAACAGGGGCTGGGCGCCCCAGTGTGGAGTAGACGTCACCTCGACCAGTCCGCACCGCTTGCACCAGCGGAACATGGCCTTGTCCCTGCCGCCCTCGGTCGTCTCGACGGCGAGCACGACGAACACGTGCAGCTCGGCCTTCTTGGCCTTCTTCATCGTGACCTCCTTGAGCTTGGTGTTGGCGCCGAGGAGGGCGTCTGCTCCTTCGGGCCGTGCTCCCAGAAGTCCTCGAAGCCGAGCTCGAACCTGCAGCGGGTCGCCTCCTGGTTCATCCAGGTGAGCGCAGCCTCGTGCGTCTCGAAGTCCTCCAGGCACTGGATGCCGCCCGTCTTGAGGTGCCCGTACACCGAAAACATCGTCGGGGTCCTCGACTCGTCGTCTTGCTCGATGAACTTCTCGCCGTCTTCGCCCTGCAGCTCGACGCAGGCGTGCAGCTCCAGGGCGTCGAACCGGGACATGGACCGGCGAGACCGAGACTTCGGTTGCGAGCGCCTCATGCGCCCTCCTCGGGTTGTTGGTTGGTGGGAAAGGGGCGGCCTGAGTTGCTGGCCGCCGGGTGCTATTTCGCTGCAGCGCAGGCGCTCTTGAATGGGCACCCACGGCACTGCCAATTGCGCACGGGGTAGCTCACCCCGGCGTCGATGGCCTTCAGCACGCCGACGACGGTGTGGAGCAGGTCGTGGACGTCCTTCTCGTCTCGGCGCAGGTGCTCGACCTGCACGGCGGGCTTCCTCGTCTTGGTGACGATGACGTACTGGAGCGCAGCCCCTTCGAGCCCGAGCTGCTCGCCAGCGAACGAGTACGCCGTCGGCTGGATGTCGAAGCAGAGCTGGTCGGGCCCGTACTTCTTCGAGGCGGTCTTCAGCTCGGTGATGGTCGGCCGGCCATCGTCCACCAGCACGGCGTCGATGACGCCGGTGAGCTTCTCGTCGAGCAGCTCGCCGGTGACCGGGTCATGCAGGTCCACGGTGAACGGCTGCTCGATGCCCTTCACGCAGCCGGGCTCGAGCCCCGAGAAGTGCTCCCGGAACTCGATGAGCATCTTGAACCCGAGCGCCAGGTGCTCATCCCAGACGACGTCGCCCTCCTCGTCGGGCTGCAGGGGGAGTGGCCCCGAGGCTGCTGCCTTCCAGGACTCGAAGAAGGACTGCTGCAGCTCCTCCAGCGGAGGAAGTGCCCCGGCCAACTTCAGCGTCGAGAACATGAACGCCGCCGTCGAGTGGAACGTCGTGCCGAAGGCCAGGTTGACCGGCTGGAATTCGGGCGGGAGCCCCCGGACGTAGCGGTACTCGTACTTCCGGGGGCAGCCCATGAACGTCTTCAGCTGACTCACCGAGACGCAGAGGCTCTCGGTGTTCATCGGTGGCCGGGACATCACGCCACCTGGCTCTCGGCCTCGTGGTGCCCGTCCCCGTTGCCGTTGAGGTGCCCGTTGAGCCGGGAGATGAGCATGGAGGCCTCCTCCTTCGAGAGGAACTCCAGCGCCTTCCCGAACTCGGCCTTCACCTTCGAGCGGAACGTGCCCTGCTCGTGGCCCAGCTTCCTGGCGATGGACCAGATGGCCGAGAGCTGCTTCGAGCTCAGCCGGTTGCGGTTCTGCTGCTGCTGCGCCGGAGGCGTGAAGCCGGCCGGAGGCGACCGGTTGTAGCCGGGCGGAGTGGCCTCGACCTGCGGCGCCGGAGCTCGCTGGGGCTCCTCGTCGGTGGGCAGGTTGTCGTCGTCGAGCGTGCCCTCGTAGGCCTGCTTGCCGCACCCGAAGAAGGCCGCCGCCTTCTTGAAGGCGTTGGTGAAGCACCCCTTCCTGGCGTCCGCTTCGCTGCTGGCGACGTGGCCACCGTCGGCGAGCGCCTCGGCGAACACCAGGAACTTCCCGTCGACCCACTGGCCGAGCTCCAGCGTCAGGTCGCAGATGGCCTCGAAGGCCGGGCGTCCGTTCGTCCGCTTGATCTCCTTCACGGTGATGGTCCGGTGCGCCCGGAAGGCGCCGAAGCCGAGGACCTCGTTCAGCCGGTTCACCACGTACTGGTACTTGATGCCGGTGGTGCTGTAGCCCTTGCCGGTCTGCCGCCCATCGGTGCGCTCGATGGCCTCCTCGGGGAACGGGGCTGCGAGTGCGGCGTAGAGCTTCTTCCTGTCGTTCTCGTTCATGGACTGCTCCTCGGGCACGAAGCCCTGAAAAGCCGAAGCCCCCACGCTCGACATGAACGTGAGGGCTTCGGACCTTGGCTGCCATGAGCCTTATGCCGCTGGGTGGGTGAAAACTGCCTTTCACCCTGAACACCCCTCGAAAGTGCTCGTGCTACGGGTCTTTCCGGAACTTCGGCCCGCAGGGTGAAAGCAATCTTTCACTCACCTGACGCCGGGCGTCATTGGCGGTTGGCTGGACCGCCGGGTACAAGTGCGCTTGGGGCTAGGGAACGTCGACCCCGAACGTCGGTCTCCTCGGGCCGACTGCCCCGCCTTCTTCTTCTCCCGAGGAGCCGCCGTGCCGCTCTGGCACACGAGGAGGCGGTACATTGGCGCAGGGTCTACAGGACGAGCATCTCGTCGAGCTGGAGCTCGTGCTCTCGGCCCTGCGCAACCGGAGTCAGTCGAAGTACGAGCTGACCCACTGGGCGGTGGACCTCATCGCCAAGACGGAGCAGCTCCGAGTCGGCCAGGTGAGCCCGGCGCACGCCGCTGTTCTCCGGGACGAGTTTGCCCAGCGGGTTGAGCACCTCGTCGAGCACCTGGAAAGCGCCAGAGACCGCCTCGCCCGTGAAGAGAACGGCGTGCTGGGCTTTGATGCGGTGTTCGCCGAGTACCTCGTTGCTGAGTTCGGCGACGAGGGCAAGAAGGTGGCGGTGGTCCTCGGCGAGAGGGCCCGGCAGGCCTGGGCTTCGTACAAGGAAAGTCCCAGGCTGCATTCCCGGCAGGCGCTGTTCGGCCGATGGAAAGAGCACGGACCGGGTTCCAGCTCGGCCGCTCTCGGCGAGTTGGTGTGGAACGTGCTGCGGCACGACGAACCAGCGCTGGCCGCTGCCGAGGCGAAGCTCGCAGCCGAGTCGGCGAAGGACCAGTCGGACGTGCCCGTCGGGGGAGCCGAGGTCGAACTCCAAGAGAAGGTGCCGGCCATCGCCAGTGGCGTTCTGCAGACCATCGTCGCTGCCTTCTGGGACCCGAGTCGCAAGGTGCGGCGCTCCGAGAAGGGGGCCTTCGTCTTCACCGCCGGCAAGTTGGTCGCCCAGTTCAACTTCGGGCCGACCACGACCGAGAAGCAGCGCCAGGTCCTGGTCGATTCCCTCGGGTTGGCGGAGAGCATTCACGCCCACCGGTTACTCCGATGGCTCCTGGCGAAGGTCGCACCAACCGGCGAGCGAAAGGTGGAGCTCTCGGGCGGGCTCGATGCGTTGGCGACCGAGCTCGGCGCCAAAGGGGCGAAGGTGAGCGGCATCCTGAGGAAGCTGCTCGACCTGTTCCAGGCGCTGGAGCTGTGGCGTCCTGACGGCAAGGGTCGGAGCTTGCTCTCGTGGTCGCTCACACCTGCCGCTCGGGGGAAACCGGCAAAGCTGACCATCGAGGTCGATGACCCTCTCCTGCCCGCCTACGTCGCCCTGATGGGCAAGTCGCTGCGCCAGCGGGAGGCCAAGAAGCTGGTGCCAGTCCCCATGGAGTTGCCGCCGCTCGTGGGGCACACAGGCACGCACGGTGCCCAGGCGGCTCTGCAGCTCCTGCTACTGGAGGAGTTCCGCAACCAGGCCGAGCTCGTGGCCACCAAGGGCTACGCCATCATCTCCAATGCCGCCTGGGAGGCGATGTTCAAGAAGGTAGGGGTGCCGCTGGACCTGATGGAGTACGTCATCAACCGGTGGGTGAGCATCGAGGGACCTGACGGGGCTTTCCTCTGGCGAGATGGCGACGACCCGGCTCATGCCTTCCGGTTGGGAACTCTGGTGGGCGCAGCGCATGCCCTGGTCAGCCAGGCCGGCAAGCACCAGAACCGGGGGCGCCAGGCGCTGAAGCGCAGCTTCAGGTCGAGGCTGAAGGGCAAGAAGAAGTAGCCGGAGAACGCTTTCCCCTGGTTCCCGCATCGCTTTCCCCTGGTACGGGGAACGCTTTCCCCTGGTCTGAGGCCCATCCTGAGGAATTACCACTGGTTGCGAGGTTTAAATGTGCACGCCACGCCACGCAGTGGTGATAGGCCTCCGCCCTTCGCCGTGGGCGGCTCGGGCGTCGTCCCGTTCTTCCCCTCCCTCTACTTGTTCTTCTTCAACGTCGAGACGCTGAAGGAGAAGAACGAGGTTCTCACTCCAGTCGCTTCTTCTCTGGTCCCAGGTCTTCTTCTGGGCTGGTTCGAAGCGCTTCCGCCCGGCGGCCGAGTCGAGCGGCCGAGGGCCGTGCAGTTGATGCTCGTGACATGCGGCGAAGAGCAGTAGGAACGGCGGGCCTCCCGCCCCCAGGCAACCATGCCATCGACGGCGCTCACCCACTGGCAGAACGACTCGGCCCACAAGCTCGACGAGCTGGAGAACGCACACGGCGCCGTGAGCGGGCGCCGGACTGGCCGGGGTCGTCGGTACCTGACCGAGCAGCTGAACCATGCCTACCTCGTTGCGCTAGCCGCCCAGTTCCAGAAGTTCTGCCGGGACCTCCATACGGAGGCCACGAACCACTTGATGAACACAATCGGGAATCAGGACGTCCGCCAAGTCTTCCTCTCGATCATGACGCAGGGAAGAAAGCTCGACAGCGGCAATGCCAACAGCCCGAACATCACCAGCGATTACAAGCGGCTCGGCATTGTGAAGGTCTTCGACGAACTCAAGCAGCTCAACGCCCTCAACGAAGCCCGCAAGAAACGCCTCGACCAGCTCGTCACGTGGCGCAATGCCATCGGCCACCAGGACTTCGTCTTTACGCCTGACGAACTGGGGATGCTGGAGAACACGAAGCCGAACCTCGCCTGGGTGCGACGGTGGCGTAGGATTCTCAACGAGTTGGCCAAGGGGCTCGACGAAGTGCTGGCGGCCCACATCGGTCGGGTTGTTGGGACCCGACCCTGGTAGTACCCTTTGATCATGTCGTCGCCCGTCACCAAGCCCCGTCCCTCGCCTGCCGGAAAGGCTCCGGCCAAGGTGCGTGTGGGGAACAAGGTCGGCATCCTCTGGGCAGGCAAGGGGCTGGTCGCTCAGGTGGTCGAAGACCGAGGCAACCTTGGAGCCAACGGGGAGCGTGTTCTTCGGCTCGACATTGAAGAGGGTTCGGCGGCCAACGAGCGCATGCAGCTTGAAGTGCCGGTCCAGTGGCTCGCCTCCATGGTCAGGGTCCAGGGGGTCTTCCTCAAGACCGAGGCCGGCCACTTGGAGGACATCTCCAATGAGGTCGTCGCCTTCGCCACCCAGACGAAGGCCACCGAGCCGTGGTCGCTCGAGATCCACTTCGGCCTCAATGGGCACCGGGAAGGATTCGTCGGGCATCGGTACTCCGTGGCGGTTCCTGCGGACTGCGCCGAGTTCACCCCGAAGGCGTCGGTGGAGAGCGGCTACCAGCTCGGAGGCACTCTCCGACTGACCAATGGTCGTGTCGTGATCGACGACCCGGTGAGCCGCCCGAAGCCAGCCGGTGTTCGCATCAAGTTCGAGCGGACCTGATTCCGCAGCGGAGCTTCGAGACGTAAACGAAGTGCCCGGCCAAGAAGCACCGGGCACTCCTCTTCGACTACCGCTTGGGTCTCCTGGGCGCCTTCTGCAGCTCACTCAGGAGCGCCATCGCCACGGCGACCAGGACCTTCTGCGTCACAGGGTGCCGGGCGAACCACACGACCGTCTTCCACACGCCATCACCTCCTTGCCCGGAGGCCTCCGAAGTTCTTCACGTCCAAGGAGATGAGCGGAGTCGAAGCACTCCTCCTCAAACCGTGAACAGCTTCTCGGCGGTGGCGTCATCCATGGCCGACAAGTTGGTGACCGTCTGGACCTCGTCGCACCAGGGCTCCAGCGCCCGAGCATCGGCGCCGATGCCGAACCCCAGCACCGTGACGCCCAGCTCGCTGGCCACCGCCCGGAGCTCGGCCGCTGGAGCCGTGTCGCTCTCCCCGTCGGTGATGAGCACCACGTCAGCCTTCTTCAGCGCCCCAGGGTGGCGGCGAATCAGCGACAGCCCGGTGGAGAGCACGTTGGCGATGCTCGTCCCCCCGCTGCACGACACGAAGAGCCCCTCCTCGGGGAGCGGCTCATGGGGCTGCACGAGGGCCTCGAACTTCACGCCCCCGTCGAAGCCGAGCAGCGCAAACGGACGCCGTTGCCGCTTGGCGATGTCCAGGAGAGCGAGCGCCACCGCCGTCGCCCAGATGTCGGGAGGTCCGTCCATCGAGCCGCTCTTGTCCAGACAGACGACGAGGGGGCCCTTACCCAGCGTCTCAGCGCCGGAGAGCTGGTACTGCATGGCCCGGCGCTCGACGAGGTCCCTGAGCAACGCCAGCCGGAACCTCGGCCGACGCAGCTTGGCCAGCTCGACGGGGAGGAGCCGAGCCAGCGCACCTCCGAGTTCGACGTCGGTGATTTCCTCGGCGCCGTGCTTCACCTTCTGGCGCTGTTTGGCGGCAGCGATGCGCTTGAACCGCCCGGCCAAGAGAGCGATTCGGAGCAGCCGGTTGTCACTCTTCAGCCGAGTGGCGAGGGGCCGAGAGCGGCTCCCCTCCGAGGGGCGAGCCCCCTCGCTGCCGAACCCTGCCGCCCTGCCGAAGGCCACCTCGCCCAGGCCCTCAAGCGCCTCCCGCACCTCCTCGACAGCCTTGGAAGCCCGCTGGCACGCAGTGGCCAGCCCTCGCCGAGGCGCAGTCGAGGGAGCGGAGTTCGGCTCGGGAGGAGTCGGCTTGAGCGCCTTCGTCAGGGCCTCGACCGCAGAGGCAGCGGCGATGGCGTCGTTCTGACACTCGGTCGCCAACCGCTGGAACGACGGGAGCTGCTCGATGTTGCGGTGGAACTCCTGCGCCCACCGCTGGTGGAGGTCGACCTGGCCTTCGACCTCACCGCCCTCGGGCTCCCCGGCGTAGAGCCGGTCGAACAGCTCGTCGGCCAGCTTCAGCCCGGGCGAGTCCCACGGCTGCGCCGCATCGAGTCCCCGAGCCTCCCGGTGCAGGAAGCAGTGCCAGCGAGGCACGTCGTAGATGAGCCGCTTCACCGCAGCGCCCTCATGCCCAGCCCGAGGCCGGTGGACACCGAGCGAGCGAGCTCCGCATGGAGCCCGTTCACCTCGGCGATGGCATCGCTGATGGACGCCTGGGCCCGCTTGCCGGCGGACTTCCCCAGCTCGCCCAGCTTCGCCTGCTGCGCCCGGAACTCTTCGAGGGCCTGGGCAGCCTGGGCCAGGTACGCCTTCCTGTCGCTCGTCTTGAGCGCCTGCACCTTGCCCGCCGTCTCTCGGGCCGCATCGAGAATCTCGATGGCCTGGGAGCTGATGGGGTCGGCCAGCTTCCCCACCGTGCGGGCCACCTTCGGGCGCTCCTTGGGCTCCCGCCACAGGGAGTCCGTCAGGATGGCGAGGTCCTCAGGCGACGTCTCGGACTCGCCCCCGAGGTAGGCCGCCGCCTGAACAACCCGAAGCGACTTCTTCCAGCGCCGGTCCGAGGCGACGATGCCCTCCGTCTTCAGCCCCTCTCGAATCGAGATGAGCGCATCGACGGTGTCGTCCGTCACCTTCACCGAGTCGACCTCGGCCTGCGCCGCCTGCAGCTCCTGGAGCGGCAGGGACACCTTGGCGACTGGCTCCGGCGCCGAGAGGACTGCCCGCAGGTTCCCCGGGCGGAGGAGGTAGTTCACCTCGAAGCGCAGGAGGAACCGGTCGAACAACGCCTCCAGCTCCCGGCTCTCCGGCAGCTCGTTGCTGGCGCCGAACAGCGAGATGAGCGGCACCGGCACCGGCGAGCCACCGTTGCTGAAGGTGCGCTCGTTGATGAGGGTGAGCATCGAGTTGAGGATGGCGCTGTTGGCCTTGAAGACCTCATCGACGAAGGCCAACTGGGCCTCGGGCAGCATGCCCGTGGTGACTCGGATGAACTGGTCCTGCTCCAGCGCCTGGAGCGAGATGGGGCCGAACAGCTCCTCGGGCGTGCTGAACTTCGTAAGCAGCCGCTCGAAGTAGCTGGCGTCGAGGGCCTGGGCGATGGCCCGGACCAGGGCGCTCTTGGCGGTGCCGGGAGGCCCGAGGAGCAGCACGTGCTCCCGAGCCAGCACTGCGCAGAGAGCGCCGTCGATGACGAGCCGCCGCTCGGGGAAGAGGGAGTGCAGCTCGGTCCTGAGCTTCTGAAGGGTCTTGTTCATGGGAACTCCGGGAAGGGGGTGAACCGGACAAGCGGACAACCGGACAGCGACCGGTTGGGGCGATGCAGAGGAAGCGACGCCGACTACGCAGCGAACTTGGTGTCGAGGAGCTGCTCGACGGATCCCGTCAGCCGGGCGAGCTGCTCATCGAGGTCGGCGACCTGAACACGCAGGATGTCCCGGTAGAGGGCGGCCTTCGTCTTCAGCGACTCGAACGCCTCCAGCCGGCGCACGAGGGTCGACGGCCGGTCAGGGGGACTCTGCAGGAAGCCCTCGACCTCGAACTTCAGGGCGTCGAGCTCCTGGACGACGGACGCCTGGGCGACTTCTCCCAGCGTGCGGCTGGCATCGGAGCTGTCGTGAATCGGGAGCAGGTACACCTTCGAGCTGCCGATGGTCTCGATGGCCTGCTGCAACTGGCGCAGCTTCGGCGAGTAGGTCCGAGGCACCCAGTAAATGCCGCCGGACTCCCGGAGGGCCACCGCCGAGAACGAGCGCAGGCTCCGCACGACACTGCGCCGAACATCGTCGCTGGTGTGGTTGAGGCGCAAGCGCTCGAAGGCCACCCGGACAGCGGACACGAGCTCGTGGCTCGGGTTGTCGACGATGAGCTGCTCGTGGAGCCGGTCCAGCTTGATGCGGGCCTCCTGCGTGTAGCTGAGCGACCCATCTGCCTCGTGGGCCTCATGGACGACGGCGAAGACGACCTCGTTGGAGTCCTCCTTGCCGAGGCGAAGCAGGTGCTCCAGGTGGCCGACCTGGGTCTCCCGAATGGCGGTCTTCAACGCCTTCTCGGCGGTGGGCGCCTCGGGGAGGAGCGACTTGTCCAGCCCGGCCCCCAGCCACAGCGTTTCGAGCCGGGTGCGGCTGACTTCGGCGTCGGCGAGCTGCCACCAGATGACGTCGCCGAGGTGGTCGCCCTTCGTGGGGAGGGCGGACTTCAGGATGTTGAACGACATGGGCCGTGCCCTCGGTCGGGGCAAGCTGCGCCCAGCGACCAGAAGACGCCGACCGGGAATGGTCGAGCGCCGGCAAGTTGCCCTGCCACGCTCTTATCCCGAGAGGCCGGCGCCTATTTCTGGGCGGCCGTGGGGGAGCTGGATGCTTGGCTCACCGTCTTGAATCTGGCTTTGGCTGCTTTCTCGAACGCCAAGTACTCCTGTCGACCGGCCTCGAACGAAGTCGAATCCTCTCGCAGGTTTCCGATCACCAACCATGGGGCGGAGCAGTCGGAAACCAACGGAGAGAGTGAGTCGATGTCCAGGAGCAACCAGAGCACTTCGCCGATGGTCAATGGTGGCGTGAGGCTGGATTCCCACAGTGTCAGGGAGTCAGGGCAGGCCTCGGATGCTTTGATGAACTTGTTGAAGCGTTTCTCGCTGCGAAGCCGAATGAGGTCGAGGCGCCCGACCCGGTACCACAGTCGAACGAACGGCTCGGTCGCCATCTCCACCGTGTCCTGGACCAGCAGAGCGCCGCCAAGCCCCTCGTTCGTGGGCTCGCCGGAGTCGAACAGCCCCCTGTGAGCCACCGAGAACGTCGCCGGGAAGATGATTCGGCGCCTCACGTCCCACCGTTTCGTGGTGGACTTGTCGATTCGGCTCTTGAGCTGGAGCGGAACCACCGTCCCGTCGTGAACGAGGGTGAGATCGACTCCGTTCACATCGATGTCGTGAGACAGGACCTCAATGTGCCGCTTGGTTCGGGCGGCGTGGCAGTAGATCTCGGCAATCATCTGGTGACGGCAGAATGCCTCTTGGGCCTTGCTGTCCGAGGGTGCCCAAATGCGGTTGGCCTTGGATGCCACGGTGCCCCTCCTGGGGCCGTTGGGCCCCGCAAACCCCTGTCGATCGTAGATCTTCGTCGAGCACGTCGACCATACGAGATAGAACGTGCCTGAGGGGTGAGGATGCAGTCGATCTCGGTCAGCGAAGTGCGAGCTGGGCTCAGTGACGAGCCCTCAGCCGTCGCCCATTCGGCGGCTCGGAACCCGGAGGCCGACCGTGGCTCGCCTTGAAGACGTCCAAGCTGGCGCTCGGCTGAAGGGGCTCGCCCCCCACGGCATCGCCACCATCAAGAGCGTCGACTGGCACGGCGACCAGTGCATTCAGGTCCTCTACCTCGACGAGGCCGGCGCCGCACACCAGGCGATTCTCTACCGGGACGACGAAGCCCGCCTCCAGCTCGAAGAGAAGACCCGCCCGTGGTCGTTCGACGCCGACGGCAACCTGCTCCGGCTCGTCTCCGAGGCCTACCGCATTCGTCTCGCCTGGCTGTTCGACCCCTATGTCGCCATCACGACCTCCTCCATCGACCCGCTGCCGCACCAAATCAGCGCCGTCTACGAGGAGATGCTGCCCCGGCAGCCGATGCGGTTCCTGCTCGCCGACGACCCCGGCGCCGGCAAGACCATCATGGCCGGGCTCCTCATCAAGGAGCTCATCATCCGTGGCGACCTTCAGCGCTGCCTCATCATCTCGCCGGGCAGCCTCACCGAGCAGTGGCAGGACGAGCTCCACGAGAAGTTCGACCTCGACTTCGAGCTGCTGACTCGGGACATGATTGAGGCGACCCGGACGGCGAACCCGTTCGAGCAGAAGAACCTGCTCATCGCCCGGCTGGACCAGCTCTCACGTAACGAGGACGTGCAGGAACGGCTCAAGAACGCCCCCGAGTGGGACCTCATCGTCTGCGACGAGGCCCACCGCATGAGCGCCCACTACCTGGGCGGCGAAGTGAAGTTCACCAAGCGCTATCGCCTGGGCCAGACGCTCGGCGAGCGCTGCCGGAACCTGCTTCTGATGACGGCGACGCCGCACAGCGGGAAGGAAGACGACTTTCAGCTCTTCATGGCGCTGCTCGATGGTGACCGCTTCGAAGGCCGCTTCAGGGAAGGGGTCCACTCCGCTGACCCGTCCGACCTGATGCGCCGGCTCATCAAGGAGGACCTCTACACCTTCGACGGCCGCAAGCTCTTCCCCGAGCGGCGTTCCCACACCGTCACGTACCAGCTCTCGAAGGAAGAGGAGTCGCTGTACGCCGAGGTCACCGACTACGTGCGCTCGGAGATGAACCGAGCCGAGCGCTTCGCTGACAAGGAGCAGCAGCGCCGCATCAACGTCGGCTTCGCCTTGATGACGCTGCAGCGTCGCCTCGCCTCCTCGCCGGAGTCGATTCTCCGCTCGATTGAACGCCGCCGTGAGCGGCTCGAAAGCCGCATCCGTGACGAGAAGATTCAGCTTCGTGGCGGGAAGGCTGCCCAGGACCTGAAGTCGACGGGGCCGAACGTCTCCGAGGAAGAATGGGACGAACTCGACGAGGAAGCGCCGCAGGAGGAGCGTGAGGAAGTCGAGCAGCAACTCGTCGACAACGCCACGGCGGCTCAGACCATCGCCGAACTCGAAACCGAAATCGCCCGGCTGAAGGAACTGGAGACGCTGGCGAAGGCCGTGCGGCACTCCGGCCAGGACGCCAAGTGGGCTCAGCTCAAGTCCATCCTCGATGACCCGCTGATGGTCGACGAGCACGGCAACCGGCGGAAGCTCGTCATCTTCACCGAGTTCCGAGACACGCTGACGTACCTCGCCGACCGAATCCGCTCTCGGCTCGGAAAGCCCGACGCTGTCGTCGAGATTCACGGTGGGGTTGCCCGTGAAGAGCGGCGCACGGTGGTCCACTCGTTCATGAACGAGCCCAACGTGCTCGTTCTCCTGGCGAACGACGCAGCCGGCGAGGGTGTGAACCTTCAGCGGTCGCACCTGATGGTGAACTACGACTTGCCGTGGAACCCGAACCGCCTGGAGCAGCGCTTCGGCCGCATCCACCGCATTGGCCAGAAGGAGGTCTGCCACCTCTGGAACCTCGTGGCGAAGGACACCCGAGAGGCCGACGTCTACGTGCAGCTCCTCGACAAGCTCGAAGACGAGCGAAAGGCACTCGGCGGGAAGGTGTTCGACGTTCTCGGGTTGCTGTTCGAGGAGCGCCCGCTCCGGGAGCTGCTCGTGGAGGCGATTCTCTACGGAGACGATCCCGAGCGGAAGGCGAGCATCCGGCGTCAGGTGGCGAACGCCGTAGACCGGAAGCACCTCGAAGAGTTGATTCAGCGCCGAGCGCTGGTCCAAGACACGATGGACCTCTCGCACATTGATGCGATTCGAGCCGAGATGGAGCGCTCCAGGGCGAAGCGCCTCCAGCCGCACTTCATCCAGAGCTTCTTCTCAGCGGCGTTCGAACGGCTGGGCGGCAAGGCGCATCGACGAGAGCCGGGCCGCTGGCAGGTGAGCCATGTGCCGCAGGCGCTGCGTGATCGAGACCGGCTCATCGGCACCGGCGCCCCAGTGCTGCGCCAGTACGAGCGGGTCTGCTTCGACAAGCAGTACATCGACGACCAGCCGAGGGCGATGCTCGTGTGCCCAGGGAACCCGCTCCTCGACACGACCATCGACCTCGTTCTGGAGCAGCACCGGGGCCTGTTGAAGAAGGGGGCAGTGCTCATCGACGAGCACGACCTCGGCACGACGCCTCGGCTGCTCTTCTACCTGGAGCATGCAGTCCAGGACGGGCGCAAGCTGAAGAACGGCCAGTTCCAGGTCGTCTCGCAACGCCTCCAGTTCGTCGAAGTAGCCGCCGATGGCGCCTACGGGGACGCCGGCATGGCGCCCTACCTGGACTACCGAGGGGCCACCGAGACGGAACTCCCAGCGCTCAAGTCGGTCTTGGAGGCGAGCTGGCTCAAGGAGGACTGGGAGCACAAGGTGATGGGCTTCGCCCTGCGTGAACTCGTCCCCAAGCACGTCGACGAAGTCCGCCGGCACCGGCTGCCGCTCATCGACAAGGTCGAGGAGCAGGTGAAGGTCCGACTGCTGAAGGAAATCAACCACTGGGACCGGCGTGCGCAGGACCTGCGAGCGCAGGAAGCCGCCGGCAAGCAGACCCGGCTCTCGTCTCATCAGGCCGAGGACCGGGCGAACCGACTCTCAGACCGACTTCAGTCACGTCAACGTTCGCTCCAGGACGAGCGCAGCATCTCGCCGCAGCCGCCCAAGGTGGTCGGAGGCGCTCTCGTGGTTCCCTTTGGACTGCTGAAGCAGTTGGTCCCCGAGGCGCAGAGCGACTGGTCGCTGACTGCAGACCCGGAGCAACGCACAGTCGTCGAGCGGCTGGCTGTCGAAGCAGTGCTCGCCGCCGAGACGAAGCTCGGCCGGCAGCCCAGGGACGTGGGCGCTCAGAAGCTCGGCTACGACGTCGAGTCCAAGGACCCGAAGACCGGCGACCTCTACTTCATCGAGGTGAAGGGCCGCACGGACGGCGCCGACACAGTGAGCCTCACGAAGAACGAGATTCTTCGGGCGCTGAACGTGCCCGACCGATTCAGGCTGGCCGTCGTGCTCATCAAAGACGGCGCAGCTCAGGAGCCCACCTACGTGACCGACTTCGACTGGGGTCAGCCCGGCTTCGCCCAGACTCACTCGACGTTTCAACTCGATGCCGTGGTGAAGAGCGGAGGCGTTCCTCGATGAATGAGCACGCCAAGCTCATCGAAGTCGCACTACCGCTTGATGCGATCAATGCCGAGGGAGCAAAGCGCAAGCGGAAGGCACCCAAGGGATATCCCACACAAATTCACGGTTGGTGGGCGCAGCGACCAGTTGCCGCTGCACGGGCTGTTCTCTTCGCCCAATTGGTTGACGACCCTGTGGGTGATTCGAGGTTCAGTACTCCAGAGTCACAGGAAGCAGAACGTCAGAGGCTCTTTGACCTGCTAGCCCGCTACATCTCGTGGGAGCACGGAAACGACCCTGAAGTCATCACCAGAGTACGGGCCGAGGTGGCCCTTAGCCACGCTCGGAGAGCGAACACACAGCAGGCGCAAGCGGTTCTCACGACGTCTACGCCGGATGCTGTGAACGAGTACCTCGCCACTCAACTGCCACCGCTCACCGACCCGTTTGCTGGTGGTGGCACCATACCCCTTGAAGCGCAGCGACTCGGCCTTCGAGTTCTGGCGAGCGACCTGAATCCGATCGCATTCGTTATCAATCAAGCGCTAGTCGGTTTGCCGGCTCGGTTTGCTCGGACTGCTCCTGTCAGCCTCAATCCTGAGGAGCGGGCCCTGCGGCCCTGGACTGGAAGCCAAGGACTCGCCTGCGATGTTCGGAACTACGGCTCTTGGGTGCTCGAAGAAACTCGGCGCCAGATCGGGAAGTACTTTCCCGACATCGTGGTGACGCCAGAGTTGGCGTCTTTGCACCCGAGCCTCAAACGCCAAGAGGGCAAGGCGCTCAGAGTCGCCGCATGGCTCTGGGCTCGCACGGTAGCGAGTCCCAATCCGGCGATGGGTGGAGTCCACGTCCCCCTGCTGTCGACGTTTTGGCTGAGCACCAAGAGCGGCAAGGAGGTCTGGCTCAGACCAGAGGTGAATGAGGGCAGCCGCACGTGGGAGTTGTCACTGCACTTTGGAGCTCCGCCAGATCCTTCGCTGGTCAACACCGGAACAAGGGCGGGCAAGGCACAGGACTTCTACTGCCTCATGAGCAAGGCGCCCATCGAGCGAGAGTACATTCGACAGGAAGGCAAGAATGGGCGTCTCGGCAAGCGCCTGATTGCGGTCGTGGCGAGCTCAGTTGTCGGGCCTGGCAGGGTCTACTTGCCCGCTGATTCGGTCGCCGAGTCGATGCAGGCCGAGGCCGATGCCCGGGAGTTGGTGGGAGATGCCCGGGAGAGCTTCTTGAGCGGCTCGGTGCCATCAAGGGCGATGATCACGGGAGGCGTGTGCTCGGCATACGGACTGCAACGCTGGGGCGACCTCTTTCTCGGCCGGCAGATCCTGGCGCTCACAACGCTTTCGGATTCGATCACAGCAGTCCGTGAGAAGATCCGCACGGACGCTGTGCGAGCTGGCATGCCCGACGATCATGCCCGCCTGCCCAGCGGTGGGGTCGGAGCGCAGGCGTATGCAGAGGCAGTCTCTGTGTACCTGGCAGCGGCGCTGTCACGAACGGTCGACTACGGCTCAACCTTGGCGACTTGGCGTCCGAAGGACAATGCGATGCGCTCGTCGCTCCCCCGTCAGGCTTTCGCCATGACTTGGGATTTCGCAGAAGGCAATCCCTTCGGGGACTCAAGTTCCGGTTGGGAGGAGGCGGTACACGTCGTCGCCAATTGCCTTGAAGGCCCCGCAATCCCGGTGGTCCCCACAGTTGGCGCAAGCATCAGCCAAGCCGACGCTCGCTCGCTGCGCTTTGCCCAGCCGGTCATTTCCTCCACGGACCCGCCGTATTACGACAACATCAGCTACGCCGAACTGTCTGATTTCTTCTATGTGTGGCTACGCCGGACGCTGAAGGACGTCTTTCC
This sequence comes from Myxococcales bacterium, assembly GCA_020846875.1. GTDB lineage: Bacteria > Myxococcota > Myxococcia > Myxococcales > Myxococcaceae > JADLDB01. The sequence goes on along the minus strand of JADLDB010000060.1, from coordinate 31,937 downwards.
TGCCGAACTGGGAACCGTGCTTGTTCCCAAGGCCAGCGAGCTCATCGCAAACGCAGCCCGACACGGGGACAGGCAAGCGGCGGAGCAGTTCTTCGAGGACGGAGTGACGCAGGCGATCTCCAATCTGGCGAATAGCTGCCCGTCCGACTACCCAGCAACGATCTACTACGCATTCAAGCAGGCCGAGACCGAGGAGGACGGCGGAGCTGCATCGACTGGGTGGGAGAAGTTTCTCGAAGGCGTGGTGCGTGGTGGCTTCAAGATCACTGGCACCTGGCCGCTGAGGACCGAGGGTGACAACCGGCAGAATGCTGCGGATGCTAACGCTCTTGCGTCCAGCATCGTTCTGGCGTGCAGGCGCCGGCCAGAGGATGCAGGCATCACCACTAGGGCAGAATTCCGGAGGCTGCTGCGGGCGGAGCTGCCGAGCGCTCTCCGGGCCCTTCAGCAACGACACATTGCGCCCGTCGACGTTGCTCAGGCGGCCATTGGTCCGGGCATGGCGATCTTCTCGCAGCACAGCAAGGTCCTTGAGGCCGATGGTTCGAGCATGACGGTCCGGTCGGCGCTTCAGCTGATCAACGAAGTGCTCGATGAGTACCTGAGCAAAGAAGAGGGTGAGGCCGACGCCGTTACCCGATTCGCCCTCACGTGGTTTGAGTCGTATGGATGGAATACAGAGAAGTACGGAGTTGCTGAGACTCTGGCTACCGCCAAGAATGTCTCTGTGGCTCGGGTCGTTTCGGCGGGGGTCGGACACTCGTCCGCTGGGAAGTTTCGGCTCCTCAAGCCGAGCGAGCTTTCCTCGACCTGGGATCCCCAGACCGACGATGACCTGACTCTGTGGGAATCGGCCCTCCATCTTCTTCGCCGGCTTGAGGTCGGTGGAGAGACCGACGCCTCGGTCCTGGTAGCCCGACTTGGCCAAATGGCCCAGCGTTCCCGGGAGCTGGCGTACCGACTCTTCAGCGTTTGCGAACGGAGGGGATGGGTCGAGGATGCGAGGGCTTTCAACGGGCTTGTGACCGCCTGGCCAGAGCTTGAGCGCTTGGCAGCGTCGAGTTCGGTGGTTGAGATCAGACAAACGGGTCAGCTCGACCTCACGCTGGCAGATGCTGCGCCGCCCAAGCCTCGTCGAGCCAAGTCGAAGAGAGGGGTCGTCTGATGGCGCTCAGCAACAGAGAGCGAATCGACAAGGGACTGGAGCAACTCCGTGCCGGGCTGTCGCCGTTCGCCGAGCGGGAGTTCAAGGCTCGTCTGGGCGCCTACTGGGTCGAGCAGGTTGCCGATCGGCTCAAGCTCAAGAAGGGCAAGGGCGGAACGGTCCCCTGGGACAGCCAGGCGCTCCTCAAGGCCATCGGCGACAGTTGGCAGGAGGTCTTCAGCCACGTGCTGGGGCACGTCGAACGTGCCTATGTGGGCGAGCTCCGAGAGGTCCGCAACCGCTGGGCGCACGAGGAGCCCTTCTCGAACGATGACACCGACCGGGCCCTCGACACGATGAAGCGGCTGCTCGACGCCGTCAGCGCCGCCGAGCAGGCCGAAGAGGTCTCGAAGCTCCGTGTCGACCTCCAGCGAGTCATCTTCTCCGAGCAGGCTCGGAACAAGACCCGCTACCAGCTCACTCTGGAGGGCATGCCCAAGGCCGGGCTGAAGCCCTGGCGAGACGTCGTCACGCCGCACCCCGACGTCGCCTCTGGCCGCTACATGCAGGCGGAGTTCGCTGCCGACCTGGCGCAGGTTCACCGTGGCGAGGGGAGCGACGAGTACCGAGACGCCGCCGAGTTCTTCCGGCGGACCTTCATCACCGCCGGACTCAAGGACCTTTTGGAGGGCGCTCTTCATCGGATGACGGGCAAGGGCGGCGACCCCATCGTCGAGCTCCAGACGAACTTCGGCGGCGGCAAGACGCACTCGATGTTGGCGCTCTTCCACCTCTTCGGAGGCACGCCAGCCGGGAAGCTCGCCGGCATCGAGCCGCTGATGAAGGAAGCGGGAGTCACTTCGCTGCCGAAGGCGAAGGTGGCCGTCCTCGTCGGTACGGACCTGTCGCCTGCTCAGGTGCAGAAGAAGCCCGACGGCACCAAGGTCCACACGATGTGGGGCGAGATGGCGTGGCAGCTCGGCGGCAAGGAGGGCTACGCCCTCGTCGCCGACTCCGACACCAAGGGCGTGAGCCCCGGTGCGGCACTGCTCGGTCAGCTCTTCAAGAAGTTCAGCCCCTGCCTCGTGCTCGTGGATGAGTGGGTCGCCTACGCCCGACAGGTCGTCGGCAAGCGGGACCTGCCCTCAGGTGACTTCGAGGCGCAGACGACCTTTGCCCAGGCGCTCACCGAGGCTGCTCACGCTGTCGACAAGACGCTGGTTGTCGCCTCGATTCCGGCTTCGAAGATCGAGATTGGCGGCGACAACGGCCAGGCGGCCCTCGACACGCTGAAGGACGTCCTGCAGCGCAAGTCGAAGGCCTGGCGGCCTGCGAGCAGCGATGAGGGCTTTGAGATTGTCCGACGGCGGCTCTTCCAGCCGCTCACCGACAAGGACGCCTTCGCTCACCGAGACGCAGTCGTCTCCTCGTTCGCCAAGATGTACCGGGAGGCGCCCAACGACTTCCCAAATGGCTGCGGCGAAGAGGCCTACAAGCGGGAACTCGAAGCGGCCTACCCGATTCACCCTGAGCTCTTTCGCCGGCTCTATGACGACTGGTCCACGCTCGACAAGTTCCAGCGCACCCGTGGCGTGCTGCGCCTCCTGGCGAAGGTGATTCACCGCCTCTGGGAGAGCGGCGACAGCAGCCTGATGATTCTCCCGGCCTTCATCCCGATGGACGACGGCCAAGTGAAGTCGGAGCTCACTCGCTATCTGCCCGACGTCTGGGAGCCGATCATTTCCCAGGACGTCGACGGCGAGAACTCGCTGCCGATGGAGATTGACCGGAGCACGCCAAACCTCGGCCGAGTCTCTGCCTGTCGGCGTGTGACTCGCACGCTGTACCTGGGGACGGCGCCCGGAGCGAACAACAAGAACCCCGGCATCGATGACCGGAAGGTGCGCCTCGGCTGCGTGCAGCCTGGTGAGACGGCGGCGGTGTTCGGCGATGCCCTGCGGCGGGTGAGCGACAAGGCGAAGTTCATCCACCAGGACGGCAACCGCTACTGGCTGTCGACCAAGGCGAACCTGAATCGCATGGCCGACGACCGGGCGAGTGCGCTCAGCAAGGAGCCCGAGACGCTCTTCGCCGAAATCGGCCGGCGGCTGCTGCTTGAGCAGAAGCAGAGGGGCGAGTTCTTCTCGGCCGTCCACTCCTGCCCCGAGACGTCATCAGACATTCCCGATGAGCCCGAAGCCCGGCTCGTCATCCTGTCGCCCAAGCACGTCCACCGAAAGGGACAAACGGACAGTCCGGGTCTGTCCGCAGCCAAGGAGTTCCTCGCCAGCAAGGGGAACGGTCCTCGGCTGGAGCGCAACAGCCTCGTCTTCTTGGCACCCGACAAGAAGGAACTCGAAGCGCTCACCGACGCCTCGGCTCAGTACCTGGCGTGGAAGTCCATCTACGACGAGCGAGAGCGCCTCAACCTCGACAAGTTCCAGGAGAACCAGGCCAAGACGAAGACCGACGAGATGAACCACACGGTCGACCTTCGAATCGGCGCCTCGTGGATTCATGTCCTGGTGCCGACCCAGCCCAACGCCACTGCCGAGGTGCGCTGGGAGGAGCTCAAGGTCAGCGGCAACGACGGCCTGGCAAAGCGGACTGGGGCCAAACTGAAGAGCGAGGAGCTGCTCATGCCCGAGATGGGCGGCGTGCGGCTCCGCATGGAGCTCGACCGCTACCTCTGGACCGACAAGGACCACGTGTCGGTGGGGCAGCTCGCCGAGTGGTTCACCCGGTACCTGTACCTGCCGAGGCTCAAGAACCGAGAGGCGCTGCACCGAGCCGTCATCGACGGAGCAAGCAACATCCTCGTCGACGAGACGTTCGCCATCGCTGCGAACTGGGACGACACCAAGAAGCGCTACGTGGGCCTGAAGTTCGGAGCTGGAACGGCTCCGGTCATCGAGAAGGCGACGCTGGTCGTGAAGCCGGCAGTCGCCAAGCGCCAGCAGGAGATTGAGAAGGCTGCTGGGGCTCCTGGAACACCGGCGCTCGGCAGTCAGGCCGTCTCGAAGCCGGGCTCAGCATCGCCGGGGAAGGCCCCAGGTTCTGCAACTCCGGCGGCCAAGCCACCGCCCAACCTCTTCATCGGCAGCGTGAAGCTCGACCCGATGCGCATCGGTCGAGACGCTGGCCGAGTCGCCGAGGAGGTCATCCAGCACCTGTCGACGATTCCCGGAGCGAAGACCGAGGTGACCCTTGAGATTCGGGTCCACGTCGAAGGCGGCGTGAAGGAAGACCTCCTTCGCCGAGTCACCGAGAACGCCAACACCCTAAAGTTCACCGCAGCCTCGTTTGAGACGGAGTCCGAATGAGCTCAGCCGTCGAGACGCTTGGAAGCGTGTTCAAGGCGTTCCGGGAGAAGGACTCGCTCACACAGGAGGCCCTTGCGGACCGCTGCGGCGAAGCGGTCTCACGGACTGCGGTGGCACTTCTGGAGCAGGGGCGACGCCTCCCAGCGCCAGATGCACTTAGGCAGATCGCCGAGATTCTCAAGGTGCCAGAGGCGCTTTGGCAGCCGTTCGCAACGAAGTCGATCTCACAACGACTTGAATTCGAAGAAGCCCTCGGCGAGCTCGTCGGACGGCCCATCACACTTCGGGCCGCAAATGTCCAAGCAGCCGAAGCTGTCGAGAATGCGATTGTCGAACTCTTCTCTGGTCGGCTCACCGTCCATCAGGCTTTCGACTGCCTCAACAGCACGCTTGTCTACTACGGCATTCCCCGGATGGAGCGGGCCTTCTTCGACCGCTACTTCACAGCCGGGGCCTTCCAGTCGAGGCCAGCTTTCGAGCGGGCGGTCAGAGACTACCAACGGGACGCAATTCGGCTCTTCAGTACCTTCGGTGAGGCCTACCGCCGATTGCAGGTACCGGCCGCAGAGCTCGATGAGCTCCTCGCTCCGCTCCGCACCCGCTCCGTTGTGGAGTACGGAGAGCGTACCGTCTGGGACGCCCCTGACGGTTTGGCGGGCCCAATCGCCAAGATCGCCGAGGAGAAGCTGCCCTACCTGGGGTACATCTCGGTCGCCAACTACAGAAAACAGCGTACCAAACGAGACGTCTTGGCGAGGTACCTCAGAGAATTGGCTGCAGGCATTCGTGCAGAAGGCAGCGGAGCAGTCGAGAAGCTGCCGGAGAAGCGTCGGCGAAAGATCGACTCCTTGATGCGTGAACTTGAGTCTCGCCTCAAGCACACACCCATCTCGCCGCTGTTCACGCCGAACCCAGCCGAGCTTGAGGCCGAGGCGGCCCGGATTCTCAGAGATGAACAGGACGAGGGCGCCATGGAGGCGACCCAATCCGAGGCCCTCCGAAACCTGGCAAACTACGTGAGCGCCGACTTCATGGACGTCTATGTGGCGACGTCGATGCGAACGGATGCAGACTTCGTCTCAGTGAACAGGTTCGTGAATGAGCTGTTTCTTCATGAAGCTGTGGCCCCGCTTCGTCTCCGATACTTCAATCCAACGCAGTCATGGATCGAGGATCGTGCAGCCAAGGGACTCGTCGAGGCGTTGATGCTCCGCAGGGCCTACTGCGCCGTCTACATGGCGCAGAAGTCGGACAGCTTCGGGAAGGACTCTGAGGCCTCCGTTGCCCTTGGGCAGGGGAAGCCGGTCATCGTCTACGTGCCGAAATTGACGTTCCCAGACGGTCGACTGGATTCGGAAAGCTTGCATCAGCAGGACGACCAGCGACTGCGAGAGATTCTCCTGGCTCGTCTTCCGGAGGTTGAGCGTGAACTCGACGACACCCTTGATCATGAAGCCCTTTATGCAGAGGTCCTGACGACTGAGTTGCGTGCCTTGTCGGACAAGGCCTTTTCGGATTTGGTGGTTCGTCACTGGGCAGATTTTGGGCTCCCGGATGAGTCTGACCGCATCCGAGGGAAGGACGAGACGAAGCGACGAGATGCCTTCACCAAGTGGGTTCGACAGGTTTCAGCAGGCGGAAACGCTGAACCAACGCCCGACGTTCGAGTCGACGTTCAGCAGATCCTCGTAGCTCTGACAGTCCGTTTTGAGCAGCGAGCGACCCTTTTCAAAGCTATCCATCCCTTAGCGCTCCAGGTAATCCTCAGCACTGGCGTGCTCAACGGAATCCTCGTGGTTCGATCAGTCGAGTCTTGCGCACGCATGTTGCGTGGCCTTATCGAGAACCGGCTTGACTTGGACCTCCGAGTCGAGGCGGACAACTACAAGCTGATTGAGCGAAGCACGGGCTCGACCATTCGAATCATCTCCAAGAACAGTCTGCTAGTGAACGCATTGGACAACCTGTACGGCCGACTGTAGGGAATCCGGCTGGTGCGGGTCAGCGGCCAGCGTTTCGGTTGCCGGCGGAAGAGGTCCCTGACGCTCGAAAGCGAGGAGAGCGCCTCCGTCCTTGCGGCTCCGGTAGCTGCTCCCTCCGATTCCGGAGTCCGCTTCGTTCTTGTACGATACCGAGGTGGGCGCAGCCAAGGGAGGGAAGAAGAAGCAGGCCCCGTCGACTGCGACGCTTCGTGCGCTCAAGGTCGCTCCGGTCAGCACGGCTGTCACCGCTCAGTCGGTGCAGACGGGTCCACCGATCTCGCCCGAGCAACGTATCCGCCTCTATTCGCCCGATGAGTGGGAGGACTTCATCGAGGAGTGGGCTGGCAGCCTCAAGGGTGACTACGACGACGTTGTTCGGCTGGGAGGCTCAGGCGACGAGGGCCGTGACGTCGTGGCCTACGTGAAGAACCCGACAACGCCCGGGGAATGGGACAACTACCAGTGCAAGCGCTACGACCACGCTCTATACCCAGGTGATGCCTGGTTGGAGCTGGGGAAGCTGTGCCACTACACGCACGCCGGACGGTACACGGTCCCCCGCCACTACTACTTCGTCGCCCCGCAGGGGGTCGGAACGACCCTGTCGAACCTCATCGACCAGCCCGAAAAACTTCGAGCGGAGTTGGTCCAGCGCTGGGCGGAGGACGTTGAGGCGAAGATCGGGAAGGGCACCATCGCTCTCACTGGTGCCTTGAAGAAGTACGTGGAGGCGTTCGACTTCAGCATCGTGAAGCGCCTCCAGCCCAAAGCGCTACTCGCTCGACACGAGAAGTCGCCTCATTTTGCCGTGAGGTTCGGCGGTGGTCTGCCCCCACGGCCTCCAGTCCCGGCTCCCCCGCCCACGTTGGGCGCCATTGAGGTGCGCTACGTCGAGCAGCTTCTTTTGGCGTATGGCGACCATCTCAAGGCTGTGATCTCTTCGCCCGATGCCATCCCCGACAAGTTGCTCAAGGATCACTTCGCCAGGTGCCGAGTGCAGTTGTACAGCGCCGAAGCCCTTCGAGCGTTCTCTCGGGACACGCTGCCTCCGGGGATGTTCGAAAAACTCCAGGACGAGATGTTCAAGGGAGTGATCAATACAGCAGAGGCTACTCATCTGACCGGCCTCGACCGAGCCAGGGCTGTCCTCCAACAGGCGACCGTAGTCGGCATCACGAGTCACCCGCTGGTCACGGTCTGGGAGATCGATGACCGCTGCGGCATCTGCCATCAACTCGTGAACGACTCTCGTCTTTCGTGGGTGACGACATGAGTGAGCTCGAGCTCGCCCCACGGGCACGTGTCTTCTCTACACCGCTGGAAAGTGCCGTCAGGTCGCTTCAGTTCTTGGTGGCGGCACACCCGTCGGCGTTCTCGCTCCAACAGATGCTCGCATTCGACTACCTGATGGTTCACTCAGGAGATGTGACGGGCGGGCCGCCGAGTCTTCATCCAGCAACCCCCCACCGCTCAGGCGAGTACGTCGTTCGTCGGGCTCTGGTGGAGCAAGGCCTCCAACTGCTTGTTGGTCGAGGCCTGGTCGACCGTCTCCCGGCAGCCGATGGCCTTCGCTACATGGCGACAGAAGAGGCGGCACCGTTCAGTGAATCCCTATCCGCCGCCTACTTCGTCGACCTTCGCTCCCGTGCGGGGTGGGTAGCGAAGCGTTTCGGCGGTGAGACCGAGAAGGCCCTAGAAGGCTTTCTGACCGACCACCTGGGCGAGTGGGGCGGCGAATTCGAGATGGAGTCGCTCGTGAGGGAGCTGCCGCTATGAGCTACTCGCCGCTGCGCCTTCTGAAGCTCCAATACAGCGGAGAGGGTCGAGAGGACGTATCAGTGTCGCTCTCCCAAGGGCTCAACGTCATCACCGGTGCGTCGGACACGGGCAAGTCGTTCATCTTAGAAACGATCAGGTTCATGCTCGGCAGTTCGGCCGAGCTGCGGCGCATCAAAGAGGCCGACGGCTATGACCGAGCGGTGCTCTCGCTCCGGTCGGCAAACGTGCAGCACCTATTCGGGCGTGCTCTGCGTGGAGCCGAATTCTGGCATCGACCTGGCGCTGACGGAGGAGAAGAGACGCTCGCTCCTCAGCACAAGGAGGACGACGGAAAGTCCATGTCGGTCGTTCTTCTTCGAATGATCGGGCTGGCGGGGAAGCGGCTGCAGGTGGACAGCAACGGGAAGACACGGGGCGTCAGCATGCGGGACCTCGTGCGCCTCACGGTCATTGACGAGGAAACTATCATCACGAAGCGCTCGCCCGTGCTCTCTGGCCAGCACAAGGACAAGACGGTCGATAGCTCGCTTTTTCAGTTGCTCCTGTCAGGCGTGGACTCCTCGGCCTTGGTCGCAAAGACCCCGAAGAAGATTCTCAGGGCGAAGCGGGAGGCAGAGGTCGAGGTCTTCGATGGGCTCGAAAAGGGGGTCAGGGCCAAGCTCGACGAGTTGGGCCTGGCGGCGCTCGATGTTGACGCCGAGACGGCCCGCATCGACGACGAGATTGCGGTCTTTCGGTCGCAGGTGTCAGCTAGCCAAGACCAGGTAGCCAAGCTCGAAGCGGAGCGAAAAACTGCGTGGGATGCTCAGAAGAAGGCGGAGTCGAGGAGCATCGTGGTCAAGGAGTTGCTCACGAGGTTTGAGCTTCTTCGAGAGCAGTACGAATCGGACATGGCTCGGCTCTCGGCAATCGCAGAGGCCGACGCCGCCTTCTCGGCCCTCCCGAAGAAGAGATGCCCACTCTGCGGAGCGGAGCCGCCGGACCAAGCCCACGCCGCCGAGACTTCAGCTCCGGAAGGGCTACGTGAAGCTTGTGAGAAGGAACTCGACAAGCTCTCAGCCCTCAATCGAGATCTCGGTTCGACGATGACGCAGTTGAAGGCTGAGCAGAGTGACCTGGCGAAGCTGATCGCTGACCGAAAAGACCACGCCAATCGAATTGCGAAGGAGATTGAGAGCAAGCTCGCTCCACGCATCGGAGAAGTCGATCAGAAGATCCGTGAGTTGATTGCGGCTCGGGGACGCATCGAACAGGCGAAAGCGCTGTTTGCTCAGTTGGCCACCTATCAACAGCGCCAGCAGGCGCTTGGCAGAGCGAAGAAGCCGAGGGGCAAGAAGACTTCTGGCGACGAGCCCGCCCCGACCAGTGAGGTTTCCACGGGAGAAGCTCACGACTTCTGCAAGGAGGTCGCTGCGCTTCTTGCATCCTTCAAGTACCCAGACTTGGAGGATGTTTCGTTCAGCGAGAAGGCGCAGGACCTTGTCATCTCAGGGAAGGAACGAGGTTCACATGGCAAGGGCTATCGAGCGATCGCCCATGCGGCGTTCGTCATCGGGCTGATGCGATACTGCCGGAAGAAGAACCTCCCTCATCCAGGGTTCGTTGTCCTCGATTCGCCGCTGTTGACGTTCCGTCGACCCGATGCCGCCGGCCACACCGACGACGACGAGCTAGTGTCGGATGACGTCAAAGAGGCGTTCTATAGGACGCTCGTCGCATCCCCCGAGTCGGAGCAGATCATCATTCTGGAAAACGAAGAGCCACCGACAGAACTCCGGCGGTCAATGATGTACGAGCACTTCTCGAAGTCGCATGCCGGCCGCTATGGCCTTTTCCCAAAGACCGGGTCGTCTAGGTAGCGTCGGCGCACTGGTAACGCTGCACTCTCCCGTTGCAGTTGAGATCAGCTCAGATTGTGCCGCCTCGTGTTCTTGGCCATCATCGCTGAGAAGGACGAGTCGTCGCCCTGGTGGAAGAAGATGCGCCCGGTCAGCTTCCCGCCCTGGTCGACCACCGCCCAGCCTCGGCCGCTCGCCTCGGTGCCCTCGTCGTCGCCCTGCCAGGAGAACTCGACCAACGGCCGGCCGTCTCGTTCGCCGTAGCGGCAGTCGAGCCAGCCACGCACGGCGATGAACTGGAACTCGCCGCTCTGCTCCTCTTCGAACTTGAGGTAGCCGGGGCCGAGCAGCTCGATGGCTTCCCGGTCCCACAGCTCCATCTCGGTGATGCGCCAGTCGCCTTCGAACGCCTTCTTGGGGCCGGTGCGCTTCTTCTGGACCTCAACCTCCGGCCGGGCGTACCGGCTCAGGTCGGCCTTCGAGCCTCGCCAGTGGTGGATGATGCCGTTGTTGCCGCAGGACGGGCACTCCCAAGTGATGTCCTCCCGGCTGCGGCTCCTGGTCGTGACGATTCTCCCGGAGCACGCCCGCCTCGCCGGCTTCTTGAAGCAGCGCACGTCGGTTCGGATGGTCCCGAGGGACTCCCGGCTGGCGACACGCACAAGCTCGTCGAAGAACTTGGCGAGCTTCTTCGCCGGAGCCGGGGCGTTGGAGCCCGGGTCGAGCGCTCCATCGAAGTGGGTGAGGTCCGTGACGTAGGTGGCGGGTTCGGCTCTGGGCATGACGCCTCCGTTGCGGGCCGAGAGGTACGCTGCCTGTTGCCCCTGAGCAAGCCCCTCGTCAGCTCCTCGTCGGAACCCACTGCAGCGACGCCGCCGCTTGCTCGACGAGGAGGCCGAACTCGTTGCGTGACCCGAGCACGTCGACGATCATCGACCGAGCGAACGGTTTCGCCAGCAGGCCGAGACTCGCAAGGAGGACTGCAAGATGCCGTCGACCGGTTCAACCAACCCGTGCCCGTCGTGCGGAGGCAAGACGGGCTCCATTCTGAAGCGGTGCGAGAACTGCGGCACGATTTGCTGCACCAAGTGCAATGGGACCAGCACCTGCAAGGTCTGCAAGAAGCCCAAGGTCAAGCCGTTGAAGTGAGCCTGGGCGGGGCCTGCCGATGAACCTCTCGTACTTCTTCGAGGGCAAGCTGGCGAAGGAAGAGGTCGCATCGGCGTTCCTCGCCATGATGCTCGACGGCCATGGGGGCTTTCGGCAGTACTTCTTCGAGAGGCTCACCGCAGCCGGCAGCAGATGCGCCTCCGAGAGCAGGAGCATCCCGTTCAAGGTCATCGTCGAGCATGAACGAGTCGACGTGGTGCTCGACTCGGACGATTTGGCCATCCTCATCGAGAACAAGGTCCAGGCTGGCTCCCTCACACCCGGTCAGCTCCTTCAGTACTACCGGGAGGCGAAGGGGCGTTCACCGGCCAAGCGGACGGCGATGGTGTACCTCGCTCCGAGAACGGTCGGCGCTTCCGAGGTTGCCAGGCTGAGGGAATCTCCGGAGTTCGTGGCGCATCCGACTGACGAGGCCCTCCATCTCTCTTGGGACGAACTGACCCGATTCGAGATCGAGCCCTCGGACCCGTGGCGTGTCCTCGTGGAGGCGGGCCTGGCAGCGGTGAAGCGCACGGTACAGGAGGCCGACCAAGGCAAGTTCCAGCGGGAACATCGCTCCGAGATTGTCGCTGCGCTCGATGATGCGCTGCTCAAGCTCCAGGCGCATCTCAAGGACCGGGTCCGGTTCTCACGCTGGCGAGCCCACAACCTGGAGGAGATTCTCACCAACAAGACGAACGTGACCATCTGGGCCGACGCTGTGTTCGATGCGGACGAGGAAGGGAGGCCGACCGTCCCAGCATCGGCCGACGGCCGGTACCCGGTGACGGTTCGCACCCAGTTCCGCCTCTCCGAGGGCGGCAAGAAGAACGAGAGCGTGAAGAACTGGTGGAGGGCCTTCGTGGCGAACTCGGAGGTCGACCTCCCCGACCTCGGGACGTTTCGCCGGAACGAAAGCCGGTGGTTCGTGTACGAGCGAAGCGTGAGCGTCAACAGGGAGGAACTGACCCGCCTGGTCTTCGAGCAGACCTTGGCCGTTGCTCGGTTCTTGGATGGCAGACTCTGAGCAATCTGCCTGAGCCTCCGGGATTCGAATGCCTCGTCGACGACCATCGAAGCCGAGCAGCCCCAACCAACAGCTCCGCCGCCAACTCAAGTCGATGTCGAAGGACCAGCTCGTCGAGCTGGCGCTCTCCCGAATGGTGAGCGACCCGCAGGGACGATGGGATGTCGAACACCAGCGTCAGCCAGTGGCCCAGGCCCTGCGAGACGCCTTCGACCGGGCGATGAACACCCGAGGCGTCGAGTGGAAGGCGCTCTCCGGCTACATGAGCCAGCTCAACCAGCTCCTCAATGACGCCGAGGCGCTGGCCAAGGTGAACCCGGCCGAGGGCCTTGCCGTCATCGAGCACTTCATCGTCGGCATTCCCAAGGTGTTCGACCGGGTCCACGACGAGTGCGAGCTCGCCGAGTTCTGCGACTCGCTCACCGAGGTCGGCATCGCCACCGCCCGCAAGGCGAAGGTGGACGTGGTGCCCCTCGCCACGAACATCATCGACGCCTTCGTCGCCGACGGCACGATGCGCTGGAGCTACGCCTTGAGGACGCTGGCGAGGGAGCTGAAGGGGAGGGAGCGGAAGGCCGTCGCCGAGTACGCCTCGACCAGGGCGTCAACTGCCGGCGAGTTCTTCGTTCGGGACCTCAAGGAACTGGCGACGAAGCTCGGGTAGCAGCTCCGGTCATCCCTCCTTGGGGGGCTTGTTGGTCGAGTCATCCGAGCTCGCCTTCCAAGGGTTCGATGGAGGGGCCCGACGTCCGGAGGCAGCCTGCTTCCCGGCCGAGCTGCTGCGAATGCCCAAGTAGCTCTCAACGAGGACGGATGGGTGTTCGTTGCCGGGCGGTGCTTCGGGCCTGCTGGCCTCTATCCCGGCTGCTGCCAGCCGAGCGGACGTTGCAGCAACGACCTCTTGGCGAAAGTCATCAGCGAGGGCCCCATATGCCAAGGGAGGCGGTCGCAGCGCTCCACCCGGACGCCTGCCCAGCCTCCCTGAAGTGCCGTAGGACTCCTGGACGAGCAGGTCGATCTGGTGAGCGAACCACGGGATGTCCACGAGCGGTACGCCCAGCGCATAGGCCAAGAACCCAATCGTCTCCCCCCGTGAACCCGAACGTTCAAGAATCGCCTGGTCGGCTTCCTCGATTCGCTTTGCGTACTCAGTAGTGCTCGACCGGGTCGGGCTCGCATCAATGCCGGGGTGAGTGCGCAGAAGGTCGGCGAGCAGCTCACCAGCGGCGAACACGGGGCTCCGGCGCTCATCCGCCGTCAGCCAGTCGGTGCCAGGGGCAGCCCCGGCGGAGCTGTAGAACTCCTTGGCAGCAAGCTGTCGTCGAGCAATCGCCGCTTCGACGTCGGCGACGGTCAGATTGAGTTCCGACTCCGCAATGACCGACCGGTGGAGATGTTCGGCGAGGAGCTTGTCTCGCTCCGGCGTCTGCGGCTCCTTCGCTGCAAACGAGCAGAGGTCATCGAAGTCCTGGCGGAGCGTTCCGGCGACGAGTTGGCCCGGCGTGAGCTGAGCTCGGGACTTGCCGGCTGCAGGAATGAGGTGCCGCCCCCTTCGAATCAGATCGACGAACGCTCCCAGTTGGCGCCTGTCGGACTCATTGAGCAACGAGGTGGCTCGCTGGCTTGCGTTGAAGACTCGGACGGCCAGCTTCACCACGTCGTGAAGCGCCTCCGCTACCTCCACCGAGCTGACATCGGGCGGTGTCCGCTTGAGGCCGGCAACGGCCTTGGCTGACTCCCGCACCTTGGGCTTGGCCTTCGTCTTGGCCTTGGGCTGCGCCTTCGTCTTCGGCTGGGACTTGGGCTTTCGGGCCATTTTCGGGCCACAGGTTCATCAACGCCGGCAAGTTCGGCAAGGCCGGAGTGCTCACGCTCGACGGAAGCTGCTAGAACGCAAGGCTCAACGATGCGGGCAAGCAACGTCACTGGGGCTCATAACCCGAAGGTCGCAGGTTCAAATCCTGCCCCCGCAACATGCCTTACCTTCGACCTCGGCCTCGCAAGAGTCCGGGGTCGAAGCGTTTTGGGGCTCCACGTTGTCGTTCCGGGCCATTGGCCAGCCAGTTTGGCGCATCAGGCAGACCGAGATCTTGAAGGCGGTGGTCGCGTGGTAGTGGCGCTCCTTGCCCTCCCCGACGGGGGTCAGCACCACGTCGTCGAGGTGGCGCTCAAGGAGTTGCCGGCCTTCCACTGACGCTGTCCCGAGCACGGCGATGAAGCGCTTGAGGTACTTGTCGATCACCGTCGGGTGCGGAACCACCTTTGAGCGGTCCTCTCGGGTCACCGTTGTCGCCCGGCGGTCGCGAAGAAGCTGAAGTCGTCGGCGCTCTTCGTCGAGTTGCTTGGTGAGGTCGTCATCGAGCCCGAGCTGAGCGATGGCCTTCGTGACGTTCTTCACCTGCTGCTCGGCAACTGAGATTTCACGGTCGAGTGCGCGGCCGTCATCGTCGGCCGGGCCCTTCTGCGCAAGGGCAAGCTGCTTTAGGAGGAACTCGTGGAACCTCGTGGCTGCCCCGGACTTGACCAGCTTGGCCTTGAGCGCGCCGAGAACAGCCTCAGTGAGTCGCTTCTCGGAGATGGTAAGGCCATTGGCGCAAATCGAAGCGCCACGGCTCGCGTGTCGGCTGCACCCGAACTGCACGTAACGAACGCCGTCCTTCATCTGGGCACCGACCACGCTCATGCCGCCGTCACAGGTTGAGCAACGTGCAAGCCCGCCAAGAAGGTAGACGCGCTTCCCGGTGCCTGGAGGCCGACCCGAACGGCCGTTGTCGTGGGGTTTGCGCCGCGCGATCCGCGCATGCACCGCGTCCCACAGATGCTGGTCGATGATTCTCAGCTCCTCGCGGACCGTGCGCGTGACCTCCGACTCCGGTCGGAAGCGAGGTCGGCGGTTCTTTCGGTTTCCGACCCGCATGAACTGGCGTCGGTTCCACGTGAAGATGCCGATGTAGCGCTCGTTGCGAAGCATCGCGCGAATCGTTGAATGCGGCCAACCGTGGCCGATCGTCTTGAGCTTCGACCTACGGTCGTATGGAGCCTGCAACCCCTCCTCGTTGAGCTTCGCCGCAATCTGCTTGAGCCCGTAGCCGTCTCGGTACCAGCCGAAGATTTTCCGAACGACTACAGCTTCGCGGTCGTTGATGACCGGCACCTTTCGCGGATGCTCGGGGTCAGGCGGATTGCTCTCGGTGACCGTCGAGTAGCCAAAGACACGGCCACCGGTCCAGAAGCCCGCAATGGCGCGCCCCTCAAGCCCTCGATGGGTTTCCGCCTTCACCAATTGGAGGAAGGTGTCATTGACGAGCGCCATCGCGCCAAAGGTCAGGCGCGCACCTGCAGCGTCACTCGCCATGCCAGTCGAGCAGTCGATGACACGCACACCGACAGCGACGAGGTCCTCAAAGATGAGCCGCCACGCCTGGCCGAGGTCACGGGAAAGGCGTGACAGGTCGTCGACCAACAGCGCATCGAATGGCGAACCACCCCGCCGCATGGCGAGCGAGATGAGGGCCTGAATCCCGTCGCGCTTGAGGTGCGCGCCGCTGACACCGGCATCTCTCTCGACGACCTCGATCGAGTAACCGTGTGCCTTGGCGTAGTCTCGGCACTTGCGCTCCTGGTCGTCGACGGATCGCTCGTCCTGCTTGTCGGTGCTGACGCGCGCGTAAATCGCGGCTCGCCTCGGCTGATTAGTGGTTTTCATTCGTCACCTCCGTCATCGTCACCGGGGAGTCGGTCGAGCTGTCCGGCCATGTATTGCCGCGCTGCGAATGCAGCGAAGTCTTCGAGTAAGGCGAGGAGCGCCTTGAGCTCCTCTTCCTCCGTTGGAGGGCTGGTTCCAGAGGTGCGCGCCGGGTCGATGGCGTGCGAGGTGTTGTTTTGGGGCACGAGTTGCTCCGAGAGCGCCGCCAGGGTCCCCGCCGCTGACCATCGCATTGCCCATCACCATGCAGGGCTCCGCGCTGGCGACGTCCAAGCCGACAGGGAACCCCTACGTGCCGGTCAAGCATCGCCGACCAAGGTGATTGCATCGGATTCTACCACAAGTCGATTTGAACCTTCGAGGTGGGCACAGGCCCAACCGAAAATGCTCGTCGAGCCGGCCATCTCAAAGCGTGGAGGTGTTCGTGCCGCAGAAGAACGCAGTGAGTCTTGCCTTCGAGCTGGCGCAGCTTCTGGATGCCGTCGAGGGTGTCCGGTTACTGGCAAGCCCCCTCCAGGGAGTCTCAGGCGCCGCGACCGACGCGCAGGTGCCGAGGGTCGTGGCCGGGCTCATCGCCGGGTTGTCGATGGTCGTCGCACGTCTCCAAGAAGTGCTGGCCGTTGTTCGCGATGAGCGCGACCCGTTCACGCTGTTGGCGCCGCACAACGCTGTTCCGGAGGATGACGACCACCCCGACCTTCTGCTCCACCGCTGGAGCCACGAGCGCATCGTCAAGGGCGCTCGGGCAACATTGAGTCTCGTAGAGAAGCGCGCCAAAGGTCGCGGGCACAGGGGGCGCCGATGACGGCGCCCTGGAACACTGACGACCACCGCGAGACCCTTCGCGGGCAGATCATTCGCGCCCTGCTGGAGCATCGGGACCGGCTGCTCGCCGTGGACCCCTGGCTGGCCCTCCCACAGGACCATTGTTGCTTCTCCTTCGGGGCGCGCGGCCGGCCGGTACCCATCGGGGCGTTGTTCATCTTGTGGGACTCGTGCGCGGAGATGGTCGGTCACTGCCCCGAGTGCGGTGACGACGGCTACGGCTTCGCGTTCGGTGGAGCGCTCACCGTCGGCGGCATTCTGGGCGCCTGCATCGGATGCCAGACTCACCTGTGGCGCCCTCTTGGCGGGCTCGCCACCGTAGGGCGCATCATCGCCCCGTACCTTCGGGGCACGCCGTTCTTCCTCAAGGACGGTCGCTTCGGCGGCACGGTCGGCTCCGATGGCCGCGAGCTGATTGCTCAGCTACGGCTTCTCGGGGTTCGCTTGGCGGATGCTCCATGACCGGACTTCTTCTGAGGAGGCCGACCGTAACGAATGGCCCGAGTCCGCGGCCTCAAGAAGAGCTTCCACGCACGAACGCCAAGGCTGGCCGCAAGCCGCTCGATAGAGTCGAGGGTCAGGTTTTCCAGTCCACCCTCGATTCGAGCGACATAGTTCGGCGAGATCCTCATCTGCTCGGCAAGCTGCGCCTGGGTCAGGCGGAGTGCCCGCCGAAGCTCGGCCGCACGGCGACCGAAGTCCTTCCGAAAATCAGTTGACCCAATGGGAGCCACAAGGCCCCACATTCGGGCCCACACCCAAGACTTAAAATTGAGTCTTAGGTGATAGTTCGAGAAGGTTCGTGACCATGACGAAGACAGCAGCGTTCCTGGGGGTCGGCATTGCAGTCGTGGCAGTGGCCGGCGGCGTCATTTGGAAGACCACGTACTCCGGCCCGCGTGGGGCGGTGGTCAAGGCTCGGGATGCGTTGGTCGCTCTCGACATCGAGCGGTTCCGGGGGCTCATGAGCAACGTTGCCCAGCGCCGCTTCGAATCCGTGCTGTACGACGAGGTCAACGACGTACGCTCCAAAGACCGGCTTGCGAAGGTCCTGGAACTGCCCGTCGTAGAAGTACGCCGCTGGGACGCCTGGCAGTACATGGCGGCGGTGGCCAACCACAAGGAGAAGCTGACTGTTGCCGGCCTCAACGTGGTCGCCGATCTGACGGCCTTCAGCGACGTGTTCTCGAAGGCTGAGGTCGGCGAGGCCGTCATCGATGGCGAACGAGCTGTGGTCTCGGTGAAGCTGGTCGCGCAGGCGGATACGAAGAGCGGCTCAGTGGACTTGGTCCGCGAGAACGGCGAGTGGCGCCTCTTCTACCTTCGTTGGGGGAATGAGCCACCCCTCTGGGACCCAGTGGAAGACCCTCCGACCGTGAGCCAACGAAAGCGAGAGGCGCGCAGCGAAGCTCGGTCAGTGCTGTCATCGTTCGGCCTGTACCAACAGCAACAGCTCGAGCGGAAGGAGCGGTTCGGGACGACGTTCAAAGAATTGGGGTTCGAGCCCGAGCTGGGCAACCGGTACACGTACTTCATGTCGAATAGTGGGCCCGCTCAGCTCCGCGATTCTTCGGCAGGCAAGCAGGAGCTTGCCGACGATACGGTCGTCATCGGCTACGACCGAGGCAGGTTTCTCGGTCAGGTGGATCTCAAGGCCTTCAGTGACACCAAGTGCCCCCTGACCTTGAAGACCCCTGAATCTGATGGACCTCGGGGGCCAGGGGTGACGCGCAGTGGAAAATTCGAGGTCTTCATGGCGGTCGCGGCTGCCAAGCTCGACAACGGCGACGGCTTCGACTGCTGGTCGGTGGCATCGCTGACCCGGATCGGCGCGGATGGGAGCCCGATTTACCCGTGGCAGCCGCTGCTGGAGACCAGCGGCGAGCCGTTCGTGCCTCATGCCGGCACGGCGAGCGTTGCCAACGAAGCGGCGAACCACCCCGAACGCACGAGCCGGAAGGCAGTGGACTCCGGGCCGGAGAAAGGAGGAGAACACTTGGGCCTCCTCCACGGGAAAGTCTCTCTCGGGGCCGTTGAAGTGGAGAGCGCCGACGTTGGTCGCGACACGATCACGAGGGAGCTTCAGGCGAAGGCAGTGGATCGAGTACGCCGGTGCTACAGCGATAGCCTGGACAAGAGCCCAGGTGTAAAGGGCCGGCTTGTTGTTCGGGCCACACTGACTTCGGGTGGCAGGCTGATGGAGACCGAGGTCGAAGAGAACACGACCGGAGCCGGGGAACTTGCTGCGTGCGCTCGTCGTGCCCTGACGGGCATCCGATTGAAGGTTAACGTCGCATCTGACGAGGCGGTTCCGATTGCCGTGGGCTTCGTGCTGACGCCCGAGTGAACGGAGCGGTCAGGCGTCGGCTGTCTCTGTCACGAGGAAAGTCTGTGGCGAGGCGCCGACTACAGCCGACTTGAGCCGAGCCTCGGCGATGACCTCCGCGTCGTCGAGCTTGATGGCCACCCGCAACAGGAGCCCCCAGGCGTCGATGTTCCCCGGCGACAACGTGGTCACGGCCTTCAGCACTCGCAGGGCCTCCAGGGGTACACCGCCCGCGAGGTGGTGCCGGGCGAGTGCGAGATGAACGCCGTCGTCGGCCTCGCCGGCTCGGGTCAAGACCTCCCAAAGCTTTGGCGTCGAAGGTAGCGGTTCGCGTCCTTGTTGCTCGCCGAGCGCCTCCCGGATGTGCGCCGCGATGACCTTGAACGAGTGGCGAAACGGCGGCGCCACAGGGTCCATGGCAATCGCACGCTGAATCGACGTGAGCGCTGCCTCGTAGTCGCTGCGATTGTCCTCGGCGATGGCCCTGAGCCACGCGAGATGCGGGCTCTCGATGCCGGCCTGGGCGACCTGAAGCTCGACTTGGCCGAGCAGCTTGAGGGCGCCGTCGATGTCTCGGCTCTCGATAAGCTGTTCGATACGGCGGAGCTGCTGCCAGAGATCATCTGTGCGGTTCTTCATTGTCGTCTCCGTGGATTCAACGGAGATGGCGACACCGGCGGATGATTTCGGGTCAGGCGGCAGTGGCGTAGAGCAGCGCCACACGGGCGGTCTCGTGCGAGCTGCGAACTTGGCGATTGAACGCCCGCAGGCGCTCGACAGCGGCTTGGTGGCGCGCATGCGCGGTGCTGACCGCGATGCCCTCCCGCTCGGCTATGGCCTCGAACCCGAGCCCGGCAAGCCGGTGGCGGAGGACGCTCACGAACTCGGGCCCCAGCACTTCGCGGATGTCAGCAGCGAGCACACGTGCGTCGCGGTGGCGACGTAGGTCGTCATCGAAGCCAGCCGCCTCGACTTCGCGCGCCGGTGGTACGTGATACACGGCGATGAGTCGCTTGGTGATCGCGGCGGGTGTGCGCTCAAGCTCGGGCTCGGCGTCGAGGAAGAAAGACGTGGCTCGGGCGACCAGTGAGGAACTGAGGCGCTCGCCGTGCAGCAGACCGGGTGGCGGGGCCAGCGGTGCCGGCGGTAGACCATGCTCAAGCGCCTCGGCGACATGCCCGCGCAGCGCCTTGGTCAACCCCCACAGCGGGCGCTGCTGAACCGCGTGCTGACGAATGCGATGAGCGATGACCTTCCGAAGCTCGTCATCGGGCAGGTCCAGGAGCGCCTCGGCAGATGCGGCACTGCCGTTCTTGGTGGCGCGAACGGTCGTCTCTAGGAAGCTGCCGGCGGCGTCATCAGCCTCGTCTCCGACGGCCTGGCGGGCCAGGACAATCAACGCATCGAGGTCAGCTTGCGCGGGTGAGTGGCCCGCTATGAGCGCATCCAGCAGGGGACGAAGACCAGGGCGAGGTGACGACATACAGCCTCCATCAAGCTCCCGGTCCACCGTGCCTGAATGGCCGGTTGGCGGCGTGTCATTGACCGGGAGTGTCTCGACGCCTTCTTCATGGATGCGCCGGAGATCATCTCAGAAGTCGGGGCGCCCGCATAGGGGAGCGAAGGATCAGCGGTCAGTCGCCCTCTCTAGGTGACCATGACAACCACCGACAGGAAGACCGAAGCGGCGGTCCTCGCCCAGGCGTTCCGCGACCTGCCGCAGCGCCCGCGCTGCCCGCGCTGCAAGAAAGGCAGACCCAAGAACTATTTCGGCGTGAGAATTCTGGCTCGGGACGCCGACGGGCTGCCGCGCACAGTTCGACGGCAAAGTTGGTGAAGCACCTGCCGAGCTGGCCGCTGAGCGCAATGACGGCTGTCACGACGGCTGGCTCTGCACCGGCTTGTACCCCATGGCGGCCAGAGCGGCTCGAACCTCATCGCGAGAGCCACAGCGCGTGGCGAGGTCGTGAATCTCCTTTTTCGAAGGTTGGCGGCCAAACACCGTGTCGGCGATGACTGCGACAATTCCGGGTTCGATCTTCCACTGGTGGAGGCCCAGCGCCTTCACGAGAGCCTCGCGAAGCGCCATGGCTGGCGTCCGCAGGTTCCAGTCAACCTTGGCTATGCGGGCGGCATCGCGGTACAGGCTCAGCTCTTGAGCAGCGCTGATCGGATTGCTGCCCTGGACGAGCCTCGCGACTCCTAGGGCCCGATCCTGCTGACCTTCAGCGATGTGACGGCTCTCAGTCTTGATGAACTTTGCCAGGGCTTTGTGGACCTCGTCAGGCGCCACCTTGGAGGTCTGAGCACTGGAGCCCTTCCTCTTGGTCGAGCCCCCCGTGACGGTATTTTGCTCTTGGCTCGTGGCAGCGGTCCCGAAGAAGTCGCCGAAGTCGGGGGCTGTCGCTGGCGATGCTGGCCCCACCGGCCCTGCGCTTGGCGCCGTTCTTCCGTCCAGCTCGTGCAGTCGGATCTCAAGGAACCGGCAAAGCCCGGAGAACTCGTAGCCCCTGGGGGTGCGGCTCCCGACCGGGAAGCCGGGCGTGAGGCTTGCGCGGTCTACGAGACCCTGGAGGTCCCGCGAGGCCTGGCTGCGATCGATGCCAAGGATGTCCCCGACCAAGGTGCCACTGAGTAGGGGCGCGGTGTTGTCGGGGGCGTAGTAAGAGCCGAGCAGCGTGAGCAGGCGGAAGTCCCGCGAGGTCCATCCGAGCTGACGGAAGTTGTAGAAGACCCACGCCGGTAGGCGCATGTAGGCCGCCTTCTTTCCAGCGGGGTACTTGGCCCAAAACGAGGCAAAGCTGAGCCGGCCGCCGTCCTTCTTCACGAGGCCGAGCTTCTTGAGCCGGCCAACGACTCTGGTTGCGCTCCCGGCATCCAGGCCGGCGTCGCGGATCAGCTTGGCCTGCTTGCCGGGGTAGTGGTGGCCGGACTCATGTTCATTGCCGACCGGCGCGGTCCCCCGAAGCCCCTCACAGAGGGCCAGGAAGTCGTCGTCGGTCAGGCCGGCCTGGCCATGGCGGAGGAACTCCAGCGGCAGTACCAGCCAGCCCTCGCTGTCGGGGACTCCGGTAGCGACCAGCAGTTCAAAGAAGTCGCGGGGTGGTTTGTCGGTAGCGGGCATTGATTAGCCTCCGGTGGGGCACCAGCGTCGTGTGGTGGCCCACCAGAAAGATTACCGCCACGCGATGACAAAATATCGCCATAGCGTAGCCTGAGAGTCGCCAGAACTCATCACGGATATTCCTAGCCCTAGAGCCCAGACCCCAGCCCATGGTTGGGCGCGAAGCGCCTGAATGAATGGGCCGGTGGCCGACCGCAGGCGGTCGTCGATGGCTGACGATTGACCCTCCGGGTCGGTGACATTCAGCCCCTTCGGGGCGGAACAACTTCTCGACCGTCAGCCCGGCATACCCATAGGCAGATGCTCTGTCGTTAGAGACAATCTACTGACCTGAGAGCTGAACCAAGAACAACGACCATCAGGCTCTCAAGGAAAGACAATGCACAGCTTAGGCGCCTACAGATTGAAGACCATCGAGGAGCAGGCACATGCCTCTTCGAGCAAACGAACTGAGCTGATGACCGTGTTTCTCAGCTCAGGGAAGGACATCAACATCGTGCTACTGCCGGCCCGCGACCATTGGACATCCGAGGTCTTCATACAGGCCCCTGGTGGTCAAAGCCTGCGGGTTGGACTGGTCAGAACGACCTCCGACGCTCACGGCCAGCTCTTCATCGACGACTTGGTGGTCTTCACCCCGTATCGCAACCTGGGCCTGGGCGCGGCCACTCTGAAGGCGATCCAACGAGAGGCTTGGTTCGCCGGCCTCAACACCCTTGTCTGGCTGTTCGGCGTCGAAGACGAACCCCTCAGGGCTGCTCAGACCGCGCTTCTCGCCAGGGCCGGCTTCGCGGTGGTGGGTGACCGCGCCACGCTGGCCCTGGCGTAGCCGCGTCGGCATTCCAGAACGGCAATCTTTTCACCATGAGCACATCACTTCCCTCGCCGACCCTGGCGATGATCATCGACGACAGCTTCGAACTGGTCTTGGCCCCGGTACACGACCAGCTCAACGCCATGACCCCCGACGCCCGCGAAATCGCCCTTCGCGACGGCAAGATTCCCGGCGTGGAACCTGGCCGCGCCAAGGTGGCCGCCACGCTCGATGCGGCTGCCGACGGCCGCTGGGTGTCCGCGCTCGGCCACCTCCGGGAGGCGTTGTTCTACGGGGTGGAGAGATCCATTGGCGGGGTCATCTTTGGGGTCCTGATTCTCGGGCTCCAGGAGGCCCTGAATGGCGACGAGGAGCTGCGGGCGGAGCTTTTCACGGTCCCGAACCTGCTGCTGCTCCGTGGCCTGGAGGTCGAGCTACGCAAACCCCATCTGGGCTTGAACGGCCCCGAGACCGACATCGTCGTCACCGAGAAGCGGCCCCTCGTCGAGCTTCAGCAGGTGTTCCTGGATCTGCTCGGGCCAGAGGCCAACGCCAGCAAGGTCGGCATGCAGAAGACTGTCGCTGGCCTTGAGCGCGTGCTCGGGCAGCCGCTGACGCCAGCAAAGGAACTCGCCAGCGCACTCTCGAAGCTTGCCGCCGTGGCCGTTGCGGCAGGGGATTTCAGGTCGGCCTGCTCCTATGTGGTGCGGGCGTTCCGCCTGCGGCAGAACGAGCCGGAGGTGCTGGTTGCGGCCAGTTTCACCTGGGTATGCCTCTGCGCCGCCGCCTGTGATGGCATTGCCGACCCGGCATGCCTCCCGAGCGCCACTGACCTCCTGGGCACGCTTCAAGCGGCACTCGCCAACGAGATCAGGGGAGCCACGAAGACCAGCACGGCATTGGAGGTGTCGCCATGACCGAAGCAATCTTGAGTCCAAGACCACCGCGGCAGTTCACCGACGATGATCGCAGAGCCATCGCCGTCGGCTGGAGGTCGTCTGGCCTCAGTCAGAACGAGTACGCCACGCAACACGGGGTCAAAGGTAGAACGTTGCGCCTCTGGTTGCGCGAGCACGCTCCGACAATGGCGTCGCCGGAGGAGATCCGCGCCGCCGGTCAGCGGATGCTCGATGCCCTTCGGTGTGCCGCTGCGCTGCTCGAAGATGCACTCGGTCAGCTCCAAGGTGCCGAGCGGCTTGCCGTCAAGCCTGCGCCTCCTGATGACGGGGCGGCGTCGATGACGATCACCACGCCGCGGGCCATTTCCAGGTCAGGTCACTCCGAACCGACAGAGCCGAAACGCACAGGAAGGTACCTTTTCGACGATGACGAGTAGACGCCACTGTTGCTGGGGCTCAACGGTGGAGTCCCGTCCGTGCCGGGGTGCCCTTTGATTACGCGGCCACTTCGGTGGCATCGGCCCCTATCGCCCGGCCCTCGCTGACGACCAGGAAAGGTTTGCTTACCTACGCTTGTGGAAGTTCCGACCCGAGAGCCGGGGAATGACCCGCGCCGTAGTGCTTGGCGAGCAATCGCTGGATATCGACCATCAGCTCGCGGGGCGCGTCCTTTTCGGAGGCCAGCTCAAGAAGCTCTTCCAGGGTCATGATCTTCGCTCTGAGGTCGTCCGGGCTGAAGACCATGGCAATCGCCAGCCGGCGACCACAAGCAAGTTGCTGGTCACGCAGCGCAATGAAGTTGTCGCTCTGTCCCTCGGCCCAGGTTGACGCGAGCAAGCCGAGGCCATTCCAAATAATCTCGTCGGGGGTGGTGGCTGGCGTGAGCGCACGAACAGCCCAGAACAGCGGGGCAGTGACTTCAATCTGGAGGTCTTGATTCTCTTCGGTATGAGTTTCCATGGCGGGTCCCACAGGTGCGAGGTGACGGAGCCCTCAGCACCGGGACCATCCCGGTCGTGGAGCTGGTTTAGTTCGATGACGCTCGAACAAACCATTCAGGGGCC
This sequence comes from Myxococcales bacterium, assembly GCA_020846875.1. Lineage (GTDB taxonomy): Bacteria > Myxococcota > Myxococcia > Myxococcales > Myxococcaceae > JADLDB01. The sequence continues at coordinate 6,937 of JADLDB010000060.1, read as the reverse complement.
TACATCTCCCCAGAACCGTAGAGCGGTCAGTCCCATCGACTGACAAAACCAGAATTGATCGGTTCGGTGTTCGCCGTCAATCCCCCTTCGAACCCTTCGAAACGCAACGAGCGGGCAGCCATCAAGGAGAGGTGACGCAACACGTCCAAACCGCTCTCTACGTTCGAACATCGACCGCTGACCAGGATGGCATGGCGCAGCTCCACGCCCTCCGCCAGGCCGCTGAAGCTCGGGGGTGGCTGGGGACCCGCGAGTTCATCGATATCGGTCACAGCGGAGCGAAGGCGAGCCGCCCCGCGCTCGACGCCCTCAAGGCCGCGGCGAGGGCTGGCGTGGTTCGGCAGGTCATGGTCTTCGCACTCGACCGGCTTGGTCGCTCCCTGCGCGACCTGCTTCTGCTCCTCGACGACCTCACTGCGAGCGGCTGCGCGGTCGTCAGCCTGCGCGAGAGCATCGACCTGACAACACCGACGGGCAGGCTGCTGATTCACATGATCGCCGCGCTCGCCGAGTTCGAGCGGGCCATCATCACCGAGCGCGTGAAGTCGGGCATCGCTCGTGTGAAGGCCACCGGCAAGACGAGGTCAGGCAAGGCCATCGGTCGGCCTCGACGTCAGGTGAACATCGAGGCGGTGCGTCGCCTTCGGGAACAGGGCCGCACCTGGCGTCAGGTCGCCCAGGCCCTCAAGGTGCCGAGGAAGACCTTGGAGCGGGCCTACGCGGCCTTGGGCCAAAACCCTGCCTCGAAATCACGGTAGTAAGCCGCAGGGGCCGGCGGTTGGCAGTGGGTGGTATCGAAACCATCAGGTTTTGGACCGGTTGAGCCGTGCGGAGTGGTCCACGTCGCCGTTCGCGTGCCACCGCCCAAGAGGCAATATTCTCTAGTGATTTCAGAGTTTTCAGTCCGTTCGACATGCCGAGTCGGATAGTCTGACTCCGAACATCGTGCGGGTGGCGAACACTGGCCCAGGCGGGCTTCGAGACGGGGGATGTGATGGCGACGCGTGACACGGCCAACAAGAAGCGCGGGCGACCGCCGAAGGTTGCGGCGACCGAGGCGGCGCCCGACGTGAAGAAGGCGAGCACGAAGAACGGCCCCACGTCCGATGCCGTGGTGGGCTTCGAAGAGAAGCTCTGGCAGATGGCGGACAAGCTCCGCAACAACATGGACGCGGCGGAGTACAAGCACGTCGTCCTCGGGCTCATCTTCCTCAAGTACATCTCGGACGCGTTCGAGGAGAAGCACGCCGCGCTCACAGCCGATAAGAAATCGGGCGCCGACCCAGAAGACCCCGACGAGTACCGTGCCGACAACATCTTCTGGGTGCCGAAGGACGCCCGCTGGACTCACCTTCAGGGCAGCGCGAAGCAGGCGACCATCGGCAAGCTCGTCGACGACGCGATGATCGCGATCGAGGCGCAGAACCCGACGCTCAAGGGCGTGCTGCCGAAGGACTACGGCCGCCCCGCGCTCGACAAGACGCGGCTCGGTGAGCTGATCGATCTCGTCGGCACCATCGGCCTCGGCGACAAGGAAAACCGCTCGCGCGACGTGCTCGGCCGCGTCTACGAGTACTTCCTCACCAAGTTCGCCGCCGCCGAGGGCAAGAACGGCGGCCAGTTCTACACGCCGCGCGGCGTGGTGCGCGTGCTCGTCGAGATGCTCGCGCCCTACAAGGGCCGCGTGTTCGACCCGGCGTGCGGCTCGGGCGGCATGTTCATCTCGAGCGAGAAGTTCGTCGAGGCGCACGGCGGTCGCGTCGGCGACATCAGCATCTACGGGCAGGAGAGCAACCACACCACCTGGCGCCTCGCGAAGCTGAACCTGGCGATCCGCGGCATCGACGCCAACATCGTGCACGGCGACACCTTCCACGCCGACGGCCACAAGGATCTCAAGGCCGACTACGTCCTGGCGAACCCGCCGTTCAACGACAGCGACTGGGGCAAGGAGCGCCTGAGAGATGATGTGCGCTGGAAGTACGGCGTCCCGCCCGCGGGCAACGCGAACTTCGCCTGGGTGCAGCACTTCCTCCACCACCTCGCGCCCACCGGCATCGCGGGCTTCGTGCTGGCGAACGGCAGCATGTCGTCGCAGCAGTCGGGCGAGGGCGACCTCCGCAAGGCCATCGTCGAGGCAGACCTCGTCGACTGCATGGTCGCGCTGCCGGGACAACTGTTCTACTCGACGCAGATCCCCGTCTGCCTGTGGTTCTTGGCGCGCGACAAGAAGAGCGGCCTCGGCGGTCGCGGCAAGAAGATGCGCAACCGCCAGAAGGAGACGCTCTTCATCGACGCCCGCAAGCTCGGCACCATGGCCGACCGCGTGCATCGCGAGCTCACAGACGACGACATCGCGAAGATCACAGGCACGTACCATCGCTGGCGCGGCGATGGCGCGGGCAAGTACGAGGACGTGGCGGGCTTCTGCAAGTCTGCTTCGACCGAGGAGATCGCCTCGCACCAGTTCGTGCTCACGCCCGGCCGCTACGTGGGCGCCGAGGAAGTCGAGGACGACGGCGAGCCCTTCGACGAGAAGATGAAGCGCCTCGTGGCGACGCTCGAGGAGCAGTTCGCCGAGGGTGCGCGTCTGGAGAAGGAGATCCGGAAGAACCTGCGGGGGCTCGGGTATGGGGGGTGATATCTCCTTCACGCCCCTAGGCTCTCTGGTCGATGAAGCACGACGGATCTCGTACGGTGTCGTCCAACCTGGCCAACACGTCGACGACGGTGTTCCGATCGTGCGCGTTACTGACATTCGGCACGGCCGTATCAATCAAGTCGACCCGCTGAGAGTCGACCCCGAGATCGCCGACAAGTACCGTCGCACTGTGCTTCGCGGCGGCGAACTCCTCCTCACCCTGGTTGGCACCGTCGGTGAGACGGCTGTTGTGCCAGCGTCGCTCGCAGGGTGGAACACGGCGCGCGCGGTGGCAGTCCTGCCTGTACTCGATGAGCCAGGGCCGCGATGGGTCCAGTACGCCCTCCAGACTGGGCCCGCGCGTGAGTACATCCAGACACGGCTCAACACGACGGTTCAGGCAACGCTGAACCTCGGTGACGTAACAACGCTACCCATCCCGATGCCGCCCCGGGAAACGCGAGAGCGCATCCTGAGGATCCTCGGCGCGCTCGACGACAAGATCGAGCTGAACCGCAAGATGAACGCGACGCTCGAGGCGATGGCGCGGGCGCTGTTCAAGTCGTGGTTCGTCGACTTCGACCCCGTGCGCGCCAAGGCCGAGGGCCGGGCGCCCAGCCGTATGGACGCCGAGACCCCGAAGCTGTTCCCGAGCGAGCTCGTGGAGTCCGAGCTGGGACTGATCCCGAAGGGGTGGACTATCGGCCATGTTGGTCACGTCGCGACGAATCGACGGGACGCCGTGCATCCGAAAGAGGTGCAGCCTGGCAGCGTCTACGTTGGCCTCGAGCACCTTGCTCGTGGTCGCGTGTTCTTCGAACAAACTGGCACACCGGATAGCCTCGAATCGTTGAAAGCGCAGTTCTCCGAGGGCGAAGTGCTGTTCGGCAAGCTGCGTCCATACTTCAAGAAGGTCGCTATCGCTCCGTGTGCTGGCATCTGTTCGACCGATATCTTGGTCTTGTCGCCGCGGCCGAACGCCACCGGGTTTGTCGCGCTGGTCGCGGCCAGCGATCCGTTCATCGAGCATGCTGTCGCGCTTTCTGACGGCACGCGAATGCCGCGAACCAGCTGGGACCAGCTCACGCGGTTTGAGCTTGTCGTCCCATCCGACGCGGTGTTGTACGCCTTCGAGGATCGAGTCGTTGAAGGTTTCCGTCGTGCCGAAGCCGCCCGGCAGGAGTCCGCGACGCTCGCGCGCCTCCGTGACGAGCTCCTGCCGCGTCTTCTCTCCGGCGACCTCCCGGTCGACGCGGCCGAGCGCGCCGCACCCGAGGTCGCGTGACGCGCAAGAAGGCGCCACCCACGAAGAAGGTCGCGCAACACGGGCTTGCACGAATTCGCCAACGGTTCGTTGGCGATCTGGCCCTCGGCCTTGGCTCGCGCCCTGACGGCTACGCCGAGTGGCTCGCCGACGTGAAGGTGCGCATCCACGCGGCACGTCAGCGCGCCGCACTCGCCGTCAACAAGGAGATGCTCAAGATCTACTGGAAGATCGGTCATGATCTGAGCGCACGCCGCAAGGACTGGGGCACCGGCGTGATCGCGCAGGCGTCGGCCGATCTCCATGCAGCATTCCCCGACATGAAGGGGTTCTCGCCCTCGAATCTCAAGTACATGCGGTCGTTTGCCGAGGCGTGGCCGGACTTCGCAGATCGCCAACGAACCGTTGGCGTTCTGCCCTGGGGCCAGAACGTCACGCTCCTTACCCGCCTGAAGAACCGCGACGAGCGGCTCGCGTACGCGCAGGCCACCCTGGAGCACGGCTGGTCACGCCCCGTGCTCGAGCACCACATCGATCTCCGCACCGTCGAGCGCCGGGGCAAGGCCGTCACGAACTTCGAGCACACGCTCCCCAAGCCGCAGTCGGACCTCGCGCGCGAGAATCTGAAAGACCCTTACCGCTTCGACTTCCTCGGGCTCGGTGACGACGCGCTGGAGCGCGAGATCGAGACCGCGCTGGTGCAGCACGTCACGCGCTTCCTGTTGGAGCTGGGTGCAGGGTTCGCCTACGTGGGCCGGCAGGTACACATGCAGATTGGCGAGGACGACTTCTTCCTCGATCTGCTCTTCTACCACCTCAAGCTTCACGCCTATGTCGTCGTCGAGCTGAAGACGACGCGCTTCAAGCCCGAGTACATCAGCCAGCTCAGCTTCTATCTTACCGCGATCGATGCGCAGGTGAAAGCGCCGGCCGATGCGCCGACGATCGGCCTCTTGCTATGCAAGACCAAGGACACGGTCGTCGCGGAGTACGCACTGCGCACGACGAAGAGCCCGATCGGAGTCGCTGAATATCAGCTCATCCAGTCACTGCCGAGGAACCTCGAAGCCAGCTTGCCGAGCGTCGCGCGCATCGAGGAGGAGCTGAGCAAGCCACTCGCACCGACACCCCGCCGCTCCGCGAAGAGACCCCCGCGGAAGGGGAAGAGGCGATGACCGTAGCGACGTTCCTCGTGGAGTCCTACCTCGTGCAGCGCGACCATGGTCTGCTCGCGAGCCCGACCAATTCTCTCAATAACGTTGAGAGAATCTCGGGAGGTGCCGCATGAGCACAGGCGCCATCACGCCGAGCGACCTCGTGCTCTACCGCTCGCCCAAGGGCATCGTGAAGGTCGGCGTGCTCGTGCGCGACGAGACGGTCTGGCTCACGCAGAAGGCGCTCTCGGAGCTGTTCGCCGTGGGCGTGCCCGCCATCGCCAAGCACCTCAAGAACATCTTTGAGTCCGGGGAGTTGGAGGCGGCGGCAACTGTTTCCAATTTGGAAACGGTTCGCCGGGAGGGCTCGCGCGAGGTGAGGCGAGCGGTCGAGTTCTACAACCTCGACGCCGTCATCGCCGTCGGCTACCGCGTGAACAGCTACGAGGCGACGCAGTTCCGCATCTGGGCCACGGGCGTGCTGCGCGAGCTCATCACCAAGGGCTACGTGCTCGACAAGGAGCGCCTGGAGCAAGGCCCCACGGTCTTCGGCAAGGACTACTTCGACGGCCTGCTCGAGACGATCCGTGAGATCCGCGCGAGCGAGCGGCGCTTCTACCAGAAGGTCACCGACATCTACGCCACCGCCGTCGACTACGACCCGAACGCGCCCATCACGCGCGACTTCTTCGCGTCGGTGCAGAACAAGCTGCACTGGGCCATCACCGGGCAGACCGCTGCCGAGCGCATCCTCGGCACCGCCGCCGCCGACAAGCCGCACATGGGCCTCACGACGTGGAAGTACGCGCCGCGCGGCAAGGTGATGAAGAGCGACGTCTCGATCGCCAAGAACTACCTGAACGAAGAGGAGCTGCGCGAGCTGGAGGAGATCGTCTCGGCCTACCTCGACCTCGCCGAGAACCGCGCCCGGCGCGGCATCTTGATGAAGATGAGCGACTGGGCCGCCTTCCTGAACCAGGTCTTGGAGCTGCAGGCCTACCCCGTCCTCACCGACAAGGGCCGCGTGTCGGCGCTCGAGGCGAAGCTGAAGGCCGAGGCCGAGTACGACGTGTTCCGCGCGCGCCAAGACCGCGAGTTCGTCTCGGACTTCGACCGCGTCGTCGAAGAGGCCAAGCAACTTGGCGAGGGCAGCAAGCCGAGGAGGCTCCCGCGCAAGGGGAAGAAGGAGACCAAGCCGTGAGCGGGTTCACCGAGTCCATCGTCGAGCAAGCCACCCTCGCGTGGTTCGAGGCGCTCGGCTACGCCGTGGCCCTTGGGCCCTCCATCGGCCCCGGCGAACCCGCTGAGGAGCGAAAGACCTACGCCGACGTCGTGCTCGATGGCCGCTTGCGCGACGCGCTCGCGCGGCTGAACCCCACCGTCTCAAGCGAAGGCCTCGACGAGGCGTTCCGGAAGCTCACGCGGATCTCGTCGCCCCAGCCGGTCGACGCGAACCACGAGCTGCACGACTACCTCGTGAACGGCATCAGCGTGGAGTACCTGCGCGAAGGCGGCACCATCGGCTACGACCCGGTGCGCGTCGTCGACTTCGACGTGCCCGAGAACAACGACTGGCTGGTCGTCAACCAGCTCACGGTCAGCGAGGGCGGCCACAACCGACGCCCCGACGTCGTCGTGTTCCTGAACGGCCTGCCGATCGCCGTCCTCGAGCTGAAGAACGCCGCGAGCGAGAACGCCACCATCTGGAGCGCGTTCCAACAGCTCCAGACCTACAAGCAGGAGCTTCCACAGCTCTTCGTCTTCAACGAGCTGCTCGTCATCAGCGATGGGCTCGAAGCGCGCATCGGTACGCTCTCGTCGAACAAGGAGCGTTTCCTGCCCTGGCGCACCATCGAGGGCGAGGCGCTCGCGTCCAAG
>JADLDB010000059.1 GCA_020846875.1 Myxococcales bacterium | reverse complement strand
GAGATCGGGTCCGAGTTCACGAAGCCCATCGTGTCCGGGTACATCGGCTTGCTGACGAGGCTCACCTGGAAGCTCGGCGCCGTTCCGTCCACGTCCACCCTCGTCATCGCGCGCGGCCCGCCGTCCGTGCCCGCGAAGTGGGCGACCAGCGTCCACGAGCCGTTTGCCAACGGGCTGGTCGTCGACGCCATGTACTGCGCGCCCGGGTTCAGCGCAGATCCCGTGGCGCCCGACTCCCAGGCCAACGCCAGATCAGCGCCCGTGTACACGCCGCTGTCGGGACGCAGAGCCTCCACCACCAACGTCACGGACGTGTCCGCCTTGACGCGGCTGCCGTTCGCGGGCGCCACCCATCGCAGGGCGGCAATCTTCTCGACGCAAGACGTGCCCACACACTCCTGCCACGCCTCGCAGGTCGGCGTGCACGTCGGAGTCCCACCGCCGCCGCCGATGCCACCTCCGATTCCGCCGCCGATGCCACCTCCCATTCCGCCGCCGATGCCACCTCCCATTCCGCCGCCCATTCCGCTGTCCGGTGGCACGCAGACGTCGTTGACGCAGGTCTTTCCGCTCGAGCACGGATCGCTCGCGCTGCACGCCTCGTACACGCACAGGCCCTGTTCGCACTCGGCGTACGGCGCGCAGTCCGCCTTCGTGGTGCACGTCTGAACGGCGCCACCTGTACAGCCGGCGGCCCACACCACGGCGACTCCCAGCAAGAGTTTCTTCACGAAGACACGTCCTCCCCACGCAAGCGGCGCAGCGCCGCGACACCGGCCGAAGTTCGAGCGACGCAGCGACTTACCAAGCGCAAAGGCCTGAATCAATTTCGGCGCTTTCGGCGGTAAGCGCCAGCGGTCTCTCAGAGCCCCTGCAACGCGGCGTAGATCGCGTCGACGTCCACGGTGAGCGCCGGTGAGGCGAGGGTGAGGTGCTCTCCCGCGGAGAAGTTTGTCTCCCGCCAGCTTCGCTTGTGCCGCTCGATGACCGTCACCCTCGGCCGCTTGTGCGAGACGATCCATACCGCCTGCAGGGACTTGACCGTCTTGTAGACGTCCAGCTTCGCGCCGCGGTCGTACGCCTCAGTCGATGGGCTGGTCACTTCGATGACGAGCCCGGGGTTCAGGATCGCCGTCTTGTTGCCGATGGAGATTCGCTCGGCCTTGCCGCACACCACCTGGCCATCGGGGAAGACCGTGACGTCGCCGATCTTCAGCAGCAGGTCCGAGTTGAAGGTGCGACAGCCCGCGGGGAGTTTCGCGTGAATCAGCGACATGACACTCGAGGCGAGCGCGGAGTGCTCGGGCGTTCCTCCCGCCATCGCCAGGATCTCGCCCGCCCAGTACTCCAATTTCAGGTTGCTCAGCTCGAGCGCCCCCGCGTACTCCGAGTAGGTGTAGCGGTGGAGTCGCGGCGCCGTGGACACAGGCGACAGCCTAGCGCACTTCAGCTCACCCCGACCCTCTCCCCCGATTGGAGAGAAGGAGACGGTTTCTCAATACCCGCGCAGGCGCACCAGCAGCGGCCCGAGGATGTTGGGCGGGATCGCCGCGTAGCTGCCGAACTGCATCGTGTAGTTCCCGCGCCCCTGCGTCAGCGTGCGCAAGGAGTCCACGTACCCGAACATCTCCGCCAGCGGCACGTCGGCGTCGATCACCTGGACGTTGGCCCGCTGGTGCATGCCCTTGATGTTGCCGCGCCGCGCGCTCACGTCGCCGATCACCGAGCCCATGTTGTCGATGGGCACGATGATCTCCACCGCCATCATCGGCTCGAGCAGCACCGGGTCCGCGTTCTTGCACGCGTCCTGGAACGCCATCGACGCCGCGATCTGAAAGCTGATCTCGTCGGAGTCCACGTCGTGGAAGCTGCCGTCGATGAGCTCCGCGTTCACGTCGATGAGCGCGTAGCTGGCCACCACGCCGCGGGACAGCGCGCCCTCCACGCCGGCCTTGATCGCCGGGACGTACTCCTTCGGGATCACCCCGCCCTCGAGCGAGTCGACGAAGGTGAAGCCCTTCCCGCGCTCGTTGGGCGACACGCGCAGCTTCACGTGGCCGTACTGGCCCTTGCCGCCGGTCTGCTTGATGTACTTGCCCTCGCCCTCGGCGGTCCTCGTGATCGTCTCGCGGTAGGCCACCTGCGGCTTGCCGACGTTGGCCGCGACTTTGTGCTCGCGCTTCAAGCGGTCGACGATGATCTCCAGGTGCAGCTCGCCCATGCCGGCGATGATCATCTGCCCCGTCTCGTCATCGGTCCGCACGCGGAACGACGGATCTTCCACCGCCAGCTTCTGCAGGGCGCCGGTCAGCTTGTCCGAGTCCTCGGTGGACTTCGGCTCCAGCGCCAACTGAATCACCGGCTCGGGGAAGTCGATCTTCTCGAGCAGCACCTGGTGGCTCTCCACGCACAGCGTGTCGCCGGTGGTGACGTTCTTGAGCCCTACGATCGCGCAGATGTCTCCAGCGAGGCACTCGTCGAGCTCTTCGCGCTTGTCCGCGCGCATCTGCACCAGGCGCCCCACCCGCTCGCGCTTCTTCTTGGCCGTGTTCCACACCGCCGTGCCCGCCTCGAGCTTCCCCGAGTACACGCGAATGAAGGTCAGCGTGCCGAAGGAGTCGTTGGCGATCTTGAACGCCAGCGCAGAGAACGGCGCGTCGTCCTTCGTCTCGCGTACCACGTCGTTGCCCTTGTTGTCCTTGCCGTGCACCGGCGGCACGTCCAGCGGCGACGGCAGGAAGTCCACCACCCCGTCGATCAACGGCTGCACGCCCTTGTGCCGGTACGCCGAGCCACAGAAGACCGGGAACACCTTGAGCGCGATGCAGCCCTTGCGGATTGCCGCGCGCAGCTCGGCTTCGGTGAAGTCGGAGCCCTCGTTCTCGAGGTAGCGCTCCATCAACGAGTCGTCGAGCTCCGCGGCCTGCTCCAGCAGGTGCTTGCGCGCGGCCTTCGCGGCGTCGGCGAAGTCGGCGGGAATGTCCGTCACGTCGAACTTGCTGCCGTCGTCGTCGTCGTGGAACACCAGCGCCTTCATCCGCACCAGGTCGATCATCCCCCGGTGGTGCTCTTCCTTCCCCAGCGGCAGTTGCATCACCAGGGGCTTCGCGCCCAGGCGCTCCTTGATCGACGCCACCGACATGTCGAAGTCGGCGCCGAGCGCGTCCAGCTTGTTGATGAAGCAGATCCGGGGGACCTTGTACTTGTCCGCCTGGCGCCACACCGTCTCGGACTGCGGCTCGACGCCGTTCTTCCCGTCGAACACCGCGATCGCCCCGTCCAGCACGCGCAAGGAGCGCTCGACCTCGATGGTGAAGTCCACGTGGCCGGGCGTGTCGATGATGTTGATGCGGTACTTCGTGTCGTTGCGCGTCCAGAAGCAGGTAATGGCGGCGGAGGTGATGGTGATGCCGCGCTCGCGCTCCTGGGGCATCCAGTCGGTGGTGGTGGTGCCCTCGTGCACCTCGCCCATCTTGTGGATGGCGCCCGCGTAGAAGAGGACCCGTTCGGTGGTGGTCGTCTTCCCGGCGTCGATGTGCGCCATGATGCCGATGTTGCGGTAACGCTCGAGCGGGTAGTCGCGGGCCATGGCTGTGAGGGCCTTCTACGGGGAGGAAACGAGTCGAGACAAACGAAAACGGGGCGCCGGCTCGCAGGCCAGCACCCCGTTCGTTACGCCCGCGACGCGGATTACCAGCGGTAGTGCGAGAAGGCCTTGTTGGCCTCGGCCATCTTGTGGGTGTCCTCGCGCTTCTTCACCGCGTTGCCGCGGTTGTTGGACGCGTCCATGATCTCACCGGCCAGCTTCTCCATCATGGTCTTCTCCCCGCGGGCCTTGCCGTAGGAGATGAGCCAGCGCATGGCGAGCGCCACGCGGCGATCCTGCCGGACCTCGACGGGCACCTGGTAGGTGGCGCCACCGACGCGGCGGCTCTTCACCTCGAGCACCGGCTTGACGTTGTCGAGCGCGCGCTTGAAGACCTTCAAGGGCTCTTCCTTGGAGCGCTCCTCGATCAGCGAGAAGGCGCCGTAGGTGATGCCCTCGGCGGTGGACATCTTGCCCTTGCGCATCAGGTTGTTGATGAACTTGGCGACGAGCCGGTCCTGGAACTTCGGGTCCGGGTTGATCTTGCGCTTATTGGGTACGCGACGGCGCGGCATGGAAAGTCCCTCTCGAAAGTGATTACTGCGGCCGCTTGGCGCCGTACTTGGAGCGCCCCTGCTTGCGGCCCTGCACGCCGACCGAGTCCAGCGTGCCGCGGATGATGTGGTAGCGAACGCCCGGGAGGTCCTTCACGCGGCCGCCGCGGATGAGCACCACCGAGTGCTCCTGCAGGTTGTGGCCGACGCCGGGGATGTAGGAGGTCACCTCGATGCCGTTGGTGAGGCGCACGCGGGCCACCTTGCGCAGCGCCGAGTTCGGCTTCTTCGGGGTGGTGGTGTACACGCGGGTGCAGACGCCGCGCTTCTGCGGGTTCGCCTTGAGCGCCGGGCTCTTGCTCTTGTACCGGAGCTGCTCGCGACCCTTGCGGATGAGCTGGTTGATCGTAGGCATGAACGTCCTTAAGACCTCGAAAAAGGGTCGCCCGCATACAGGGGCGCACCACCCCTGTCAAGCGGGCCGGGCGGCGCGCAGCTTGGCTGAAGGGCAACGTTCGCGTCAGAGGTCCATGATCATCACCACCGCGTCCTCGCGATCGTCCTGGTAGTAGTTGGGGCGCAACCCCACCGTGCGGAAGCCGAGCGACTGGTAGAGCCCCAGCGCGGCGCCGTTGCCGCGGCGCACCTCCAGGGTGGCGATCCGGCACTTGTGATCTCTCCCGAAGGCGATCACCGCGTCCATCACCTGCCGGCCGATGCCCTGGCGCCGGAGCTCCTGGTGGGTGGCGACGTTCAGTACGTGGATCTCGTCGTGGACCAGCCAGAAGATCGCGAACGCACGGATCAGCCAGCCCCGCGGCGTCCAGAGCTCCGCCAGCAGCACCGTCGACCAGTCCTGGCTGAGCTCCTTCTTCACCATGTCGACAGACCACGGGTTGGAGAAGGCCTGGTTCTCGATCTCCATCACGGCCGGGAGATCGGCCAGGCTCATCTTGCGGATCCGAAGCTGGGGCGCGAGCTCCCTCACGGGCCGGCCCCCGACTTCGGAGAGAAGGGCCCCAGCAGCCGCACGTCCACGTCGCGCCGCGCCGCCTCCAGCTCCTGCTTCACCAGCTTCTGGAAGCGCTCGTTCACCAGCCGCTGCTTCACCATCGCGTCCGTCACGTCCTTGAGCTCGGGGCTCACGGCCTTCGCCGCGGCCACGTCCTCCGCCGTCACCTGCACCCGCAGCCGCAGCTTCCCTTCCAGCGCTCGCCGCGCCCGCAACGAGCGCTCCAGCACCCGCCCCACGTCCTGCAGGTCGGCCTCGTTCCTCGCCAGGAACTCCTTGAATTTCGCCTCGCTCTCGAAGCGCGCGCGGAAGTCGGCGATCGCCTTCTGCACCTCCTCCGCCTCCACCGGGTAGGCCTCCAGCTTGTCCGCCTCCAGCGTGGCCAGGCGCTCGTCGATGATCGCGTTGAGGCTGGCCTTGAGCGCGTCGTGATCGAGCGGGGCAAAGGCCGCCGCCGCCGCGCCCGCGTTGACCAGCAGCACCCGCGCTTCGAACTCGAGCTGCGACAGGGTGATCACCTGCCCTTCGATGGACGCCACCGCCCGGTCGATCACCTGGCCCTTCGGCGGGCGCTGTCCCCAGGCCGCAACCGAGCAGAAACACGCCACCAGCACCCAGTGGCGCAAGCGAAACGGCTGGTTACGGTGCCACTCGGTCATGGTTCAGGACTACTACCAGCGGCTCGGCGTGGCGCGTCAGGCGTCACCCGAGGAGATCAAGAAGGCCTACCGCAAGCTGGCCAGACAGTACCACCCTGATCACAACCAGGGAGACAAGGCGGCGGAAGAGAAGTTCAAGCAGCTCAACGAGGCCTTCGAGGTCCTCTCCGACGGGACCAAGCGCAAGCTGTACGACGAGTTCGGCGACGACGCGGCCAAGCTGGGCTGGGACGAGAAGAAGGCCGAGCAGCTCCGGGCCTACAAGAGCGGCGCGTTCCGTGGCACCCCGGGCGGCTTCGGCGGCACGCCCGGCGGCTTCCGCGTGGACTTCGGCGGCGACGGGGGCGTCGACTTCGAGTCGCTCCTCGGCGAGATGTTCGGCATGGGCGGCCGAGGGCGACGGGCGGGCCCTCGCGCGGGCGGCGACCTGATGGCGGAGCTGGAGGTGACGCTCCAGGAGGCCGTCCTGGGCGGCACGCGGACCCTCTTCGTCAACGGTCGGCGGCTGGAGGTGAAGATCCCTCCGGGCGTGGAGACCGGTTCCCGCATCCGCCTGGCGGGCCAGGGCGAACCGGGCGATCGCGGGGGACCAGCCGGCGATCTCTTCGTCGACATCTCGGTGCAGCGGCACCCGGCCGTGCGGCGGGAGGGCAACGATCTGTACCTGGACCTCCCGGTGACGGTGAAGGAGGCGCTCCTGGGCGCCGAAATCCGCGTGCCGGTCTTCGGGGGCTCGGGGACGGTGACGGTGAAGCCAGGCACCCAGTCCGGCACGCGCCTGCGGCTGCGCGGCAAGGGCGTCCCCTCGCTCAAGGGTGGACCGGCGGGAGATCTGTACCTGGTGGTGCAGGTGAAGCTGCCAGAGAAGCACGACGAGGCCGCCCGCAAGGCCGCCGAGGCGCTCGAGAAGCACTACGCGCAGGACGTGCGGGCCGGCCTCAAGCTCTGATAGAGCCCCTCGACCATGGGATTCCTGGACTTCTTCGGCGGCGGCACCCCTGCAGACAAGGCAAAGAGGCTCAAGCCCAAGGTGACCCAGAAGTACGGCGACGCGGCCACCCGCCAGAAGGCGATCGACGAGCTGGGCAAGCTCAAGAGCCCCGACGCGGTGCCGGTGCTGATGCAGCGCTTCACCTTCGCGGTCGATCCGCAGACCACCGACGCGGAGGAGAAGCAGGCCGTCTACGAGTTCATCTGCGCGCTCGAGGACGAGGCGCTGGCTCCGGTGAAGGACTTCCTCAAGACGAGCGACGTGGCGTCGAGCTGGGCGCTCAAGATCCTGGAGGCGATCCTCCCGCCCGAGCAGGTGATCGGCGTGGTGACGGACGAGCTCAAGCGCCTGGGCGCCGAGTACACGCGCGATCCGGAGAAGAAGGAGGTGCTCCTGCACTTCCTCGAAGGCACGGCCGACGAGCGGATCGGCCCCGTCGCCCTGCCCTTCCTCAACGACATGTCCGACGACGTGAAGATGTGCGCGCTCAAGACGATCGCCTCGGTGAAGTTCGAGCCGGCGCGGGAAGAGCTGCTCGCCCTGCTCGTCACCGAAGACACCGCCAAGCGCGTGCAGACCGCGTGCGTGATGGCCCTGGTGGACACCGGCTTCCACGTGCAGGGCTACCGCGAGAAGGTGGAGGCGCGCCTGCCCGAGGGGATCTACGTGGACAAGTCGGGGGTGGTGAAGAGGCGCGGCGCGTCCTGACCGGGGCTCAGCAGTCGATGCCCGGCTCCTGGCCTGGGGCGCAGGGAGGCGGATCGCCGTCGCAGCAGCGATCGGGCGGTGGCGTCGGCCCGGCCTGGGCGAAGGCCTTCATCGAGTACGTGGCCACCAGCGGGGCGGCGTAGCGCAGCACCAGCAGGCGCTTGAAGAACTCGCGCCGCGACTGGCGATCATCGGCGGGTGGCGGCGGCGGGGGCGCGTCGCTCACCTCGCGGCCTCCAGCAATTCGAGCAAGCGCCTGGCGCCTTCGAGCGGCGCGGCGTCGTACGTGAAGGTGAACACCGGCACGTGGGAGATCAACGCCACCAGGTGCGGGAGCTTCTGCGGTGGCGCGGCCGCAAACCCGAAGGTGCTCTCCATCAGCGCGACCATCGCGTCCGTGGAGGCGGGCCGGATCCACTCCGTCTCTGCGCCCGCGCAGTACTTCACCCGCACACAGGCGACGGGCAGGTGCCACCCGGCGGGGGGCGAGGCGGGCGACACCCGGTGCGTCGGCCCCCCCGCGCCGATCCCCAGCAAGCGGGCCGCATCGCGCCGGACGCGGATCGCCCTCGACAGCGGACGGACGCCCACGGGCTCGCCGCGCAGCAGCGTGATGTCGTCGCTCCACGTCTGCGCGCCCAGGCGACCCAGGGCCGCCGCGACCGTCGACTTCCCGCTCAGGTGAGCGCCGAGCAGAAGCACCGGGCCCGCGCCGACCCGCACGCAGGCCGCGTGCAGCGCCGCGTGCGCTTCGTCTTGCGCCAGCGCCTCGCAGGTGAGGCGGTAGTCGAGCTGCTCGAGCAGCTCCTCCTCGGTGCGGGCCTCGACGGTGAAGGCGGAGGCGGCTGCGCGAAAGCGGCCCTCGACCCGGGCGAGACGCACCGGTTGGGCGGGCCCAGGAGCCTGCACCTCCAGCGGGTAGACGAAGTCCCGGCTGAGCTCGACGAGGGCGCGATCTCCTTCGAGGCGGAAGGCGCTGGCGCCCACCTGCACCACCCGGGACGTGCTGTGCGCGCCGAGGCCCTCAGTCATGGACGAGCTTCTTTCCCCGGAGTTGGGCGAGGCAGGTGCGCACGTCACTCAAGGCGATCTCCAGGGGCACCCGGGCGCTGTCCGCCAGCTCGCGGGCGATCGCCGTCTCGTCCGTCGCCCCGTCGCAGCAGCTCAAGACGAAGGCCGCCGAGGCGTTGAGCATGTGCGCCTCGTCGGTCAGCGGGTCCACCACCACGCACGAGTCGAGGAACGGCGTCACCATGACGTCTTCCCGGCTCCTGGGGCCCACGCTGTTCGGCATCGGGTCCTTCAGCGATCGTGCATCGGCGGTGGAGGCGGCCGGGGGGCTAGCGGATCCACGCCCGACGAAACCACCACTCCGAGATCCGCCGCGTCCGGCCACGTCGACTGCGGTGAGAGGAAGTCGGGCGGCAGGGCCTGCAGGTCCGGAGGAGGCGCCTCGTCCGGGAGGTCCTCGCCCCCGCAGGACAGCTGCAGCGCGGTGAGCCCGGCGATCAGGAGGATCAGAAGGCGCCTCATCGTTCACCTCGCTCCCGTGCGGGTGTTGCCACCCATGAAGGTGGGCCAGTCGTTGGTCGAGGTCGCGGTCGATGGCAGGTCGAAACGGTACACCTTCGAGTTCTTCCAGCCAGAAACGTACAGCTCCCGCACGGCGCTGCCGGTCGAGGCGTTGGCGATCGCGGCCGACGGGGCGAACACCGCGGTGGCGTCGTCGTAGGCCAGGAGCACCGCGCGCCGGCGCACGTCGATCACCTCCAGCCGGGTGTTGGAGGCGGCGATCACGTCCAGCACCCCATCGCCCGTGACGTCGTAGAGGACCGGCGTGAAAGAGGAGCGATCTCCGGCCTTGATCACGTGCTGCCAGACGATCGTCCCGCCGCCTGCCGCGCAGCCCGTGGCGCCCGCCTTCATGACCGTCAGCGTCGCCGTGGTGGAGGAGATCACCACCACCGACTTGCGGCCCGAGCCGTCCACGTCGCCGATCACCGGGGAGGTGTAGGTGTGGCTGCCGCCGGGATCGAAGCGGTACTCGCAGGTCGAGCCGGTGGGCTGAGTGGCATCGAAGGCGTACACGTCGCTGGTGGTGCCGCGGGTGGCGACGACGATCTCCGGGCGCCCGTCCCCGTCGAGGTCCCCCACAGCAGGGCCGCTGCCGTAGGGGACGTCGCCGTACAGAGAGAACAGCGGCGCGCTCTTCCAGCGCAGCGTGAGGTTGGAGCCCTGCAGGGCGATCACCGTGCCCAGCTTGTTGCCCGCCAGCACCACGTCCAGCGCGCCGTTGTTGTCCACGTCGGCGATCGCGGCGTGTCCGAAGACGTGATCCTGGTCGCTGGTCCACGTGCTGTACGAGGCGATCACCGAGCCGTTGTTGCTCTGGAGCAGCTTCACGTTGCCGTCCCAGTCGGCGATGACGATCTCGTTGTTCTGCGCGCCGGTGAGGTTGGCCGACGCGGGCCCCATGTTCCAGTACGCGGAGTAGCCATAGGGGATCGACGTCCACAGCCCGGTGGAGGAGCCGTTGCGCGCGTAGACGCCGGCGTTTGAGGTGACGGGGAGCGGCTCACCGAAGACGTACTCGAGCGTCTGCCCGCTGCCGGTCATCTGCTGGGCGAGCGGGAAGCCCATGACGTTGCGGCCGGTGCCGGGGCTGAAGGAGCTGAGCTCAGCGCCGGACCCGCTGTTCAGCACGACGGCCCGGCCGGGCCCGGACGATCCTCGCGCCGGTGCCAGCACCAGCACCTCGCTGCCCGACGCGTTGGTGAAGTTCGCCACCGCCAGGCCATCGGTCGTGTGCAGGGTGGGCTCGGTGTAGACCCAGACGGGCGTCAACTGCGGCGCGGCGAGCGTGGTGAGGATCACGTTGGAGACCACGGTGAAGCGACGAGCCCCCTGAAGCCAGGTCACGGCGCCCGAGTGCGCGGTGGTGCCGCCCAGGCCACCCAGGTTGACCGTCACGGTGCGCGAGCCGGTCGCTCCTGCCGCCTGGTTGCCCAGGGCCCAGGTGACGGTGGAGCCCGACAGCGTGCCGCCGTTGGACGCGGACACGAAGGTGACCCCCGCCGGCAGCGTGTACGTCAGCGACGGGTTGTTCACCGTCGAGGTGGACTGGTTGGTGTACGAGAACGTGTAGGTGACCTGCGAGGTCGACGTGCTGGTGGGACCCGAAGCGGTCAGGCTGAGCCCCGGAGTGGCTGGTGGCTGGGGTGGATAGAGGCCGGCGCCTCCGATCGACGCGTTCCCCGGGGCCACGTAGCAGCCAGCCGTCTGGGTGGGGCACTCCTGGGCGCAGGTCGCCCCGCTTCCGTCGGTCGCGCTGGTCGAGTTCGTGTCGTAGCCCGAGATGTTGAAGGAGATCGCGGGGAGCGGGCTGCCGCCGGAGTCGAACAGCGGGACGGACAGGGTGGTGTTCATCCCGGGCGGATGGATGGACACGAAGTCGTCGAACACCGACGTGTTGTTGATCCACGCGATGTACGACAGCCGGCTGCCCACCGGCGCGTCGATCGTCACCCTCGCGGTCGCGTTGCTGCCCGCCGGGAGCGCAGGCACCAGCCACGCGTCGACTCCCAGCGTCAGCCCCAGCCGAGCCGCCAGCACCGCGGCGTTGCCGTCGTCGTTGCAGCCACTGCCGCAGATCCCATCCGTCCGGTTGCAGTGGGAGTTGGCGTAGACGTACGAGGAGTATTGAGCCGAGCTCGGTTGCGGTGAGTGCCCCAGCGAGATCACCGGCGACAGCGTCAAAAGCCCAGCGCTCCACGGGTACGACGAGTTGGTGCCGGTGTTGCTGATGGTGATGGTGAAGGGCACCGCCTGCGCCGTTCCGGCCGTCAGCGCGATGGTTACAGCCAGAGCAAGGTTTTTCAGCCTCATCCGCAGCGGCATGCTACCCGGGTTTCGGGGAGGGCGCTCGTTCAAGCCACTGGTAATAGGGGTGTTTTCCTTACGGTGTGTGAGTCGTCGCCGCGGGCCTGGCAAGGCGAACGCCGTACAATTCACCGTCAGCACTGGGCATTGTGGGTAGAGTCGCGCCCCCATGATTCGACGCAGCGCCCTCCTCTTCTGCGCCCTGGTGCTCGGGGCCTGCCCGCCGCCGAAGCCGGTGGAGGACGCGGGAGTGGACGCGGGGTTGACTGTGACGCCCGTCGAGCTCTGCGAGCGCCTGGCGACCTCCCGCTGCGAGCTCAAGCTGCGCTGCTACCCGGCCTTCACCCGGCCCAGCCGGGAGGCGTGCGTCACCCAGGAGAACAGCGCCTGCCTCGCCGAGTACGAGACGCTTCGCCCCTCCTTCGAGGCCGCGAAGGTGGAGATCGATCCCGCCACGCTGGCCTCCTGCGAGCAGCGGATGAAGACCAGCGCCTGCCCGCCTTCCTTCCCGCCGGATTACCCCCTCGCCGTGGCGCGGCCGTTTTCGGACTGTGGGCTGCAGTCGGGGCTCCTCATCGGGAAGGTGCCTTCGGGGCAGACCTGTGAGCGCGCGGTGGAGTGCCAGCCCGGCGTGGTGTGCATCAAGCCCGGCGGCGTGTGCCGCGGCACCTGCTCCTCGTGGCCCCGCGAAACCGAGCCCTGCGCCTTCGGGTGCGCGCCCGGCCTGCGGTGCAACGCGAACACCGACACCTGCGTGGCGCTCGCGCTTGAGGACGACGCGTGCACCTCGTCGGCGGAGTGCCACCCGGATCTGATCTGCCTGGGCACCTGCCGGCCGCGCCGCAAGCTGGGCGAGGTGTGCGCCTTCGATGCCGATCGACTCTCGCCCTGCGAGCCGGGCCTGGCCTGCGACGTGGTGCCCTTCGTCGACGGCGCCACGGGGACCTGCGTGCGCCCGAAGGCGGCCAACGAGCCGTGCCGCTTCCACTGGAGCTGCCAGCCGGGCCTGATCTGCGCGGACATCGACTGGACCAACTTCCCCAACGGCGCGCCCACCGAGGGCTCCTGCCGGCAGCCCGACGGGCTGGACTTCAACTGCTCGCGCTCCCAGTACCTGCGGTACGTGGGGGATCAATGCCAGGCCGGCACCACCTGCCGCCAGGACACGGGCAAGTGCGACACCCTGCCCACCCTGGGCCAGAGCTGCACCCCGTCGCTGCAGAACTGCGAGGGCTTCGACGTGCACTGCAAGCCGAGCGGCTCGGGGGACGTGGGCGTGTGCACCGGGCCGGCGGGGCTGTCCGACACCTGCGCCTTCCAGATCGACGTGAACCGCACCGTGGGGATCCCCTGCAGCACCGGCTACTGCGACACCGAGTCCACCCTCACCTGCCGCGCCGCCTCCCGCGTCGAGGGCCAGGAGTGCACCGAGGACGGACAATGTCTGTCGCACCGGTGCGTGCCACAGGAAGATCGAACCCTGCGGTGTGCGCCGGAGTGTTGAAGCGTCCGCCGGCCCGCGCGCTGTCACCAGGACGGGCGCCGGAGCGTTGAGCCGTTGTCAGCCGTACAAAGGAGCGCGAAACCGATGAGCTCGCTGCCGTCCACGTTGAAGTCCGTCACCATCTACCGGGAAGGGGCGCTGTGCACGCGGGTGGCGGCGATCCCCGCCGGGAAGGAGCGCAGCCTGCGCCTCGGTGGATTGCCGCTGTCGCTCGAGCCGGGGTCGTTGAGAGCGAAGGTGCTGAAGGGCGACTCGCTGCGGGTCCAGGACGTCCGTCCCCAGTTCGACGTGGAGCTGGCCGAGGAGGTGAACGTCCCCCAGGAGCAGCAGGCGCTGGAGGCGGCGGAGGAGACGCTGGAGCGGCTGCGGATCCGCCACGATCGCGTGGACACGGAGATCTCCGAGCTGGAGAACTTGAAGCCCCGCTTCCTCGAGCCCAAGCGCGGGGAGCCGCCCCGGGACGCGCCGGTGGAGGCGATGCTGGCCCTGGGCGATTTCAGCGAGGCTCGGCTGGCGGCTCGAATCGAGGAGCGCCGGAGCCTCGATCGGCAGTTGGAGGACGCGCAGCGCGAGCTGGAGCTGCGGCAACGACGGCTCCACGAGGCCTCTACCGCCCGCCGCACCGAGCGCGCCCGCCTGACCCGCGTGGCGGTGGTGACGCTGTCGGGGTCGGTGGAGGCGCCGATCGAGCTGGCGCTGGAGTACCTGGTGCCCGGCGCCCGCTGGGTGCCCAACTACGCCCTGCGGCTCGAGAAGGGCATGGCGGGGGGCACGCTGCAGCTT
This sequence comes from Myxococcales bacterium, assembly GCA_020846875.1. Taxonomy (GTDB): domain Bacteria; phylum Myxococcota; class Myxococcia; order Myxococcales; family Myxococcaceae; genus JADLDB01. Next base: position 208,341 of record JADLDB010000059.1, on the reverse strand, counting down.
CGCGCGTCAGTCGCGCAGGCCACCGGGGAGGACTGGAGCCAGATCTCACTGGCGCTGTCGACGGCGTCGCTGTCCCGGCGCGCGGATCTCCCGGAGCTGCGGGCGCTGAAGATCGGCCGCCGCCAGGAGCCGCCGCCGAGATCGGGCTGGCGCGAGCCGCCGCCGGGCCTCGACGAGCTGTTCGAGGCGTACGACAACGCGCTGTCCGGGCTGCCCCAGCCTCCCCTCGCACGGACAGCGGCGGCAGAACCGATGCGCCTCAAGCCTGCACCTCGCGCAGAGAAGGCGGTGAACAAGGACGGCCGTAGGCAGGCCGCACCCGCGCGCTCCGGAGCAGGCGGCTTCGTGGGAGGCGGCGGCGCGGTGCCCGGTGGACCTCCTCCCCCGCCTCCGCCGGCGCCCATGGTCATGCCCGCCGCCCCGATGGCGCCCATGGCGAAGTCCGTCGCCGCGCCCGTGCTGGAGAAGCGCGCCCGGTACCAGGTGCGCGATGACGCCGAAGACAAGACGTCTGGCCTCGAGCTGGCAGAGGAGGCGGCCGCGCCCATGGAAAGCGAGGGGGGCTACGGCGAGGACGTCAACGGGCTGGCGAATCAACTGCGAGTGCCCGAGCCCGTCCCGGCTGCGGGCCTCGAGGGCGCGTTGCTGGACTACAGCCGCCTGGTGATGCTGGGCGTGAGCGGCGGCAACCGGGGGCGGCTGTCGCCTGGATCGCCGTGGGACTTCGCCTTCGTGGCGGGGATCTCGATCCAGGTGGACGTGGTGATGGCCGCCGTCTCGCGGGCGATCTTGAGCGCGAGCTCGGTGCGCGGGCTGCCGCTGCCGGCCAACTGCCACGACGCGCAGCCGATCGACTCCTTCGACTATCGCTACGACTGCGCCGCGCCGGTGGACGTCCCGTCCACGGGGAGGTGGACCACCGTGCCGGTGATGGCGTGCAACGTCGGCCTCGCCCCCGAGTACGTGTGCGTGCCGTCGGTGGAGCCGAAGGTGTACCGGACGCTGCAGGTGGCGAACAGAAGCGCGCACGCCCTGCCCGCGGGCCCGGTGGACGTCACCCAGGGCGACGAGTTCCTCCTCACCACCGCCCTGCCCCCCATCCCCCCCGGCGCGGACTCGACGCACCGCCTCGGCCTGGGGGTGGAGGAGGCGATCAAGGTGGCGCGCAAGACGCAGTACAAGGAGACCACCGGCGGCTTCCTCGGCGGCTCCACGGTGTTGCCCCACGACATCGAGATCGAGCTCAACAACCGGCTGGGCAGCGAGGCGCTGATCGAGGTGCGCGAGCGGCTGCCGTACGCAGGAGGGGACGAGAAGGATCTCAAGGTGGAGGACGGCGAGTCCACGCCAAAGTGGGAAGCCGTCGACAAGCCGGTGGACGGCCAGGTGGTGCGCGGGGCGCGGAGGTGGCGGGTGAAGGTGCCCCCGGGGCAGTCGCTGAAGCTGACCGCGCAGTTCATCATCCGCATGCCCGGCGACAAGATGCTCGTCGGCGGAAACCGGAGGGCCTGAGGCCATGGCGACCGCGAACATCCCCGTGACGCGCGTGGTGGTGATGGAGGATCGCGCTCAGGTGGAGCGAAAGGGCAGCGTGACGCTGGACGCCGGCCTCACCCGCGTGGAGGTGTCCGGCCTGCCCCTGGTGGCCGTCGATCGCTCGCTGAAGGTCGAGGTGCAGGGCGCGACGCTCATCGACGCGAAGCTGGTGCGGCGCTGGCGGGAGAAGCCCACGGGCGGCCTGCCCGCGGACGCGAGCGACCTGCGCAGGCGCGTGGAGGCGCTGCGGCTGGAGATCGAGAAGGCGTCTGACGAGGTCTCACGGCTGGAGGCGCGCGCGGAGCTGCTCGGGGCGACGCGAGGCGATCTGCTGCGAGGCATCTCCGAGGGCGCCGGTGCGGGGAAGAGCGAGCCGCCGAAGTGGACCGATCAGCTCGAGCTCCTCTCGAAGCGGCAGGCCGAGGTGGACGAGGCGCTGCGCCGCGCCCGGCGCGAGGCGACTCGACTTCAGCGCCGCCACGCCGAGGCCGAGGGCGCGCTGTCCACCGCCGAAGAGAAGGAGCGCGACCTCGAGGGCGCCCTGGCGCTGACGCTGGAGGGGCAAGGCACGGCCACCGTGCGCGCCTCGTACCTGGTGCCCTGCGCGGTGTGGCGGCCGGCGTACCGGGCGAGCCTCAAGGGTGACGCCGTCCTGCTCGAGGCCGAGGCCGTGGTGTGGCAGCGCACCGGCGAGGCGTGGAAGGACGTGCAGCTCCAACTGTCCACCGCGCGGCCCACCCTCGGCACCACCCCACCTGCGCTGGTGGAGGATCGGCTGGCCCTGCGCGCCAAGCAGGAAGTCGAGAGGCGCGTCGTCGACGTGGCGATCCGCGAAGAGGTGATCCAGTCCGCGGGCGAGACCGGCGGCGAGGCGGAGCTGCCCGGCCTGGACGACGGCGGCGAGGCGCGGCTGCTCAGCGCTCCGGGGGCGGCCACCATTCCCAGCGACGGCCAGCCGCACCGCGTGCCCCTCTTCCACTTCGAGGCGAAGGCGCTGCTGGAGCGGGTGTGTCCGTCCGAGCTGTCCGGACTGGTGACGGTGCTGTCGCGCTTCCCCAACACGAGCGGCCAGGTGCTGCTGGCGGGGCCGGTCGATCTGATCCGCCAGGCGGGCTTCGTGGGCCGCGCGCAGCTCAAGTTCGCCGCCCCGGGAGAGACGGTGAAGCTGGCCTTCGGCAGCGAGGACGGCGTGTCGGTGGTGCGCGAGGTGCACGACAAGGTGGAAGAAGCGCGCCTCACCGGGCGGCGCACCACCACCAAGAAGGTGCGCCTGCATGTCTCCAACGCCCGGCCCGAGCCCGCGAAGCTGGTGATCGAAGAGCGGGTGCCCGTCTCGGAGGTGAAGGAGGTCGAGGTGCAGGTGCTGACGAAGGAGTGCAGCCCGGCGCCCTCGGCGGTGACGAAGGACGGGATCGCGCGGATCGAGCTGGAGCTACCGCCCAACGGCACGAAGACGGCGGTGTTCGCGTGGGAGCTGTCGGCGGCGGCGAAGGTGGCGGGGATCTGACCCGCCCGTCACGCCTTCTGCGCGTTCTCGGCGATCAACATCTGCCGCTGCGGCTCGGACGCCTTCCGCGCCAGCGGCTCGTAGATGGGCGCCGGCACGATGCTGATGAACTTCGAGGACAGGGCGTGCACGCGCGGGTAGGCGATGGAGCGCGCGCCGCGGGCGATCGCCCGGCAGTACTTGTCCGCCGCCACGTGGGTGTCCGCGATGAAGGGCATGGGCGCCTTCCCTTCGATCCGCGCGGTCATCTCGCTCTTCACGAAGCCGGGCTCGATGGTGGTCACCTTCACGCCGGTGCCGACCAGGTCGACGCGCAGCGACTGGAGGAAGACGGAGAAGAAGGCCTTGGAGCCCGAGTACGCGCTGAACGCCCCCAGCCCCACGTAGCCGGCCACCGACGACACGCCCACCACGTGGCCCTTCTTGCGCTCCACCATGCGAGGCAGCACCGCCGTCAGGGTAGCGGCGGCGCCGGAGACGTTGACGCGCAGCACGGCCTCCACCTGCTCCCACGACGAGGTGTCCGCGGGCGTGGGGTGCCCGACGCCGGCGTTGGCGATGACCAGCTCGAGCCCACCCAGCCGGCTGTCCAGCTCCTGGATCCGCGCCACGGTCTCCGCCGTCTTCGCCACGTCCAGCGCGATGGGCTCGATGTTGCCTTCCCCCTGCTTCGCCAGCTCGTCGAGCAGCGCGGTGCGGCGGGCGGCGGCGTACACCTTGGTGCCGCGCTTCGCCCACCACAGGGCCATTTCCTTGCCGATGCCTGAGGAGGCTCCGGTGATGAGAGCAGTCTTGTACTGGGGGCTCATGGGAGAGGTGCCCTAGCAGGTTTTCCCGGCGCGGGGCCACCCTCCGCCTCACTTCGGGTGGACGGCCCCCACGTGCAACCGGGCGGACTCGACCTGGTGGCCGGGGTGCTCCAGCACCGGCATGCGCGCGCCGTCGCCCCGCAGCGCCCAGACGCCCACCCACACGTTCCAGTACTCGTCCCGCCGCGAGGGAGGCGCCTCGACGATCAACACGTCCCGCAGGGTCTTCCCCACCGGCGCGTCCTCCAGCAGGAGCACCCCCGACACGGTGGCGTGGTCGGCCATGATCCGCTTGCTGCGCTCGGGCTCGAGGTGCACGAAGAAGCCCAGGCCCGGCTGGAGCGCCTGCGTGGTGGACCAGTCCAGCTCGAGGCGAATGGTGTGATCGTCGCGGGCCTCCAGGGCCACCGCCTGCAGCCACACGCCTCCGCCGAAGCGCGCGTCGAAGCGGGTGGCCTGCGGGGGCGGCGCGTCGGCGATCACCGGCTCGCCTTCGGGGGTGAGCAGCTCGCGGACCAGCGGTGGTTCGTCGGAGGACGCGGCGAGGACCGCGCCCAGCAGCAACGGCACGAGGACGAGCCCCGCAGCGCGCAGGCCATCCGCCCGGGAGCGCAGGCGCCTTGACCGCCAGAGGAGCACCGCGCTCACCAGGGCGAGGAGCGAGACCGTCAGCCCTCCGACCGCCGAGCGCGGGAGGAAGCGCAAGGTGACCTCGTGCTGGCCGGCGGGCAGCTCCACGCCGAGCAGCCCGCGATCGTTCACTACGGCGCCCACGTCCGTCTTCCAGCCGCGGTGGTGGTTCTGGTTGACGAGCAGCCGGGAAGGCCGCGTGAGGGTGATCCGGTAGCTGAGCCGGTTGGGTGTCCAGGCGAGCTCCTCGACGCTGCCCGCGCCGGGATCAGCGAGGTACGCCTCCTCTTGGAGATCGCCCTGCAGCCTGGGGGACTGCGGCACCGCGTACGCTTCCCAGCAGGAGAGCGAGCCGCGCGACATGGGCCCGAAGATGGACGCTGCCCAGCGGTTGCCGCGCGATTGGTGGAACGGCCGGCGGACCTCTTCCGGTGCGTAGCCCAACTGGCGGCTGGCCGCCGCGATCCGGAAGTTGTTGACGAGCACCGCCAGGTTCAGCGTCAGCCCCACCAGCGCGACGACGAGGACGGCGCCGGCGAGCCGCGGGAACTTGAAGCGCCTGGCCCGTTGCCGCGCCGCCCACTGCGTCACCGCCCAGCCCGCCGCCAGCGCGACGAGGAGGATCACCGGGATCAGGAAGCGCTCCGGGGCGCGCAGCATGGCGAACGTCCGCGACGCCCGCAGCAGGCCGTACAGCGACGGCTTGGCCCAATAGCCCAGCGCCAGCCAGCACCAGCCGCCGGTGGCGATCGCCGCGGGGAGGATCCTCCTCCGCCACAGCCCGAGGAGCGCCACGCAGCCCGCGAACAGCCCGACCAGGTACCAGGACGCCAGCGTGAAGACGGGGGTGTAGCCGAACAGCGCGCTGACGAGGGCACCGGGCTCGATGCCCGAGGTCCCCGCCACCACCCGGGGCGCGCGCTGAAGCTCTTCGTAGATCGGCCATAGCCTGGCGGCCGAGAGCCCCACGCCCAGCACCGCCGACAGGGCCAGCACGCCCCACGCGGTCCGACGCGGCCTGGCGGCGCCGATCAAGAGCCCTTCCAACAGACAGGCCATCGCGGAGATCGGCGCGACGTAGGTGCCCCCGAAGCCGACCATCCACGCCAGGCTGCCCGCGGCGATCACCGCGCCCACCAACTCACCCCGTGCGGCCCGGCGCACACACCACAGCGCCCAGGGCAGCAGCGCGAAGCCGAGGAAGTTGTGCCACCCCAGCGTGGGCGCGAGCGCGAAGATGCCGCCCAGGCCGAAGGCCGGCGCCGCGAGGAAGGCGCCCAGCGAGCCCACCGCGCGCGCCTTGAGGTACCGCCACGCGCCCTCCAGCGCCGCCAGGACGGCAGCGAACACGAGGAGCGCCTCCGCGCGGGTGGTGCCCAGGAGGAGCGTGAGGAGGAAGGGCGGTGAGGCGAAGCGCGCCTGCGGCGAACCGAGGCCGTAGAGGCCTCCGCAGTACCAGGGGTTCCACAGCGGCAGCTGCCCGAAGTCGGTGACGGTGCGGCGCGCCGAGTCCTCGTAGGACCAGAGCACCAGCGCGTCCCGGAACTCGTTGATCACCCCCGCGGTGCGCAGGTACGGCCAACCCGCCACCAGCGCGAGGAGCGCGAAGAAGGAGAAGCGCACCGGCGCCTGGGCGGCCAGCCGGGACAGCCGTCGTTCGAAGCGGACCAGGCGCGTCATCGATCAGTCGAAGGGCCGTGGGCGCAGCGGCGCCACCGTCGCGCGCGGACGCTCGGTGCCGGGGGGGAGCGGCCAGCGCTGGCGCAGCCCCTCATCGAAGGCGCGGTAGACGTCCTGCACCGTCAAGCCGTACTTGTACTTGAGCACCACCGCGCGCCCGCCCTCGAGCGCGGCGAAGGCGTCGTCGCGGGACCAGGGGTCGCTGGCGTAGTCCTCGGACGTCTGCGCGCGGTGGGCCGGCTCTCCCTGGGCGAGCTCCACGTAGATCGCGCGCGCCACGTCGTCGGTGAGGGGCTTCACCGGGGGCGGCCGGGGTGCCGTCAGTGCCGTCACCACGGCGGCCAGGCAGTACAGGACTCCCAGCGCCCAGGCGGCGAGGCGAAGCCGTGGAGTCACGGCAGGCGCTCCCAGGCCTTCGCGCGGCGCGCCTCTCGCGCCTTCGAGGCCACGTTGAGGAGCGGGCGATCTCGCTCGAAGCGGGTGCGCTCGTCGGAGGGCGCCCAGAGGGGATCGACGTCGTGGAGGAGTCCCTGGCTGGCGGCGAGGAAGCCGGCGAGCGCCAGGTGGGTGGGCGGGGCTTTCGGATCCGCACTGCCCAGGCCCACCGCGGCGACGATGGCGGCGAGGAAGCGCTCCAGGACGGGCTGAGGCCAGGTGTTCCGCCGGCCGACGGAGAGGAGGTAGCCGAGCACCGCCGCGTGCACGTGGAGATCCTCGTGCGTGCGGAAGGGCTTGAGGGCGTCCTCGTAGCCGTCGCCGGGGAGGAGCTCCGCGGGTGCGCCGGTGAAGGTGAGCGAGGCGTGGGGGATCTCCGGGACGAAGGGCAGCTCCGGCATCGGCTCCAGCGTGACGCCGGGGGACTTCGGATCGACGCGCACCAGGCGAAGACGATTTCTGCCTTCGGGCGTCGTGCCTTCGGTCGCGATGACCAGGAGCCGCGTGGCGAAGGTGCCGCCGGAGACGAAGCGCTTGGTCCCCGTGACGGAGTTCGCCGAGAGCGTCGTCTTGATCGCGCGGGGATGCGCGCCCTGGTCCTCCGTCGCGCAGAGCGCGGGGAGCTCGTCTGGCCCGAGCGTGGGATCCAGCCGCGTCATCGCCGCCGTGTAGCCGCCGATGAAGGCCAGGCCGAGACGATCCGCGTGGAAGCCGAGGACGACGGCGCGCTCCGTGGACTTCGGAAATTCCGAGCGGAGCGGCTTCGTCGCCGACCAGAAGTCCGTCAACGTGCTCGCACAAGCAGGAGTCCTGAGGAGGTGCGAGAGCAGTGCGTCCAACGCGATCTTCCCCTCTCCCCGACCCTCGCCCCCGATGGGGAGAGGGAGATGGGGGGCGTCACTCCTCCGGCGGCGACTCCATGTACTCCGGCGCGGAGATGCCCAGGATGGCGAAGGCGCTCTTCAGCGTCTGCTTGAGCGCCGCCACCAGCGCCAGCCGGCCCTGCGTCTTCTCCGCGTCGTCGCTGATGATCGGGTCCGACTTGTACTGCGTGTAGTAGCTGTGGAAGTCGGCGATCAGCTCCTGGCAGTAGTAGAGGACGTGGTGCGGCTCGAGCTTCTCCGCCGCGCTCGCCACCACCTCGCCCAGCAGGCTCATCTTCTTCAGCATCGCCTTCTCTTCGGGCAACACGAGCCGCGCGAGCTGCGCCGGCGTCAACGCCGTGGCCCCGACGAAGCGCGTCCCCTTCTCCTCCGCCTTCTTCAGGATCGACGCGCACCGCGCGTGGCCGTACTGGAAGTAGAAGACCGGGTTGTCCTTCGACTGCCTCTTCACGTCGTCGAGATCGAAGTCGAACTGCGCGTTCGCCGTCTTCATCAGGAAGATGAAGCGGCACACGTCGGCGCCGGCGTCCTCGATGAGATCGGCGAGCTCGTACACGTTGCCGCTGCGCTTCGACAGCTTCACCTCTTCGCCGCCGCGGAGGATCCGCACCATCTGCACCAGCACGAACTTGAGCCGCGTCTCGTCGTAGCCGAGCAGCTTCATGCCGGACTGGATCCGCGGCACGTGCCCCGCGTGATCCGCGCCGAAGACGTCCACCGCCAGGTCGAAGCCGCGGTCGAACTTCTCCTTGTGGTACGCCAGATCCGCCGTCAGGTACACCGGCGTGCCGTCGTGCCGGAGGATCACCCGATCCTCCTCGTCCTTGAGCACGTACTTCCCGTTCTCCTGGTACGTCGCCGTCATCAGGAAGGTGCCGCCCTTCTGACGGTCGGCGTACTGCGCCGCCTTCGACTCGGCGTCGCGGACCTTGTCGCCCTTCTCCCGCCGCCGGCCCTCCGCCGCCTCGTAGGTGACGCCGCGGTCCTTGTAGACGTCGACGATCGCCCGCACCTTCCCGGAGTCGTGCAAGGACGCCTCGCTGAAGAAGACGTCGTGCGCGATGTTCGCCTTCGCCAACGTCGCCTTGATCGCGTTCAGGTTCTCGCGGATCGCCACCGCCTTCGCCTTCGGCAGCCACGCGCTCTCTGGCTGGTTCAGGTAGGCGTCGCCGACCTCGGCCTTCCAGGTCTTCGCGATGTCGATCACGTAGTCCGCCGGGTACTCGCCTTCCGCCAGCTCCACCTTCACGCCGAAGAGCTGCTGGTAGCGCTTGAAGACGGTGCGGCCGAGCGTGTCGACCTGGTTGCCGAAGTCGTTGATGTAGAACTCGCGCGTCACCTCGTGCCCCGCCGCGTCCATCAGCCGGGCGATCGCGTCGCCCATGAAGGTGCCGCGCGCGTGGCCGATGTGCACCGGGCCGGTCGGGTTGGCAGAGACGAACTCCACCATCACCTTCTTGCCCGTGGATTGAGGAGCGGCCCGGCCCCAGGACTCTCCGGCCTTGAGGACGTCGAGCGCCACCTGCTGGAAGGCCGAGTCCTTGAGCTTCAGGTTGAGGAAGCCCGGGCCAGCTTTGGAGATCGAGGTGATGAGCCCGCTCGCGTCCGCCAGGTTGCTGATGATCAGCTCCGCGAGCTCGGGCGGCTTCTTGCCCACCGCCTTCGACATCACCATCGCCACGTTGCACGACCAGTCGCCGTGCTCCGCCTGCTTCGGGACCTCCACCGAGTAGTTCGGCAACTGAGCGAAGGCGATCAGCCCCTTCGCCTTCAAGGCGTCGAGCGTGGCGTTGATGACGGCGCGGACCTGCGACTTCATGAATTCCCTTTCCTATTGACGATCGAGCCTGGGCAGCAGCCACGAGAACGAGCGCTCGAAGCGGTAGTTGACGCCCATGTGCCCGTCCTCGAACTCCTCGTGCACGTGCTCGATGTTCGCCGCCTTGAGCTCTTCGCTGATCAGCCGCGCGCCCCAGCGCAGGTTGAACTCATCGCGCGTCCCGCAGTCGATGAAGATGCTGCGCAGCTTCCGGTACACGTCGAGGTGCTTGGGCACGAAGCGCACCGGATCGTGCACCAGCCACCGGTTCCACACGTCTACCCGCAGACGCCCTGACGGCAGCTCGATCGGCAGCTCGGCGTTGAGCGGCTCACCGCGCTTGGGCGAGTACGCCGCCGCCATGCACAGCATGCTGATCACCGCGTGATCCTCGCCCTTCATCTTGGTCGCGTCGGCGCGCTCCACGAAGTCGCGGTACCAGGCGTCCACCCCGCCCGCCCTCAAGAGCGGCCCCGCCGCCTGCGGCAGCTCATGCAGCATCGAGTACTCGAAGGCCGAGTCCCCGGAGTGCACCCCGATGTGCTGGAAGATCTCCGGGTGGAAGCGGCTGACCACCATCGCGCCGTAGCCGCCCGAGGACTTGCCGATCAGCGCTCGCGCGCTGCCTTTGGGGATCGTCCGGAACGTGCGGTCCACCCAGGCCACCAGATCGCGCGCCACGTAGTCGCGGTACCGGCCGATCGCGTCCGAGTTGATCCACTGGCTGCCGCCCAGCGAGGTCCACCCGTCGCAGAACACCGCGATCACCGGCGGCACCTTGCCGTTGTCGATCAGCCAGTCGAGGCGCTGCGGCACGTTCCGCGTGAAGGGCGAGGTGTTGAGCCACTGCAGGCCCGAGCCGGTGAAGCCGTGCAGCAGGTACACCACCGGGTAGCGCGTCGACTGATCGTCCTGGTACCCGGGCGGCACGTACACCGGCACCGAGCGCGTCGACGAGTCGTTCAGCGGATTGCCTTCCAGCGAGCCCGCGAAGACCTGGAAGATCTGGATCATCCCCTTCATGGCGCCTTTCCGAAGCGCTTCATCACTTCCTGCAAATCCATCCACGCCAGCTTCTTTTCGCCCGGCTGCCGCAAGAGGTACGCGGGGTGATACGTGGGCATCAACGGAATGCCCTCGTAGCTGCGCCACTGGCCGCGCAGGCGGGTGATCGCCGTGGAGTCACGCAACAGCGTCTGCGCCGCGAACTTCCCCAGCGCGACGATCGCCTTCGGCTGGATCGACGCGAGCTGCGCCTTGAGGAAGGGCTCACACGCCTCGAGCTCGTCCGGCTCGGGGTTGCGGTTGCCGGGCGGGCGGCACTTCACGACGTTGCAGATGTAGACGTCGTCGCGCTTGAACTTCATCGCCTCGATCATCTTCGTCAGCAGTTGGCCCGCCGCGCCCACGAAGGGAATGCCCTGGCTGTCCTCTTCGGCGCCCGGGCCCTCGCCCACGAAGACCAGCTCGGCCTTCGGGTTGCCCACGCCGAAGACGATCGTCTTGCGGCCCTGGCACAGCTTGCACCGCCGACAGTCACCGAGCTCCTTGCGAACCTCTTCCAGGGTGCGGGCCGGCGCCTTCGCGGCGGGCACTGGCGCCGGCTGGACCGGCTGCGGACGGGCCTGCGTCGCCGGGGCCTGGGCGAACAGCGGCGGCGCCTTCGGATCCTTGAGGAGGGTGCGCGTGCCGTCCTGCTCCTGCCACGCGAGGTGGCGCCGCAGCTCGAGCGCTAACTGGGAAAGCTCGTCGGACATCGCGGGCGGACCTTACCGGGCGAAGCCGTGCGCCGCCACGATGTCCCAGAGGCGGCTGGCCACCTCGCGCTTCTCGCCGGCCACGTCCTGGCGGCTGCCGTCCGCGCCGAGGATCGTCACCCGGTTGGTGTCGGTGCCGAAGCCCGCACCTTCCTGCGTCACGTCGTTGGCCACGATGAAGTCGAGGCGCTTCTTCTGGAGCTTCTCCTTCGCGTAGTCCACGACGTCGTGCGTCTCCGCGGCGAAGCCCACCAGCAGCGGCCGCCGGGCGTTGGCGTGCACCTTCTTCGAGGCGGTGGCCAGCACGTCAGGCGTGCGCACCAACTGCAGCGCCTCCGGCCCCTCACCCTTCTTCGTCTTCTTGTCCGAGGGCGCCGCCGGCTTCCAGTCGCTCACCGCCGCCGCGGCCACGAAGACGTCGGCGCTCTCCACCCGCGCCATCACCGCGGCCAGCATCTGTTCGGCGGTGCGCACCGGCACCACGTCCAGCCCGTCCCGCGGCACGTCCCCCACCGGCCCCAGCACCACCGTCACCGAAGCCCCCCGGGCGCGCGCCACCTCCGCCACCGCCAGCCCCATCTTCCCCGTCGACGGGTTGGACACGAAGCGTACCGGATCGATCGGCTCCTGCGTCGGACCGGCCGTCACCAGCACCTTCTTCCCGGCCAGGGGCCCGGCGGCGCCGAGCGCGTTGGCGGCCTCGATCAGCTCGGGCAGCTCCGCGAGGCGCCCCGCCCCCACGTCTCCGTCCGCCAGCGGCCCCACGCCCGGTCCCACCACGCGGAAGCGCGGCTGCAGCAGCAGCGCCCGCACATTCTCCTGGGTCGCGGGGTTCTCCCACATCGCGGTGTTCATCGCCGGCGCGAGCAGCACCGGCCCGCGGAAGGCCAGGAGCGGGGTCGTCACCGCGTCGTTGGCCAGGCCCAGGCGGATCCGCGCGAGCAGATCCGCGGTGGCCGGCGCGATGACGAAGGCGTCAGCCCAGCGCGCGAGGTGGAGGTGGCCGAACTGCTCCTCCTGTGTCACGTCGAAGTAGTCCGTCAGCACCGGCTGGCCGGACAGGCTCTGCAGGGTGAGCGGCGTGATGAACTCCTGTGCCGCCTTCGTCATCGCCGCGCGCACGCTGGCGCCCTGCCGCTTGAGCTCGCGGATCAGATCGCCCACCTTGTAGGCCGCGATCCCTCCGCCCACGCCCACCGCGATCCGCCGGCCCTGGAGGTAGTTGGTGCTCACGAGGGGAGGACTACCACGAGCCTCACTCCGGCACAGCCACGGGCTCAGGCGGGGGCGCGAGCTGCACCTGCGTCCTTCCCGGCTCCAGCTTCACCGGCTGGCGCGCCACCACGCCGCCCGTCAGCGTCACCAGCTCGAAGGGACCGCAGGGCGCCGTCATTCCTCCGTGGCTGTCGAGGAGGATCGCGATCGAGCCCGCAGGCACGTCTTCCCCCGTCAGCCAGTCCGCCTGCGCCGCCGCGCCGGGCGCCACCAGCCAGGCCGAGTCCGCCGCGGGCCCGTCGAGGACGAGCGTGCAGGCCCGCGAGTCGACGATCGTCACCTCCTGGCGGGCCCCGGAGACGGGGAAGTAGCGGGAGGCCCCGTTGCGCGGCGTCATCGCCCACGTGCCCGAGAGGAGGTTCACCTCGAAGCGGCCCTGCGCGTCCGTGGACACGATGAGCTCGCGCGCCTGATCCTGGAGCGACAGCTCCACCTGGGTGATCAGCGGTGCGCCCGTGCCGTCCACCACCCGGCCGAGGACCTGCGTGCCCCGTGTCAGGGCGATTTGCAGTGCAGGACCATTCGCCTGAGCCTCCGCCCGGCCGGACAGCGCTCCTCGGGAGGCGACCACCTGGACCGGCTCGAGGGAGTCGGTGCTGATGGGCAGCTCGAAGCGTCCCTCCGCGTCGCTGACCGTCTCGTCCAGCGTCTCCACCGCCGTCACCTGCGCCCCCGGCACCGGCCGCCCGTCCGCCAGCACCTCGCCGCGCAGGGCCGGCAGGCGCTTGATCGTCACCGTCCCCAGATCCCCCTCGCGATCGATCTCTACGGTGGTGGACTGAAAGTTGGTGGCGGTCACGTACGAACGCCCGCGTGGCACGTGGAGATCAAACCGTCCCGAGGGATCGTTCACGTCGCTTCGCTCCAGCATGTACTGCTGCACCGGGCGCCCGGCCTCGTCCACCACCCGGCCGGTGACGTGGAGCTGCTCCTCGAAGCGGAGCTCCACGCCGCGCGCCGGGGCGATGAGCGCCGCCGACGCACTCCGAGAGCCCTCGGGGGCGATCGCCATCAAGGTCACCTCGCCCTTCGGGAGGCCGTGCAGCTCGAAGCGGCCCTGGGCGTCGGTGGTGGCGGCGGTCGTCGGGCCTCCCCCCACCACTTGAGCCCCCTCCACCGGGGAGCCGTTCGCCTCCAGCACCCGCCCCTCGACCGCCTCTCCCGCGTCGAGACGGAAGGTGAGCCGCAGCACCTGGTCCGGCGCCAGGGTCACCGTCTGGGAGATGGGCAGCCGCCCCGGGTAGGTGATGAGGACGCTCCAGCTCCCGGGCTCGAGGCCGGCCACGCGTCCCACGGGATCACCCGTTTGACCGAAGCGGTGCACGCCCGTCTCGGTGTGTTGCAGCTCCACGCTCTGCGCCACCCGCTGCCCATCGAGATCGATGAGCTCGAGCTCCAGCGTCGCGCCCGCGCGAAGGCGGATCGTCACCTCCTGTCCCGGGCGTGCCAGGGCCTTTCCGCTCCCGGCCTCGGCGCTCCAGGCGCTCAGGGGGGTGTCGCCGAGGTCGACGACCTCGAGCTCGAAGCGTCCGTCGTCGCCGGTCTGGGCGGTGGTGAGCTCCGAGGCCAGCTCCGAGGCGAGCTCCACCACCGCGTCCGCGACGGGCTGGCCCGCCTCGTCCACCACCACCCCGGTGAGGCGCCCGCTGCGCTGGAGCATCACGCGGACCTGGTTGGGCCCCGGAGCCAGATCCACCTGTTGGCTGGCGTCGCGAAAGCCCTCCGCGTGCACCTGGAGCGTGTACTCGCCTTCCGGCACGCCGGTGAAGCGCACGGCGCCCTCCTCTTCCGGTACGACGCCCGCCGACGCCGACGGCCCCGAGAGATCGACCCAGGGCTCCTCGATCTCTTGGCCTGCCGCATCGACGACAGACACCTCCAGCGTGGCCGCGCGGCGCAGCTCGAGCGTCACCTCGGTCCGCAGGCCGCCGAGGCTCACGTAGCGCCGCTCCGAGGCGAGCTCGCCGGTGAAGGCCCGCACCTGGCCGTCGTCCTCACTCAGCTCCTCGAAGCGCACCTCACCGCCCCGGCTCCGCCGGACCAGCGAGCCGTGCAGCTCGAGCTCGACGTCCGCCTCCACGGGCCGGCCGCCCATCATCGTCCGCACCACCAGGCTGCGCGGCCTCGTCAAGGTGATCGCGCCGTTCTCTGTCTGCACCTGCGAGACGGGCAACCACCCCGGCACGTCCAGGCCGATCCACACCGAGTCACCGACGAGCTCGAAGGTCGCCCGGCCCGCGGCGTCCGTCTGCACCTCCGCCGAATCGCCGGTGGTCACCCCGTAGAGCACGACGCGCACCGGCCCGAGGGGGGACTTGTCCTCGGTGACGAGGGTCACCTCGCGGCGCTGCACCGGGTTGACGGCCACCTCCACCTCGCGCCCCGGCTCCGGCACCTCATCGAGCTCGAGCGAACCGCGGCGCGCTCCGGCGGTGGCGATCAGCACCATGGGGCGCGCCTCCAGCCCGTCGAGGGTGAAGCGGCCCTGGGCATCGGCGGTCACGGTGGCGACCACGGGGGGCTGGCCCTTCCCAGCGCGCAACAGGCTCAACACATCCCGCACGCTGACGGGTGCTCCGCACCAGAGGATCGTCCGCCCACAGGCGTCGCAGGTCCGCTCGAGCAAAGGGAAGTCGGCGGCGAAGTGCGCGGTGATCGTCGCCCCGCCCGCGGGCGCACCATTCTCGTCCCGCACCACGCCGGTGAAGCCCCAGAGGCCGCCGTCGGATCCCTCCAGCACCCGGGGCACGTCGTGGGCCCAGGGCTGCTGCGGGGGGGTGCCCGGGGAGCCTGCCTCCGTCGCAGGCGGCGCGGCGCCGACGAGCTCGTCCGACGGCCAGCGCCACCAGCCCGCCGCGACGGCGAGCGCCAACGCCCCGATGGCGATCAAGACGCGACGCGCGCGCATACCTCACCTCACCAGGCTGACCTCGGCCTGCGCGGGCACGTCCACCGGCACCTTCACCGGCCCGCCCGCGGACTGCGCGTGGAAGCTGGCCCAGACCAGCGTGTAGCGGCCGGGCGTCAGCCCGCCGAAGGTCACCGTGTCCGTCCGCGGCTGGTAGACGAGCTGCGCGTAGCGGGCCCGCAAGAGCTCCATCGGTGGATCGCCTAGCACCGGCAACTCGCCCCGCACCAACCACAGCGCGAAGCCGGGCTGCGGCGCCACCCGGACCGTCAGCTTGCCCAGCGCCGGCGCGGGCCCCAGATCCAGCTGCGTCGACGGCCCGGTCACCTCGGCGATCACCGCGGGCGGATCCTCCGCCAGCCGCTGGTAACCGGGGATCGCCAGCATCAGCCGGTACGTCCCGGGGGAGACCTCCAGGGAGAAGGTGCCGTCGGCGTTGGTGACGACGGACACGGGCTCGGAGCGATCGACGTTGACGCCGGCGATCTCCACGCCCGCCGCGGGCCGCCCGTCGGGGAGCCAGGCCGTGCCGGTGAGCTGCACGCCGGCCTTCAGGGTCAGCTCCACCCCCTGGGTCGCGCCCTCGGTGACCGTCTTGAGGGCGGTGCGCCGGCCCTTCTTCGCCACCAGGTTGAACTCCCGCTGGAAGGGGGGCTTGCCCAGCGCGAAGCGGCCGTCCGCCCCGGTGAGGACCGATTGCTCGCAGCTGTCGCAGGTGACGACCGCGTCCACCACCGGCCCGCCGCCCTCGTCGCGTACCACGCCCGTCACCAGCGGAGCCCGCGTGAGGTTGAAGTCGCCCAGGTCCGGGCTGTTGGGGCGATCGGTCATCATCGGCTCGAAGCCCGGCGCCTCGATGGTGACGATCACCCGGTCCTCGGTGGCGGGCAGAGGCAGCTCGAAGCGGCCGTCGGCGCTGGACACCTCGTGCTCGTCCACCCGGAAGGACTTGAGCGGCTGGCCGTCCGCCAGCACCCGCCCGCGGAAGACGGGCTGGCGCCTCACGACGATCCGCACCGGCTCGCCGCCCGCCGAGGCCAGCACGCGATCGGTCTGATCGTACCCGCGCTCGGAGACGCGCAGCGCGTACACGGCCTTGGGGCGCAGCGGCTTCAAGGTGAACTTCCCCAGCGCGTCGGTGACGCCCGGCTCGGCGCCGCGCGGCGTCATCGTCACCGAGGCGTTGGGGACCGGCGCGCCCAGCGTGTCCACCACCTGCCCCTCGATGCCGGCGCCGGCCTGGAGCGCCGCCGAGACCTTCAGCAGTTGGCCGTCTTGCAGCACGAAGGTCTGCCGCGCCGAGGGCAGGAAGTCGGGGTGCGTGGCCACCAGGGTGTAGGTGTCCGGAGGCAGGCCGCGCATCAGCACCACCCCGTCCGCGCCCGAGGGGCGATCGCTGCGGTAGTTCCCCTCCGAGTGGAGCAGCACGACGTGCGCGCCTTCCACCCGGCGCCCGTCCACCGTCACCGTCACCTCCGCGCCGGCCTTCGGCTCGAGCTGCAGCTCCACCCCCGTCTTCGGCGCGGTGACGTCGACGTCGCCCCCACCCCAGTCGCTGTGGTGCGCGTGCAGCACGTACAGGCCGGGGGAAGGGACCGAGGCCTTGAAGCGCCCCTCGGCGTCCGCCAGCACCGTGTCGCCGGTAGGGGTGATCAGCACCGAGACGCCCGGGGCCGGCCGCCCGTACTCGTCGATGACCCGGCCGGAGATCAGCGTGCCCTTCGGCATCGTCACCACCACCGGCGTCTCGCCTGGCTTCACCGTCACCGGCAGGCGCCCCGGCTCGTAGCCGTCCGCGCTGGTGCGCAGCACGTACTCGCCCACCGCCAGCGGCCCCAGCAGCGCCAGCTCGCCCGTCTTGAGCACCTTCTTCTGCACCAGCTCGCCCGCGCGGGTGAGCAGCTCGAGGGCCGGCTCGGTGACGGGCTGCTCGGCCTCGTCGACGACGGACACCGCCAGCCGCCCGCCTCGCTCGAGGTTGAGCGTCACCTGAGTCAAAGGCCCGGTGAGCGCCACCCGCTGCGCCGGCGCAGAGAGTTCCCCGGACACGGCGGAGACGAGCAGCTCGTCTGGGTACAGCCCGTCCACGCCGAGGAAGCCACCCTTCGCCGCCAGCTCGCGGGTCAGGTGATCGCCGTTGAGCAGCACCACCCCGTCGACGGCCTTGCCCTGGCTGAGCAGGCGCACCTCGAGGCGCCGCGGCGCCAGCAGCGTCAACGTCACCACCTCCGGGCCAGCTTCCACCTGCGCGCGATGCACCGGCAGCTTCGCGGGCGCGGTCGCCACCACGTAGAACGGCCCTTCTCCCAGGCCGGCGGCCTCGAAGGAGCCGTCGGGCGCGCTCTGCACCTCGACGGGACGGGCGAGGCGATGGGACGCGACACGCACCGTCCCCTGCACCGGCTGGCCCACTTCGTCCTTCAGCTTGCCGGCGATCGCCCTCGGCGCGGGGAGGAAGAGCTCCACCGGATCGCCGGGCGCGGCGCGCTCCTTCACGCCTTCCCCGAAGCCGGGCGCGCGGGCCCACACCGTGAAGCTGGTGCCGGCGAGCTGCTCGAAGCGGAACTTCCCCTGCGCGTCGGAGGTGGCGGTGAGCGCGGCCACCTGCTCCCCGCGGTGCGCGTCGAAGAGCGCCGCCACGGTGCGCGTCGTCTCGTGGGCCCGGCAGGACAACAGCAGCTCGTCGCAGATCCCGCAGCGCGCCACGGTGAGGCTCTGCTGGGACGAGGAGGCCAGCGACACCTCTGCGTTGGGGATGGGCGCCCCCTGGGGATCGCGCACCGTCCCGGTCAGCGTGAGGCCCTGCTGCGCCCCGGTGGCCCGCACCTCCACGGGGGCGAAGTCCGGCAGCGGCGCGGTGTCCGCCACCGCCGCTGGCGCCTCCGGCTCCCCAGGCCACAGCCACACCCAGAGCCCGCCCGCAACGGCCACCACAGCCAGGACGAGGAGGATCCACCGGCGCATCGCAAGTCAGACGCTAACCCTCCGACACCAGGGGTGCCATGGGCGTTCCCCCGAGCGGTCAGAAGTCGTAGCGGATGGACGCGGTGACGCCGCCGACGCGCGAGGAGTAGGTGTAGGACGGCACCACGTCGGTCGAGTCCTTGTCCGCCTCGCGCCCGAGGATGAAGTGGCCTTGTGCGGCGATGTCGATCTGAATGGGGTTTGCCATGATCTCCAGCGGATCGTCGAAGTTGAAGCCGATGCCGCCGGCCACGCCGATGGTGGTGTTGTCCAAGAGGTTGGTGCCCGCGACGTTCTGCTTCGGCACCGGGGTCGGGCGGATGAAGCCCCCCAGCCGCGCCTGAAAGCGGGGCGACAGGCGGTACTCCACGCCCAGCCGGCCGCCGAAGGTGTCGGCGAAGCCCGGCCGCTGGGCAGGGCTCGTCACGTCCAGCGCGGTGCCCAGGCCCAGGCCGTCCAGCAGCGGTCCGGAGAGGTCGATCAGCAGGTTGGCGTAGGGCGACGGCGCCGACGCCCAGTTCTGCCACTCGCCGTCGAGGGACACGGTGAGCTGCTCGGTGATGTCGAAGGCGGCGCCGAAGGACAGCGTGTGTGGCGTGTAGTGCGCGACGCCGGTGACGGCGAAGGACAAGGTGCCCACGGTGGCGAGATCGACCGTGGCCGGGATCTCGTAGAGCAGCTTCATCTCCCAGCGGAAGGTGACGCCCAGGCGCAGGCGCTTGTTGAGCGGCGAGACGTGCAGGCCGAACACCGGCGCCACGCGCGTGCCCAGGTAGCTGTTGAGCTCGCGCAGCTGCACTTCCTTGGAGAAGAGATCGACCTTCACGTTGGCGCCGTTGCCGAGCAGGTCGGCCAGCGCCTGGATCCCCAACCCCACCTTGAGCCACTCGACGATCTTGATGCCCACGCCGGTGTGGATGACGATCCGCTCCGGGTTGGAGTGGTAGCGGTACCAGAACGGCGTGGTGGGATCCGGCGCGTTCACCCGCAGCATCACCGCGCTGGGCAGGTACAGCCCCAGGCCGATCGCCAGGTGGTTCTTCACCTTGCCGCCCAGGGGGAAGACCAGCCCCAGCGAGAAGCCGACCGCGTCGGGTGACGTGCAGTTCGTGCAGTTCACCTCCTGCGCGAGATCCTTGGGCTGCACGTCGGCCACCATGCGGTACCACTGGAAGGCGAAGCCGAAGTTGACGTCCTTCCGCTCGACCATCAGGGCCGGGTTGTAGAAGACGCTGGTGTAGTCGGTGGCCTCGGCGGTCATCGCGCCACCCATCGCCGCCGCGCGAGGGCCGTAGCCGAAGAGGTTGAAGTTGTCGGCGCGGGCCGACGTGGCGATCGACGCCACGACCAGGGCCGCCGCCCAACGAGACACGACACGGTGCATGGATCCTCCCCGACGCTTCACGTCACTGCCGGTGGTGCCTGGCTGTCAGTCCTCGGCGAACGGCTGGATCGCCTGCGCCGCGGCGAGCTCCTGGCGGGCCTCGGACAGCTCCGAGTTGGTCTCCCGCAGCCGATCGGAGAGCACCTGCACGAAGCTCCACAGCAGCTTCACCGCGAGGATCGACTCGCGCTTCATCAGGTTCATCAGATCTCCGCGGGCGATCACCATCACCCGGGTGGGCTCGACGGATCTCACCGTGGCCGAGCGCGGCGCGTTGTCGATGAGCCCCATCTCGCCGAAGTGGCCGCCGGCGCGGAGCTCGGCGATCTCTACCCCGCCCTTCTCCACCGACACCCGCCCGCGGATCACGACGAACAGCTCCTCGCCCGGCTGGTTCTCGGTGACGATCTCCCGGCCGCCGGGGAAGGTGCGGGTGGAGGCTACGGAGAGCACCGCCGTCTGCTCCTTGTAGGTGAGGTGCCTGAAGAGGGGGATCTTCTTGAGCGCCTCCATCCGCGAGGTGGCCTCGGCGACCTCCTCGGTGGCGGTGGCGGGATCGCCCGCGCACGACACCACCACCACGGTGATGTTGTCCTTCCCCCCTCGCTCGTTGGCCAGCGCCACGAAGCGCTCGGGCTGCTCCTCCGCCCGCGTGGAGGCCACCAGCGCGCTGACCTCGTCGTCGGCCAGGTAGCCGTGCAGCCCGTCGCTGCAGAGCATGAAGAGGTCGCCCGGCAGGCAGTCGACGATCAGCGTGTCGACCTGCACCGACTCCTGGATCCCCACCGCCCTGGTGATCACGTTGCGGTACTGACTGGTGGCGGCCTGCTCCTTGGTGATCGTCCCCGCCTTGAGCTGCGCGGAGATCAACGTGTGATCCTCGGTCAGGCGGTGGCACTGGCCGTTGCGCACCAGGTAGACGCGGCTGTCCCCGACGTGGCCGATCACGCCCTTGGTCCCCGAGATCGCCAGGCACACGAAGGTGGTGCCCATGCCCCGCTTGGAGGCGTCGGTGGTGGCCAGCTTGTAGATGTCCGCGCAGGCCCGCTGCACCGCGACCTCGACCAGGCTGGCGGCGGCGGCCCGGGCGGCCTGGTTCGCGTCCTTCTCGAGATCCTGGAGGATGCTCTTGTTGGTGATCAGGTGCTGGCGCACCACCTCCACGGCGCGGGCGCTGGCCACCTCGCCGGCGGCGTGACCGCCCATGCCGTCCGCGACGATGTAGAGCCCCAGCGCGGGGTCGACCAGCATCGCGTCTTCGTTGTGCTGCCGCTTGCGGCCGACGTCAGTCTTGCCGTGTGCTTCGGTGGTGAGCACGCAGGTCCCTTGCGAAGAAAAAACGCCGCTGACTGTAGGGGGTAGGCCCAAGTGGGGGCAAGGTGAATGAATCAGGTCACCTCTGGGCCCGCTTCTTGAGCAGCTCCAAGAAGCCCGCCGCCGAGAAGAAGGTGAGCTGCACCGCGCCGATCCGCACCACCACGGCGTTGGCCAGCGCCACCGCCTTGCGCGCGACGATCCGCCGCCCTGCCACGAAGGAGCCGTTGCGCGAGCCCGCGTCCGTCAACGTCCAGGCCTGGTGATCGTCCTGCTGCAGGTAGGCGTGGAAGCGGGAGACGGACTGATCGTCGAGCACGATGTCGTTGTTGGCCGTGCGCCCCACGGTGATCCGCTTCTGGAAGGCGTTCTCTTTGCTCTTCTCCACCACCACCGCCAGCGGCTCGCCGCCGCCGATCGCCGGCATGATGATCCCCGACTGGGTGCGCAGCCGGTAGTCCTCGTCCGCGTCGTCGTCCGGCTCGTCTTCCAGCGGCGGCTCGTAGAGCAGGACCGGACGCCCGCTGAGCCGGGTGCGCGCGCCGGCGGGATCATCGGTGAAGAGGTTGAACCAGACGAGCAGCGACTCCGGCACGACGGCGATTTGAGCGTGCTTCGCGCAGGAGCGCCAGATCGTCAGCGCGCGCGGACTTCCCGACATGCACGCACCAGCGCCGGCCGGGCCTCCTCGATGAAGGGGAGCTGCAGCACCGCCTGCAGATAGAAGGGTGCCTCGCGGCTGAAGTAGACGGCGCGGGCCAGGTCGTCGAGGACGGCGCCGGTGAAGCCGAGCACCGCCGAGGCGTGCGCCCGCACGAAGTACAGCGCCGGGTGATCGCCGAAGCGGCCCAGCGCCTCGTTCACCCGCCGCTTGGAGCCGAACACCAGCAGCTCCAGGTTGAAGGGCGTGGCGGTGTGGGTGAGCGCCAGCCACTCGCGCAGGTACGCCTCAGCCACCGAGTTGGCGGGGCCGGCCTGGAGCCGCTCGAGGGTGGCGCGGGGATCGCCGCGGAAGGTGGCCAGCACCTCGACCCAGCGCTGCTCTCCGCCAGAGAAGCGGGTCCCCTGCAGCGTCTCGGGTGACAGCGCCCCGCCCGTCACCAGCCTGGACAGCAGCTCCAGCTCGCCTCGGTTGGCCTCGGACGCCTCGCGCTGCAGCACCAGCGGCGGTGGGCCTCCCTCGGGGGGCGCGGGCGCAGGCACCTCGGCCCTCGGCGCGTCCGGCACGAGCCCGAAGAGCAGCGTGTCCCAGTCCAGCCAGCGCAGCGTGGCGAAGTGCTGCGCGCTGACCCGCCGGCGGTGCACGGTGTAGCGGTGCAGCCCCACCACCCCCGCCGCGTAGGCCAGGGCCACCCCACCGGTGAGGAAGAGGCTCATGCGTCGCCGGGCGCCCTCACAGGCGCCGCTTGCGTCGAGTCCCCGTCTTCGTCTTCGTCCGCTGAGCGCGCGGCGATCCGGTACTCCCCGCCCAGCCACTTGCCGAGGTCGACGGTCCGGCACCGCTCGCTGCAGAAGGGGAAGCACGGGTTCTCGGCGCGCGCGCGCACCTCGCGGCGGCACGACGGACAGGAGGGGGCCTTCTTCGCCATACGGTCCCTTGCCTAGCACACTCGCGCCGCGCCCCGCCGTGGCCGTATGGTGGGCGGGTGCGTCGCGCCCTGCTCCTTGGCCTGCTGCTCCTGTCCTGCAAGGGCTCGGGCACCAAGCCGATCGACGTCCCTCCCCCGCCCCCGGAGCCGAAGTGCGGAGACGGAAACGTGGACAAAGGCGAGGCGTGCGATCTGTCGAACCTCGCCGGCGCGACCTGCCAGTCCCTGGGCTTCGACACCGGGCCGCTCGTCTGCGACTCGGCGTGCCAGTTCAGCACGTCGCTGTGCGTCAAGCGCTGCGGCAACGGCGTGAAGGAGGCGGCCGAGGCGTGCGACGGCGACGCCGGCCTCGAGGCCTGCGCGCAGTTCGGCTACCTGTCCTGCACCGGCACCTGCACGGTGGACGCGCGCCACTGCGTCACCACCGCCTTCGAGAGCGGCCCCGCGCTGGAGCTGACCAAGGGGGGGCCCGCGGTGGTGGGCGACGTCTCCCCGCGCGGCCCGGGAGATCTGGTGATGGCGGTGCCTTCCTTCGGCCGCGTGGAGGCCTTCCCCTGGGTGGCGACGCAGGGCTTCGACGGCACCGGCGGCCGCAAGCTGTCCTTCTTGAAGAGCCCGGTGCGCGCGGAGGTGTGCGATGTGGACTCCGACGGGAACCAGGACGTCGCCACCGTCAACGCCGACGGCAGCTTCGATCACTACGTCTTCACCGGGGCGGGCTTCGCGCTGCAGGAGCTGGACGGGGGGTGCGCGGGGGCGTCCTTCCTCGGCCCGGCGCGCCTCGCCGCGGACGGCGGGGCGCAGGCGGTGGCGTGGGGCTGCGACGCGCTGTTCGTCCTCGGAGCTCGCTCGCTGCGGTCGCTGGCCGCGCGCGACTCGAGCGCCGCCACCATCGCCGACGTGGACGGCGACGGCGTCTCGGAGCTGCTGTGGGTGGACGACGGCGGCCCCTCGCTCAAGGTGCTGCGCGCGCCCGACTTCGCTGCCGACGCTGGGGTGGCCCTGCCGGTGAGTCCGGCGGCGATCGCGGCCGGCGATCTCGACGGAGACGGGGACGCCGATCTCGCCGCGCTGGTGGGCGCGCAGGTGCAGCTGCTCGAGAACACCGGCCTGGGCTTCGCGCCGAAGGTGGCCTTCCCTGCCGCGGGCGCCGGCGAGCTGCGGATCGCCGAGCTCGATCTGGACGGGCGGCCCGACGTGCTGTGGACCCAGGGCGACGAGGTGGTGATCCGCCGCAACCGCGGGGGCTTCCTCTTCAGCGAGGTGCGCGCGGCCCTCGGCCCAGGCCCCAGGCTGTCCTTCGACGTGGGCGACGTGGACGGCGACGGCGATCCCGACTTCGCGGCGACCGTGTCCCTGGGCGGCGACGCCACCCGCACCTGGGTGACGTTGAATCGTGTGCGGTGAGCCGTGCACGCGGGGCCTTTCCCCCCGGGCGGTCAGTCACCTTCCCCTTTGACGTCATGGGCCGTTGTTGGTACTTCGCGCGCGCCTTTCGCCGACGTAGCTCAGCGGCAGAGCAACTGATTCGTAATCAGTAGGTCCCCGGTTCAATCCCGGGCGTCGGCTCCACGAGGAAGAGTCCGGGCCTCCTGGTCGAAAGACCGGGAGGCTCTTTTCTTCTCGTTGCTGCGCTGCTTCTCGGAGCCACCAGAAACGCCTGCCCTCTTGACGCAGCGTGCCGTCGCTTTTTCCCGCGCCGGCCACGCGGCGTGCGTATGGTGCGCGCGCTCGCGCCGGACAGGAAAACGGCGCGTCACTCCAGGAGAACGACACCATGGCTGAAGAGACCTTCATGCGAGCCCCCGCGCCGCAGCCGAGGAAGACCATCTACACGGAGGCGATGGAGATCTTCGAGCGCGCCGCCGACGCGATGGGGCTCGATCCCCGCGTCCGCCTCGAGCTCGAGGAGCCGGACTACGAGCACATCTTCTACGTCACCACCAAGCTCAAGGACCGCCTGGTGCCGGTCGCCGCCGACAAGGCCGCCCAGTACAAGGACGTGCAGGTCACCACCGTGCGCGATCCGCACGGGCTGGAGCACCTCGCCGACGGGACGATCATCTTGAACGGGAAGGCGCTGCTCGGCTCGGACGTGTTCATCAAGAGTGGCTACCTGCGCCTGTCAAACGGACAACTGTACGAGCTGGTCCGCGGCCAGTCGGCCCGCTTCAAGGCGTACCGCGTGCAGCACAACCAGGCCCGGGGCCCGTACAAGGGCGGCATTCGCTACCACCGGGAGGTGTCGCTGGACCTGTTCAAGGCGCTGGCCGCGGAGATGACCTGGAAGACGGCCATCTCGGAGGTGCCCTTCGGCGGCGGCAAGGGCGGCATTCAGCTCGACCCGCGCCAGTACGGCAAGGAGGAGATCCAGGCGATCAGCCTGCGCTTCATGTACAAGCTCAAGTCGATGGTCGGGCCGAACATCGACATCCCCGCGCCCGACGTGGGCACCAACAGCGAGATCATGGCGCTGTTCCTCCGCCAGTTCTCCGACGGTGAGCGCGAGCGCCACAACCAGCGCGGGGTGATCACCGGGAAGGACGTGCGCATCGGCGGCTCCGAGGGCCGCACCAAGGCCACCGGCCAGGGCGTCGCCTTTACCATCGAGGACTACTTCGCCGACAAGGGCGAGACCTTGAAGGGCAAGACCTTCATCGTCCAGGGCTTCGGCAACGTGGGCTCGTGGGGCGCGCTCATCCTGCAGAACATGGGCGCGAAGCTGATCGCCGTGAATGACGTCGACGGGTCGATCTTCAACCCCAACGGGATCGACGCGATGGAGCTGATGAAGTACGCCAACGAGAACCCGAAGAACCTGAAGCGGTCCGTGTTCGGGTTCCCCGGCGCCCAGGCGATCAGCAAGTCCGACTTCTGGGAGGTCCAGGCCGACTTCGCCGTGCCCGCCGCGCTGGGCGGAGAGATCACCGCCGACATCGCCGAGAAGCTGAAGGTGAAGCTGATCGCCGAAGGCGCCAACGGGCCCACCACGCCCGACGCGGACCGCGTGCTCGAGAAGCGGAAGATCGACATCATCCCCGACATCATCTGCAACGCCGGCGGCGTGACCGTGTCGTACTACGAGTGGATCCAGAACAAGCGCATGGAGATCTGGACCGAGAAGGAAGTCGACACGCGGCTGGAGCACGCGCTGAAGAAGAACTACCGGATCATCCGCGACATCGCGCGGAACCAACCCCGGCGCACCGACATGCACGACAGCCGGAACTACTGCATCGGGAAGACCGTCGACACGCGCTGCGCGGCGATGGTGCTGGCGCTCAAGCGGATCGAGGCGCACTACATGCTGGAAGGGTTCTCGCAGTAACCCTTCAGTGCAGCACCCGCTCGCGATCGACCAACAGAAGCGGGTGGTCCTCCTTCGTCTCGTAGGCGATGATGCGCAGGCCCGCGCCGCGGGTGCCCGAAGCGTCTTCACCGTCTCCGTAGTTCAACGCCACCTGGTAGCGGACCTCGCACAGCGCCGTCATCTCCGTCCCGTCTCCTGACGTGAAGGTCACCTTGATCCGCCCACCGAGGGGCAGCGGCTCCCGCGTCTCCACGAAGAGCCCCGCCACGCTGATGTTTCTCGCGATCCCCCTCGTCATACCGTCGGCCGTGGTGAGGTAGACCGTGAACACTTTGTCGAAGCGAAGACTCTGGCGGCGATCGTTCATGTGGCTCCCGGGGGTTGCGGACACCGGAAAGCGTACAGGGTGGGATGATGTGGGCAAATTCTACACCCAATCTGACATTCGACTGGAGGAAGATCCGTGCGTTGTCTTCTGAGCCTGGTGGTGTTGATTCCGTCCTTCGTCCTGGCGGACGCGGACGCGCGCTTCGCGAAGCTGCGCGATCAAGCGGAGCCGCTGACGGCGGTGGCGAGCTTCGTGGAGAAGTACGTGGGGGAGTGCGCCTCGAAGCTGCTGGGCGGGGCGGAGTGCGAGAAGAACGCAGAGATCTTCCGGCGCGGGGCGACCAACAAGAAGTTCTACATGATCATCACCGAGGACTCGGCGGGCGTGCTGCAGATGGGCGAGGTGAAGGTGGGCGAAGGGACGCTGACGCTGAACCTGACGCCCTTCTTCGCGGGGGCGAACTCGGCCATCACCCACGGGGCGCCTTCGCGCACGGACAGCGACGGCAACCCGGTGCTGCCCTTCATCCGAATTCCCAGCCAACTGCCCGACGGGTGGAACCCGGGGATGATGGCGCGGCAGGTCCAGTCGAAGGCGCTGCGGCTGCAGATCGTCTTCACCCCGCAGGGCGTGTGGACGCTGCCCAGGAAGGGCGGCGGGACGATCAAGGGCGTGAAGGCGAAGCTGGAGGCGGTGCTGGTGACGGTGGGCCGCAGCGGCGAGCAGGTCGGCCTGTGGGTCAACAAGTGAGGCCTACGTGCGCGGCTTGAGCGCGACGTAGCGCAGGCTGGTGCCGCGGCGGAACTTCACCAGCACGGGCTCGGCGGAGTCGTACTCGGCGAGCGCGGCGTCCAGCTCGGACAAGGTGGAGACGCGCGCGCGGTTCACCTCGAGCACGAGGTCGCCCGTCATCACCCCCGCGAGCTCGGCGGCGCCTCCGGGCAGGACCACCTCCACGCGCAGCCCGGGTTCCACCCCCAGGCCCTTCGCCGCGTCGGGATCGAGCGGCTTCACCACCAGGCCCAGGGCGTCGATCCGCCCCCCGCTGTGCATGGCCTGGAGCGCCTCCACCGAGGGCCGGGTGCTCAGCGCGGCGGTGACGGCCACGGGCTTGCCGTCGCGCGAGAGCTCCAGCTTCACCGACGAGCCGGGGGCGAGGAGCGCGATCTTCCGCAACAACTGCTGGTAGCGCTTCACCGGCTTGTCGTTGATCCCCACCACGCGATCGCCGGGGTGCACGCCGGCCTGCTCCGCGGGGCTCTTCGGGAAGACGTCGACGACGATCGGCACGCGGGCCTCGCCGTCGCCGGCCTCTTGCACGTTGAGGCCCAGCCAGCCGCGGACCAGCCGCCCGTTGTCCATCAGGTTGGGGAGCAGATCCTTCACCAGGTTGATGGGCACCGCGAAGCCGATGCCCTGCCCCTGGCTCATGATCGCGGTGGTGACGCCCACCACGTCCCCGCGCATGTCGAAGAGCGGCCCCCCGGAGTTGCCGGGGTTGATCAGCGCGTTGGTCTGGATGAAGTCGTCGAACGGCCCCACGCCGATCACCCGCTCGCGCGCGCTGATCAACCCGTGCGTCACGGAGGTGTCGAGGCCGAAGGGGTTGCCGATCGCCACCACCCAGTCGCCGATCTCGAGTTGATCGGAGTCGCCCAGGGTGACGGTGGGCAGGCCCTTCGCGCCGTCGAGGCGGAGCAGCGCGAGATCGGTGGAAGGATCGCGCCCCACCACGCGGGCGGCGAACTCCCGGCCGTCGGCGAGGCGGACGAGGATCCGCTGCGCGCGCTCGACGACGTGGTTGTTGGTGACGACGAGGCCGTCGGGGTTGATGACGAAGCCGGAGCCCAGCGAACGGGAGGTGCCTTCGTTGCGGGTGCTGATGTTCACCACGCCGGGCCGGACGGCCCTCACCAGCGGGGCGAGCGAGGTGGGCGGGCGGAAGTCGGGCAGCGGCGCCGGCGCGCGGGCGGGCCGTTCCTGCCAGAGCGCCCCCGTGGGCGCGGGCGCCGGCGCGGTCCCCTGCCCTGCCCGCTGCGCCGCCACCTTCTGGCGCACCCAGTCGTCCACGGCGTCGGCGTGGGCCGAGGCGGCCGCGAGCGCAAGGAGGAGCGGGAGCCGACGCACCATGCCCCTCATCCTACCGGGGCCGGGGGGGCTTTCACCGGCCACACCGCCCAGGTGAGGGAGAGGACCATGACGGCCACGGCCGCGGAGGTGGCCGTCCGTCCGCAGTCGCCCATGCGCGCGCTGACGAGGAGGAAGGGGTACAGGGGGACGGCCAGCACGCCGGCCAGGGCGCGAGGCCAGCTCACGGCGCGGCGGCGGCGCCGGACCGCGCCGATCACGCCGAGGGCAAAGGAGAGCGCCATGCCGGCGAGGACCGTCGACTCGGCGCGCGCGATGAGGGCGGCCGCGCCTGGACCGCTACAGGCCCAGGCGATCCCTGGCGCGAGGAGGAGGACGGTGGTTGCTGCCGACCGTAGAGCCATGACGTACGGACACGGCAGCTTCAGTGGGCCGTTCCACCCCGGAGTGTGGCACCGGAGCCGGCGGCCCGCGACTTCTCCCCCCGCGCACACCCCTCCCGCGCGAGGCCCGTCTTCGCAGGCTGAGTTCAGGCTCGCGCGGGTCGCACGAAGCGCGCCACCTTCACCCGCCCTGGGCGGATCACCCTGCCCCTGAGCGCGTAGCAGGCGCGGGTCACCGCCACGACGCGCCCGTCCTCGGCCTCGTGCGCGGTCACCTCGAGCTCGGTGGCCTCGGCGAGGTTGGGATCGAACTGCCGGCCCTCCAGCGGGACGCCTTCGATGCCGGTGGACTCGGCCTTCTTGAGCAGGTTCTCGCGGATCATCCGCACGCCCGTCTTGAGGGGCGACTCGTCGACGGTGGACAACGCGAGGTCCAGTTGGTCGATGGCCTCGAGCAGCGCGACCGCGACGTTCCCGCGCTCGACGTCCAGCAGGCTCTCGCGCTCGCGCATCAGTCGGCGCTTGAAGTCCTCGCGGTCACGCTCGCTCGCCTGGAGCCCACGCGCCAGCTCATCGACGCGCCGCCGGGCGGCGTCCAGCTCCTGCTGCAGCCGCGCCACCTCGTCGTCCTGCGCGGGCGTTTCGCGCGGCGCCCCGTCCTCCTGGAAGCGGCGGCGATCGGTGACCTTCACGGGCTCGGCGCCCTCGGGGACGAGTGGATCTGCGACGTTCCTCATGGCGTCGGCAACCTAACCGCCGTCCTCCACCTGTCAACGCAGGGGCTCGTAAACCCTGCGGATCTCCCCGACGAGCACCAGAGAGCCCGCGACGAGGATCAGCCCATCCGGACAGGCGCGGCGGCGGGCGGCCTCGAGCGCGTCGCGAGGGCTGGCGTGCAGGGACAGCGTGGGGACCAGGGCGCGCGCCCACGTCTCGTAGGACGAAGGATCCTTCGAGCGCGGGCTGGGCAGCGGCGTCAGCGCGACGGAGGCGCAGCGCGGGAAGAGGACCTCCATCATCGGGGTGCTGTCCTTGTCCGCGAGGACGCCGAAGACGAGGTGCACGGGCCTGCCCTGCGAGAAGTCCTCGAGCGCGGCGACCAGCACGGCGATCCCCGCGGGGTTGTGCGCGCCGTCGAGGATCACCGGCGGCTCTCCCTCCAGCCGCTCGAGGCGCCCCGGCCAGCGCGTGGCCGAGAGTCCTCTGGAGACGGCTCCATGGGACAGCGGGAAGCCTTCGTCGCCCAGCGCCTCGACGCACGCGAGCGCCAGCGCAGCGTTCTGCACCTGGTGCGCGCCGAGCAGGGGAAGCTGGAGCCCTTCCAGGCGCAGCGCCCTTCCTCGCCAGGCCAGCCCGTCGGCCGCCGCCTCGGCCTCGAAGTCGCGGCCCTGCAGGAGGAGAGGAGCCTTGCGCTCGTCCGCCGTGCGGGCGATCACCTCCAGCGCCTCGGGCACCTGGCGGCTGCAGATCACCGGCACCCCGGGCTTGATGATCCCCGCCTTCTCCGCGGCGATCGCGTTCAGCGTGGCCCCCAGGTACTCCTGGTGATCGAAGGACACCGGGCTGATGCAGGTGACGCGCGGAGCGCACGCGGTGGTCGCGTCGAGTCGGCCGCCGAGGCCCGTCTCGAGCACCGCGACGTCCACCTTCACTTCGGCGAAGTGGTGGAACGCCACCAGCGTCCCCAGCTCGAAGTAGGTCAGCTCGTGATCGACGCCCAGCGACTCCACCACGTCGGCGATCCGCTCCCCGAGGATCCGGTCGTCGAGATCCTGCCCGTTCACCCGGAAGCGCTCGTTCACGCAGACCAGGTGCGGCGAGGTGTAGAGGCCCGTCTGGTACGTCGTCTCCAGGCAGGCCGCCGCCATGGCGCAGGTGGAGCCCTTGCCGTTGGTGCCGGCGACGTGGAGCGCGGGGACCTTCCGCTCCGGGTGACCGAGGCGCGCGAGGGCTCCCTGCACGCGCTCCAGGCCCATCTTGATCGACGACGGAGCGAGCCCGGCGAAGTGGGCGAGCGCGGCCTCTGCAGACAGGCGCGCCATCGCCCGGCCCTCAGGACAGGAGCCCCAGCACCTGGACGATCTTCGCCCGCAGCTCCTTGCGCTGGACGATGGAGTCGATCATCCCGTGCTCGAGGAGGAACTCGCTGCGCTGGAAGCCCTCGGGCAGCTTCTGGCGGATGGTCTGCTCGATCACCCGCGGGCCGGCGAAGCCGATCAGCGCCCGCGGCTCGGCCAGCATCACGTCGCCCAGCCAGGAGAAGGACGCGGCCACGCCGCCGGTGGTGGGGTGGAGCAGCACCGAGATGTACGGCTGGCGGACCTCGCGGAACTTGTTGATGGCCGCGCAGGTCTTCGCCATCTGCATGAGGGAGAAGATGCCTTCCTGCATCCGCGCGCCGCCGGACGAGGAGAAGACGATCGCGGGGAGCTCCAGCTCGGTCGCGCGCTCGAAGACGCGGGTGACCTTCTCGCCCACCACGCTGCCCATCGAGCCGCCCATGAACTCGAAGAGGAAGCACCCCACCGACACCTTGTGCCCGTCGATGGCGCCCACGCCGCTGATGAAGGCGTCGTTCTCTCCCAGCGCCTTGCGGGTGCTCTTCAGGCGATCTTTGTACTTCTTCGAGTCGGAGAACCCGAGCGGATCAACAGGCTCGAGCTGGGTGTCGAACTCCTCGAAGGTGCCTTCGTCGAAGAGGTTCTGCAGGCGGGCGCGCGCAGGCCAGGGCATGTGGTGGCCGCAGGCGGGGCAGACGTTCCAGTTCTTCTCCAGCTCCTCGCGCAGGAGGATCTCGTCGCACGAGTCGCACTTGAACCAGAGGCCTTCCATGCGGCTGGCGCCCTGCGCGTCCTGCTGCTGCTCCGGCGTGGTGGCGATGCGCGGCTTCTTCTGGAACCACGGCTGGGACATGGCAGGTGCTGTAGCGACAATGGCTGGAGAATCCAAGGACTGCCGATGACGCGCCGCGACAGGCGTGCGTCATGCGCTTTCCCATCGGGGCGGAGCGCGTCACAGTGCTGCGGATGCGCGTCTTCGTCTGCGTCTGCGTGTGCGCGGTGCTCTTCGGCTGTTCTCCTGCGCCCCTGCCCGAAGTGTCAGAGGAGCCCTGGCAGGCCACGGAGGGCACCTGCGAGGCGAGCACCCTCGACGCGTTCGCGCCCTGCTCCACCGGCTCGGGGCTGTTCGGCGAGTGGATCATCGACGCGCGCGGACGCCCGGCGTACCGCTACCGCTTCGATCAGCTCAACGACGAGCGCGCGCGCTTCACCAACTCCGAGGGAAGGGATCGACGGGATCACTGGGCCGCGTTCGGCAACCAGCGCGTCAACGCCCTGGCCTTCAACGACGGGCACGTGGAGGTGGTGGACCAGGATCGCGGCGTGACGCATTGGAACGCCTACGACGAGGCGCGGCGGAACTACTCGGGCGGCTTCGGCTGGCTCGACGACGGCGAGGCGACCTGGTGCACGGCGTGGAAGTGGAGGC
This sequence comes from Myxococcales bacterium, assembly GCA_020846875.1. Lineage (GTDB taxonomy): Bacteria > Myxococcota > Myxococcia > Myxococcales > Myxococcaceae > JADLDB01. The sequence continues at coordinate 176,252 of JADLDB010000059.1, read as the reverse complement.
CCCAGCCCAGCCGCACCGAGCGGCAATTCGGCATGGTGTCCGCGCGGTACGCCGTCGAACACCGGGGGTTGAAGAGCGAGCGTGAGGTGTTCGCACCGCCCGGAGACGACGCAGTGGTGATCTCCGAGGTGACGCTGACCAACACTTCGCAACGCGAGCGGAAGATCGCCCACTACGAGTACTGGGACGTGGCGCGAAGGAACATCGCGATCGAGTGGATCGTCTCGGGGGACCTCGCGCCGGAGCTCCCTGCCCAGGTGCGGGCCGAGCGCGACGCACGGAACGCGGGCTTCCGGGAAGCGCTGTCCTGGGACCAGGCCCACCGCGCGCTGGTGCTGCGCCGCACGCCGATGGAGGGCGTCACGAGGCCGGACGCCGGTGCGCCGGATCCGCGCGACTGGTACCCGGCGGATCCCTTCCTCGCGGTGCTGTCCGGCGAGGTGAGCGGCGTCTTCACCGAGCAAGCCGTGTTCTTCGGGGAAGGTGGGCCCCAGGCCCCCGCGGCGGTGGTGAATCGCGCGGCGCCCTCCCCGGCCGTGGAAGGAGTGCTGGGCCGCACCACCTCGGGCAACGGGCAGAGCCGCCTCTTCGTGGTGAAGAGCGAGCTGGCGCTGGCACCGGGCGAGGTGAAGACGCTCCGCTTCGCATACGGGACGATCCGGCACGGGGCGCCGCTGGAGATTCCGGCGGGCTGGGGCTCCGTATCCGTCGAGGACGCGCAGCGGGCGGTCGATCCGCACCTGCTGCGGCTGGCGCACCGGGACTCGCCCTTCCTCACTCGCGAGCTGGCCTGGCACTCCTCGCAAGTGGAGGCCTCGGTGGGCCGCCGCGAGTACCAGGGCTTGCACGTGGTGCCGCAGGGATCCGCCTACCTCTACCTGCACGGCGCGGACGGCGCGGCGCGCGACGTGGGGCTCTTCGCCTTGCCGCTGGTCTTCACGCACACCTCGCTGGCTCGCGAGATGCTCGAGCTCAACATGCAATTGCAGTACGGCGTGAATCCGCGCTTCAGCTACGCCTTCCAGGGTCACGGAATGCTGGATGACGCGCTGGGTCTTCACAACGCGCCGTCGGATCTGGACCTGTTCTTCCTCTGGGCGCTGACCGAGTACGTCTTCGCCACGCGCGACTTCGGCTTCCTCGATCAGGCCGTGCCGTATTGGCCCAGAGAGTCCCGCCCCGGCGCGACGGTGCGGGATCACACGCGCGACGCCATCCGCCACCTGCTGGACGTGGTGGGCACCGGCCCGCATGGCCTCATCCGCGTGGGCACCGGAGATTGGAGCGATGGCATCGTCGCCACCTACGCGCCGGATCGGGCGCGGGCGATCCGCGACGGAGAGAGCGTGCCCAACACGCAGATGGCGCTGTACGTGCTCCCGCGCGCGGCGGACCTGGTGGAGGCGCGGGATCCGATGCTGGCGATGGAGCTGCGGCAGAAGGTCACGGAGCTGACAACCGCCGTGCAGTCCACCTGGCGCCAGGATCACTTCGGGCGCGCGTACTTCGGTGACGGGGCGCTCTTTCGGGACGCCGCGCTCGACCTCGAAGCGCAGGTCTGGCCGATGATCGCCCCCGCGGCGCTCGCTGCGCCCACCCAACGGGAGCAACTGAAGAGCGGCGTCACCTCGGAGCTCACCTCGCCGATCGGCGTGACGCTGACCCAGGGCGGAGAAGTGTGGCCCGCGCTCAGCGTGCTGTGGACCTGGGGCCTCGCGCGTGGAGGAGACGGGGCGCTGGCCTGGACCCACCTCGCCCAGAGTTCACTCCACGCGCGGGCGCGGACCTTCCCGCAGGTCTGGTACGGGATCTGGACCGGCCCCGACGGCGTCACCAGCACCACCGGGGAAGCCTGGAGCAGCCCCGCCACTCCGATGCGCGACTTCCCCGCGCAGAACAACAACGTGCACGCGCTGGCGCTGTTCGCCGCGCTCAAGGCCGCCGGTGTGGACACCACGAAGGACGGCCTGTCGATCGCCCCCGGCGGCGCTCCCTACGAGCTTTCGAGTGAGTTGCTGGACCTCGCGTGGGATGGCAGCCGTGTCAGCGGCACCTGGCGGCCGCTGGGCACGGGGACGGGAGCTCTGGACGTGCGGCTGGGCACCGGAACGTCGCAGCAGTTCGTTCGCACAGGTGGGCCCGTCACGTTCGCGCTCGGGCCGTGACTTCTTTGGATCACGCGCTGCCGGCGATTGACTCGACCTCGGCGCGGGCCTTGGGGATCGCCGCGGTGAGGACCTCCGCGCCCGTCTCGGTGCAGAGAATGTCGTCCTCGATGCGAATGCCGCCGAAGCCGCGCCCGCCGTTCATCGAGAGGAAGCGCTCCGCCTGGTCGAAGTGCACCTGGCCCTTGAACTTCTCGCGGAACTCCTTCGAGCGGAGGATCGCCGGCACGAAGTACAGCCCTGGCTCGATGGTGAAGGTCATCCCGGGCTGAAGATCCATGTCCATGCGCAGGTACTGGGTGCCGAACTGCGCGCTGCGCGTGCGCCCATTCGGGTAGTGGATGCGATCGCCGAACGTCTCCAGATCGTGCACGTCCAGCCCCAACTGGTGCCCCAGGCCGTGCGGGAAGAACATCGCGTGCGCGCCCGACTCCACCAGCGCGTCCGGGCTGCCGCTCAAGAGCCCCATCGCCACCAGCCCCTCCGCCAGCACTCGGGAGGCCAGCAGGTGCAGATCCCGGAAACGCGCCCCCGGCTTCACCGCGGCGATCGCCGCCAGCTGGCTCTTCAGCACCAGCTCGTACACGTCCCGCCCCTCGGGGGTGAACGGCCCTCCCACCGGCCAGCAGCGCGTCACGTCGTTGCAGTAGCCGCTGAGGCTCGCCTCCGGCCCCGCGTCCAGGAGCACGATGTCGCCCACCTGCAGCGTGTTCTCGTGCGCGTTGGTGTGCAGCACCTCTCCTCGCACGCTGCAGATCGTGTTGTACGCGGGCACGCAGCCGCCCCTCGAGAAGGAGCCCTCCACGTGGCCGGTGAGGAGCTGCTCGCTCACCCCGGGCCTCGAGTGCCTCATCGCCAGCACGTGCGCTTCCTTCGTGGTGGCCACCAGGCGGCGCATTTCGGCGAGCTCTTCGGAACTCTTGGCCAGGCGCATCGCGGCGATCGCGTCCAGCACCTCGCCCCGCCCCACCTTCGTCGGATCGTCGAAGTCGAGCTCCTCGCCCGTCAGGTCCCTCGCCCGCTGCGTCGTCTTCCGATCCGCCACCGCCAGCGCGTCCACCTGCCGGCCCTTCGCCAGCATCGCCACGTGCGACTCCAGCGCCTCGACGTTCATCACCCCGTCCACCTGGTGCCGGGCCTTCGCCGCCTCGAAGGACTCCACCTCGCCGTGCCACAGCGCATCGGCCACCGTGCGCTCGGGGAGGAAGAGCGTCACCGCGCCGCCGTCGGGATCGAAGAGGGCCGCGCTGCCCGGCTCCGGGCGCTCGAAGAAGTAGAGGAAGGAGCTGTCGGCGCGAAACGGGAAGACGTTGGCCGGGTAGTTGCGCGAGACGAGGCCGCCGGCGAACAGCACCAGCGGGCGGTCGAGGCGCTCCAGGAGCGCGGCGCGGCGTCGGGCGAAGTTCATGACGGCTCGGACCCTAGCCGAACCCGACGATGACGGGGTGCAGCCCCTGTGCTACTCGCCGTAGAGCCATGAGAGCCGCGCGCACGGTGGAGCTGTCCGGCCCCGAGGGCCTGCGAATCGAGGACGTCCCTTCCCCCGTTCCCGGCCCCGACGAGATCCGCGTGAAGGTGAAGGCCACCGCGCTCAACCGCGCCGATCTGCTGCAGACGATGGGCCTGTACCCCGCGCCCCCGGGCGTGCCAGCCGACATCCCCGGCCTCGAGTACTCCGGCGAAGTCGTCCAGGTGGGCGCGCGCGTGACGCGTTGGAAGACAGGCGATCGCGTCATGGGCCTGGTGGGCGGCGGCGCGTGGGCGGAGGAGCTCACCACCCACGAGCGCGAGGCGCTGGCCGTCCCCGCAGGCCTGTCCTTCTCCGACGCGGCGGCGATCCCCGAGGCCTTCACCACCGCCTGGGACGCGCTGGTGCTGCAGGGCAGAATGACGGTGGGCAGCCAGGTGCTGATCCACGCCGTCACCAGCGGGGTCGGCACCGCGGCGATCCAACTGTGCAAGGCCTTCGGGGCGCACGCCATCGGCACCGGGCGCAACGAGAAGAAGCTGGAGCGCGCGAAGTCGCTGGGCCTGCCGCACGCGCTCCTGGTGCAGGGGCCGCCCTTCGCGGACGAGGTGAAGTCGGCCTCGGGCGGCGGCGTCGACCTGGTGCTCGACCTGGTCGGCGGTGACTGGGTGCCCGAGACGCTCGACGCCATGAAGCCCGGCGGCACGTTGATGCTGGTGGGCCTGGTGGCCGGCGCCTCCGCGGACGTGCCGCTGCGCACCGTGCTGGGCAAGCGGCTCCGCATCCAGGGCACCACGCTGCGCGCGCGCTCACTGGAAGAGAAGATCTCCGTGGCGCGGGAGTTCGAGAAGCGGGTGGCCCCGCTCTTTTCGTCTGGACAGTTGAAGCCGGTCATCGACGCGCTGCTGCCGATGACGGGACTTCAGGGCGCGCTCGCCCGCCTCGCCTCCAACGACACCTTCGGCAAGCTGGTCCTCACCTGGTGAAAGACGCCCATGGCCTTCGACCCCAACGCCGCCGCGCAGCCTGACTCCGGCATCTTCGGACTGCCTCACTCGCCCGAGCAGGCGAAGGTGGTGCTGATCCCCGTCCCCTTCGAGGCCACCACCAGCTACGGCGGCGGCGCCGCTGACGGCCCTTCGGCGATCCTCGAGGCCTCGAAGCAGGTCGACCTGTTCGATCTCGACACCGGCAAGCCGTACGAAGGTGGCATCTCGATGCTGGAGGTGCCCGCGCAGCTCCGCGCCTGGAGCGACGAGGCGAAGAAGCTGGCCGCGCCGATCATCGCCGAGGGCGGGGCAAAGAAGGGCGATCCGCGGGCGGCCCCCATCGACGCGCTCTGCGAGAAGATGAACGCCTGGGTCTACGACACCACCAGGCTGTGGCTCGGGAAGGGGAAGCTGGTGGCGGTGGTGGGCGGCGATCACTCCACCCCGTACGGCTGCATCCAGGCGCACGCGGAGCGCTACCCGGACTTAGGCATCCTCCACCTGGACGCGCACGCGGATCTGCGCGACGCCTACGAAGGCTTCACCTGGTCCCACGCGTCGATCATGTTCAACGTCGTGCAGCGCCTGCCGAAGGTGAAGAAGCTGGTGCAGGTGGGCATTCGCGACTTCGGCGAGGCCGAGCTGGAGGTGATCCAGTCCTCGGGCGGGCGCATCCACACCTTCTTCGACGCGCGGCTGCAGCGGGCGCGGCTGGACGGCATGCCCTGGCGCGAGGCGGTGGACGCGATCGTCGCCGAGCTGCCGCAGCGGGTGTACCTGTCCTGGGACATCGACGGACTCGATCCGACGCTGTGCCCCCACACCGGCACGCCCGTCCCCGGAGGCCTCAGCTTCGCCCAGGCCCAGGGGCTCCTCGAGGGGCTGCTGCGCGCGGGCAAGCAGATCGTCGGCTTCGATCTCAACGAGGTCGCGCCGGGCCCGGACGACGAGTGGGACGCGAACGTCGGCGCGCGGCTGCTCTACAAGCAGATCGGCTGGGCGCTGCTCACCCAGCAGCCTTGAGGGCTACTCGGCGTTCCAGTCGGACGCCGGGAGGATCTTCCAGCCCGTGTCCACCTTGGCCGACTTGAAGCGCAGGACGCGCAGCGGCCATTCCCGGGGCGTCTTCGCCGGGCCCTCGGTGCTCAGGATCGTCCAGCGGTGCACCTCGATGGAGTACTTGCCGGTGGTGCCCGCCCTGGACAGCACCGCCCGCATCGGGTTCTTCGGGTGCCAGTAGACCTCCTTGCCGACGCGCAGGACGTAGGACAGCACGTTGTGCGCCTTCTGGAAGGACGCCGCCTTCTCGCGCGTGGGCGCCAGCAGCTTGGCCGCGTCCTCCTGGCTCACCTCGGTCATCTTCAGATCGTCGCCCACCTGCTCCATGCCCATCAGCTTGGTGAGCGCGCCGCGGCCAGCCTTGTCGAGGGCGTTCATCTGCTGCACCGCGTGGGCGAGATCACCTTCCTCCTTCTTCACCGGATCCTTGGCCTTGAGCTTCCAGTTCTCCAGCGAGAAGAGCTGCGCGTTCATCGTCACGCCGCCCAGCAGCAGATCCTTGCCGGCCTCGTCGCCCGAGCCGGTGAGCGCGTTCAAGTACGTCTCGGCCACCTTCTTCGGCTCGGCGTCGTCCTGCGCGAGGGCGGGCACGGCGATCAACACCAGGCAGGCAGCGAAGGCTTGGGACATGGTTTTTCCTCGACAGGGGTGACGGCTCAAACGAAGCGACCGGGCGAGGATTCACCGAACCGGGCCAAAAGGCCACAGCCTTGGGCGCCCCTTTTCGCTGGGGACGGGGTGGGCTATGGGCAGCGCTTCCTCGTTCCGGGAGCCTTTCCGATGTTCCGAAGCCTCTCTTTCCTCGCCCTCATTCTCTCTTCTGCGGCGCTCGTCTTCGTGGCCTGCGGCCCCACCGGGCAGGGCAACTGCGGCCCCACCAACTGTGAGGGCTGCTGCGACACCGCCGGCAGGTGCCGCACGGGCGATCAGTCGGACTCCTGCGGCAGCGGAGGCAACAACTGCGACGTGTGCAGCGGCGGGCAGGTGTGCGCGGCGAAGGCCTGCGTGCTGCCGCTGGGCGGCGGCGCCGGCGGCGGGACGGGAGGGGGCACGGGCGGTGGGACGGGAGGCGGCGGCGACCTGGACGGAGGCGCGGGAGGGGGCACCGGCGGGGGCGCCACGGGTGGTGGGGCCGGCGGCGGGACGGGCACGTGCACCATGCCCACCCCGGTGGCCTGCTCGGACGCGGCGATCAGCCAGCTCGATCTCAAGGTGCCGGTGTCTCCCGACGGCGTCACGTCCAACGTCGCCGACGGCACCGGCTGGATCAGCACCATCAACGCGGTCGCAGGCGGACTGACGCCCACGCAGAGCTTCGTCTACGCGAAGTTCGACGCCACGGGCCTGGTGAAGGTCGGCCTCGGGGATCAGGACGCGCTGGACAGCATGGACTGGGACATCGCCTTCCGGCGCTTCGTGATCCGCTTGAACGGTGGAGACTCCGGCCCCTCGTGCGTCGCGGCGGCGGTGACGGCGCCGGGCACGTCGTACGACAGCGTCACCACCGTCCCCACGGGCCTCGCCTGGGAGGTGGACAACTTCCTCGATCGGGAGCCGGGCTGCGCCTTCGTCGACGACGGCTCGGGCCTGGGCACCTCGCCCGACACCGCGCTGGCGGACTTCTACGAGTACACCACCTGCGTCTCGATGTCGGGGCGCGTCTTCGTCGTGCGGACGCGCGACGGCCGGCACCTCAAGCTGGAGGTCTCCACCTACTACGCCACCGTGTCCGCGCAGACGTCCTGCAACAACACCGGCAGCAGCGGTGGGTCGCCGGGTGGCACCGTGCGCGTGCGCTGGCAGTACCTGGACTGACGCCGTGCGCCTCGTCCTCTCTAACCTGCTCCTCCTCGCGGCCTGTGGCGAGCCGGCCGCCGTGCGCCCGCCTCACGCCCCCTCTCGCCGCGCCGACGAGCTGCGGCCCACGGACACCACCAGCCCGCTGATGTGGCGGTACCTGCCCACGGACGTGGTGGAGTCGTACGCGGTCGACGGCGGGGACTTCCGGATCCACTTCACCCGCGCCGGGATCAACGCGGTGCCACCGGCGGACGTGGCGGACAGCGGAGTCCCCGACTTCGTGGAGCAGGTCAGCAGCGTCTACGAGTCGGTGGGCGGCACCTACCACCAGCAGCTCGGCTTCCGGCGCCCCCTGTCCGACGCCACCCTCACGCCCAACGGCGGTGACGCGCGCTTCGACGTGTACCTGCTCGACTTCAACCGCTCGGCCGACGGCGCCTTCCGGGTCGACGGCTGCCCGGCCGGACAGACCTGCATCGGCTACGTGGTGCAGGAGAATGACTTCCTGGGCTACGGCTACCCCAGCCTCACCGAGGCCACCCGGATCCTCGGCAGCCACGAGTACTTTCACGGGGTCCAGGCGGCCTACGACAACGGCCAGGACGTGGTGATCAGCGAAGGCACCGCGGTCTGGGGCACCGAGACGTACGATCCCTCCAGCGGCGACTTCGAGGCCTTCATCGACGGCTACCTCGATCGCCCCGATCGATCGCTGGACTCACCGCCGCCCGGGCCGGTGCCGTCCTTCGCCTACGGCGCGGCGATCTTCTTCAAGTTCCTCTCGGAGAAGTACGACGACGCGATCATCCGCAAGCTGTGGGAGCACCTGGAGAACGGCCAGGGAGACCCTTCCGAGCCCGCCAACCAGGCCGACCCGACGTGGATCATCCAGCTCGATGCGCTGCTCCGGCGTGACTACCAGTCCAGCTTCGCGCAGGCCTACCGGGAGTTCGCCACCTGGAACCTGTACCTGGGAACCGCGGCGGATCCGACGAAGTCCTACGCCAACGGGGCGGCGTACCCACAGCCGGCGATCACCGACGTGCCGGTGCCGACGTACCGGCCGGCGCTGCGCGTGTATTACGCGTCGACGCAGTATTTCCGGGTCGCCTCCAACGGCCGCACGGAGATGACCGCCGCGCTGACCGACGATCCCAACACGGCGGACAGCGAGCTCGAAGGCCTGGCGCTGGTGGTGGTGAGCCGCAGGGGCGGACGAAACGTGGCCCAGGCGTCGCCCGCCGACGTGCAAGCGCCGACGACGGCCGAGGTGGTGGACACCAGCGGGGGCGCCGAGCTGCTCGTCGCCGTGGTGAACACCCTGCGCGAAGGGAACGGGGCGATCCTGAGCAAGCGACCCAGCCTCTGCGCCGGGACGCTCGACGAAGTGAACGTGTGCCGCGTGTCCTACAACCCGACGCTCGACGCAGGCGTGCCCAGGTCCGACGCGGGCGTGGCGGACGCGGGGGTAGACGACGCCGGGGTGCTCGACGCGGGGACGATGCCGCAGGCCGACGCGGGCGTGGATCCAACGCCGACGCCCAGGGGGTGCGGGTGCGGCGCCACCGCTGGTGTGCCCTGGGTGCTGGGGCTCCTGGCGCTCGCGCTGCGCGGACGAACCGGGCGCTGAAGAAGCACCTGGTCTTTCCATCGCGCCGGAATGCCGCCGCTCCTGCGCCTGGTTGCAGCCTCGGCCGCGTCCGCGCTTGCGCGCGCCGCGATCCCGACCTACCTGAAGCACCATGAGCCCTGCCCTCCTCCTCGCGCTGTCGCTCGTCACCGGCGATCTCGAGTCCCGCCGGAGCCCGCTGGTCAAGGTGGTGGACGCCGCGTCGCCCGCGGTCGTCTACGTCGGCACCGTCCAGGTGGTGGAGACGCGCTTCCGCCGCCGCAGCCCCTTCGACGACTTCTTCTACGGCCCGCAGGAGGAGCGCCGCGCCGTGGAGGGCCTCGGTTCCGGCGTGATCATCGATCCCGCCGGCCTCATCGTGACGAACGATCACGTCATCCGCGGCGCCTCCTCCATCCACGTGGTGCTCGCCGACGGCCGGCAGCTCGACGCGGAGGTGATCGGCAGCGACGCCGAGAACGATCTCGCGGTGCTCAAGGTGTCCTCGAAGAGTCCGCTGCCCTCGGCGAAGCTGGGCGTCTCCTCGGATCTGATGATCGGCGAGACGGTGATCGCCATCGGCAGCCCCCTGGGCCTGAAGAAGACCGTCACCGTGGGCGTGGTGTCTGCGCTCGGGCGCACCATCCGCAACGAGGATCAGGTCTTCAACGACTTCATCCAGACGGACGCGTCGATCAACCCGGGGAACTCCGGCGGCCCGCTGCTCAACGTCGACGGAGAGATCATCGGCATCAACTCCGCGGTCATCGCCTCCGCGCAGAACATCGGCTTCGCGATCCCCGCGGACAAGGTGCGACGCGTCGTCGCGGAGCTCACCCACTTCGGGAAGGTGCGCCCGGCCTGGGTCGGGGCGGAGGTGGTGGCGCTGCAGCTCGAGCTCGCCCGGCGCCTCGGGTGGGATCGCACCTACGGCGCCCTCGTCGCCTCGGTGGAGGACAAGAGCCCCGCGGCCCAGGCCGGCCTGCAGCCCGGGGACGTGGTGGCCCAGGTCGGCAGCACGCAGATCGAGAGCGCCGACGATCTGCGCAGCCGGCTGCGCAGCGCCACCGCCGGGACGCCCGTCGTCCTCAAGGTCTTCCGCGCGGGGAAGCTGCTGGAGCTCACCCTCGCCCCCGTCGAGTTTCCCCAGGCCCAGGTGGACGCGACCGTCTGGCAGCGCCTGGGCCTGCGCCTCAAGGCCGTCAAGGGCGGCATGGCGATCGTCGCCGTCCGGCCGGGCACCGCCGCGCAGCGCGTGGGCCTCGAGCCCGGTGACGTGGTGCTCAAGCTGAACAACTCCCCCGTCCTCTCCGCCGAGGCCTTCCGCGAGGCGGTGCTCCAGGCCCGCAGCCAGCGCAGCGTGCTGCTGCTCGTCCGCCGGGCCGATCGCGGCTACTACCTCACGCTGCCCTTCTAACGCCCTGAAGATCCTTGAAGGATTGTTGACCCGCGGGCCCACGGCCGTAGGGTGGGGGGCATGGCGTCGTACCGGTACCAGGCCCTGGGGCCGCTGCTGGCGGGAGAAGGCTCGCGGGCCTTTCTCGGCCTCGCCATCTCCGAGGATAGCCGCGCCCGCCCGGTGGTGATCATCTGGGTGCCGGACACCGCGCTCACCGATCCGGCCCTGCTGGCGAAGATCCAGCGCGAGACGGAGCACGCCGCCAAGCTCGATCACCCCAACATCGTCACGGTGATGGGCTTCGCGAAGCTGGACGAGGGCAGCGCGCGCGTCGTGGAGTTCGCCGACGGGGAGTCCCTGCGGAAGATCATCGAGACCGGCAAGAAGCTGCCGCCGCGGATCGCCGCGAAGATCATGTGCGACGCCTGCACCGGCACCCACTACGCGCACATCGCCGGCAACGACGACGGTACCCCGCTGGTCCACGGAGACCTGCGGCCCGAGACGATCCTCATCTCTTTCAACGGCGTGACCAAGGTGACCGGCTACGGCGCCCTGGCCTTCGCGCCGCGGGAGCTGGGCGGCCAGCGGGTGAAGGGCCGGCGGGTGCACAGCGCGCCCGAGCAGGTGATCGGCGGCCGCGACGCGATCACCATCCCCACCGACGTGTACCTGCTGGGGCTGACGCTCTACGAGTGCCTCACCGGCGCGGTGCCCTGGGCGGATCAAGGCGACTTCTTCGATCACGCGGTGCTGACGCTGCCGCTGCCGCCCGCCCCGCCCGGCGACGTCCCCGAGGCCCTGGAAGCGGTGATCCAGAAGGCCTGCGCGAAGAAGGCCAACGATCGCTACCCCACCCCGCTGGCGATGCGCGAGGCGATCGAGGCCGCGGTGGGCACGGAGCTCGCCTCCACCGAGGAGCTGACGAAGTACCTGGACACGCTCTTCCCCCAGTCGCACCAGCTCCGCGCCGATCGCCGGCACACCATCGACGCGGGCATCGCCGACTTCGTGCGCCGCCAGTGGGCCGACAAGGAGCGCACCGAGACGACTCCGATGATGCGGGCGGTGGTGCCTCCCCCGGGGCCGCCGCAGCCCGCTTCCTCCACGCCCGCGCCAGCCAGCTCCGTGGCCGCGCGCCCTCCCGCCCCGGCCCAGCGCGCGCGCGCCAGCCAGGAAGAGGATGAGGGCGACGCGAAGGAAGAAGGGAGCTCGACCCCGTGGCTGATCCTGCTCGCCGTCTTCATCGCGGTGATCGCCGGCTGGTGGGCCATGCGAAAGGCCAACGAGCCGATCCCCGGCGCAGGGCCGCCGCCCAGCCTGACGCCCACCCGCCCGGCCGCGGCGATCGACGCCGGAGTCCCGGTCGTCGAGGTGGACGCAGGCGCCCCAGCGTCGGAGCCAGACGCCGGACAGGTGCCGGACACTGACGCGGGAGCCGCCGCGGTGCCCGAGCCGCTCGCCGACGCAGGCGTTGCCGCGCTGGACGCAGGCCACCAGGCGCCCGCCGAGGTCGAGGTGCGGATCGAGTCCAGGCCCTCCGCCGAGCTCTTCCTCGACGGCCAGAGCCTGGGCCGCACGCCCTGGACGGGCCGCCTGTCCCCCGGCCGCAAGACGTTCCGCTTCGAGAACAAGCCCGCCCTGCTCAACGCCTTCCGCGCGGTGACGCTCAAGGCCGAGCCGGTGTCCGAGTCCTTCACCTTCGAGAAGGGCAAGGTGATCGTCAAGGCGCCGGAGGGCGCGGCGATCTTCATCGACGGCACGCGGGTGGGCACCGCGCCGATCCGCGGGGAGATCCCCGTCTACGAAGGCAGCCACCGGATCAGCGTCAGCTACGGCAAGGCGAAGTGGAGCGAGCCCTTCACCCTGTACGCCGGTCAGCCCGTCACCTTCAACGTCGAGATGCAGTGACGATCACGACGTGGCGGCGGCCTTGCGCTGGCGGATCAGCGCCTCGTAGCTGCGCGACACGCCCTGGCTGACGATCAGCAACTCCCCCACGTCCGGCGGGGTGAGCTGATCCGGCCCCTGGTCCAGGTACAGGAGGTGCACCGGCTTGCCCCGCACCAGCAGCGGCAGCAGCACCGCGGTGGTCGGGTACCCGCCGCCGAGCAGCTTGTAGAAGACCGCCATGCCCGGCGTGCGCTTCATCGGCCCCACGAAGTGGCTGCGCAGGTCGCGCACCAGCTTGAGCGTGTTCGCCTCGCGCAAGGAGACGCCGATGTGCTGCACCGCGCGCTTCGAGACGCCTTCCCCCAGGCCGGTCCAGCCGGTCACCAGGTCGCCGCGCACGTTGAGGAGCAGCGCGCGCTTGAACTTGCTGCGCGCGAAGCGCAGCACCGTGCGGGCGATGTCCTCGCGACCGGCGCTGGTCTGCAAGAGCTTCTGCGCCTCGGGGAAGCTGAGCGCGCCGGGCTCGCTCTCCGGGGCGGAGGGTGCCGAAGAGGCCGGTGAAGGCAGCGGCTCCCCTTCCAGCACCGCGCCCGCCACCACCGGGGCCTCGTCTTCCACCACCACGCCCTCGAGGATCTCGCCCTCCTCCGAGCCGCCGGCCACCGCGCTGGCGTAGATCTTCGCGAAGTCGTCCTCGTTGATCAGCTCGTCGCCGCTGGAGGGCCTGGGCTGATCGTCGCCGCGCCGCTTCGACGGCCGCAGCGTGTTCATGTCGATGGGCCGCATCGGCCGGAAGGCCTTGGTGTACCTGCGCAGCAGTTGGTTCATCCGGAACTCGGGGATCACCACCGACACCACGCGCTTGCCGGCCTTGAAGCCCAGCATCTCCAGCGGCTTGACCTGGTTGGGGTGCAGCACCGCCACCGTGAGCCGCGTGGCGTCGACGCGCATCGGCAGCACGTCCTGGTCGTCGTAGAACTGGCGATCGACCAGCCCCAGCGCCTGGGGATCCGGCACCATCTCGCCCGCGGCGTACGGCAGGTTGTGCTGCCGGCCCAGCACGCGCGCCAGGTCGTTCTCCTGCAGGAAGCCCAGCTCGACCAGGTTGGTGCCCAGCCGCCCGCCGTGGACGACCTGCGTCTCCAGCGCCTCCTCGATCTGCTCGGGAGTCACCAGCTTCTCCTGGATGAGCAGCTCGCCGAGTCGCGCCACGAAGGAGCCTTAAAGCACACGCCCGGCCGGGTGTGGGTGATGACTCAAGCCCACCAGGTTCCCTTCCGGATCGCGCACGTAGAGCGTGAAGCCGGTCCGCTTCTCGATCGGGAGGCCGCGCCTGGTCAGCGCCGCCTCGGTCGCCTCGCGCGCCCCCGGATCGATCCGCAGCGCCACCATCGAGAAGCCCAGAGTGCCGCCGGCCTGCCCGTCCGCCGCCAGCTCCACCGCGAAGAAGCCCGCCTGCGCGTCGCCGCCCGCCCGCGCCGAAAGCCACACGCTGCGCAGCCGCCCGTCGTCGAAGTGGTGCCGCGCCACCTCGGGGAGTCCCAGCACGTCGCGGTAGAAGGCGGCCACCTGCTCGACGTCGCGCGCAAAGATCGCCACGTGGTGGAAACCCTGCGGCGCGATCATGGCTTCTGCATGGTGTGGCCGTCCGGCGTGAAGAAGCAGCCCGCGGAGCCCGCGCCGGCGAAGTCCACCACCCCCACCACCCAGAACTCCTTCACGGTGGAGAAGCTGCGCGTCCGCGTGGCCTTGAGCTGTCCTGCGCAGTACACGCGCACCGTCGCCACCACCGGCGTCGGGCTGGCCGCCCACGAGAACATGTGCACGCCGATCGCGTAGGTGTGGGCGGTGGCAGGCACGTTGATGCGGGTGTTCTCCGGGCCCGTTCCGGTGATGTCGTCGAGATCGAGCGAGGGATCGTCCGCGGTCCCGGCCGCGTCCCAGGACGGGTTGGGGTTGAGCCAGTAGCAGTCCCAGGGGCTGGCGGACCAACTGGCGGCCTGGCGCCGGTTGCCACCGCTGGGGTGCAAGAAGTGAAGATCCATGTCGTTGGGCTGGTTCCAGGTCAGCTCGACCCACAAGTCCCCCAGCGGTTGAACCGTGATCGTCACCTGGCAGCTGGACGAAACGCCCAGCGAGTCGGTGACGGTGAAGCGCAGCACGTGGGCACCCACCACGTCGGCCAGGTAGGTGGACTGGGCGCAGTTGGTGGGCGCGCTGAAGGTGCCGCTGGAGGTCGCGGGGCGGCTCACCACGCTCCACGCGCATGACAGCGGCCGGCCCACGGAAGAGGTGGCGGAGGTGGTGAGGGTGACGCTGGTGTTGGGGTTGACCGTCTGGTTGGCGGGGCACGTCGAGGTGGGCGCGCAGGTGCCGTCGTCCACGGTGCCGTCGCAGTCGTCGTCCTGGCTGTTGCAGCTCTCGGCGGAGGGCGAGCCGGGCGTGCAGGACTGGGCCATGCCCGAGACACAGGACGCCACCGTGCGCTGGCAGACGCCCTGCCCACACGTCACGTTGCCGAAGCCGTCGTCCACCGTGCCGTCGCAGTCGTTGTCCACGCCGTCGCAGATCTCCGCGGTGGGGTTGCCCGGGCTGCACGTCTGCGCCACGCCGGACACGCACGCCGCCACGGTGCGCGCACACGCGCCCTGGCCGCAGGAGAGGTTGCCCAGCGCCTCGTCCGTCTGCCCGTCACAGTCGTTGTCCGCCCCGTCGCACACCTCGGTGCCCGGAGCGCCCGGCGTGCACGTCTGCGCGACGCCGCCCACGCACGCGGCAACGGTTCGTCCGCAGGCCCCCACACCGCAGGACAGCGTGCCCAGGTTGTCGTCCACCAATCCGTCGCAGTCGTCGTCGCTGCCGTTGCACACCTCCAGCACCGGCGCGCCCGGCGTGCACACCTGAGAGGCGCCGCCGACGCAGGCCGCCACCGTCCGCGCGCACGCGCCCTGCCCGCAGGACAGGTTGCCCAGGGCCTCGTCCGTCTGGCCGTCGCAGTCGTCGTCCAGCCCGTTGCAGCCTTCGGTCGACGGGAGCAGCTCGTTCATACACGCGCCCCACTGCCCCGTGGCGCACAGCTGGGTGCCCGCCTGGCAGCGCCCCACGCCCTGGGTGCCCGCCGGCCCGGAGTAGCAACTGCGCGTCTGCCCGTTGAGACAGTTGCACCCCTCATCCGTCTGGCCGTCGCAGTCGTCGTCCTGCCCGTCGCACGTCTCGGCCTGCGCCGCGCCCGGCACGCAGGCCTGCGGCACGCCTCCCACGCAGCTCGCCACCGAGCGCAGGCAGATCCCCTGGCCGCACGTCGTCGTGGGCTGGCCTTCGTCCGTCTGGCCGTCGCAGTCGTCGTCCAGCCCGTTGCACACCTCGGCGGACGGCGCGCCGGGAGCGCAGGTCTGCGCCATCCCCGAGAGGCAGGCCGGCACCGTGCGCGCGCACGCCCCGAGGCCACAGGACGCGCTGCCGAAGCCGTCGTCCACCAGCCCGTCACAGTCGTCGTCGAGGCCGTTGCACGTCTCCGCGGCGGGAGTGCCGGGCGTGCAGAGCTGCGCCGTACCGGACACGCAGGCGGAGACGGTGCGCGCGCAAACCCCCACGCCACAAGACAGCAGGCCCAGCCCTTCGTCCACCTGGCCGTTGCAGTCGTCGTCCTGCCCGTTGCAGCTCTCCGCCGACGGCAGCCCGGGGACACACTGCTGCGCCTGGCCGCCCACGCAGCTCGACACGCTGCGCGCGCACGCCCCCACACCGCAGCTCAACGCCGGCATCCCGTCGTCCACCACGCCGTTGCAGTCGTCGTCGCGGCTGTTGCACGTCTCCGCTGCGGAGGGGCCGGGCGTGCAGGCCTGGGCCACTCCGCCCACGCAGGAAGGCTGGCTGCGGGCGCACGCGCCGGTGCCGCACGTCACCGTGGGCAGCCCTTCGTCGATGCTGCCGTTGCAGTCGTCGTCCACGCCGTTGCACGTCTCGGCCACGGGAGTCCCCGGCGTGCAGGTGGCCGTCGCCCCCTGGGTACAAGCAGGCACGGTGCGGGCGCAGGCCCCCACGCCACAGGAAAGATCGCCCAGGCCTTCGTCCGACAGCCCGTCGCAGTCGTTGTCTCTGCCGTCACACGCTTCGGCGCTGCCCTCCACGGCGCCCTGGCAGGAGGTGAGTGCGAAGACGCCGGCGTCGTCCGCTTCGCAGCGGATCACACCGAGGCGGCACTCGCCCAGCTTCGACTGGCCGCACGACATCTCGACGCCGGGGGTGCAGGCGACGGTGGGAGGGACACCGGAGTCCCCTTCCGGCGGCGGCGCGACGCACTCCCCGCGGCTGCGCAGGCAGACGAGGCCCTTGGAACAGTCCTGATCGAGGGTGCAGAAGAAGCCGGCGTCGATCGCGTCCTCGGCGGCCAGGCACGCGCCCTCGACGCAGCGTTGGGAGGGGCCGCACTCCACGCCCGAGTTGCACCGGGGAGCGACACCCAGGCCCGAGTCGGGATCGCCTCCCACCCGCGCGGGGGTGCCACACCCCACCCCGGCCAGGAGGAACACCACTGCAGACCACTTTCGAGGCATCCCCGAACTCTCCAGGAAAGGCGGCGCAGCCTACACGAGACGGCGGGAGCCGCGCAGGCCCCCCCGGCGCCTCAGGAGGAGCAGCAGCACCGAGAGGCCCAGCAGCGACTCGCCTCCGCCGTGGCAGCCACACCCGGTGGAGGTCGGCGGGACTTCGGGGCGGATGGAGACCAGCTGATCGCGGAGCAACACGCTGCCCACGGCCTCTGGCCGGGAGAGGAGCTGGCGGCGCACCTTGAAGGTGATCGTCTCCGTCGCGCCCGCGGCCAGCGACACCCCCCGCAGCGTCAGCGTCCCGGCCCCCCACTCCGCCTCCAGCGGCCCGGACGCGCGCACCGAGTCGATCACCGGGACGAGGTGGGTCAGCACCTCCCGGACGGTGAGCCCCGAGACGTCGCAGGTGGAGGTGTTCTCCAGCCGCACCGTCACCACCCCCGGCTCCTCCTCACGCGCCGGGAAGGGCGACAGGCTCTCGGAGATCTTCACGAAGGGCGCGGCGGTGAGCAGCACCTCGTGCGGTCCGCTGGCCGAGGCGCCGGCGCCGTCGCTCACCTCCACGTCGAAGGAGAGGCGCTCGCCCACCACGTCGAAGCCGGTGGAGACGGTCTGCACCTCGACGGTGGTACCCGCGAGCGTGGACTGGGTGAGGGCCGGGCCGCCCGTCTGCCGCCAGGTGGCCAGCGGCGTCGCGCAGCCGTTCGGGTTGGACGCAACCGTGAGCTGGCCGCGGCCGCCCACGCCACACGTCACCGGCAGCGTCGAGGGAGCCGCCACGCCCGGCAGCACCGGCAGCGTGTCGGCGGGGACGAGGTCGCGCACCTCCGCCCCGGTGACGCCGCCGTCATCGAGGAGCCGCGCGACGAGCTCGAACTGGCCCGCGCCGCAAGAGGCGGGGATCGGCAAGGACCAGGGCCCGGGGACAGTCGGGAAGGTCTGCTGCGCCACCACCGACGCGTCCGGCACGCCCAGCGACACCTCCGCGGAGAGGAGCGCGAGATCGCGGCACCCTGCGTCCACGGTGAAGAACCCCATCGCCACGCCGGCGTCCACCTCGAGGTTGATGGCGAAGGGCGTGCTCGGGCCGAGCGCCGGTGGGCTGGGGACGAGATCGACGGTGAGGGTGCCGGGCCCGGAGGCCTGGGCGGCGGAAGCGCCGGCGACGCGGAACTGGGCCGTAGCGGTGAGGGTGGCGCGCGTGCAGACGTCGGAGGAGGCCACCTCCAACCCGCCGTCTACGGGGGTGAGCGTGACGCCCGCGGGCGGGACGGAGAGCATCCAGTCCAGCTCCAGGCCCGGGAAGGTGCTCGTGGTGCTACAGGCGTGGCCTCCGTCGAGCGGACTCCACACCTGGGTGGTGCCGGCGCTTTGGACCGCGGGCGCGGGGAACTGGGGGGCGTTGGGCCGGCCCCAGGGCGTCACGGTGACGGTGGTGCTGGCGTTGGCCTGGTGCCCGGCAGGATCCCGCCACGCCACCGACACCTGCGCCGTGCCGCCGTCCGCGCTGCAGGCCGTCGCGGGGACGTTCCAGTTGAAGGTGGGCCCGGCGCCGCTCTGGCCGTCCGAGGTGGACCACATGAAGGTGGCGCCCGCGCAGCCCCCGTCGCTCCCCGCGGTGAAGGCCACCGGCGGATCACCCGGATCGACCACCGGCGCAAGCGGCAAGATCGAAGCGCCCGCCGTCGAGGCCAGGGGCACCATCGCCACGACGGTGCGATCGTGCTCGCCCAGCCCGTCAGAGATGGTCAAGGTCAACGGGACGGTCGCGCTGGTGCACTCCTGGCCGGCGGGGACGAGGAGCGTCGCGGCTCGCCCTTCCGGATCGGCGCCCGGTGTGATCTGCGCCGTCGCGCTAGACCAGGTGATGAACACCGGATCCCCGTCCTGATCCGACGCGCTCGCCGTCACCGCCGACGGCACCCCAGGGAGCAGCGCGCCCGCGTCGAGATCGAGGACCGGAGCGAAGTCGTTCGACAGGAGGTGGATGACACCCCCCGCTCCAAAGCCGGCACACCAGCGGGCGTCGAAGCAGTGGACGCGGTCGGTCATGGGCGGAGCGCCGCTTCGGAGGATCCACACCGAGCCCGGCTCAGAGGGATCCGGCACGGGGGACAGCACCGCGCCGGTGGTGCTCGTGATGAGCCCATAGCCGGTGCCGGCGTCGCCCGCTCCATCGGTGCTCATCGCGACGAACTGGGCCGTGAAGCCCATCGGGAGGATCACGGCCACGTCCGCCTGCCCGAGCACCGGGACCAGGCCCACCGCGCCTGCGCTCGAGACGACGACGGCCGCCCCAGCACCGAGCCGGGCGAACGGCACCGCGTCGCGCGCAGGGGCTTGAAGCGGGATCGGGAAGGGCGCCCCGCCGTCGACACTCAACTGGAGCCGGGCGGCCGTCTCGTTCAGGATCGCCACGTCCGCCCCGTTGATGGTCGCGGCCTGCAGGCTGCGAGGGATCAAGGCGGACCAGGGGACCAGCCCCGTCGGTGAAAGGAAGGTGCCGGTCGGCAGGGGCGCTACCAGCAGGCCGTCCATCCCCTGAGACACCCGGGCGACAGAGAGCCCGTTGGAGAAGACGCGAAAGCGACGCGGCGTTCCGGCGCCCATCCCGCCCGTACCGCAGCCCGCGCTGATCGAGACGGAGGCCGTGGCAGACGAGAGCGCCGCCAGGCAGTTGCCGGAGAAGAGGCCCGCGCCGACGAAGGAGCCGGTGAGCTGCGCGATCAACCCGCCGTCGGTGCCCCGGGCGACCGCTTCACTCAAGGACGCGGCGACCACCACTCCCCCGTCCACCACCACGAGATCCTGCGGGGCGCCGCTGATCGCAGGCAGACTGGCCCACCCGGCGAGCGCCAGCCGAGACACCAGCACGCTGAGCAGCACGAGCCGCCGCATCAGTACGCCACCTCCGTCCGCAGGTAGATCCGATCGGCCCCCGAGGGCGTCCCCTGCATCCCCGTCCCCGAGAAGCCGAACGCCGTGTACCCGGCCCCCACGTAGAAGCGTTGATCGAAACGGTAGCCCACCTCACCGCGCAGCGACGAGAGGCTGCCCGCGTCCGGCGCCTTCGAGCGCACCACCGCCTCGGCCGCCACCTCGAGGCCGGCGACGATCCGCACCGCCGGCCGGATGGAGGCGGAGATCACCGTCTGCTCCGGCGCGATCGCCAGGTGCCCACCTGCGCCCAGGGTGAAGCGCTCGCTCACCTTCATGGTGGGCAGCAGCGAGACGAGGTGGACCCGGTTCTCGATCCCGCCTCGGAGCTCCTGCCGCCAACTGTAGCGGGCGATCAGCGCGCCCAGAGAGAAGCGCCAGGCCAGCGAGGCCGAGGCGTCGAGGAGCCGCGACTCCAGCCTTCCTGCGCGCGTGGCGTGGGAGAAGATCACCCGGGCCGATCCCGACACGTCCCGGTGCAGCTTCACCTCGCCGCCGCCGGTCGCCACCCACTGCGTCAAGGGCACCGGGCCCGTCTCCGCGCGCACCTCTCCTCGCCCGAACAGCTTCACCCGCTCGGTGTCCCAGGCCAGCGTTAGCCCGCCGGCGTCGCGCGAGACGTCAGGAGCCGCGCCCACCGTGCTGCGCGCGCCGTGCTCGTAGCGCCCGGTGACGGTGAAGGCGTCGCCCAGCCGCTGGCTCACTCCCACCGCGCGCGAAAGGCGCAGCCCATCCACGTCGGTGGCGCTCACGTCCTCCACGAAGACGGCGGTGGAGGGATCGAGCTGCTCGCGCACGCCGGCCACCAGGCGCCGATCCCCGGTGGAGGGGGCATCTACGTCCATCGCCTGAATGCCGTACCAGGTCTCGCGGCCGCGCGTGTACGACACTGATCCCCACACCAGCGGGCCTACCGCCGGACCCCAGCCACCCTTCAGCGAGAGCTCCAGTCCGGGCGTGGGGCTCAGGTCCACTCCCGCAGAAGCGAACGTGTCGTTGAGATCCACCCCGTGCGGCGCCAGGCGTTGCCGGTAGCCGGCGCGTAGCTGCAGCCAGTCGGTGACGCGCAAGCGCCCCGCGAGGCCGAGGGAGAAGGCGCCGGCGGGAGTGCCCGGCGTGGCCAGCATCGGCTCCTCGCGGGTGTGCTCGAGATCTCTCGCCTCGAGGCGTACGCCCCAGCGCTCCCGCTCGAAGCCGACCCCGCCGCCAATGTTCCTTCCCCGCACCCGCGCGCCCGAGAAGGGATCCCTCGGATCCGGTGCGTCGAACAAGCTGGCCTGCACGGTGACGATCAGCGGACCCACCGGCTGCTCCCCGCGCAGTGAGACGGTGTTGAGCGCGCCCACCCCGCCGATGTCCTCGTAGCCCTGCTGCCGCCACCGCCACGCCGCGTCCCAGGAGCCCCGCCCGAAAAGGCCCTTGCTGCGCGCGCGCACCGTGGTGGCGAAGCCCTCGGGAGAGATGGTCGGCGGCGCGCGGGACAGCATGGTGAGGCCGCCGTCGGTGGAGGCGCCCAGGCCGGCCACCACTCCGCGGCTGCGGGCGCCCTCCAGGGTGAGCCACACCGGGCCCAGGGTGGCCTCCGCGCGGGCGCGCAGCAGCTCGTACGCGCCGTCCTTCATGCCCCCGGCGGACAGCTTCACCGGGCCGCCGCGCAGCCGCACCTCGCCGCCCAGAGTGGCGCCCTCAGCCGCGGTATCCAGGTACTCGTAATCCACCACCAGCACCGGCGAGGCCGCGGCCGACAGCGGATCGGTCGCCAGCAGCGAGTCCTGCGCGAGGAAGGACAAAGGCCGGGTCAACAGGATGCGGCCCGACAGCGTGTCGATCGAATAGTCGAGGTTGCGAGTGAGGTGCAGATCCTTCAGCGGCACGCCGGTGACGGGATCACGCCACTCCACGCGCACTACCTCGCTGCCCTGCACCACCGCCTGCCCGTTCGTGCCCGGGTGAGCGAGGAAGAAGAGGCTGCCGCCGGTGCTCTCGAAGCGCTCGTGCGCCGGCCGCCGTGCCCACCCCACCGTCGGATCAACCTGCGAGGGCGCAGCCACGCCGCGCAGCTCCACCCCGAAGGGCGAGCCGTCCGTAGGTGACTTGACGGCGAGGTACCCGCCCTGCACCGCGCGGTGCGCGCGCCCCACCTCCGAGTCGGAGAAGAAGAGGCGTGCGCTGCCGTAGCCGGCCTTGCCCCACCCCTCGCGCGCCACCTCGACGCGGAAGCGCCCCTCACCCGGGTTGGTGGCCACCGTGGCGCTGTCGTCGGCCCAGGCGAGCGGGACTCGGAGTGGATCGAGCTGGCGCTCGAAGACGTCCTGGCGGCGCGCCACGGCGAGCGCGCTGGCGTTGCCGCTGGAGATCGCCTCCACGTCCTGATCGCGGAAGTCCAATTCGCCGGAGAGATCGAAACCCAGCAGCCGGGCGCGGATCGCGCCGGCGCCCCGCCCGAACACCTGAAGCTGGGAGTTGTGGAGGTTGTACGCCGCCTCCACGTCCAACAGGCCAACCGCGAAGACGCCCCGGGGCCCCGGGCGCTCAAGCGACTCCATCCAGGCGTCGACCCCCGGCAGGCGGATCGTCACAGGGAAGGAAGCCTCCTTCGTCTGCACTGTCCCCTGCCCGCCCGCGTCCAGTTGGACGGCGTGGCCTTCCACCTCCAGGGTGGAGCCCACAGGCAGGTGGGCGCGCAACAGGCCCTGGGCGTCCACCGTGACGGAGCCCACCGCGCGGAGCGGCCGGGGGATGATCAGCGTGCTGCTGGGGCGCGCCACCACGTCCACCGGGTGGACGAAGAGCTCCAGGCTGCCTGGCGACGAGGAGCTCACCGGCACCTGGTTCTCGCCCTCCGGGAGGATCACCGTGGCCTTTCCGCCTTCGAGCGCAAGGCCCTGCACCCGCAGCGTCTGGCCGTCCACCTGCTCCAGCGCCACGTCGTACTGGACGCGCCCCTTCGCCAGGAGCGGCGGCCCGCCGGAGGGACTCAACCGAGGCTGGCGGGCGGCGGCGGCTGGCGGGCGCACCGCGAAGTCCACCACGACCAGCCCGCCCATCGGGAGTTCGAAGGTGGCGCCGTCCGGGACGGCGGTGGCTCCCTCCATCAACCAGCGGCGGTCGACCTTCGCGCGGTGCCTGCCGGGGAGCATCCGCGCGGCACCAACCCCATCCTCCGCAAGCGCGCGGCCGGGCACCGAGGCCAGGTGGTAACGGCCCTGCGCGTCGGTGATCGCGGTCAGCCCCGTGTCCAGCACCACCCGCGCCGCAGCCAAGCCGGGCTCGTCCACCGCGCAGCGCCCATCCCCGTCGCGATCGACGCACACCCGGCCGACGATCGCCCCGTCGTCCATGAAGGACACGGAAGGGGCCTGCCCCGCCACCCAAGCCGCCACCAGCAGGGCGTGCGTCAACGGGCCTCCCCCGTCACGGCGCCACCTCCACAGCCGCCGACACCCGCGTCGCCACGTCCACCACCCCCACGCTGCCCGCCGTCACCGCCAGGTGGCTGGGTTGTCCCGACGTGGCAGCGGACACCTGACCGTTCACCGAGAGCTGCACCTCGCGGCCCGGCACGGTGGCGCCGTCGGCCGACTCGAGCCACCACCGCACCCCGCCGGCCTCGCGCTCGAGCCGCACGTTGATCGGCACGGGCGGGGCTACCAGCGCCGGGAGCTTCAGCGTCACTCGCGGGGGGCGCTCCGCCGTCGGGTAGATGAGCGCCCCGCCCTGCACCACCAGCCGGTGCTGCAGCCCGGCCCAGTCCGCGTGGCGCAGGACGTGCTCGCCATCGCGCAGCGGGAGCTCCACCGTGCCGTCCTCCCCCGTGGTGAAAGGCTGGGCGTCGAGGAGCAGCCGCTGCCGGCCAACCGGTAGGCCGGCAAGATCCGTGACGGCGGCGAAGGTGCGGCCTCCCTCCGCCCAGGCCAGCAGCCGCGCTGGCTCATCACTCGTCGGCCCGAAGGCCCGCACCTCGGCGCTGGACTGGCCGCGCCGGGCGTCCGCGGGGAGGCGCCAGGTGAGCCGCAGCTTTCCATCCGCCTCGGAGGGGGAGGCGCGCAGCGTGCCCACCGACGCCGAAGCCGAGGCCTGGACGCCCCTCACAGGCCGATCGAGCGCGTCGCGGGCCTCGAGATCGCCGGTCCAGATCCCGCCGGCGAAGAGCGCCACCTCCCCCGGGGGCGGAATCAGCGCGGCGACGGGCCCCTGCCCGAGCTCGATCTCCAGGCGTTCCCCCGAGTCGCTGGCGCCCTGCCGCCACTTCGCGTCCAGGCGGGCCTTGCCCTCACCACGCTTGCTGGGCGCCACCCAGGTCCACTCGAAGAGCCCCGGGCCCACCTCCTTCGGCGGCGAGAGGGTCCCCAGCGAGGAGGTCAACTGCACGCGCGCTCCTCTGGCGGCGGCGCCGAAGCGATCCGAGGTGGCGCACAGCACCCGCGCTCGCGAGGCGCCGTCCGCGGGCAGGCGCGTAGGCGTCGCCACGCACGCGAGCTGATCGGTCGGAGGCAGGCGCAGATCGATGGTGGACTTGCGGCGGTTGCCCACGCGATCCCGCGTCTCGCCCACCACGCTGCCGTAGCCGGGGGGCACCACCACCGGGAGCCGGAAGGAGCCATCGGATCCGGCCGTCACCGGCCCGAAGGTGGTGCCCGCGATGGTGAGCCGCATCTGGGCGCCCGGCTCCGTGCGCCCTGGTACCTCGACGGCGGTGGCCAGGGGCACGCGCAAAACGCCGATCGCCCCTTGGATGGACTGGGGGTGGGGCCAGGCGGAGAAGGCGACGATCACCGCCACCTCCGGGTAGCGCGTGGGCGGCAGCGCGTAGCGCGCCTTGTACCTGCCCGGCCCCAGGCGCTCGACGGGGCCAAGCGTGCCGACGTTGGCGCGCAGGACGGGCGGAGCCGATCCCGCGGCGTCGCCAACGACGATCTCCAGCTCCGCGAAGGCATCGCGTCCCTTCACGGGCGCCACCGGGGTGACGGACGCGGAGACGGTGGTTGCCGGTGGACCGACGTTCAGGGTGCGCCGCTCGGCGCCGGCGCTGAGCACCACCTGCCGGGCGCCCGGCTCGGGGACGACGCGGAAGCTCTGGGGCCCCAGCGGAGAGATCGACGCGCCCTGCGCGGTGACGGGAGCCGACGAGCGGATCTCAAAACCGTCAGGAGGAACCGGCTCCAGGGGAGTGAAGAATTCGGCGCGCGCCGTCGCACACCACGCCGTGCAGGCGAACACCCCAGCGACCGCTCCCCAGTGGCCGAGCCGCATTCAGCGCGGCAGTCTACGTCGCTCCTGCGTCTGCGCGAGCCGGATCGGCGTGGATCGGCGAAGGAAGAAGAAGGCCAGCGCGGCGAAGAGCGCCGACCAGGCGAAGCCCGGCGAGGTGGAGCTGCAGCCCGTAGCGGGCACAGGCTCGGGATCGAGGGCCTGGGCAACCGCGCCGACCTCGTCGTCGCCGCTGGACTTGGACCGCCCATGCCCGTGGCCGCCGCCGTGGTGGCCGCCACCCTGATGGCCGTGGCCGCCGTGGGAGCCGCCGCCCTGGTGCCCGTGCCCGTGGTGCCCATGCCCATGGTGGCCATGGCTTCCCCCGCCACAGCCGTCGTCGTCGTCGTCACCACAGATGGGAGGCGGCGGAGGCCCGCACACGCCCGCCAGCGTCAGCTCCACGCTCGTGGTGCCCTGCCAACTGTCGCCGTTGACCACCTGGAGCTCGACGCGATCGACCTGGACGAGGGAGCCGGCGGCCAGGCCCTGTCCCTGACCGGTGCAGAACTCGAACTCGTAGCGGGCACCCTTGGCGCGCTCCGCCTGGCTCTGGGGGTGGGAGTAGTTGGAGCCGCCACGGTACTTGCACTTCGTCTCGCAGCCCGAGGTGGTGTGCAGGGTCAGCTCGGCCCAGTGGTTGCCGGCGTTCCCGGCCGTCACCGGGATCTCGGCCGGCAGCGCGAAGGTGAACGGCGTGGCGAAGGAGACGTCGGCGTTGTTCCACCGCGACGGGCAGTATTCCCGCGAGGCCTGGAGCGTCGCGGCCCGCGGCTGGCAGGTGTCCACCGGCGGGGGCAAGGAGAAGGTCGCCCCATAGACGTTGTTGTAGCCGTCCGCCCCATCATCGGTGGTCCAGACGAGCCGCACCTGGCCGGACGGCAGCAGGGTGACGTCGTTGAGCGTCTCGTTGCCCGGTCCCTCGGTCACCTGGAACAGCCGGTTGGTGGTCCGCTCGTACAGGTAGATGTCCGCTGGAATGCCCGACTCGAAGGCGATCACCGAGCCGCGCACGCTGGGGTTGGTCTGCCGGCCGCCGATCTCCAGCACCTCCTCCGGGCCACCGGCCACCGGCCGCACGTAGATGTCATACCCCGTCGGCGCGCCGCGATCCGAGTGGTACACGACGATGCCGCCGTTGGTGTCAGGGTTGATCGAGCTGCCGGACGCCAAAGGGGCGCTGACCACCGAGACGACCCACGCCGTCCCCGTTTTCACCGCCTGGTAGATCTCGCAGTTGATGAAGGAGACGCACTTCTCCCACACCACCACGTCTCCTCCGGGCGAAACGGCCGGGTTGGTGTCGTTGAGCAGATCGTTCGAGAGCCGGGCTTCAGCGCCGGTGGAGAGATCGTAAGCGACCATCTCTGCCGTCCCGGCCTCAGAGGCCAGCGTGAAGTCGCCGTAGGCGACGATCTGATCGCCGAGCGCCGTCCCGGCCCGGTTCATCGCGGGCTTCTCGTTCACGACCTGGGGCTGGGGGTTGGGCAGCGTGGTGTCGAAGATCAGGACCAGCGGATTGCCGGAACCGGTGCGGGTGAAGGCGATCCGGCCTCGGTCGATGTCCGAGAGGTAGTCGGCGCCGCCGCCGTTCGGGATAGCCGAGAAGGGAGTCCCGGCCCCGAAGCGGTAGTAGCGGATCTCCTGCCGCCCTGAGATGTCGGCGTGGGAGTACGCCGCGAGGTCGCCGTCGACGTGTGGATCGTATTGATCACCGTCGGAGAGATCGATCGAGATCGGCGTGTTGGTGATCTTCCCGCTGGGGATCGGCACCGTCGAGAGCGAGAGCGCGAGGAACGCCGTCACCGTGGAGACCATCTTCCCTCCTAGCCGCTGTCGAACGGACCAGCGTCAGTTTGGGTCTCCCTGGCAGGCGCCCCCTTCAGCAGCGCCCAGCTCTTGTCCTGGCGGCCCAGCCGACCGTGCCTTCTCGTGACGACGAAGACGTGAGGTCCCGATGGCTTTGCGACGCCGGGTTTCCCCGGTTGTGCCTTGAGCAGGAGACGTTTTCTATTGTTGGTCAGAAGTGTAAGGCCGCTCCCGTCGGCGTGCAAACTCGCCCCTTGCGGGTCGCGGGGCATTCCGTGTACACGCCCCGCGCACATCGGCCAGGTAGCTCAGCTGGTTAGAGCGGCGGTCTCATAATCCGCAGGTAGTCGGTTCGAGTCCGACCCTGGCCACACACTGCATCCCACCTCGGGCGATTCGAGGAGGCCCCGGGCAAGTGCTTGCGCCGGGGCCATTTTTTTGACGGTGCGGCGATCCGGCTGTCTCATCGCGGGGCACAGGTTGGTAGCGGCCTGTAGCATTCCACGGGAGACCGGACGCACATGCACGACACGACGATGGACCAGGCAGTGGAGACGAGCGACCCCCATCACACCACCACGCCCCACACCGACGCCGAAAAAGAGGTGGTCAGCACCCACGTGCTGGTCGAGCAGGACAAGGTGGAGCAGCTGAGGGATCTGTCCAAGCGCACGCGGATCGCCCAGAGCGAGTACCTCCGCGAGGCCGTCGACGATCTGCTGAACAAGTACCACAAGCTTCCCGAGGAGCCCTGATCGTGCCGCCGGGACTCCGCCGCGCGCAGCGGCGCTTCGACGAGGTGCCGCTCTACGACTCGACCGGCTCGCGCCTCAAGCTGGTGCCGCGCCCGCCAGAGCAGCCGTTCGAGGTCGAGCCGTCGCCGTTGATCGAGGCGATCCTCAAGTACCTCGAGACCGCGCGCTGACAAGTCACAGCGCGCTTGAGCTGTCGCGCGCCGGCTCGATGCGCTCCAGCTGCTGCTCTTGTTGCTTCTTGAGCGCCTCCGCCTCGATCCGCTTCTCGCGCTTGGAGCGCCAGCGGGAGACGAAGAAGCCGACGACGACGAGCACGGCCAGGGCGAGCAGCACTCCCCGCTGGCCCTTGCGGATCTGCTGGAGCAGGTACTCCAGCTCTCCACCGAAGCGGAAGCCCAGGTAGACGAAGGCCGGCGCCGAGGCGAGCGCGGCCACCGAGTCGAAGAAGAGGAAGTGCGAGTACTTCATCCCCACCGAGCCGGCGGTGAAGTACGTGGGGGCCCGCACCCCGGGCAGGAAGCGCGCCACCATCACCACCTTCTCGCCGTGCTTCTTGAAGAGCTCTTCCACCCGCGCCCGCTTGGCCGGGGTGATGATGCGGCTCAAGAAGCCGCCCTGCTTCACGCCCACCTGCGACCCGAAGCGGCGCCCCAGGGCGAACATGATTGAGTCGCCGAGGATGATCCCCACGTAGCCCACCACCATCATGAAGAAGAGCTGCGCCTTGCCCTGGTAGACGAGCGAGCCGCCGAGGATCAGCGACACGTCCTCGGGCACGGGCAGGCCCACTCCGCACAACAGCAGGATCCCGAGGACGAGCAGGTACGAGAAGGCCCCGCCGACGCTGTCGAACAGGCTAGTGAGAAGCTGTTCCAAAGGAGGCGCTACTTCTTCGCCGGGCGGCGAGTCTCGATCCGCTGCATGGCGTCGAGCGCCCAGCTCTCGACGGGCTTGCCGTCCTCGAACAGCTTCGAGACGTCCTTGATTCCGAAGTAGCCCTTCGCCGCGGCCGCGTCATACGCGGCGTCGCTGGCATCCATGGCCTTCATCGCCGCCGCCAGGCTGATCAGGCTGGTGACGTAATCGGCCACCGTCTGCTCGTTGGCCCCGGCCAGCTGGGCCTCGCGCAGCACCGCCGCCCCGCCGCTCCACTTCGCCGCGTGCCTGGCCACCGCCGGCTCCACGGTGAGGGCCGCGAAGGCCTTGAGCAGCCCTTCCACGTTCGGCTTGTCGCTGGGGCCGGCGATGAGGAACGCTTCACCCCTCTCGCCCTTCACTGCCCGCACTTGATCCTGAGCGTCGAGCAGGTTGACCAACAGCAGCACCTCCTGGGACTCCGGCACCTTGAGCAGCGCGCGCGCCTTCGAGAGCGGACCGTCGACGCCCGAGAGGTACAGCTTGAGCGACTTGCGGTACTCGGGCTGCACCTGGGCCATCACCTCGTCCAGCTTCCACCCCGCCCAGGCCTTGGCCATCACCTGCTCGAAGCCCTTGAGGTCGGCGAGCTCCTTCGACTTCGGTCCCGCGGCGAAGGGCGGCGCATCGGCCTGCACGGCCCAGCTCAGGTACCGGCCCATGGGCGCGGCGTGGGAGTCGAAGTAGGCGTCGGCCGCCTTGCGCACCTCGGGGTCGCCGCCCAGCACCTTCGCGCGCACCAACTGCCGCGCGGCCGAGTAGGTCACCTTGGGCACCGGCTGGGTGCGCGTCACCGGGCCCTGATCGAAGCCCAGCGCGTTGAAGAGCGCGAACAGGGTGAAGATCCGCTCGTCGTTGCGGAGCTCCACGCCTTCGCCGGTGTAGAGACTGGCGAACCAGTCACCCTGGCTGGCGGCGAACGCTTGCGGAGTCGCGAAGAGAGAAAGGGCGAGGGCCGCGGCGAGAGCGAGGCGCGTCATGGATCGGGTGGGTAACCCAGCGGGGGCGCCCCTTCAAGTACCTTCCCTGCCACACCGGCGGCGCTACACCTTCAGCAGGGTCTTGAGCGCTTCCTTGTTGGCCAACACCTTCTGGCCGAAGTGGGTGCAGATGGCCATCAGCAGCTTCATGCAGGCCTGGGGCTTGGTGGCCATCAGCTTCTGGAAGTCGGCCTGACGGATCTCGAAGGCGGTGACGGCGGAGGTGGCCGTGGCGGTGCAGGCGCGCTGGCCGGTCTGGATCAACGACAGCTCGCCCAGCCAGTCTCCCGGCCCCAGCTCACCCATGGGCAGCTCACCCTTGTCGGAGCGCATGCTCAGGGCCACCTTGCCGTCGGCGATCACCAGCAGCGAGTCCGACACCATGTTCTCGGCGAACAGCGGCGTGCCCTGCGGGTAGGTGCGCGAGGTGCAGATGCCGGCGAGGATGCCGAGCCCCGTGTCGGTGAACCCCTGAAGGAGCGGGCAGGCGCGAAGGGCCTCGACGGGTTGCATGCGCCGAAAGGTCTACCACGGGTCCGTCAGGGCTTCCTCTTTGTCGACGCGAGGTTGGCGCCCTGCTCGGCGACCCAGGCGCGCACCGCTTCGACCAACTGGGCGCTCTGCTGAGCCGGGCGCGCGACGTCCAGGGCCCCGGGCTGGGCCGGCGAGGCGTAGACGCGCAGCGCTCCCTTCGAAGCCGGCTCGAGGATCAACGTGGCGGTGGGCGCGCGTCCCATCGGACAGGCGGGCGCGACGGCCGTCAGCTCGGGGATCAACGCCTGCACGCGGGGATCGGCGCGCCCGGCCTTCACCTCGTAGCAGAGCGCGTCGGCTTCGAGGCGCACCAGGCTGGTGGCCCGGGCCACGGCGCCGAGTTGATCGACCTCCACCGAGGTGAAGGCGCCCTTCGCCACCTGCACCCTGCCCTCGCGCATCCCGGCGGACTGCTCGACCTCCACCAGCCACGCGCCGGGAGGGATCGCCAGCCGGCGGGCCTCGGGCCTGCGCGCGGAGACCAGCGGGGTGCGATCAGCCACCTCGCGGACGACGATCCGCTCCACGCCCTCGGGGACCAGCAAGCCGGATCCCACGCTCGGGGAGGCCATCACCAGCTCGCCGTACCCCGAGAGCCGGGTGGCGAAGCCGGGGTGCTGGCCGCTCTGGCCCTCGGTGGTGCGCTCGAAGGCGAACCGGTAGACCTCTTCCAGCGAGACGCGCCCGTCGCCCGAGCGATCCGCGGCGCCACGCAGACCGGCCAGGAAGTGCTGGGTGAAGACGCTGCCCTGCAGTTGCCCGGCCTCCAGGGAGGGCTCGTCGGACGCGGACGAGGTGATGAACGCGTCGCCCTTCACCGTCAGCTCGTCGGTGGCGGAGATGGAGAAGGTGGGCGCCTCCTTCGCGCTGACCTCGATGAGACCGGAGGACTGGCAGCCGTCGACGATGGTGACGCGGGCCTTCGCGCCGCTGGCCGCGACGAGGGCCTTGAGCTTCGCCCAGGCCAGCGCCTCGCCGCCCGGGATCAGGCCCTTCTCCGCGTCGGCGTGGCTGGAGAGGTAGACGACGAGGGAGGTCTGCGGGTTGGCGGCAGCGCGCGTCTTCGCCCAGGCCAGCGCGGCCTCCAACTCTCCCACCGGGCGCCCGAGGAGCAGCCGCACGTCGCCGGGCGCCACGCCTCCCACCTCCTTCAGGGCGCGCGCGACCCGGGCCGCGTCGGCCTCGGCGTACTTGAGCGGCGCCCGGGCCCCGGCGCCCCCGTTGTGCCCGTAGACCACCGCCAGCCGCAGCGGGGCTCCCCAGGCCAGCGCGCTCGAGAGGAGCACGCCGATGAGGAGTGCACGCGTCACGGGGCCACGCCCTCACACGAGCCATTGATGGACTCGAGCTTCTGGCGCGCCGTGGCGGATCCCTTGTTCACCGCCGTGCAGAGATCCTTCATTGCCGCGTCGCGATCGCCCTTGAGGACACGGCCCGAGAAGCGCAGCAGGTACCCCGCGGCGTAGTCGGGATCGGCAGAGATCAGCTTCTCCGCCTCGGCCAGCGCGGCGTCCACCTCCTGCTGCTGCAGCATGATGCCGGCCAACGAGGCGCGCGCGTCGAGGAACTTCGGCGCCTGGGTGGTGGCGGACTTGAGCGAGGCCAGCGCGTCGTCGAGGCGGCCTTCGGCGATGGCGATCTTCCCAGCGAGGTACTGCGCGTTGGCGAAGCCCGGGCAGGCCAGCGCCGCGTCCAGCGCCGGGCTCTTCTGCTTCAGGTCCTCGAAGGTGGCGCGGGCCAGCAGGTAGGCCGCCTCCGGAGAAGGACTGTCGATGAGCCGCAGGGCGTTCACGTTGCGGACGTTCTGCGCCAGGCGCTCGGCCTCCTCGGCGCGGCGGCACGAGGGCGGCGGGACGGGCTCCTTCCAGGAGCCGTAGAGGGCGTCGAGCGCGGTGAAGGGTTGCTCCGTCTTTCCCGGGCCCGTGCCGGTCCCGCTCCCGGACGGCCTCAAGGAGACGACGGCCACCACGCCGGCGATCGCGAGCAGGCCGACCCCGGCGCCCACCAGGGGCAGCTTCGACTTCGCGGGCGGCGGCGCGCCCTCCTTGCGGGCGATCACCGCGGCTCCCTGGAAGGGCGTGGCCACCGCGGGAGCGCTGCCGGCCGCGGGGGTAGCGGCCAGGCCGCGCTTGTTCGCGTACCAGGTGAGGATCGCCGCCATGGAGTTCAGGCTGGCTACTGCCTCCTCCTGGCCGACCTGCACGGGCGCGTCGGCCAGGCTGCCCGCGTGATCGTGCGAGGACAGGTTGCCCCAGGCCTGCACCGTCCCCATGTGCGCGAGGACGTTGGTGGGGATGATGCCTGCGTTGGCCTGCTGGCGGAACTTCGTCACCAGCTCGTCCAGCATCGCCTTGCCGGGCGTCTGCTTGAGCTCCTCGGTGACCAGCGACCTCAGCACGGCCTCCAGCACCAGGCGGGCGTTCTGCATCACGCCCTTGAAGTCCCCGGCGCGGCCGCGGCTGACCATCGCGTCGAGATCGTCGCGGGCGCGGCCAAAGAGCGGCGCCAGGCCGCTCAGCTTCTGCAACAGGGGCTCGAGCTCGACGGCCATGGGCTCACTTCGTCAGCGTGAGGAGATCCAGCTGCGCCAGCTTGAAGTCCGGCTGCTCCTTCACCACCTCGTTGAGCAGCTTGACCGCCTGGTCCTTGTTCTTCTTGTCCTTCGCGTCGAGGGCCTTCGAGTACTTCACCGCGGTGCCCACCGGCAGCTTGTGGGCCTTCTTCGCGGGCTCGCCGGCCTGCGTCGCCTTGCCGGCGGTGACCAGGAACTTCGCGATCTCCTTCACCACCGCCTCCTCGGCGCCGAAGACGTCGTCGGGATCGAGGTCCACCTTGATCGTCGACTGGGGCACCACGGTGGCGTGCTCGACGTCGATGATCTTCACCAACAGCTTGAAGCGCCCCGGCCCGCCCTTGGCCGACAGGACCGGGTTCTCGACGATCGTTCCCGCGACCATGAACTGCGCGCCCACCAGCTTGCCGATCTTCGCGGCGGTGGCGGGATCGGCGTAGCGCGTCTCACCCAGCTTGAGCTCGGCGAGGATCTCCTCGAGGCGCGAGCGCTCGACCACGGTGAGATCCGTGCTCTGAGCGAGGTCGGCGATCATCAGCTCCGACAGCCCCTTGTTGAAGACCTTGAGCGCCTCCTGGGTGGACTGCACGTCGAAGTACAGCACCGACACCCGCGCGGTGTTGGCCGGGGCCGGCGGGGCGGCGATCGCGGGGATCGCGAACAGCCACGCGAGGGCGAGGAGGCGGGACATGGGCGAGTTCATAGCGTGTGCGCGCGCCCTTCACCAAGGGACACGCCTCCTGACGGAGCTGACCCGGGAACGGCCGGAGGTGCGCAGAAATTCTTCGCTCCCGCCGCGGCCGGTGGGGCCTCTATGCTGCAGCGCTTTTCATGGACGCCGCGCTGCAACAGACCCTCGACGCGCTGCTCGATCCCGCGCGGGTGACGTGGAGCCACGAGCGGGCGCCGCCGGGCCAGGAGCCCCACGAGGGGGAGTTGTTCCTGGGGGTGGGCACCCGCGAGGCGACGCTGCCGCCCCACCCGCGCATGCTGTCGTGGAAGCTGCCCCAGTGGCGCAGCGCCAACCTGCGATCGACGACCGAGGCGGTGCTGCGATCGGCCCAGGCGCTCGACGCGCTGTCCTTCCCGTTGCGCTTCCGGCTCCACGATCCCACCCTGGACTGCACCACCGCCGCGGTGCTGGCGACGCACCGCGTGCTGCACCACCGCTGGCCGGAGGACCTCGAGGGGCTGATCGAGTACGTGAGCGAGTGGGAGCAGGGCCGCACCGAGAGCGCCGGCCACTACGAGCGCGCGCTGGCGTCGGTGTTCTACGCGTCGATGCAGGTGTTCCGCACGCCGGCGCCGGGCCCGTCGAAGCCGCTGGCGGAATTGATCGTCCGGGTGATGGATCGCGCGCTGGACTTCGCGGGGATCGCCAGGCTTCCGGAGGAGCTGATCCTCAAGCGGATCATCCGGCGCCTCAAGGCGGACGCGGATCTCTACAAGACGGAGCTCTCGCGGGGGTGGAAGGTGCAGCTCGACCTCCCCATCGACAACCAGCCGGGCAGCACCTTCCGGCGGATCGACGCGCTCTTCCTCTCTTCGCCGCAGGACGTGACGGTGCTGAAGCTCCTGGCACGGCCGGACCAGGAGAACTCCAGCTACAAGCGCGGCTTCGAGCTGCTCGCCATCCATGCCCCCAACGAAGCCAACGCCTGGGGCCGCCACACCGTCTCCATCGCGCCGGAGAGCCCAGGCACCCTGGCGGATCTCGCGTACACCCTGGACCTCCTCGAAGGGGACACCGGGCCCGATGGCCAGCCGCGCGCCAAAGGCAAGCCCCGGTTCACCAACCAGCCCCCCGAGCTCGAGGGCCTGTCGGATCCCTGGTACTCGGACGGCTACGCCTGGGCCAAGGGCCGCAGCACGATCGTCGCGCCGCCCTTCGTCGGCACGCGGCTGTCCCGGGAGGAGCTGTGGGAGGCGGTGTGGCAGCGCTTCAACGTGGGCCGCCACATCTTCGTCACCTCGTCGCGCACGCTGTACCTGAAGCCCTTCCGGGTGAAGGGGGCGATCGAGCCCGAGCACCTCGAGGCGCGCGGGTGGAAGCGCTCGAGCTGGCACACCACCCTGTCGGGCTTCCTGCCTTCGGTGGAGGCGTCCTTCCTCTCCAACGCGGCGGGGGCGGACGTGGTGCACCTGGAGCGGCGCGCCGGCGATGCCACGGTGCACCTGTCGCTCTACGCCAGCAACCTGGCCCTGGTCTGGGTAGAGGACACGCAGACGAAGGCGACGTTGCTCGAGTTGGCGGCCCGGCAGGCGGCGCTGGCGGCGGGCAGCGCCCTGG
Organism: Myxococcales bacterium; assembly: GCA_020846875.1. Taxonomy (GTDB): domain Bacteria; phylum Myxococcota; class Myxococcia; order Myxococcales; family Myxococcaceae; genus JADLDB01. The sequence continues at coordinate 141,278 of JADLDB010000059.1, read as the reverse complement.
ATCGGCTGGTGCTGGCCGAGCTTCAGGACGTGCTGGAGCCGATCACCCAGCAGCGCTGGCTGGTGTACGGCGCGTACCGGGTGAACCGCGCGCGCTCCAGCATGCTGGACACCTCGCGCAGCGTGCAGGGGCTGTTTCACGCGCTGGCCTCGGGGGAGCAGCCCACGCTGCAGAACCTGCCGTCGGAGTCGGCGATCGAGGCGCGGCGGGTGCACGTAGGGCGGGACGTGGAGCACTGGTTCACCTCCACCGGCGGCGCGCGGCTGGAGCTGATGCTGGAGGACGTGGCGGCGCCCCCGGCCTTCGATCGCGACTTCGCGCTCTTCCTGCTCACCACCGGCCAGCGCTACGTGGCCTTCGAGATCACCCGCCGCATGGGTGAGATCGAGCGGAAGAGCCGCACCACCCGCTGGCAGTCGCTGGCCCCGTCACGCACCCTGCGCGGCGACGTGATGCTCTTCACCAACTCGCTCTGGTACGCGCGGGTCAGCGACGATCCCGATCTCGACGCCCGCTACGGCGCCTGGCGCGAGCTGCACGGCATGGACGAGACGGTGGACGCGCTGCGCAGCCAGACCACCGAGCTCGATCAATTCCGCCGCGAGGGCTTCGAGAACATGGTGGGGGTGCTGCTCTTCCTCTTCCTGCCGATCACCATCGTCTCCGGCTTCTTCTCCGGCGCGCAGTTCAACGAGATGGATCTGCGGCTGGGCCTGCCCTGGGTGACGGGCGGCTGGAAGATCTTCCTCATGTACACCGCCTTCTTCTCGGCGCTGGTGTACGGGGCGGTGCTGGCGTCGAGGCTGATCAGCTGGCGCAAGCGGTAGCCGTCACTGCCGCTTCAGCTTGAACTGGCCGTCGGAGAGCTCGAGCTTCTTGCGCATCTTGTCGCCGGTGGCGAAGGACGCGCTGAAGGTGCCTTCGTCGTAGTCGCCCCTGCCCGAGGCCAGCTTCGTCACCGTCACCGCGCACTCCCCGGTGATGGGTCCGTACATGTGGTAGTCGAGCGACGCCGAGGTGCAGCGCCAGCCCTCGCGCGTCTGGGTGGCCTTGAGGACGAAGGGCTCGTTCACCACCCCGTCGGGCGTGCCGAGGCGCGCCGTCCCCTTCAGCGTCAGCACCTCGCCCGACCACGCGGAAGAGAGGTCCTGGACGAACTCCATCTCCCAGTCGCGATCCATCTTCGAGAAGAACCAGGCGACGTCCTTCAGCACCGGCTTCACGTCGCACCACGGGGTGTGCCGGGCGTAACCCAGGGTGTCCCGCACCGAGTAGCCGAGCGCCAGGCTCTTCGCGGTCATCGCCTGGTACAGGCCGCAGTCGTCGTGCTGCGCCGCGTCCTGGCCGATGTCCCTGTACACCTGCGCCACGTACCGCTGGTTCTTCTTCGTCGGCGGGCACGCCGTCTCCATGTCCTTCGCCATCTTCTCCAGCCCGACCAGGCCCTGCTTGCGCAGGTAGTCCGAGGACGAGTCGGCGCCGACGATCAGATCCATCCCGTCGCAGCCCTTGAGCGCCTTGGCCCAGCGCTGGGACTTCTCCAGCTCGCGAATGTCGCCGGACAGCTGCTCCTTGATCCGCTCCTCGAAGCGGCTGGCGTTGCTGGAGGTGGGGAAGCTGTCGAGGAAGCGCTGGAGCTCGGTGACGGAGGCGTCCACGTTGCCCAAGTCCAACGCCGCGGCGGCCTTGAGCTCGATGAGCTGCTGGACCTGGTACTCCTGCTGCGGCTCCTTCTTGGCGCTGGCGATGGCGGCGACGATGCGCTTCTCCAGCTCGTCCAGCACCCGGGTGCGCTCCTTCGGATCGACGAAGCCCAGCGCGGGGGACAGCATGAAGCCCTCGCCGTCGTCGGCCCGCCCGAAGAGCACGAAGTTCGCCCTGGGGGTGAACTCGAGGAGGTGCAGGCTGCCGAACTTCGCCTCGGTGACCAGCTTCGCCTCGGCGGGGGGCAGGCTGGCGCTGATCCACTGGTACTTCTTCTGCACGCGGGCGAGCTCCGCGTCCAGCTTGCGCTGGTTGTCCTGCCAGGCGCGCATGCCGAGCAGCGCCTCGGCCTCGTGTCCGCGCAGCGGCACCCGCACGTGCCCGACGTGGGAGGACAGGTGCTGCCTGAGGACCCGCAGGATGTAGCGCCCTTTGAGCATCCGCAGGGTGAGGTAGCGCTGCGCCGCGTCCTGGGAGAGCGAGTCCAGCTTCGCCTCGTCCTTGAGGCCGTCGTCGATCAGCTTGCCCAGCTCCAGCGCCGCCCCGGTGATCAGGTCCTTCTTCTTCAGCTCGTACTCCTGGAAGCGCTTGAGCAGCACGTCTCGCCGCTCGCGGGCGAGCAGGAAGGTGGGCGACTTCGACACCAGGGCCTGCATGGCCGCCTGCGCTTCCTGCAGCTGGCCCTTGTCGGAGAGATCGATCGCCCTGGAGTAGGCCAGCAGGGCGTCCATGGTGGGGACCTTCGCCTTGCGCCGCTTGTCCTCGTCCGGCGCGAGCTTCGAGTCGATGGCGGCGATCACCTTCCCCACCAGCTCCTGCTCGAGGTCGAAGATCTTGTCCTGGTCGTTCTTCGCGCGCGCCGCCAGCACCTGGCTCCCGTCCTGGACCTTCATCAGCCGCGCGTCGAGGATGAGCTCCTTGCCCTGCAGCATCATCGAGCCGGTGAGGAGGAACTGGGCACCCACCAGCTTGCCCACCTTCACCGCGGTGGCGGGATCGAAGGCCTTGGTCTGCTGCAGCTTGAGCTCGCCCAGCACGCTCTCCAGCTTCTCGCGCTCCACCACCACCACGCCGTCCCAGGAGACGAGGTCGGTGATCATCAGGTCCGCGACGCCCTTCCTGGCCACGTCCAGCTCGGCGTTGTTGGTGCGGTTCTCGAAGTACATCACCGAGATCACCGGCTTCTCCGAGGCGGCCAGGGCGGCCAGCAGGACGAGGGCCGTCATCGCGACTGCTCCTTGCGCTCTTTGATCGCGGCCAGCTGCGCGCGGACGCGAGCCGGACCGAGGTTGGGGTACTTCTTCACCAGGGCGTCGAAGGCGGCGCGGGCCTCGGCGTACTTGCGGTCTTCGAAGAGGCCAACCGCCTGCCCGTACTCCAAGGCCAGCGCCACGGAGATCGACTTCGACGCCTTCCACGGGCCCGGTGGGGCGCCGGTGCGCAGCGTCTTGAAGTACGGATCGAGCAGCTCGGAGAGGACGAGCTGCCCGTTCTTCGAGGTCACCACCCGGCGCTCGTTGTCGCCGGAGGTGCGGACGGTGATGGCCACCTCGTCGCCCTTGAGGTCGACGTCGAAGTAGATGCTGCGACTTCCCCCGTGGTACGTGCCGCCGGTCTCCAGCGCGACGCCGCGGGCGGCGAACTCCTCGGGGAGGAGCTCGCGCAGGCCATCGCGGATGATCGGCTCGCGCTTGTCCTTGTAGCCCAGGGCGCCGACCTTCACGCGCACCAGCGACGGCAGCGTGTCCTGGGTGAGGCCGTAGGTGCACCAGCCCTCGTCGCGGGTGAGGTACTTGTCGAAGTCGACCGGCCCCACTTCGCCGTACACGTATTTCAGGAGATGCCACTTCCTCGCCCGCTCGCAGTCCTCGGCGCGGGCCGCGGTGTTCGCGAGATCGCGGTACAGCCGCTCCCACCCGACCTTCAGCCCGGGGAAGCCCAGGCACTTGTCCTCCAGCAGCTTCGCGATCTCGTCGAGCCCCTTGAGGCCGCCGCGCGAGAGGTACCAGTCGACCTCGGTGCCGGGGTTGAACTCCTCGCAGTTGGCGAGATCCTCCTCGAACTTGGCGCGCTGGCCGCGCTCGTAGCCGCTGCCCTCGATGATCTCTTTGATCTTCTTCTCCGCGTACTCGGCGCGGTGGCCGTTGGGCAGCGTGTCGAGCAGCCGCTGCCAAGCGCTCGCGGCGTCGTCGTCACGCCGGAGCCATTCCAAGATCTCGGCCTTCCCTTCCAGGGTGGTGCTCAGCACTCCCTCGTAGAAGCCCTTCACGTTCTGCGCCGCCTGCTTCCAGTCCGTCTCGGCGCGGACGATCGCCTCGTCCAGCTCGGCCATGGCGAGGTCATGTTCCTTCGGCGACAGGACCCCGAGCGGCGGCGCGACGCGGAAGTTGGCGCCGTCGTTGAGCTTGCCCAGCACCACGAAGCGGGCGCGGTTGATCGCCAGCCGGCTCGGATCGACGGTGACGTCGTCCTCGAAGCCGGCCGCCTTGACCTTCTCCACCAGATCGTCCGGGACGCGAAGGGACGTCTTCACGCCGGTGGGGTTCCACACCTGCGCGTCAGCCTGCAGGCTGCGCTGGTTGTCCAGCCACCCCTGCATCAGCTTGAGCGCGTCGGCTTCCTTGCCGGGCTTCACCACCCGCGGGGAGTCGAGGCGCCAGGACAGCGCCTGCTTGAGCAGCCGAGCGAGGAACTGGCCGCGCAGCCCGCGCAGGATCAACGCGCGCTGCTGCGAAGGCTCGGCGAGCTTCGCGAAGTCCTTCACCTGGGCGAGTCCCGTCTCGGTCACCTTGCCCAGCTCGGCCACCGCCTCGGTCACCATGTCCTTGCGGCGGGCCTCGTACTCCGCGAGCCTCTTGAGCAGGTATTCCTTGCGCTCGCGCGCCATGCCGAAGGTGGGCGACTTCGACACCACCGCCGCCATCGCCTTCTGCGCTTCGTCGAAGCGGCCGCGATCGGACAGATCGATCGCCTTCGAGTACTGGAGCAGCGCGTCCAGGCTGGGGGCCTTCGCCCGCTTGCGCTGGGACGGATCCTTGAGCTTCACGTCGATGGCGACCGTCAGCCTGTCGGCCAGCTTCTGCTCGATGTCGAACACCCGGTCCTGGTGATCCTCGATGGACGCGGAAGCCACCACCTTCCCGTCCTGCACCTGGACGATCTGCGCGTCGACCCGCAGCTTCTCGCCCTGCCGGAACATCGCCCCGGTGATGATGTAGCCGGCGCCCACCAGCTTGCCGACCTTCACCGTGGTGGCCTTGTCGAAGGCCTTCGTCGACTGCAGCTCGAGCTCGCTCAGCACGGCCTCGAGGCGCTCGCGCTCCACGACCGTGACGCCGTCCCAGGCGACGAGATCCGTCACCATCATCTCGGACAGGCCCTTGCGCAGCACGTCCAGCTCGGCGCTGCCGGTGCGGTTCTCGAAGTACAGCACCGACACCACGGGCTTCTCGGTCGCGGCGACCACCGTCATCAGGCCGGCAAGGAGGATCGTCGTCATGGGGCAGAGGGGGGGAGGAAGAGGAACTGCCCGCTCTTGGGCAGGTGCTCGTCGAAGCGGAAGAACTGGGGCTGCTGCTCGGCGCGCTTCGACTCCCTCACCGCGGCGGGCACCCGGGCCTTGAGGAAGCGGGCCAGCTCCTCGTCGGTGATCACCCGATCGGCGTTGGCGTCTGCCTGCGCGCTGCCGGAGGCGCCGAGGCCTTCGAGCAGGAAGGCGGTCATCGCGGAGTGGCCGCCCCACTGCCAGGCGGCGGCCTCCGCCTCGTCCTCCCACGCGCGCTGACCCTTCGTGCCGGCGGTCAGCACCACCTCGGCGCGCTCGGCCCACAGGCTCTTGAGCTCGTCGGACAGCCGCTCGTCGCCCTTCGCGCCCACCGCCCAGCCCGAGTAGCAGGCGTCGAGCACCACCATCACGTGCCTGGACGGCACGCCCTTGCGCAGATCATCGAGCAGCTCCTGCATGTCCCAGCCGCGCACGCTCATCGGCTGATCCGGCTGCTCGAAGTAGCCCGACGGCTGCAGCACACCGAAGTCCTTCCGCGCGCCCTTCTCGTAGCCGCCGTGGCCCGAGTAGTAGAAGAAGAAGCTGCTGCGCTCGTCGGCCTGGGTCCGGTCCCGGAACTTCTCCACCGCCAGCTTCAGGTTGGCGGCGGTGGGCGCGCCGTCGGTCACCTCGCCGAGCTCGGGCTGATCGACGAAGAACAGCACGTGCTCCTTCTTGTAGCCTAGCCGGGAGACGAGCAGCTCGCGGACCGCGCGCGCGTCCCGGCAGGGGGCCTTCAGCGCGTGCTCGCCGCTGTAGCCGCAGACGCCCGCCACCAGCGCGTAGCCTTCGTAGGAGCGGGGGCCGTCGTCCGCCGCCAGCAGATCGATCACCTTCGCCGGAGGGATGGGTGCGCCCTTGGCACCGGTGATCGGCGGCTCCTCCACCGGCGGGGACGGCGGGCCCTCTTGCGCCGGAGGCTGCGCGAAGAGGTAGATGAAGACGATCAACACGCTGCCGGCGATGGCGGCCAGCGCGGCGATCGGCCGGCGGCGCACCACGCGGGCGTGCCTGGTCAGCTCCGCCAGCACTCCGTCGAGCTCCAGCGTCGTGCCGCCCTTCGGGGAGGCGATCAACGTCCCTTCGTGTCGCGCGCCGTCGTACCAGGGCTTGCCTTCCTTCTCCGACAGGTGCGCGGCGAGCCAGCCCACCTTCACCTTCCGGGTGGGATCCGCGGAGAGGACGATCAGCCCGTCGGGCTGGCGGACCAGCAGCAGCGCGCAGTCCGAGTCCCGCCGCGCCCACAGCTTGAATTGGGTGGCCGACGGGCGATCGAGCACCAGCAGCCGCATGGAGCGCCAGCTCCCGGTGGGCGACGCCTGGGGAGGCAGCGTCACCTCCAGCTTGCGCGCGCGCTTCAGATCCTCGGCGAAGAGGCGGTGATCTTCCTTGAGCTGGGCCACGTACCGCTGGGCGGTGGGGGCGGCCTTGAGGAAGGGATCGTCGATCAGTGAGCCCCCCTGCTCGAGGTGCGCGGCGATCAGCGCGAAGAAGCCTCGCGCCTCCTCCAGGAAGCGCTCGCGGCTGCCGCCCGCCAGGTGTTCCTGCGCCAGCGCCAGGTACACCGACTGCACCGCCACCTCCGAGGGGACCCGGTCCGGCCAGCGGCCCTGGCGCACGTCCTCCGCGTAGACGCACATCGCCGAGAGCGACGCCGACAGCTCGCCCGCCCGTGAGCGCTCCAGCAGAAACCACAGCCACGCGTCGTCCAGCGTGGGGAAGTCAGGCAGCTCGAAGGAGAAGCCCGCCGGCCGCGCTTTCCACCACTCCAACGACGTCATGGCGTCGCGCGCTCCACGTCCCGCGGAGGGAAGAAGACCGGCGCGAGCTTCTCCAGGGCCGCCCGGCGGGCATCGGTGAAGAGCGACGGCCGCACCAGCGCACCGCCGGCCAGGTTCGAGTCGACCGTCACCGTGCCGCCCTTCGACACGCGGCGTCCTTCCACCTTCCCGTCGTGGGAGATCAGCACCACGTCGAAGGCGCCGTCGGCGTCGAGATCGTACGAAGCCCACGCCCACGCGCCCCACCCCACCCAGGCGAAGTCGGTGCCCGCGGCCCCCTTGCGGACCACGTCCTCCCGCGCTTCCGGAGAGAGGCCTTCCAGCGCCTTCGCGTCCAGTTCGATCACCAGGGAGCTCCCCCCACCGCGCTCACCGACGATGGACACCACCGCCCACTTGAAGCCGTCCACCCCGCTCTCCTCCGCGAGGATGTCCTTCCCGATGTCCTTCACCGGATCCGGGTACAGGCCGGACTTCGGGCCCGGGGCGCGCCCATCCACGTCGTAGCCGGCCTCGAGGCGCGCCCGCTCGGCTCCGCTGAAGTGCATCCGCACCACTTGGGCCAGACCGGCCCCCACGAGCTCCGCCCGCGCCGCTCCCCGGCCTTCGGGTGCGAGGAAGAAGGCGTCTTCGACGATCCCCTCGCCGGCCTTCGAGGACAGCGCCAGGCGATGATCCGCCGAGCCGACCAGGCCCCAGGTGCGGCCGCGCACGCTAACGAACTCCACGTCGGTGTGGAGGACGCCCTTCTGCAGCTGGGCGCTCACCTCGGAGGCCTTGAGATCCGGCAGGAGCCGCTGGGCCGGATCCATCAACACGCGGACGCCGCTGGCGGTGGAGACCAACGCGAGATCCACCTTCCCGTCGCCGTCAGCGTCCTTGAGCATCGGCGGCGACAGCGCAAGATCTCTCGCGGGAGGCGGCGCCTTCGGATCCGGCGGATCTCCCACGCCGATCAACGAGAGCAGCGTCGGCTCGAGCGCCGCCAGCGCGTCGCGGCGCCCGCCGGCAAGAGCGGACGGATCGATCAGCTTCGCCGCGCCGAGGAACCGGCCGAGCTTGAGCCCCGGCTCCAACAGCCACGCGCGGCCCGGCGCGTCGTCCTTTCCGGCGATCACCACCCGATCGAAGCGCCCGTCGTCGTCCACGTCGTACCAGGCGAGGCGGCGGTCCGAGATCGTCGCCACCGCGAGATCCGGATCCAGCCCACCGCCCAGGCCCTGCACCTCCACCATCACGTCGGCGATGCCCGCCGGCCCGGCGAGGTAGAGATCGCGCCTCCCGTCGCCGTTGGTGTCCAGCCAGTTCCCGGCGCGGATCACCTCGTGCGGATCGGGGACGATCGTCACCGCGTCGGCCGGCACGTCCTTGAGGAACTTGCGCACCTCGGAGACGTGCACGTGGAAGTTGCTGGTGACCGGGGCGCGCGGATCCGCCCGCAGGAAGGCGTTGAGCCCGACCAGCTCACCGGCGCGATTGACCAGCGGTCCGCCCGAGTCCCCCGGGGAGATGGTGCAGGACGTCTGGATCACCAGGCCCGGCACCTGCCTCTCGATCAGCGCCTTCTGCAGCTCGGCCGACGCGTTGGCGCTCTTGCAGGCCTCGGCGGCGGTCGGGTTCTCCGCCACGTCGCACTGCGCGGCCACCAACTGCGCCAGGTGGGTGGCCAGCTTGCCGATGCTGGAGATCTCCCCGTCCTTGATCGCCCACAGCAGGCCGATGCCGCCATTCCCCAGCGCGGAGACCGGCTCGCCGGGCACGGGATCGCGGGCGGACACCTTCACCGCGCGCAGATCCTTCGGCGGGGCGTCCAGCTTGAGCACCGCGAGATCGATGAGCGGATCGCTCTTGAGCACCCACGCCGTCAGCGGCTGCGGATCGAGTTCCATCACCCCGGCGGCGCCCAGCCGGCCGCGCTCCACCGTGACGCGCCGCTTGAAGTCGACCGTCTCGGCGTGGGCCACCACGTGGTGGTTGGTGAGGATGAACCCCTTCGCGTTGATCACTACGCCGGTGCCGAAGCCGCCGCCCGCGCGGATCAGCACCGTGGCCGGCGCCACCTTCCGGTACACGTCGCGAATATCGCCCTTTGCCGCCCCGAAGAGGGGCGAGCGCGGCTGGGCGGACAGGGCCGACTCTGGGGCCACCGGGCGCGCTCGAGCCAGGACAGCGCCCAGCTCGCGCGGATCTGCTTCAGCTTCCGCCGCCCGCGACGGACCCGGGGGAGTCGTCGCGCAGCCTGCCAGGATCACCAGCCCGAGCTGCCACGCGCGCACCGGTCACCTCACATGCCGGGGAAGGACGAGACGTACTGGATCTTCACGTCGGGGAAGCTGCTGACGAACTGCACCTTGGTGTCCGGGAAGGACGTGACGATCTGCCACTTCCCGCAACTGTCGGGGAAGGACGACACCTTCTGCACCTTGAGGTCGGGGAAGGACGACACCTCCTGCACCTTCACGTCGGGGAACGACGTGACGATCTGGATCTTCCCGTACAGCTTCTTTCCGTTGAAGGTGCAGCTGGACTTGCTCAAGTTGCCGCCGGCCTGGGCAGACAGCGACCAGCCCGCCACTGCAGCCACCACCACCGCGCAGCTCACCCCTGCGAGCCTCTTCTTCATGTGTGCCTCCCTGAAAACGGGTTCAGGATCAGTCTGACCCCGAGTGGGTGAAACGGGTGCAAGGAAAGTCGCTCAGGCCACCACACAGCTCTCGGCCTCCATCGCTCCCTCGGGAATCACCACGGACCCAAGCGAGGTGATCCGCACCTGGCGGCCCAGCAGCGCGCTCTGGGACGCGACGTCGACCTGCACCGTCACCAGGGCGCCCACCGGCGCGTCCCCGTCGAAGTTCACCACCCGGTTGTGCGGGGCGCGGCCGAAGCGGCGCGCTTGGTTGGTCTTCGAGCGGCCCTCCACCAGCACCTCCACCGTACCGCCGACGTGGCGCGACATCAGCTCCACGCTGATCCGCTTCTGCAGGGCGTTGAGGCGCTCGAGCCGCTCCACCTTCACCTCGTGCGCCACCGGGCCCCACTCGTCCTCCTTGAGCGCGGCGACCGTCTTCGGGCGCGGAGAGTAGACGAAGGAGAACTGCCCGTCGTAGCGGACCTGCTCGCACAGCGCGTACGTCTTCTGGAAGTCGGCCTCGGTCTCTCCGGGGTAGCCGACGATGATGTCGGTGGTGACGGCGATGTCCGGCCGCGCGGCCCGCAGCCTGGCGAGGCGCTCCAGGTACTCGGACACGGTGTAGTCGCGCTTCATGCGCACCAGCACCTCGTCGCTGCCGCTCTGCACCGGCAGGTGGAAGTGCGGCATCAGCTTCGGCTCCACCCGGAACGCCTCCACCAGCTCGTCGGAGAGATCGTGCGGGTGGCTGGTGGTGAAGCGGACGCGCTCGATGCCGGGGACCTGGGCGGTGCGCAGGAGCAACTGGGCGAAGGAGCTCCCCCCGCGGTAGCTGTTCACGTTCTGCCCGACGAGCGTCACCTCGCGCACCCCGACGGTGGTGAGGCGCGCCACCTCGTCGAGCACCTCGGGGAAGGCCCGGCTCACCTCCCGGCCGCGGGTGTGGGGCACCACGCAGAAGGCGCAGACGTTGTCGCAGCCCTTCATCACCGTGACGAACTCGGTACAGCGGCCGCGGGACGTCTGTGGATCGGCCTGGGGGAAGACGTAGGCCTCGCTGTCCACCCACGCGGTCTCCACCACCCGCACCCGGTCGTTCGTCACCCGGCCGAGGATCTCCGGCAACTGGCCGATGTTGTCGGGCCCGAAGACGAAGTCCACGTACGGCACCTTCTCGAGGATCTTCTGCTTCTCCTGCTGGGCCACGCAGCCGCCCACGCCGATCAGCGCCCCGCGCTGCAGCTTCACCTGCCGGTAGCGCCCCAGGGCCGACAGCATCTTGTCCTCGGCCTTCTCGCGGATGGAGCAAGTGTTCAGGATGATCAAGTCCGCGTTGTCCACGACGGGCGTCGGCCGGTACGCCACGCTCGCCAGGGCCTCGCCCATGCGGTTGGTGTCGTTGACGTTCATCTGGCAGCCGAACGTGTGGATGAAGTACCGCTTCATGGGCGCTCTTCTGTGGCCTTTGAGGGGGGCTCGTCAACCCGGGGGGTGCAGGTGGCCTTCCCCGCCTTCCGCCCGGGCGAGATCGCGGTGCAAGGTGACCAATTCGCGCTCTCGCGACACGAGCAGCGCGATCGCGTCCTTCCCGTAGCGGGCCTCGAGCTCGTCCAGGGACTCGAGCCGCGGGAGCTCCTTCTGAGCGCGATCCCGCACCGCCTGCGATTTGGGATCCGCGGGATCGAGCCCGGCCAGCTTCTCCCTGATCTGCAGCAGCGACGAGCGCCTCCCGCAGAACTCGCTCACCAGCGCCTTCACCTTGCCCAGGGTGACCAGGTCCAGCGTCGATCCGGCCAGCGCCCGGCCGTGGGCGAAGGCGAAGCGGCCGCTCCACTCGGCCTCGGTGGAGCGCGCCAGCTCGACGAGGAGCGTGCGCTGGTAGGCGACGAACTGCTCGAGGAGCTCCTTCGTCAGGGCGATCGACGCCAGCCGCAAAGTCTTCAGGTCCATGGGCGGCAAGAAGATACACTCCTTTACGGTGACGGATCCGTGCCCGTCAGACGCCACCCTGGACGCCTTCGCGAGCGGACGCCTCGACGAGGTGACACGCGTGTCGTTGGCGGCCCACGTGAAGCACTGCGAGCGGTGCCAGCGGGCCTTCCTCCCCATCGCGCTGCGCGTCTCGGCGCTGAACCAGACGGCCTTCGACTCTCCGAAGGCGAAGGACCGCCACACCAGCCGCGACATCCCCCTGCCGCCCATCGGTGAGGCGGTGACGGATCCCGGGACGGCCGTGGGGAAGGTAGACGGCATTGAGGACACCCAGGTGTCGGCGGAGCGGCTCCAGCCGAGGACAGCTCCTTCCCTCGGAAAGGGGCAGTCGCTCGAGCGCTACGTGATCCTCGAGCGGCTCGGCTCGGGCGGGATGGGCGAGGTCTACACCGCCTGGGATCCGGCGCTCGATCGCAAGGTGGCGGTGAAGATCCTCCGGCCCGAGTTCCTGCAGGAGGACCCGGAGCTCACCGAGCAGCTCAAGACGCGGATGATCCGGGAGGCGCAGGCGCTCGCCCGGCTGTCCCACCCCAACGTGGTGACGATCCACGACGTGGGGGAGTCGGGCCAGCACATCTTTCTGGCCATGGAGTTCGCGGAAGGTAAGACGCTCAACGCCTGGCTCACCGCCAAGCCGCGCTCGTGGCGGCAGATCCTGGAGGTCTTCCTCGCGGCCGGGGAAGGGCTGGCCGCCGCGCACGACGAGGGGATCACCCACCGGGACTTCAAGCCCGACAACGTGATCGTCGGCGCGGACGGGCGGGTGCGGGTGATGGACCTCGGGCTGGCGCACGCGCACCACGAGCCGAAGCAGAAGACGCCGGTGCCGCTGGGCGAGGGTGAGTCTCCGTCCAGCGCGATCAAGCGGGCGATCACTCAGCCGGGAACGATGCTGGGCACGCCGGCCTACATGTCGCCCGAGGCGCTCCACGGCAAGGCGACCGATCCGCGGTCCGATCAGTTCTCCTTCTGCGTGGCGCTGTACGAGGCACTGTCCGGCGTGCGCCCGTACGCGGGCACCACCCCGGCGGCGATCGTCGCGGAGATCGAGGCTGGGCGCCTTCAGGCCCCGCCGCGCGACTCACCCGTGCCGCGGCGCGTGTACCAGCTCCTGTCCCGCGGCCTGGCGCGCGACCCTTCCGAGCGCTTCCAGACGCTGCGGGCCCTGCTGGTCCAGTTGGGGCGGCGGCGGTCGATGGTCCGGCGGCAGGCGATCGCCGCGCTCGCCGTGGCGACGGCGGTGCTGGCCGCGACGGTGGTGATCGCCGTGACGCACCGGGAGCGCGCGCGCTGCGCGGACGTGGAGCAGCGCCTGGCAGGTGTATGGGACGCGCGCGCGAGGCAACAGATCCGCGCGGCGCTCTTGGCGAGCGGGAAGCCGTGGGCGGCGACCGCGTGGCGCGACGTGGAGGCCCGCCTGGACGGGTACGCCCGGCACTGGGTGGAGCTGCGCCGGCAGGCGTGCGAGGCGCGCGCAGGGGAGAACGACGAGGCGCTGGGGCAGCACCTGGTGTGCCTCAGCCGGTGTCTGGCGGATCTGCAGGCGGTGTCGAAGCTGTTGTCCCGCGCGGATCCGGAGCTCGCCGAGAAGGCGGTGGCGACGGCCAGCGCGCTCCCCCCGCTGGAGGCGTGTGCTTCGACCTCGGGCGGCCGCCCGGCCAGGACCCCGGCCCAGGAAGACACGCTGACGCAGCTCGCGGGGATCAAGGCCAGCCTGGACGCGTCGCGCTACGCAGAGGCGCTGGCGGACGCAGAGAAGCTGGCGACGGCGGCCTCGGCGACCAACGATCGATCGACGCTGGCGGAGGCGCGGCTGCTGGCGGCCTCGGCGAAGGCGCGCACCGGGGACCTGCGGGGGGCGGATCTGCAGGTGGAGGAGGCGATCCTCCTCGCGGAGAGCGCCCTGGACGACGAGCTGGAGGCGCGGGCGTGGGTGGAGCGGGTGGGGATCGCCGCGGTGGCCGGGAGCCCCGACGCGGAGCGCTGGGTGCGCTTCGCCCGGGCGGCGGTGACGCGGGCGGGCAGCTCGGAGGTGCTCGAGGCGTCGCTGGCCAACAACCTGGGCGTGCTGGCGCACCTGCAGGGGAAGTACGCCGAGGCGGTGGAGGCGCACCGGCAGGCGCTGGCGCTGCGCACGTCGCTGTTCGGAGAGCTGCACCCCCTGGTCGCGCGCACCCACAGCAACCTCGGGGCGGCGCTGCGCGGCCTGGGGAGGCTGGACGAGGCGGCGGCCGAGTACCGGCGCGCGCTGAAGATCGAGGAGGCGGTGCTGGATCCGTCGCACCCCGCGGTCGCGGAGACGCTGAACAACCTGGCGAACGTGCTGCAGCAGCAGCACGACCTGCCCGGGGCGCGGGAGGCACACGAGCGCGCGCTGAAGATCAAGGAAGCCGCCTTCGGCGCGGACAGCCTGCCGATCGCCGTCAGCCTGACCAACCTGGCGACGGTGCTGATCGACCAGGGACAGATCGCCGAGGCGGTGCAGCAGCTCGAGCGCGCGCTCGAACTCAAAGAGCGGCTCGCGGGACGGGACGCGCTGACGGTGGCGGTGACGTTGACCAACCTGGCGCTGGCGCACCGGCGAGAGGGCAACTGGACCCAGGCGCAGCAGCTCGATCGCCGCGCCCTGCAGATCCGCCGCGCGCGGCAGGGCAAGTCCCACCCGGATCTCGCGTACAACCTGACGGGGCTTGGGCAGGCGGAGGCGGAGCTGGGCCACGCGGCCGACGCGAGGGCGGCGCTGGAGGAGGCGCTTTCCCTGCGCCCGGAGAAGAACGAGCTGCGGGCAGAGACGGCTCTGGCGCTGGCGAAGGTGCTGCTCAAGGCGAAAGACGGCCAGGCGCGCGCGCTGGCGTTGCTGGAGGAGGCGGTGGCGTCGACGCCGCAGGCCAGCGCCATTCAAGAGGAAGCCCGGGCGTTGTTGGCGAAGAGGAAGTGAAGCTGCCGGAGCAGCGGTTGGGCACGCGGTGGTGGGCCTGCTGCAGCTCGGGAGGCACTGCCGCGTCGATGTAGCCGAGCATCTGCCCGCCTTCATCGCGAGGCCCTTGAGGCCGTCCGCCGCATGCGCCAGAGCCGGGAGAGCCGACTGGTGGGCAGCTCGGCCTCGCTCCCCACCAACTCTTCCTCCAGCTTCCGGCTCAGCGGAGCTCTCCTGCGCGCGTCAGCTCGGGACCAACTGGGGAGCGATCCGCTCCAGGTCGCTCAGCGTCTGCACGGTCACCACCTGATTCACCGCGCGCGCGTAGGACGGCATTTCGCTGTCCCCGAAGCCCCAGTTGGCCCTGGGCTCGGTGCAGATCCACACCACGCGCTTGGCCTTGCGCTTCAAGTCGTCCAGGGCCCAGGCGTTCGCCGCGTTGAAGTTGTTCCGCCCGTCGCCGATCACCAGCACCGTCGTCCGCCGGGTGACGCTGCCCAGGTGCCCGCGGACGAAGCTGGCCAGCGCGTGCCCGTAGTTGGAGTTTGACGCCAATGAGATGACGCCGCTGCCGGTCGCTGCGTCCACCGCCTCCTCCGGCTTCGAGTCCTTGAAGTGCCGGGTGATCTCCCCCAGCTCGGACACGAAGATGAAGCTGCGCACCCGCGAGAACAGGCTCTGCAGCGTCCAGGTGAAGAGCAGCATCATCTTCGAGGTGGTGCGCACCGAGTCCGACACGTCGCACAGGACGATCACGTCCGGGCGCTGCGGCCGCCGGGCCCGGAACTGGGGCACCATGGGCACGCCGCCCGCGGTGAGGTTCTTCCGCAGCGTGCGCCGCGGGTTGAGCTGACCCTTGCGCCGCGAGCGCTGCCGCCGCACCAGCCGCGACTTCAGCTTCTCCGCCAGGGCGCGCACCGAGCGCTGCGCCAGCTCGAGTTCCTGCCGGGACAACTGGGAAAGCGGACGATCGCCCACGCCGGTCGACGGCTTCTTCAGCCGCGCGTTGACCTGCCGCTGCACCTCCGCGCGCGCCGCGTCCTCCACCCGCCGCAAGGCCTCACCCAGGTGCCGCGCGGTGATCTCCAGGCCGCGCGTGGAGATCCCCCTCGCCTTCAGCTCCCCTTCGATGGCCGCGAGATCCGAGCGCATCGCCTCGCCGCCCGCCGCCGTGGCCAGCCGCCGGCTGTAGAAGCCCGTCTGCAGCGCGTTCTGGATGCGCGAGAAGTCCAACTGCAGCGACGCCTGCCGGAACAGGTGCGCCAGCCGCGCGCGATCACCCGACAGCGCCGCCTCGGTCAGCGGCGACAGTTGCCCGGCCAGCTGCTCCAGCTGGGCGATGAGCATCTTCAGCTCGTCCCCCTCCAGCAGTCCCTCTTCCTGGATCCGGTCCAGCAGCGACGCATCGAGGTTCTCCAGCGTCTTCGACGCTCCGGAGAAGAAGAAGTCGAAGGCCTTGTCGAAGGTGGCGACGTCCGAGGCGCGCTTGCACAGCGTGGCCGCCAGCACCGCCCGGGTGGCCTCCCGGTCCGCGACGCCCACCTCGGCCAGCGCGAGCACCGCGTCCTTCGTCTCGCTGACGCTCACCTTGAGGCCGTTCTGGCGGAGGACCTCGACGAGCTCGACGACGCGCGCTTCCACGAGACGGACGGTATGCGCCCGTCCCCGGGCCGCGCAACGGAGCTGGTCAGGTGAGCAGCTGCGGGAAGACGGCCAGCAGCGACGCCCCGCGCGCCACCGCCGTCTGCGGATCGATCTCCACGTCCAGCGGCCGGCCGAGCTGTTGGGTCACCGCCTCCCGCACCTGAGGCACGTAGGCGGTCCCGCCGATCAGGGAGACCACGCTCAGTCGATCCGAGGCCAGCCCCGAGGCGGAGATCGCCTCCCGCGCCACGTCCACCGCGCGCTGGACCAGCGCGGTCCACTCTGGGCGCAGATCGACACGCGCCACCTGCAGGTTGATCGGGCTCTTCCGTCCAGCGGTCCCCACCGCGTCGGCGATGTGGTATCGCGCCTCGTTGGCGGCCGAGAGCGCGCGCTTCACCTTCTCGCACTGCCGCTGCACCGCGTCGGCGAGGATCGCGTCCTTCGTCACATCCACCCCGTGGCTGGCGAACACCCGGCTGCCCACCCAGCGGGCGAAGGCGAAGTCGAAGTCGTCGCCACCCAGGCAGTCGTCGCCCGTCGCCGCCAGCACCCTCAGGTTCTGCCCCGAGCGCTGCACCACCGTCACGTCCAGCGTGCCGCCGCCGAAGTCGAAGATCAGCCGCGGCGCCCCGCTGTCGTTGGCCCCGGCCGCCCCACGCGCCAGCGCACCTGCCACCGGCTCGGCGATCACCCGGATCACCTGCAGCCCCGCCATGCGCCCCATGCGGACCATCACGTCGTGCACCTGCGGCGTAGCGGCCACCGGCACCGTCAGCACCGCCTTCCCGATGGCCCGCCCGAACCTCGCCTGCGCCCGCTCCTTCAGGTGCCGGAGGATGATCGAGCCCACCTCCGACGCCGCCAGCACCCCCTGCCGCGTCTTCACCTTCACCTCGCCGCCGCCCTTCCCGTCCAGGTGGAACAAGGCCGAGGTGTTCAGCACCCGCGCCTGTGGCGAGTCGATCGGCTGGCCGATCACCCGCTTGATCCCGTGGATGGAGTTCTCCGGATCCGTCGCGCGCAGCCGATCCGCCTCGGCGCCGATGATGGGCGCGCCCACCTTCGGAAAGTGCACCACCGAGGGAATGCAGGCCTCGCCGCGTTCATCCAGCGCATACTGGAACTTGCCGTTGATGGCTGCGGCCGCCGTCGAGAAAGTCGTCCCGAAGTCGATGCCGAGGATGATTTCCGAAGAACTCACGCGCTGCCTCGAATGCTACCCTGCCCGTCAGCCCCGCCCAAAGGCCAGCACGGCCTCCACATGTCGGGTTTGAGGGAACAGATCGACCACCTGGAGCGCCAGCGGACGAAAGCCGTGCGCCACCAGATCGGCCGCGTCCCGGGCCAGCGCGGCGGGATCGCACGCCACGTACACCACGCAGGACACGAGCAGCCGCGACGCCCAGGTGCCCACGCCCGGCGCCCCGGTGCGCGGAGGGTCGAGCAGCAGCCGATCGAAGCGCGCGCCTTCCTTCACCAGCCCGTCGGCGATCTTCTCGCAGGCGCCCTGCACGAAGCGCACGTTGCCCACGCCACGCTTGCGCGCCGCCGCCTGCGCCAGCATCACCGACACGGCCGCGGACTCCACCGCCAGCACCGAGCCGGACCGCTCCGCCAGAGGGAAGGTGAAGTTCCCGTTCCCCGCGTAGAGCTCCAGCACAGCCTCACCGGGCTGCACCGCCAGAAGCTCCACCGCGTGGCGCACCAGGGCGCGGTTCACCTCGGCGTTGGCCTGCGCGAAGCCCTCGGGCCGGTGGAGCAGGCCGTCTTCTTCCAGCGTTGGAGTTCCCACCGTCTCCAGCGCGCCCTTCCCTTCCCCGGGCACCAGCACGCCGCCGTCGATCACCCCGTCGCGCACCAGCGCCTCGAGCGCCTGCCGGTGTCGCGGGCGCAGCGGCCCCTTCGCGTGCAGGCTGACAGCCACCTTCCCCTCGCACTCCAGCAGCCGCGCCTCTTCCAGCTCCTTGACGGACGGGCCCAGCGCCTCGGCCAGCACGCGCGGCAGCGCCGACAGCGAGTCGGTGAGCGCGGGGCACTCATCGATCTCCACCCGGGCGTGGGAGCGCTTGCCGAAGAAGCCCAGCTTCCCCTTCGTGGGGTGCAGCGTGGCGCGGCGCCGGTAGCCGAGGGCCTTCGGGGAGCGCACCGTGGGCCGCTGCTCGTACGTCCCGCCCTTCACCCCGCCGACGTGCTCGAGCGCGGAGGTGACGATCGACTCCTTCCACGCCACCTGCTCGTTCTCGGTGATGTGCATCCAGTCGCAGCCGCCGCACTCGCCGGCCTTGCCGCACATCGGCTGCCGGCGCGCCAGGCTGGCCTTGAGGATGGAGAGCAGCTCGGCCCGCAGCGCCTTGCCCGTGTCGGGCACCTCGGCGAGCACGGTCTCTCCAGGTAACGCGCCGGGCACGAAGACGGAGCGCCCCGCGACCTCGGCGACGCCTTCTCCAGACTTCGAGAGACGATCGATGACGAGCTCGAGGCGGCGCACTGGGGAACGCGCTACTTCTTGGCCGGCGGCGGCGCCAGGTCCGGCAGCTCCTTGCGGAGCCGATCGACGAAGCGCTCGAGGCGCACGCGCTTGTCCTCGTCGACGTCGATGAACTCGATGCCCATGCCAGCGACTTGATCGCTGTCGGGATCGTTGGGGTGCACGCGGATCACCCGGCCGGTGAGATCGAAGGGGAAGGCGGCGTCGGGCAGGCTGACGATGAGGCGCACCACGCTGCCGAGCGCGAGCGGGTTGCGGGTGTTGATGAACATGCCGCCGCGGCTGATATTGACGGCCCAGTCGGTGATGAAGCCGTCGACCGTGCGGTACGCGACCAGCAGCTCGTGCTGCAGCCGCTCCGACTTCCGAACGCCCTTGGAGCCCTTGTCCGCCATAAGTGGGCCGGACTCTACACGGAAGCGGCCCCCAAGCGAGAGCAGGTCAAACGGCCATGGTCTTCAGGCCCGGGGCCACCTTGAGCTTCGGCCCAGTCAGCTTCTGCACCGACTCCACGGTCTCGCCCGGCGCCAGCTCGGTCAGCAGCAGCCCGTCGGGAGTGACGTCCATCCACGCGAGATCCGTGCAGATGGCGTGCACGCAGCGCCGGCTGGTGAGCGGCAGGCGGCACTCCTTCAGGATCTTGTGCCCGCCGTCCTTCGTGGCGTGCTCCATCGCGACGATGACGCGCTTGGCCCCGACGGCGAGATCCATGGCGCCGCCCATACCCTTCACCATCTTGCCGGGGATCATCCAGTTGGCGAGATCGCCGAACTCGCTGACCTCCATGGCGCCCAGCACCGCGAGATCGATGTGGCCGCCGCGGATCATCGCGAAGCTGGCCGCCGAGTCGAAGTAGGCGGTGCCCTGGATCTCACTCACCGTCTCCTTGCCGGCGTTGATCAGATCCGGGTCCTCTTCGCCCTCGAAGGGGTACGGCCCGGTGCCCAGCATGCCGTTCTCGGACTGGAGGACGACCTCGACGCCCTTCGGCACGTAGTTGGGGATCAGCGTGGGCAGCCCGATGCCCAGGTTGACGTAGAACCCGTCCTTGAGCTCGTTGGCGACGCGCTGGGCGATCTGCTCTCTGGAAAGTGGCATGGCGTGTCCTCTTCAGGCCTTCTTGCGGACCGTGCGGCGCTCGATCCACTTCTGGAGGTTCTCCGACTGGATGATCCGCTTCACGTAGATGCTGGGGACGTGGATCGCGTCGGCCTCCAGCCCGCCCACCGGCACGATGTGCTCGGCCTCGACGATCGTCACCTTCGCGGCGGCGCACATCATCGGGCTGAAGTTGCGGGCCGTCTTCCGGAAGACGAGGTTGCCCCAGGTGTCGGCCTTCCACGCGCGGACGATGGCGAAGTCAGCCTTGAGCGGCCTCTCCAGCACGTACTCGTGGCCGTCGATCGTCTTCGTCTCCTTGCCCTTGGCGACCTCGGTGCCGACGCCGGTGCGCACGTAGAAGCCGCCGATGCCCGCCCCGCCGGCGCGGATCCGCTCGGCCAGGGTGCCCTGGGGGTTCAGCTCGACCTCCAGCTCGCCAGAGAGGAACTGGCGCTCGAACTCCTTGTTCTCGCCCACGTAGCTGGACACCATCTTCTTCACCTGCTTGTTCTTGAGCAGGATCCCCAGGCCCAGATCGGTGGTGCCGCAGTTGTTGGCGATGATCGTGAGGCCCTTCACGCCCTTCTTGTGAAGGGCGGTGATCAGGTTCTCCGGGTTGCCGCACAGCCCGAAGCCGCCCGACATGAGCGTGCAGTTGTCGGGGATGTCGGCGACCGCTTCGTCGGCCGAGGCGATGACTTTGTTCATCCGTGCCCTCCGCGGGCGGTTTTCCCGCGCCCGCGGCGGCCTGACAACCAAAAGCGGACTGCCCGAAGGGTCAGCGCTCGACCATCAGGGCGATGCCCTCGCCCCCGCCGATGCACAGGGACGCCACGCCCCGCTTGAAGGACTGATCCTTCATGGTGTGGAGCAGCGTGACCAGCACGCGCGCGCCCGACGCGCCGATCGGGTGGCCCAGCACCACCGCGCCGCCGCGCACGTTCACCTTCGCCGGATCCAGCTTGAGCAACTGGTTGTTGGCGAGCGAGACGACGGCGAAGGCCTCGTTGATTTCCCAGGTATCCACGTCGCCGACCGACTTGCCGGTCTTCTGCAGCAGCTTGTTGATGGCGTCCGTGGGGGCGATGGTGAACTCCACCGGCTTTCTGGCGGCCGCCGCGTGGCCGGCGATCTTCGCCAGCGGGGTGAGGCCCAGCGCCTTCGCCTTGTCCGCGCTCATCAGCACCAGCGCCGCCGCGCCGTCGTTGATGGACGAGGCGTTGGCCGCCGTCACCGTGCCGTCCTTCTTGAACACCGGCTTCAAGGCCGTGATCTTCTCTGGCCTGGCGTTCTTCGGCCCCTCGTCCTCGGACACCACCACCGGGTCGCCCTTCTTCTGCGGCACGGAGACGGGGACGAGCTCTGCCTTGAAGAGGCCTTCCTTCTGCGCGCGGATGGCGCGATTGGTGGACTCGATGGCGAACTCGTCCTGCGCGGCGCGGCTGATCTTCAGCTCCGTGGCGCACGCCTCGGCGCACAGGCCCATGTGAATGTTGTCGTACGCGTCGGTGAGGCCGTCGGCCACCATCGAGTCCTTGAACTCGACGTGGCCCATGCGGGCGCCGCCGCGCAGTTGGTGCGAGAGGTAGGGCGCGTTGGACATCGACTCCATGCCGCCGGCCACCACCACGTCCGCGTCTCCCAGGGCGATCACCTGGTAGGCGTTCACCACCGCCTGCAGGCCCGAGCCGCACACCTTGTGCACCGTCACGCAGGGCGTCCCGTCCGCCAGCCCCGCGAAGCGCGCCGCCTGCCGCGCCGGCGCCTGCCCCACGCCCGCCTGCAGCACGTGGCCCATGAAGCACTGCTCCACCAGCTCCGGCTTCACGCCCGCGCGCTCCAGCGCCGCCTTGATCGCCACCGCCCCCAGCTGCGGCGCCGTCATCGACGACAACGCGCCCTGAAACGCACCGATGGGAGTCCGCGCTGCACCAACGATCACGACGTCACGAGCCATGGAGCCCTCCTGGAAGAATGAAGTGTTCGCCGCGGCTTATGACGGCGAGCGCACCGGGAAGCAAGGCGCGTCGCGGCGCACGTCCCTCCAGTCCGGCACGAGAAACGCGAAAGGCCGGGGCTCCACGTGGGGAGCACCCGGCCTTCCAGCACACCAGAGCGCTGACCTACTTCTTCAGCTTGCCGGCCATCACGTCGCCCAGGCGGGCCTTGGCGCCGTCGGCCTGCTTCTTCAGGTACTCGCGGTAGTCGTCCTCACCCTCGTGCAGGGTGGCCTTGATCGAGAGGGCGATCTTCCGATCCGAGGTGTTGATGTCGATGATCTTCACGTCGACCTCCTGCGCCTCGGCGAGGACGTCGCGGGGGTTCTCCACCCGCTCCTCCTTGATCTCCGAGACGTGCACCAGGCCCTCGATGCCGGGCTCGATCTCCACGAAGGCGCCGAAGTCGGTGACCTTGGTGACCTTGCCCTTGACGCGGGTGCCCACCGGGTGGCGCTCGGACAGCGTGTCCCAGGGATCCTGCTGCAGCTGCTTGATGCCCAGGCTGAAGCGCTCGTTCTCCACGTCGATGTTGAGCACCACCGCCTCGACCACGTCACCCTTCTTGTAGAGCTCGCCCGGGTGCTTGATCCGCTGCGTCCAGGAGATGTCGGACACGTGCACCAGACCGTCCACGCCTTCCTCGACGCCAACGAAGACGCCGAAGTCGGTGACGTTGCGGACCAGGCCCTTGATCACCGAGCCGATCGGGTACTTGTCCTCCAGCACGGTCCAGGGGTTCTGCTCGATCTGCTTCATGCCCAGCGCGATGCGCTTGGCCTTGGGATCGATGTCCAGGACCACCGCCTCCACTTCCTGGGCGACCTCGAGCAGCTTGGACGGGTGCTTGACGCGCTTGTTCCACGTCATCTCGGAGACGTGCACCAGGCCCTCGACGCCCTGCTCCAGCTCGATGAAGGCGCCGTAGTCGGTGAGGCTGACCACCTTGCCCTTGACGCGGGTGCCGACCGGGTACTTCTCGTCGGCGCGGTGCCACGGATCCTCCTGGATCTGCTTGAGGCCCAGGCTGACGCGCTCCTGCGCGGGATCGAACTTGAGGACGACGACGCGCACCTCGTCACCCACGCTGAACATCTCGGACGGGTGGCCGACGCGGCCCCACGACATGTCGGTGATGTGCAGGAGGCCGTCGATGCCGCCCAGGTCGATGAAGGCGCCGTAGTCGGTGAGGTTCTTCACCTGGCCCTTCATGATCGCGCCCTCGCGCAGGTTCTTGAGCGTCTCCTTCTTCTGCTCCTCGCGCTGCTTCTCCAGTAGCACGCGGCGCGACAGCACGATGTTCCCGCGCTTCTGGTTGAACTTGATGACCTTGAACTCGAACTCCTTGGCGAGGAACTGGTCCAGGTTGCGCACCGGGCGGATGTCCACCTGCGAGCCGGGCAGGAACGCCTTCACGCCGATGTCCACCTGCAGGCCGCCCTTCACGCGACCGATGATGGTGCCCTTGATGATCTGGTTGTCCTTCACCGCGGCCGAGATCTCGTCCCAGATCCGCATCTTGTCGGCCTTCTCCTTGGAGAGGACGACCATGCCGGTGTCGTTCTCACGGCTCTCCAGGTAGACGTCCACCTGGTCGCCGGGCTTCACCGTGATCTCGCCCTTGGCGCTGGTGAACTCAGCGATCGCGACCTGGCCCTCGGACTTGTAGCCGATGTCGACGATGGCGAACTCGGGGGTGACCCGGACCACCGTGCCCTTGATGACCTCGCCTTCCTTGACGAGCCCACCGCGGCCGCCCTCCTTCAGGGACGCCTCGAACAGCGCTGCAAAGTCCTCTTCGGCCTCCAGGCCGGCCTGCTGGTTCACGTTCTGCTGCATAGGGTTAGGGTTTCCTTCAGAACTGCCAACGGGTACTGCTCCCCGATCAAAGCCTCACCCCGTCGCGCGTGGGGCAGCTCGCGCGAGAGGGCACACCGGCCACCATGACTGGTGAGGGTCTGGCCCTTAGGTCAGGCCGATCGGGGATGCAAGGGGGCTGACCCGAAGGCCTACCCCGCCTTGTCCAGGCGTGGGTACAGCGCGTTGAGCTGCGGGTGGGCGATCCGCTCCGAGTAGCACTCCTCGCCCAGGTCGAAGATGCACCCGTCGAGCTCCTCCTCGGCGGCCTTGAGCTCCTCGTCCTTCGCCGCGAGCGCCGCGTCGATCTCCTTCATGCGCTCCTTGTGCTCGAACTCCTTCTCCTCGGCCTCGTCCTCCATCTCGAGGATCCGCTTGTGCGCGAGGATCCCCTGCGCTCCCGGCTGGCCCGGCCTGGGCGTCAGCACCTGGTTGAATTCCCACTCCAGCTCTTCCACGTGCCGCTGCTCCCGCATGATGTGCAGGCGCGCCTTCTTCAGGTTCTCCTTCGACAGGGCGATCTTCTTCGGATCGTGGCCCTCGCGCAGCTCGAGATCCCTGTGCCTCTCCTCCTGCCGCTTCAAGGACACCTTCTGGTAGCGGAACGCCGCCTTCAGCGAGGACAGCTTCTTCTTCAAGTCGCGGCTGCGCACCTCCACGCCCGCCACCGCCGCTCGCCACTTCTTGATGATCGCGTTCTGCTCGTCCTGCTCCGCCTCCTGCTGGGCGAGGAAGTCCTGGTGCTGGGCGTCGGCCTCGTTCAGCTCGGCCTCGATCGCCTCGATCTCCTGGCGGATCGCCAGCACGTGATCCTCCGCGGCGAACACGTTCTCCATGGTCCTGGGAGGGTTCTTCGCCTCCGCCAGGTGCTCGCGCGCGAGGTCGCCCAGCTCGTAGACCAGGTCGTTGTAGCTTTCCCGTGCCATGCGCGCGGGAATCTACCGGCTGTCCTTCACGCCGCCACGCGGAATCCGACGGCGAAGCACACCGCCGCCGCCGCCGCCCATCGGGCCACCTTCCAGCCCGTCGGTCGCCGCTGCAGCAGGCGCCCTGCCGCCACCGCCGCCGGCCCCGCCACCACCAGCGCAGCCAGGGCCCCCACGCCCACCCCGAGCGCGTACGAGACCGGACCGCCGCCCATCCGCGCCGTGAGCGCCACGCCCGCCGCCAGCCCCAGCGTCGCGTGCGTCGTCCCTCGGGACGCCAGGGCGACGGCGCCCGCGCCCAGCACGGCCAGCGCGACCCACTCGGGCGTGGGCAGGAAGGCGCCCCCCAGCACGCCGGCGCCGCACAGCGCCCAGCCGAGGAGCGCGGAGCGCCAGCTCCCCGCCGCGCCCAGCACCAGCAGAAGGCCCCCCAGCGCGCCGATCCACGCCACCGCGCCCACGCCATCGGCGAGGCCGTTCTCGAAGCGCGCCCGGCTGAAGGCCCCCGGGGGAGGCGGCCGGGGCACCGTCAGCGCCGTCAGTTGTCCGTAAGCGAAGGCTTTGCCCACCTCGCCTTCGAGCTGGCTGCCCAGCACCACCCGGAAGTTCGCCGGCAGCACCCGCAGGATCTTGAAGTCCTGCCGCAGCTCGCCTTCCCCGCAGCGGAAGTGGCCCACCAGCTCCACGTAACCTTCCTTCAGCGTCGCCGTCGTCCTCTCCCGCGCGCAGGGCTGCCCGCCCGCGCCGAGGGGCACGTCGTCCCACACCCCCGCGGAGATCGCCGCCGCCCGCGCGTCCAGATCCGCCTGGGACAGCAGCCCGTCGCCGTCCGCGTCCACCGGGGCCAGCGCCCCCAGGGCCGCCCCCGTCAGCGTGATCACCTCCACCAGGGTGCCCGGCTCCGGCGTGGACTGCGCCGCCACGTAGACGACGTCGGCGTCGTGCGCGAAGCCGGCCAGGGGCAGCACCACCAGGAGGATCGCCACCCGTCGCGTCATCGGATCGCAACCAAACGGTGACTGGCTCCCGCTTTCAAGCGCGGGGTGATTGGAGTATTCGCCGGGTGATGCGCGTGGGGGTCACCGGGATTGCGTCGGATCTGGGGCGAGGCCTGCTGCCGCTGCTGGAGGCCGATCCGCGCGTCTCGCAGGTGGTGGCCTTCGACGTGGCCGACGCGCCCGAGGGCTTGCGCAAGCTGTCCCTGGTGAAGGTCGACCTGACCCGCCCGGGCAGCGAGGAGGAGCTGTCCCGCACCATGCAGGACGCCGCCATCGAGGTGCTCTTCCACCTCGCCTTCGCCAACTCGAAGGTCCACGGGGCGGCCTTCGCACACGAGCTGGAGGTGATCGGCTCGATGCACGTGCTCGCCGCCGCCCAGGCCACGGGCCTGTCGCGCCTCATCGTCCCGTCGTGGACCGCCCTCTACGGCGCGCGCAAGAGCGGCCCGGCCAGCTACACCGAGGATCAACCGCTGCTGGGCGCCGGCGTGCGCTTCGTCACCGATCGCGTGGAGGTGGAGCGGCAGGTCGAGTCCTACGGCCAGCGGAACCCGCAGACGCACGTGGTCGTCCTGCGCTTCGCCCCCATCGTCGGCCCCACCGCGGACAACCCGATCACCCGCCTGCTCCGGACGCGCTTCGTCCCCACGGTGCTGGGCTTCGATCCGCTGTGGCAGGTGATCGACGAGCGCGACGCCGCCCGGGCGCTCCACCTGGCCCTGTCCTGCGGCTGCCAGGGCGCCTTCAACGTGGTGGGCGAAGGATCCCTGCCCTTCTCGGTGCTGGTCCGCCTCTCGGGGGCCAAGGCCCTTCCCATGCCGGCCCCCATGCTGCGCTCGACCATCGCGCTCCTGGAGGCGACGGGCGTCGCGTCGGTGCCAGTGCCCTTGCTGGACTACTTGAGGTACAGCTGGCTCGCAGACGGGACGCGGGCGGCGAAGGAGCTCCGCTTCACCGCGCGCATCCCGGCGGCGGCGACGCTCAGCAGCTTGCAGTAAGGGGGAACCATGGCGCACAAGGTCCTCGGCAACGATCCCTTCAAGCGCGGCGCCGCGCAGCGCGGAGATCTCCCCGCCGCCCCGCAGCCGCCAGCCGCGCCCCAGAAGGACGAGCGCGCGCCCGAGAAGAAGGCCCGGCCGGACACCCCGGAGCTGCAGACGCCGAAGGGGAAGAAGGCGCCGGCGTCCCGGCCGCCTCCCGTCGGCCCGCGGATCACCCCCGCTCCGCCCGCGCGCCCGCCGACCGCCAGGCACGCGGCGATCAGCGCGCCGGTCGCCCACCCTGGTTCCCCGAAGGTGAAGGGCGAGCCGACGGATCCGAAGGCGCTGCCCGTGCCCCAGCCAGCCTCGCCGCGGTCCACGCGCGCTCTGGCCACGCCCCAGGCCGGGACGCCGGCGGCGAAAGCGCGGGGGGACCGAAGCGCCCCGCAGGCCCGCCTGCGATCCCCGCCCGCGCCCTTCGAGCCGAGCGCCCACGACGCCTCGCCGGACGCCCGCCCGCTGGGCAGCGCGCCCCGTCCTCACCCGGGCTCTCCCTCCGTCCCCTTCGAGCCGAGCGTCCACGACGCCTCACCGGACGCCCGCCCGCTGGGCAGCGCGCCCCGTCCTCACCCGGGCTCTCCCTCCGTCCCCTTCGAGCCGAGCGCCCACGACGCCTCACCGGACGCCCGCCCGCTGGGCAGCGCGCCCCGTCCTCACCCGGGCTCTCCCTCCGTCCCCTTCGAGGCGAGCGCCCACGACGCCTCGCCGGAGGCCCGTCCGCTGGGCAGCGCGCCCCGTCCTCACCCGGGCTCGCCCTCCGTCCCCTTCGAGGCGAGCGCCCACGACGCCTCACCGGACGCCCGCCCGCTGGGCAGCGCGCCGCGGCCTCACCCGGGCTCTCCCTCCGTCCCCTTCGAGGCGAGCGCCCACGACGCCTCACCGGACGCCCGCCCGCTGGGCAGCGCGCCCCGTCCTCACCCGGGCTCTCCCTCCGTCCCCTTCGAGGCGAGCGCGCACGACGCCACGCCCGACGCCCTGGGCAGCCCTCCACGGCCTCATGCCGGCTCGCCGTCCGTCCCCTTCGAGCCCGTCACCCACCCGGGCGTGCCCGAAGGCAGCGCGTTGGGAAGCGCCGCCGGTGGCGGCCCCGGCTCCGACGGTGGGCCGGGCAGTCCGCTTCCGCCCCCTGGAGCGCCTGAGACGACCGGCGACGCGGGGACGCTTCCCCGCCCGCTGGCCACGCCCTACGCCGGTGCCCATTCCGTCGTCCGCCAGGCGGGCCCTCCGCCCTCTGCACCCCACCCTGCGGACAGCGGCGCGCCGCCGCCGAGCCCTCCTCGCGCGCACGACGGATCGCCCTCCGTCGTCTTCGAGGCCTTTCCGCATCCCTCAGCGCCCTCTGGAGTCCCTCTGGGCGCCGGCCCCCGCGCGCACAGCGGCTCACCGTCGGCCACCTTCCACGGTGGATTGCCCGAGCCCAGCGCGCCCCTGCACCCTGGCCGCGCGCACCAGTCCTCTCGCCACGCCCCGCCGCCCGGAGCGACGGTCGACGGCTCGAGGGCCCACCAGGCGGAGGCGGACGAGCCCCACGCCGACGCGCCCGGGGAGACGGTCCTCGGCGACGAGCCACCAGCCCACCACACCCCGGAAGGGCCGCCTCGCGCCCTCGCCCGGCCCGCCGCCACCCTGCCCGACGCCCTCAAGGGCCTGTGGAGGGCGCTGCGGACCGTCACCGGTCTGCCCACCCGCAGCACCGAGGTGGACGCCTGGGGCAAGGACTCCGAGCTGACCCGCCAGCTGCGCCCCTTCGGGGAGCTGCTCTACGAGAAGTACTGGCGCGTCCATGTGGAGGGCGTGGGCCACGTGCCTAAAGGCCCCTGCCTGCTGGTGGCCAACCACGCGGGCGCGCTGCCCCTCGACGGCCCGGTGCTGCACCTCACCCTGAAGCGCGAGCGGCCCGAGCTGGCCGACGCCCGCTGGCTCCTGGAAGATCAGGTCTTCCACGCGCCCTTCGTGGGGCTTTTGGCCAACCGCCTCGGTGCGGTGCGCGCCAGCCCGGACAACGCGCTCAAGCTCTTGGACGAGGGCCGCCCGCTGATCGTCTTCCCGGAGGGCTTCCACGGCCTCTCCAAGCCCTTCGGCGAGCGCTACCAACTGCGGCGCTTCGGCCGCGGCGGCTACCTGAAGATCGCTCTGCGCGCCGGCGTGCCGGTGGTGCCAGTGGCCATCGTCGGCGGCGAGGAGTCCATGCCCCTGTTCGGCAAGCTGCCCGGTGGCTTCTTCGGGGTGGAGTACCTGCCCCTCACGCTGCCGCCCTTGCCCGCCCGCTGGTTCATCCGCTTCGCGCCGCCGATCGACTTCACCGGGGCGCCGCAGATCCCCGAGGACGATCTGGCGTGGATCGAGCGCACCAACCTGGCGGTGCGCGATCAGATCGAGGCCATGCTGGGCGAGCTGCTGGCCGGCCGCGCGGGCGTCTTTTAGCCAGAAGGCCCTACGAGCAGACCTTGTTCCGGCCCTTATCCTTGGCTTCGTAGAGCTTCTCGTCGGCCCGCTTCACCAGCGCCGCGCCCTGCTCGTTCCTCTTCGCCAGCGCGGCCACGCCGGCCGACACCGTGACGGGGATCGCCTCGCCGTCGAACTGGAAGCGGTGCTTCTCGATCAGCTTGCGCACCTTCTCGGCCATGGACACCGCGCCCTTCAGGTCGATCTCCGGCAGCAAGAGCGCGAACTCCTCGCCGCCGAAGCGAGCGATCAGATCCTCTCGGCGGATCCGGCTGCGGATGGTGGTGGCGACCTCCTTGAGCACCGCGTCGCCGGCCAGGTGCCCCCAGGTGTCGTTGATCTTCTTGAAGTGATCCACGTCCACCAGCACCATCGACAAGCTGCGCTGGTAGCGCCGGCACCGGGACAGCTCCCGATCCAGCGTGTCCTCGAAGTAGCGCCGGTTGGACACCTGGGTCAGTCCGTCCACCGTGGTGAGCCGGTAGATCTCGTCGTGGTAGGCCGCCTCGATGTTGTTGGAGGCGATGAACTTGAAGATCGTCCGGCCGATCTTGATCAGATCGCCGTTGCGCAAGCGGTGATCCCCTTCGATCTGCGCGTCGTTGACGAAGGTGCCGTTGGTCGACCCCAGGTCCTTCACCAGCACCCGCGAGCCGTCATGGTGGACCCGCGCGTGGTTGCGGCTCACCGAGTCCTGATCGACCTCCACGTCGCACTTCGACGAGCGGCCGATGATCAGCTCGTCGTCGGCGAGATCATACTTCTTGCCCAGATCCTCACCGTGGATCACCACCAGGGCAGCCGACTGGCTGACGGCCTGGTCCCGGATCTTGGAGATCACGGTGATCGCGGTGGTTGTCTTCCTGGGCTTCTTCACGTGGCGCGAGCCTCGAAGGCTAGCGCAACCGCCGCCATTGTCCCGTGGCTGCGCAAAAATGAAGACGGGGCCCTCCCGCGCTGGAAGGGCCCCGCTCATCCCCCGGAAGGGGAATCGCTCTTACTGGATGGTAACCGTCTGGGTCACCGAGATGGCCGGGGCGATCGGCGTCGCCTCGTCGATGTCGAGCAGCTCGGCCTTCATGCTCAGATCCGCGCCCGCGCAGGACGTGGGCAGCGTGTACTCGAGCTCGCCGTTGCCGGCCATGGTCTCGGTCTTGAGGACCGCCGCGTCGCACCCGGCCACGGGGTTGCCGCCCGAGGTGAAGGACAGGCCCACCACGCCGTCGTCCCCGCCGGCCGTGCCGATCTTGAAGTTCTTCACCTCCACCACCAGCTTGGAGCCCTTGGCGATGGTGGCCGGGCTGTCCTCGGGAGTGGTGAAGCTCACCGACGGGCGGCCGAAGTCGAGGAACGCGAAGCCGGTCAGCAGATCAGTCGTGCGATCCGCGTTGGTGCCGGTCAGCTCGACGAAGCCGTTGAAGTCCACCGCCGTACCGCTGCCCGCGGGGTTGGAGTTGAGGCGCATCGTCTGCACCACCAGCGTGGACTGGGTGCCCGAGGCCACGCCGTTGGCGAAGAGCCGATCGGCGTGGGCCGTGCCCGAGGGGATCGCCGGCAGGGTGAAGCCAGCCGCCACCGAGGCCGAGGCCGCGCTCATCAGCACGTCCCAGCGGTGCTCCTTCGAGTCCGTGAAGGACACGCGCAGAGCCTGGACCCCGGAGAGATCCGGAGCCGCCTTGAAGCGGAAGCTCCGGCCCGGAATGGTGCGCTGCTGCACGTTGGTGAAGTTGAACTTCGCGCTCTCCGGGAAGACCGGGAAGGACAGGCTGGACACGTCCACCGGCGTGGCCCCCTTGGGATCGAACGCCAGCGTGTTGCCGGGCAGTCGGGCGAAGATCGCCGAGGCGCCCAGGCCGGCCGAGGACTCGGTGAGCCCCTTGGCGCTGATGCCGGCGATCACCAGGCCGTACTCTCCGCCCTCGAGGCCGTGGTGCGTCGGCGCCATGCGCACCTGCACCAGGCCGGGCGAAGGCAGGTCCGCCTGCTGGTCCGTCTGGCCGTCCACCGTTTCGGTGTTCACGCCCACGCCGATGCCCAGCGGCACCACGCCCTGGCCGGGGGAGTTCGCGCCGCCGATGATCGCCACGCCGTCGATGAACGCGCCCCTGTACTTCGGCAGGGTGGGCAGCTTGACCACGTAGCTGAAGGCCAGCGGCACCTGGGTGAAGCTGTGATCCTTGCTGACGAAGTGCGCCTGATCCGAGAAATCGGGCGCGCCGTTGACGAACGGCGTGGCCTTCAGATCGAATTGCACGTCGCGCACCACCGAAGAGTTGAACTTCTTGAAGATGGGCAGGATCCGCGACAGCAGCGCGCCGATGTCGAGGTTGTCCAGGCCGCCGACCACCGCGTCGATGGGCAGATCGCCCAGCGGCACGTCACCCGCCAGCGCCCACGCGGTCCGCGTGCCACACTCGCCCGCGCCGATCTTCGTCTCGTTGGGGTTTCCGGAGGTGTCGGTGCAGGTGCCCGCGAGGCCCTGGCCAGCGAAGCTGTTCTTGATCTGCTGATCGCCGAAGCCGAGGAAGATGCCCGCGGGGATGGGCACGGCCGGCTTGTTGATCGAGCCGATGCGGATGTCGGTGGGCACCGAGGGGCCGAGGAGCTGGGCGATGGACAGGTTGGTGATGGAGCCGGCGATGGACATGCCCGCGATGGCCGCGTGCACGTTGGGGCTGGCCGGCACGGTGCTGCCGAAGCCGCCCTTGTAGCCACCGTACTTGTCCGTCTGGTTGCGCCGCAGCACCATCGAGAAGAAGCGCGAGCTGCCGCTGTAGTTGGCGACGGTCAGGTAGGTGTACTCGGCGTGGAAGGCCGAGACGCTGAAGGTCGCCGGCGCGCCGGTGAGCTTCACGTAGCCGCGCGCGTCCGTCTTCAGGAAGTCCGCGCCCGACTGCTGCACGATGGTGCCGTTGGTGCCCGCCAGCACGACGTCCACGTTGGCGATCGGCCGGCCGGACAGCTCGTCGATCACCGCCACCGCCACCTCACCCGCCGCGAGCGCGCCGGGCAGGACGATGGCCTTCGCGCCACACTTGGCAGTGCCAAAGGACGCCTCCGCCGCCGCGACCGGGGTGTTGCCGACGGTGGCCGTGGACGCGGTGAACTCGGCGGTGCCGCCGGTACCGGAGCCCGTCAGCGGACTGCCGCCGGGCGCGGACCAGGTGGCGCCTTCCTTCACCACGATCGGCTTGTTGGACGCGTCCCAGGCGGTGACCCAGAACTTCGCCTTCGAGCCCTCCTTCATCACCACCACGTCGGGCGTGACGGAGCACTTGGCCACCGCCGTGGCCGCGGGCGGGGCGACACAGGCGCCGTCCCGGCAGACCTGCGTGCCGCAGTCCGCGTCGGAGGAGCACAGCGAGCCCACGCACTTGCCATCGTCGCACTCGCAGCCCAGGGAGCCGTTGCAGAACGGCAGCGCGTGCTCGCCGCGGCGCGCGGCCGAACATTCTTCCTTCGACCGGCAAGAAGGCTCACACTGGGAGGTGGTGGTGTTGCAGAAGAAGAGCTGCGGATCCGGGCAGTCGATGTCCTCGATGCAGCCGCCGCTGCCCGCGTCCGTCCCGCCGTCCGATCCCGACGGGGTACCACCGCACGCGAGAAGCCCCAGGGCCGACAGGGCAAACACCGCCCCCCACGTCCCGTTTCGAGTCACTGCCGTCATCCGATGCTCCTTTGAAGGAAATTCCCGGCCTGCGAAAAACGCGGCGCACTCTCTCCAGCGCCGACTTCGGTGTCAACCGCCGCGTGCGGAATAGCCAGACCTATGCCACATTCTTTCTACAATGGTTCCCGTGTGTTGCGCTGCGTCAACAGTGACAGGGCTGTCATGTCGGTGCGGCCCGTGAAGCCGCTGAGCGAGCTGTTGGGCCCTCTGCTGGGCAAGGTGTCGGCGCGGACGGGCTCTCTGGCGGCGCTCTCACCGGTCTGGCGTCAGGTGGTGGGAGAGCTGGCGGCGCGGCACACCACGCCGGCGAGGCTCGAAGGGCGGACGCTGGTGGTGCGCTGCGACGGCGCCGCGTGGGCCGAGGTGCTGGAGCAGGAGCGCGCGCCGGTGCTCCAGAAGCTCAACGCCGCCCTGGGTGAGGCGCGGCTCGACTCGCTTGTCTTCGAGGTGGCATGACGGCCCTGGCGCTCGCGCTGCTGGCGGCGGCTCCCACCGACGCCGCGCTGCTCAAGGCGGTGCAGAGCCGCTTCGAAGCGGCCGGGCGCCAGACGCCGCCCGCGGATCCGCAGCTCGAGCGCGCGGCGAGGGCGATCGCCCAACGGGCGCTGGGCTCGGGCGTCACCGACGCGGCCGGCCTGCTGCGCGTTACGGCGGCGATCAGCGAGGCCGGCGGGTGGGATCCCAACCCGGTCGCTGTGCTGGTGCGCGGCTCGCCGGACGAGCTCATCCCCACGGTCGCCCGGCAACTGTCCACCGATGAGCCGGTGTCGGGCCTGGGGATCGCGGTCCTGTCCGGCGACGGCGAGCGGGGCGCGGCCGTGGTGCTGATGGTGCGCCGGCGCATGGAATTGGCGCCCTTCGCCCGCCGGCACAAGGCGCCTCCGAAGGCGGCCCAGCGGCTCTGTGGAAAGCTGCTCCCGCCGCTCACCTCCGCGGAGGCCTTCATCACCCGGCCCTCGGGAGACGTGGAGAGCACCGCGATGAAGGCGGGCCCCAACGGGCTGTGTGCCACCCTCACCTTCCCCGTCATCGGCCGGCACGCGGTGGAGGTGCTGGGAAGAGGCCCCCGCGGCCCCGAGGTGGCGGCCCTCTTCTTCGTCGAGGTGGGCTCGATCGTCGACTCCTCGGACGAGCTGCTGGAGGAGCCCGCCACGCCTGCTCTGGCCAAGGCCCGCCTGCTCGCGCGGATCAACGCGCTGCGCCTGCGCCTGGGCCTCTCGCCGGTGGAGCCCGACGCGCCGCTGGACGCCGTCGCCCAGGCCTGGGCCGCCCGGTTGGCCAGTGAAGGCTTCTTCTCCCACGTGGCCCCCGACGGCTCGGATCTCAAGGGGCGCCTGGGCGCCGCCAGCTACCCGTTCGCCTCCGCCGGAGAGAACCTGGGCGCCTCCTCCGGCCCCCTGGCGGCGCACTTCGGCATCGAGCACAGCCCCGGCCACAGGAAGAACCTGATCGAGCCCGGCCACCGGAAGCTGGGGATCGGCCTCTCGAAGCGGCCCGACGGCCTCACCGTGCTGGTGGAGGTGCTGGCCACGCCCCCCGAAGGAGTTCCCCAGGGTGACCCGCTGCAGGCCGCCTACGCCGCGATCGCCGCCGAGCGCGCCAGGAAGGGGCTGTCTGCGCTGCGGGTGAGCGCCTCGCTGGAGGGCCTCGCCCAGGGGCACGCCCGCGCCGCCCTCGCCGCCGACGTCCCGAAGGCCGAGATCCCTGGCCAACCGATGCTCCACCAGCGGGCCTTCGCGCTCCTCGACGAAGTCCAGGCGGTCGCGGTGGACGTCTTCGTGGCGGACTCGCCCGCGCTGATCGGCGACTCGAAGAACCTCGCCGAGCCGAAGAACGCCCTGGTGGGGGTCGGGCTGACCCGAGGCTCCTCGCAGAAATACGGTGACGAGCGCTATTGGATCGTCGTCATCTACGCGTCGGTGCGTTAGGGAAGGCGACCAAGGCGAGGAGGCGACAGAGAGCCGCATGACGCAGCCAGGTAAGCCCGTCATCCTGGGCATCGACGAGGATCGTGCCACGCAGGCGGCGATCGCCAGAGCCTTCAACGAGGCTGGCGTCTTCTACCGCTTCATCACCGATCGCAAGAAGCTGCACGGAGGCCTCTCCCAGCTCAAGCCGGATCTGCTGCTCGTCTTCGGCGAGCTGAGCTCGGACTTCTCGATCCACGTGCTGGACACCCTGGCCCAGGACGTCACCTGGGCCGCCCGTCCGGTGATGGTGGTCTGCCGCGACACCGCCGACGCGCCCTTCGTCTCCGGCCTGCGCACCGGCGTGGTGGCGCTGCTCGCCGCGCCCTTCGAGCCCCAGCACGTGGCGGTGGTGAAGGCGGTGTGGGACGAGCTGCCTTCCCGTCCCGGCTCGGTGTCGGGGGGGGGCGATCCAAAGACTCTGGGCCGCCTCATCGATCACATCCGCCGCACGCGCCGCACCGGGGTGCTGGCCACCGATCCCCGCACGCCCAACGAGGGCCGCGCCACCTTCACCCTGGGCAAGCTGGAGCGCGCGCGCTTCCTCGCCGCCCACGCGCAGGACGCGCTCAAGGCGATGCTGAGCCAGCCGAGGACGCAGTGGTCCTTCTCGGAGATGGCCGGCTCCCACGGCGAGGGCGCAGGCGTGGTGATCGAAGTGGGCGAGATCACCACCGGCGAGACCGAGCTGACCGGCGTCGTGGTGGTGGGCCAGGAGGTGGAGCAACCTCCGGACGAGCCGCTGGCCTTCGAGGTCCCCGTCACCCTGTCGCCGGCTCCCCAGCCAGCGCCGCCCGCAGCCCCGCCGTCGGACCAGGGCCCGGCCCGGCTGCTGTTGGTGGACGACGACGCGGCCATCCTCCAGATGTTCAGCCGCCTCTTCACCAAGCACGGCTTCGAGGTGGCCACCGCCGCCGACGGGCAGTTGGGCGTCGAAGCGGCCCTGAGCCGCGACTTCGACGTGGTGCTGGCTGATCTCAACATGCCGCACCTGGACGGCTGGGGCATGCTGCGGGCGCTGCGCGACGACTTCCGCACCCGGGAGCTGCCGATCGCCTTCATCTCCGCGCACGACGACTACCGCGAGTCCCTGCGCGCGCTGGACGCGGGGGCGCAGGCCTACCTGTCCAAAGGGGTGAAGCTGGACGCGATCGTCTGCCAGACGCGCAAGCTGCTCGAGCCGCGCAACCAGGTGCTGGCGCAGCTCGAGATCGGCCAGCCCTTCCCGTTGCCTCTGCACGCGGTGGGGCCGCAGTGGTTCCTCCGGCAGTTGGCGCAGAGGCACCTGGGCGGCACGCTGATGGCCCGCGACGGCTGGGCGTCGTACCAGCTGTACTTCTCCCCCGACGGGACCTGCCTGCACGCCTCCGCCACCGCCGGAAAATTCACCGCGGAGGGCGAGCGCGCCCTCAACGCCTTCATCGCCAGCAAGGCAGCCGAAGGCGACTTCCTGCCCGGGCCGATCCCCGCGGTGGTGAAGAACCTCTTCCTCTCCACCGAGGTGATGATCGAGCGCGCCGCGTCAACCTTGAATGAGAATGAGCGGCGGATGCGCGAGGGCTTGATGCTGGCGGCCACGCAGATCGACGTGAACGCCGCGCTCTACGCCGTGTACCAGCAGGTCGGCCCCAAGGGCTGGCTGGAGACGGCCCGCCTCATCTGCGAGGAGAAGCTGCCCCCGCGCGAGGTGATCGCCCACATCGACATCTCCCCCATCGAGGTGGAGGAGACGATGAAGGATCTGATCCGCCGGGGCGTGGTGACGCTGAAGCGGGCCTGAAGCCGGGCCCACCGGGCCGCGTGGCGATCAGCGGCTCTTCCGTCTGCCGGAAGGCGCTGACCGCCACGGTGGAGACGACGAGAGGACTGCAGGTGCTGCGGCGACGAGCGCGCCTTCAGACAGCGCGGCGCTGCGTCGCGAAGGACTCAATGCCAGCCTGGGGCGCCGACGGCAGCGCACACAGCGGGCACTTGAGGCAGGTGAAAGACTGCCACCCGCGGCGGACCGCCTCATCGAGGCAGTTGTCGTAGTGGGCACAGTCCAGATTCCGGTGGTGCTCGACGCCCAGGCGCTTCGGGCCAGCTTCCGGATTGATGCTCTGCGGCAACTCGGTCGGACACGGCTTCATATGGTGGTTCGGCCTCCCGGTGAAAATCCCCCCGAACTGACAACTCGCCAGACAGCCTGACTTGCGACAGCCTTTGACGGGCGCCTCGTAGCGGTCCTGCCCTGCGTGACGCAACCCGTCGCCTGCGAAAAAGACTGCCGCTCGAGCCCGGAATCCTTATCGGATTCACTCAGTTTTCCGAATGCCTCTCTCGATGTGAGAAAAAGCACGGACGGCGGTTTACGGCGAAGCCTCGACCCATGTCAAACCGGGTACCCCCAGAAAAGCGCATGGGCGACACTGCGGCGTTGCAGAACATTTCGCTGAGTCTGTTCGTGGGCGTGCTGCTGTTCTCGGCCCCGGCACACGCGCAGAGCGCCGAGCTGCTCGAGGCGATCCGCGTCCACGCGCCGGGAGTCCGGGCTCAGGCGCAGCAGGCGCTGGAGGCGTGCCGGCAAGCGAAGGGCTGCAAGGACGCAGAGCGGCTCTCGCTGCTGGCGGGCTACCTCGCCCTCTCCGAAGGCGACGCCGCGGGTGCGGTGAAGCTGCTGTCGGCGGCGAAGCCTCCGAAGGGCCTCGAGCCCTTCCACTCCTGGTACCTCGGGGAAGCCCTGTCCTGGAGCGGCCAGAGCGCGGCCGCGGTGAAGCGGCTTCTGGGGGCAAAGAAGGGGCCGGCGTGGCTGGCGAGGCGGGCGGAGCTCCGGCTGGCGGAGGTGCACCTCGCGCTGGGCCAGCCGGCGAAAGCGCGGCCCCTGCTGGAGACGGCGGCGGCGGTGGATCCAACGCCCGAGCTGCTTCTGTCTCGCGCGCTGGCAAGAGAGGGCACCCGCGACGCGGCCAGGGCGCTGGCGGACTACACGGCGATCGCCACCCGCTTCCCGGCGCACCCCCACGCGGCGCTGGCGCGGGCCCACCGAGAGGCGCTGGGGGCGAAGCCTTTCACCGCCTTCGAGCGGCTGGCGCGGGCCCAGGCCTTCCTGGCGGCGGGCAAGCCGGAGCGCAGCCTGGACGACTTGAAGGGGCTCGACGGCGCCGCGGGCCTCGAACCTTCGCGGGTGGCCCTGGTGCGAGGCCAGGCGTTGCTCGTCCGCGGCAAGGAGAAGGACGAGGAAGGCCTGGCCCAGTTGGCCCTGGCGGAGAAGGGGCCCCCCGCCGTGGCGGCCGAGGCGCTCAACACGAAGGCGCGACGGCTGATGCGCCTGGGAGACAACGCGGGGGCGCGGGCGGCCTTCCAGGCGCTGGACACCCGCTTCCCCGGCGACGGGCTGGCCGAAGAGGCGGGCTACCTGGCGGCTTGGTTGGCGATGAACGGCGGGGACGACGCCACCGCGGCGCAGGACTTCACCGCCTACGAGGCCAACCACCCGCGCTCGAAGAAGGTGGACGAGGCGCGCTGGTTCCGCAGCTACGCGTTGATCCGCCTGGGGCGCTTCGCTGAGGCGCGCGCCGCGCTGCTGGGGCTGGGCGCGGACTTTCCGAAGTCCTCCCTCGTGCCGCAGGCGCGGTACTGGGCGGCGCGGGCGGCGCAGCTCGCGGGGCCGGTGGACGGGGGACCGGGCGGGGAGCCGCTCACGGAGTACGGCGAGCTGATCACCGCCTTCCCCGGCAGCTTCTACGCGCGCCTGGCGACGGAACGTCTGCGGGAGGCCGGGGTGGCGCCACCTCCGCTCTTCACCGAGGTGCCCAGAGAGCTGAAGGCGAAGCCGCCGCCCGCGCTCGGCCTGGCGGTGACGTTGACCCGGGCGGGGCTGTTCCGCGACGCGGCCGAAGAGGTGCAGAGCGCGGTGGGCAAGGTGGGCGGCCCCGAAGACGCGCTCACCTGGGGGCACGCGCTGCAGTCGCTGGGTGAGTACGGCGCGGCCTACACCCTGGCGGCGCGGCACCTCTGGGGCGCGGTGTACACGCAGAAGAAGCCCGAGGCGATCGCCCTGCTCTACCCGCGCGCCTTCCAGGCCTCGGTGGAGCGCTGGAGCGAGAAGCACGGGCTCGATCCGCACTTCGCCTGGGCGATCATGCGGCGCGAGAGCGCGTTTCGGCCCGAGGTGACGAGCATCGCCGACGCGCGCGGGCTGATGCAGCTCATCCCCCCCACCGCCGACGGCATCACCGCGCAGACGAAGGAGCCCCGGGTCGATCCAGCTCAGCTGTACTCCCCGGACACCAGCATTCGCCTCGGCACCTGGTACCTGGGCGCGCTCTTCCAGCGCATGGGGCACCCCGCGCTCGTCGCCGGCTCGTACAACGGTGGGCCCTCGGCGGTGGTGAAGTGGATGCGCAAGCGCGGGGAGCTGCCGCTCGATCGCTGGGTGGAGGAGATCCCCTGGAAGGAGACGCGCGGCTACGTGAAGCAGGTGGTGGCGGACTACTACCTCTACCGACAACTGTACGGCGCCACCGAAGGCCGCCTGGCGTTGACGCTCCCCACCCCCCAGGCGGACGGCGTCAACTTCTGAAGGGGGTCGCCGCAGGACTGTGAAACACTCCAGCCCCGGTGACCGAGGTCCTCTCCGAAGAGCAGGGGGTGGTTCGACGGGCTCAGCGCGCGGCAGAGCGCTTCCGGGCGTGCCACCGCACGCACGGCCTCCTGGCGCGCATCCTCCCCGACACCGACGAGGGCCACGCCCTGGACGAGCTGCGCGATCGCCTCGCGAGGGACTTCAACGCCCTGGTGACCCTGGAGGGCGCCGCGCTGGACGAGGCGCTGCGCGGCCTGGAGTCGGCCGTCCACAAGTACGAGCAGGATCTGGAGGCGCTGGATCGGGCGATCCCCATGGGCTGGTTCCGCGGGCACTTCGACGCCTCGCAGGCCAGCTCGGTGGCCCTGGCCGACTACGCGTCGTTGCTGGGGCGGCAGGTGGGCGACAGCCCGGTGCGCCTCGATCGCATCCAGTTCCTCCTCACCCGCGTGGTGAGCTTCTTCCTCGCTCCGGAAGATGCGACCACCGCCCGCCGCCGGGAGCTGCTCGCCGAAGCCCTGCCGCAGGTGGAGATCGACGACGAGTCCCGCCAGACGGCCGTCGCCTTCCTGCGAGACGCGGCCCAGCGGGCCACCGGCTTCAAGCGCCTTGCCCAGATCGTCTCCTCCGGCTTCTTCGTCGACGTGCGCGGCTACAAGCTGTCCCTGCGTACCAAGCTGCTCGATCCCGACGTGATGGCCGCCGCCATCGAACTCAACGAGGCCGTCAACGACAACCTGCGCCGCCTCGCCGAGGCAGACGCCCCCGCCGGTAAGGAGATCGAGGCCCACCTGGCGGACGTCGATCAGCGGATCAAGTCCATCTTCCAGAAGCTGCGCGAAGACGAGACAGCCACCGAGCTGCGCTTCGAGCACTGGCTTCGCCGCAACGCGCAGAAGCGCGCCCGGAAGGCGGCTGCCGACAAGCCCCTCTTCAAGCCCGCCGGCCGGGGGAAGAAGGTGCACCGCCGCGTGGTGATGGGCGCGGTCCTGGCCGCCCTGCTGCTGGTGATGTGGGCGCGCTGGCCCTCGCGGGGGAGCCTGGCCGAGCTGCCGCCTCAGGAGCTCGCCGCGCTCTGCGCGGTGCTGAAGGCCGGGGCCGTCGGTCCCGCGCACAGCCCGAAGATCTTCGTCGGACAGATCGACCCGGCCCGCTGGGCGCTGATGAGCCTCGACGCCCGGCGGGAGGCGGCCAGCGCGCTCGCCACGAAGCTGCGGGAGCGAGGGCTACTCGCCGGGACGGTGATGATGGAGCAGCAGGTGGTGATCCAGGTCGAGGGGGGGCGACTGATCCTGGTCCAATGAGACGCGCGCTCTTCTTCCTCTTCGCGGTGATCCTGGCTGGCGCGGCGCTGGCGACCCAGGTGCTCGCCTCCCGGCGGGCTGTGGACGCCCGGCGGGTGCTCGTCTCCGAGCTCTCTGCCACCCTGGGCCGCGCCCGCACCCTGGACGTGGCCGCCCAGCAGATCCGCGCCGAGACCGGCACCGCCCGGCCCGCCGCTGCGTTGGTGGCCGAGGCCGTGGCCACCGCGCGATCCGCGCGGGAGCGTGCGCAGCTCACCCAGAGCCTCACCTGCCTCACCGACGGAGGCTGTGCGGACGCCGCCGGCTCCATCGCCCGGGCCCAGGAAGGCGACCGCGAGACGCTCGCCGCCCTTTGGGCCGACGTGGAGGCGGCGGAGAAGGCCCTCAAGGAAGCCACCTTCCTCGCGGCGGGCCTGTTGGTGCTGGGGCTCTTGGCGGGCTTCGGGACGTCCAGAGGCGCCGGTGTTCCCGGCCCCGCCCCGGTGGAGGGGCCACCACCAGCCGAGCCCTCCGTCGCCGCGCCGGACACCACTGCGCTGGAGGAGATGCTGCGGCACCGCCTCGAGGCGCTGTACCGGGCGCGCAGCCAGTTGGGAGACAACGCGCGCTTCGCGGCCTTCGGCGAGCTGGCGGCAGCGCTGTCTCACGGCCTCAAGACGCCGCTGGCGGGCGTGCTGGCGTCGGTCCAGCTCGCCCAGTTGAAGCTGGGAGACGGCAACGCCGCGCGCGCCGAACTGGACGAGGTGATCCGGCTCACCGAGGGCCTGTCGGAGCAGGTGCAGCGCTTCCTTCGCGCGTCCGGGCAGGTCGGGCCCCAGCGCCAGCCGGTCCGCTGCGCGGAGGTCCTCGAGCCGCTCGCGTCCACCTACAGCCCAGAAGCCGCCCACCGGGGCGTCACCTTCACGTGTCCCCCGGCCGCGCCGGACGCCTGGGTGGAGGTAGATCCCTCGCTCTTGGACATGGCGCTGCGCAACCTGGTGGAGAACGCGCTGGCCGTCGTACGCCGGGGCCAGGCGGTGACGGTGTCGGTGGAGGATCGGCCTGCGCCCCCGCGGGTCGGCCTCGACGCCTCGGCCCCACCGCCCGGCCAGCGCTTCTGGGCCTTCGTGGTGGGGGATCAAGGCCCGGGGCTGCCGGACGCCGCTCGGCGCGTGGAGGCCGGGGCCACCACCCGTGCTCAGGGGAGCGGGCTGGGCCTGGCCATCGCCCGCCGCGTCGCGGAGCGCCATGACGGCACGTTGATCCTCGAGGATCGCCCCGGTGGCGGATCCCGCGTCAGCCTGGTGCTGCCGGCCGCGCAGCCGGCACAGGAGGGCGCGTGATCTTTGTCGTCGAGGACGATCCCACCCTGCTGCGGATGATCGGCGACTACCTCGCCGCCTCGGGGCACGACGTCGAGCGCTTCGAGCGGGCGGAGGACGCCCTGACCGCGGCGCGCACCTCGACTCCCGACCTGGTGCTGACCGACGTTCAACTGGGCTCGATGAGCGGCATCGATCTGGTGGGGAAGCTGGGGCAGATCGACGCGTCGATCCTCCGGGTGGTGATGACGGCGCACGGCAGCGTGCAGACGGCGGTGGAGGCGATGCGGGCGGGGGCCTTTGAGTTCCTGGAGAAGCCCCTCGATCTCGCCCGGCTGGCGCGGCTCGTCGATCGCGCGCTGGGGGAGCGGCGCACCGCCCGCGAGCTGGCCTGGGTCCGCGGCGGCAGCGCCGAGCTGTTGCTCGGCAGCTCGCCAGCCATGGCAGTGGTCCGCGAGCGGATCGCCGCGCTCGCAAGGGTGCCCAGCGGCGCCCCGCCGGTGCTGGTGCAGGGTGAGACGGGCGTGGGCAAGGGGGTGGTGGCCAAGGCCCTCCATCGCGCGCGGCTGGGGGAGCGCGCCCCGTGGATCGAGGTGAACTGCGCCGCCCTGCCCGCCACGCTGATCGAGTCGGAGCTGTTCGGCTACGAGCGCAGCGCCTTCACCGACGCCCGCACCGCCAAGCCGGGTCTGTTCGAGGCGGCGGACGGGGGCACGCTCTTCCTCGACGAGGTGGGCGAGCTGCCGCTGGAGGTGCAGGCCAAGCTGCTCAAGGTGCTCGAGGCGGGAGCGGTGCGGCGCCTGGGCGGACTGCGCGATCGTCCGGTACGGGTGGAGGTGATCGCGGCGAGCAACGTCGATCTCGAGAAGGCGGTGCGCGAGGGGCGCTTCCGCGCGGATCTCTTCCACCGGCTCGCGGCGCTACCCATCGCCCTGCCGCCACTGCGGGAGCGCGGCGGCGATCTCCTGGAGCTCGCGGAGGCGTTCCTCAAGGAGCTGTCGGCGAGGTACCGCAAGCCGCTCACCGGCTTCACCGCGTCCGCGCTCGCGCAGCTCCAGGCCCACGACTGGCCGGGCAACATTCGCGAGCTGCGCTTCGCGCTGGAGCGCGCGGTGCTGCTCGCGCCGCCGGGAGCGACCAGCCTGGAGGCGATCCCCGGGCTCGTCGCCGCTTCACCGCAGGCCGTCCCGGGGCAGGCCAGCATTCTCGCGGCTGGAGGAGCCATCGAGATCCGGCTGCCCTCGGAGGGCGTCGCCTTCGACACCCTGGAGCGGGCGATCCTTCAGCAGGCGATGGTGCTGGCCGGACAGAACGTCAGCCAGGCCGCCCGCCTCCTCCACCTATCGCGTGACACCCTTCGCTACCGCCTGCGACGGTATGGGCTGGACACCCACCCCCACGAGGATGGGTGAGGAGCCCCAGTACGGCTGGGGGACTTCACCCAGGCCCGGTGAAGAGGTGCGTACCCGCCCTGTGAAATCGCGACGCTGACGCCGGCCCGAAAGCTGCTCAAGGGGAAGGTATGCGTCGTGGGCGGCCCCGTGGCTTCACGTTGGTTGAGGTGATGCTGACGCTGGCCATCCTCAGCGTCATGGCGCAGATCGCCCTGAACGAGTTCCGGAGCATGATCATGATGGCCAAGCGCACCGAGGCCATCCTGGGCCTCGCGCACGTCTGGAAGGCGCAGAAGGCCTACCAGGGGCGGCAGG
The DNA here is from genome assembly GCA_020846875.1 of Myxococcales bacterium. GTDB lineage: Bacteria > Myxococcota > Myxococcia > Myxococcales > Myxococcaceae > JADLDB01. The sequence goes on along the minus strand of JADLDB010000059.1, from coordinate 97,697 downwards.
GGACCTACTCGCCCACCTTCCAGAGCCTCGACTTCGCGGTGGTGGGTGGAAAGCTGCTGACGCCCGCCATCTACAAGGGCGCCCGCTACACCTACCAGCTCAGCCAGCCGTGGGGCCCGCAGTCCTTCTACTGCATCGCCACCGCGCAGCTCGACGGCGACGAGTGGCCCGACATCCTCGAGATTCTGGAGAAGGACCCCAACTGGAGCGGAACATGAACAGACTCATCGACTGCGGTGCCCTTGCGGTGATCGTCCTGGCGGCGGGGGCGTGGGCTCAGCCGAAGCCGCACATCCTCTACGACGACATCACCAACGAGTACAACCCGCTGCCCGATACGCTCCCCACTCCTCCCGCGCCCAGCAAGGGCAGCGGCACCTCCAGTGCCAGCTCCGGGAGCGCGAGCGCCTCCAGCGGCGCGGCGGGCAGCACCGGCTCGTCCTCGTCGTCTGGCTCAGCGGGGGCCTCTACGGGCCACTCCAACAACGGCCACGGCAACAACGCGGACGGCGTAGACTCCAGCAACCCCGGCAAGGGGAAGGGCGGCCCCAACGGCGCGGTGGATCCTTCCGGGCCGGTCGACGACGAGGCCAAGGGCGGCGGCGCGGCTCCCAGCCAGGGAGGCGGTAGCACGACGAGCGCGAGTTCGACCGGCTCCGGCAGTGGGAGCAGCTCCGCCTCCGCTCCTGCTGACTCGTCCGGGAAATCAAACAACGGCCACGGTAACAACGCGGACGGCGTGGACTCCAGCAACCCCGCCAAGGGGAAAGGCGGCCCCAACGGCGCGGTGGATCCTTCCGGGTCGGTCGACGACGAGGCGAAAGGCGGAGGCGCGGCTCCCAGCCAGGGGGGCAGCGCGGCGGCGAGCACCGGCAGCTCGGGCAGTGGGTCAACGTCGACGGGCGGGTCCACCACCGGGAGCGCGAGCACCGGCTCGGGCTCGACCAGCAGCGGCAAGGGCAAAGGGAAGAAAGGGAAGGCGAAGTAGTGGCGGGCGAGAAAGAGCTGCCCGGCCCCGGCGGATTCTGGAGCTCCCCGAGCGGCCTTGGGAGCAGCCCCAGCGGCTTCTACGTGAGCCGGCCGTCGATCGCTCGGTACATCGAGGCGGCGGCGCTGAGCGTGATGTCGGCGGCGGGCCACGTGGTGGTCCGGCTGGACGTCCTGTCCGAGCACCAGCTCTACCTGGCGGCGGACGACGCCGTGAGAGGCGTCTTCGTGGTGACCGCCGCTCCCGGAGGCCTCGGGGCCCCCGTCAACCTGGACATCGAGCTCCCGTGGGGAGAAACGATGACCGTGGCGGGCGACGTGGACTGGGTGCTGGACGTGCCGCGGGCGTCCTTGCGGCACCGGCCGGGCATGGGGGTCCGCCTCGAGCTGCTGCCTGAGCAACAGGTGCTGCTGCAGCGCGCGCTGCTGCTGCGCGAGCCGTTCTCGGTGCCGCCGAACGTGCGCCGCCGCTGACGAGGAGACGATCAGCTCAGGTGCTGCGCGACGAGGCGCGCGTCGCCGCCCGGATGGCAGCGGACGACCTCCGAGGCACCGTGGGCGCGCACCAGCTCCGCGGCCCGCTCTTCGTCCTTCGCGCTGGTGAGCAGCACCGGGTTGGGGCCCGCGTCGAGGGTGAACCACACGCCCACGCCCTGCCGGCGCAGCTCCCGGCAGGCCTGGATGACGCCCAGCGTCTCCGGCTTCAGGTAGCAGAGCGGCGGATTGGCCCCCAGCGCGGTGGCGTGCATGCGCCAGGCGTTGCGCTCGGCCGTCTCCCCCACCGCCTCCAGATCGCGCCGCTCGAGGTGACGGACGATCCCCTTGACCTCCACCTCCGCGTCCTTCGCCCAGGCCGGGTAGTACGGCGACGTGTCAACCGTCGAGCGCATGCCGTCGCGCGACTTCACTTCCTTCTCCTCGCGGCTCACCATCCCCACCAACAGCCGCAGGTCCGGCCAGTGCGCCTCGTCGAAGAGCTGCTCGGCGAAGCTGTCCTTCCCGTCGGGCCGGCGGCCCCGGTTCCACCTGACGAAGCCGCCTTCGATGCTCCGGCTGGCCGAGCCGCTGCCTCGCCGCGCGAGGATCGACTCCGCCTTCACGTCGCGCGCAAAGCCCGCCGCCGCCCGCGCCGCCACCGCCAGCGCCGCGAAGGCTGCCGCGCTCGACGCCAGCCCCGCCGAGGCCGGAAAGTCACCCTTCGACACCATCCGCGCCGCGCCCAGCTTCGCCTTGAGCGCCTGCTTCGCGTCAGCGCGCACGAGCTTCAGCGCCTCCACCACCCGCTTGCGCTCCGTGCCCTCGGCCACCCGTCCGTTCAGCTCCACGAAGTCCTCGCCCCTCTCGACGGAGAACTCCACCGTGGTGGTGACGGACAGGGGCCCCAGCGTCACCGAGAGGCTCGACTGGTGCGGGAGGATCAGCCTCTCGTCGCGCTTGCCCCAGTACTTCACCAACGCGATGTTCGGATGAGCGACAGCGGTGGCTTTCACAGGGCCCTCGGTCCGGCCAGTTGGCTGGCGAAGCAGTCGATGCCTTCCCGGCGCAGGCGCACCAGCGCCACCTCGGGCTCGGGGAACAGGCCGATCACCGCCCCGCCGTCTCCTCCGGCCCCGGTCAGCTTGGCCCCCAGGGCGCCGGTGGCCCGCAGGCGGAACACCATGTCCTCCAGGCGCGGGCTGGACAGGCCCAGCGCGTTCAGCAGGCCCTGGTTCAGGTTCATCACGTCGCCCAGGGCCGGCAGATCCCCCGCCGCCGCGGCCTTCGCGCCCTCCCCCACCAGCCGGCCGATCTCCTGGAAGAGGCGCCGGTAGCGCGCGGGCCACTGCGCCTGCCGCTCCCTCAAGGCCCCCACCGTCACCTTCGTGCCCGCGCGGGGCCCCACCAGCGCCACCAGCACCTTCACCGGCTTCTTCGCCGTCACCTCGCGCACCTGCCCCTTGCGGAAGACGATCATCGTGCCCCGCGCGCTGGTGGTGTGATCGACGCCGGACGGCGTGCCGTGGAACTCCTTCTCCATCTCGAAGGCCAGCGCCTCCACCTGCTTCGGCGTGGCCGGCCGGGCGTGCTTCGCCTCGAGCAGCACCCGCGACACCGCCACCGCCAGCGCGCCGGAACTCCCCAGCCCCATCGACAGCGGCAGCTGCGACTCGAGGTGCACCGACACGTTGGGGTGGCCGGCCTTCTTCGTGGCGCGGACGAAGGCGCGCTCCAGGGCGTCGCGGTGGGCGTCGGACAACCCTTCCGGGAGCTCCAGCTGCGGCACATCCGACGGCTCTCCCCAGGCGCGCACGCCGCGAGAGATGGAGGCCGCCAGCGCGGGGTGGCCGTACACCACGCCGTGCTCTCCCAGGAGGATGATCTTCCCCGGCCCGAAGGCGGTGATGCGGATGCTCATGGCGTCGCGCCTCGCTCGATCATCGGCGCGCCTCTACCACCCACGCGCGTGGATCGGAGAACTTCCTCCTCGCGGCGGTGCGCGGCGCCCTGGCCGTCCTCGTCGCAGAGCCGTTGGCTGCGCAGGTAGAGGAGGCACCCCCTGCGCGGCGTCCCGACGTCCACGGCTTCATGGTCGATCGCGCTGCCTCTTCCTTCCCACGTCAGGTGGTGGTCGGCGCGACCTCGGTGCGTGACTCGCTCATCAGCACGGCGAGGATCTCCCTGGCCTTGTCCACCTTGACATGGCCGGCCTGCACCAGGGCGTTGGCGACCATCTCCACCCAGTGGCCGCGAGCGCCGGCGGTGACGGCCACGCAGCGCGCGTGCAGCGCCATGTGCCCCTTCTGGATGCCCACGGAGCCCAGCGCCCGGACCGCGGCGAAGTTCTGCGCCAGCCCCACCGCGGCCATCACCATCGACAGCTCGCGCGCCGACTGCACGCGCAAGAGCTTCAAGGCGGCCTGGACCTGGGAGTGGATCTTGATCGGCCCGCCCACCGTGCCCAGCGCCAGCGGGAGCTCGATCCGCCCCACCAGGTGGCCTTCCTCCAGCGTCCAGGTGGACAAGGGCCGGTACTGGCCGTCGCGGCAGGCAAACGCGTGGGCCCCCGCCTCGATCGCGCGCCAGTCCTGCCCGGTGGCGATGGCCACCGCGTCGACGCCGTTCATCACGCCTTTGTTGTGCGTCGCCGCGCGGTACGGATCCGCCTGCGCGAAGCGGCTGGCCTGGACGATCCCCTCGGCGATCGACTCGCCGGACATGTCGAAGTCCGCCAGGGCCTTCACCGGGATCCGGCAGGACGCGCGCGCCAGCCGGCGATCGGCCAGGTTGGAGAGGATCCGCAGGAACACCTTGCCGCCGGTCAACTGCTCCACCAGCGGGGCCACCCCTTCGGCCATGGTGTTGATCAGGTTGGCGCCCATCGCCTCCTGGGTGTCCACCAGGAGGTGCACCACGAGGATCGGCTCACCCCGCGGCCCCTCGGGCGGAGGCAGCACGCGCACCTCGATGTCCCTCGCGCCTCCCCCGCGGGCCGTCATGGACGGGTGGAAGCTGTTGGCCAGCGCGAGGATCTGCTCCTTGTGCGCGACGAGCGCCTGGGTGGCCGCGCCGGCGTCCCCAAAGCCGGTCACCTGCACCTGGCCGATCATCACCGGATCATCGGCCTCGGCGGTGAAGCCCCCGCCCTCGCGGACGATCTTCGCGGCGAAGCTGACCGCGGCGATGACGGAAGGCTCCTCCACCGCCATGGGGACGATGTAGTCGCGCCCGTTCACCTGGAGGTTGAGGCCCAGCCCCAGCGGCATCTCGAAGATGCCGATGGCGTTCTCGATCATCTGGTTGGCCGTCTCCATGGACAGGCCCCCGCCGCGCAGCGCGCCCACCTCGTCCGCGGACAGGCGCGTGGTGCGCGACACGGTCCCCAGGCGATCCGCCAGCGGCAGCTTGTGAAACCCGGCCAACCTCGACGTGTAGTTTTCACCCATGACGGCTCTGTCCCTCGCGGTGCTTCATGCCCGGCCTTCGAGCGCCGAAAGCCAGTCCTTCAGTTCCCCAGTGATCACCTGAGGGCGCACGCGAAGCTCCGACGCGCGCCTCACCCCCGTCAAGACCAGCGCCTGCCGGAGCGCGGTGACGATCACAGCCACCGCCTCGCGCACGGCCTGCACTCCCCCCTGCTGCTGTGCCCGGAACAGCGGCAACGCCATGCCCCCCAGATCGGCGCCGAGCGCCAGGGCCTTCGCGACGTCCAGCCCCGTCCTCAAGCCACCGGAGGCGATCACCTTCACCTGCGGGCCCACCGCGCGGCGCACCGAGGCCACCGCGGCGGCCGTGGGAATGCCCCAGTTGGAGAACTGCGCGCCCACTTCCTCCGCCGCGCCCTTCGCCCGCAGCTGCTCGACGCGCACCCAGGAGGTGCCGCCCAGGCCCGACACGTCGAGGTGCTTCACCCCGCACTCCACCAGCCGTCGCGCCACCTCGGGAGAGATCCCACAGCCGGTCTCCTTCACCAGCAGCCGGTCGCCGTAGTGCTTCGCGAGCGCCTGGATCGTCGCGTAGCCCTTGCGGAAGTCGCGATCGCCCTCGGGCTGGGTGAGCTCCTGGCCCGGGTTCAGGTGCACCGCCAGCGCGTCGGCGCCCAGAGAGTCGGTCAGCTTCTGCACCGCGCCCAAGCCCATCCTCGCGGCCTGCACCACGCCGAGGTTGCCGATCAGCACGGTGGAGGGCGCCACGTCGCGCACCGCGAAGGTCCCGAGCAGCTCCGGCCGCTCGGCCATGGCGCGCTGGCTGCCCACTCCGAAGGCCAGGCCGAACTCCTCGGCGACGCCGGCCAACTGCTTGTTCACCTCGCCGGCGCGCTCCGTGCCCCCCGTCATCCCCGTCACCAGCAGCGGCGCCTTGAGCGTCTTCCCGAAGAGGGGGGTGGACAAGTCGATCTCGTCCGCCGACAGCTCCGGCATGGCGCAGTGGACCAGCCGCACGCACTCGAGGAGGGTGGAGTTCTCCTTCGGCGCGACCTCCTCCGTGGCGCAGAGATCCAGGTGGGCGTCCTTGCGACGGGCTGTCGTGTCGTCCGGCATCAGCGGCGCTCTCTCTACAGGCAAAGCCTTCGCCAATTCCACCTGTAAACACTCGAATTCACTTACAAATGTCATCCAGCGGTCGAATGGGTAACGCAAGTCGTCGAAATCCGCCGTAGAAGGTCGGCATGGCGGAGGCCGGCCCGGTCGTCATTTTTCTGCACCGCGGGGAGTACGACGTGGTGCACCAGGGGCTGGCGATCGCGGCGGCGGCGGTGTCGATGGGCCGGCGCGCGGAGCTCTACTTCTTCTGGTGGGCGCTGGAGCGGCTGGTGCGGGGCCAGTTGGATGAGCCGGATCTGGAGCGCGACGACGTCAACGCCACCATGGAGCTGCGCGGCGTGCCGACGGCGCGGCAGTTGCTCGATGTCGTTCGCGACTCGGGGCTGGGAACGGTGTTCGCCTGCTCGGGCTCGATGGCGGCGGTGGGGTTGACGCCGCCAGACGTGGAGCCGCGGGTGGACGCGCTCATCGGCTGGACGTCGATCCTCCAGCGGACCGCGGGCGTGGTCGATCGCTTCTACCTGTGACGCTGGGCTGCGAGATCGAGCAGCTCGTCCGCTTGAGCGCGAGCGCAGGCCTTCGTCGAGCGCCACCTCCCGAGCGATCCTCCGCCGGTTGATCGCTGCGCCTGGGCCGCGTCGCTCTGGGCCGGCCGGCCTCCCGGCGCGTGGGCCCGTGCCGCCCTGAGCGGCAGGATGCGCCTCGCCTCAGGGCCGCCTGGAGACGACCAGGCGGATCCCCTGCGCCACCGAGGCGGCCAGCGCAAAGTACACGAAGAGGATCCGTCCCGAGGTCCGCGCGCCGACTTCACGGAAGAAGTACGCGGCTCCGGCGAGCCCGATGAGCACCAGCGCGATCCCGAGGATCTTCGGCCCGGCCTGCTCGCCCGCGTACGCGTCGACCCGCGTGCCGTACAGCCTCCCGACGACGGCCTCGGCCTGCTCGCGCGGCACGCCGTGGAGCTCGATCAGCTTCCGCGCCACCACCGCCGCCGTGTAGCCGTCACGCTGGAGCGCCTGTGCCTCGCGCGCCCAGTCCGGCTGGGCGTCGCTCACGCGTAGCGCTCGGCGAAGGCCTGCCGCAGCCCCTCGTGCCGGCGGAGCAGCTCGAGCGTCAGCTCCGCGTGCCCGGGCACGTAGCCGTTGCCGATCACCATCGTCACGTCCTTCCCCACGCCCTCCGCCCCCAGCGCCGCCGCGGAGAAGCTGGTGGCCATGGAGAAGAAGATCACCGTCCCTCCCTCGCGCACCGAGAGGACCGCCGCCATCTCGGTGTTGGGCACCGACGCGCAGTTGACGACGAGCTCCGGCAGCGCCCCGCCCGTCTTCGCCAGCACCGCCTCCATCACCGCCACCCCGTTGGTGGCGTCGCCCTGGATCGCCTCGTCGCAGAGCCCAAGGCGCCTGAGCATGTCCAGCGCGGGCTGCGAGATGTCGAAGGCGAACAGCTTCCCCTTCCCCGCCATCGCGTCGCGCGCCTGCGCCAGGCACAGCGCGCCCGACTTCCCAGCCCCCAGCATCAGCACCGTCATCCCCGGTTTCACGTGCCGGGCCACCAGCGCCGGCGCGCCGGCCACGTCCAGCGCCGCCAGGGCCAGCTTCTCGGGGAGATCCTCCGGCAGCTTCGCGTAGATCCCCGACGGAAAAAGGATCGCGTGACCCCTCACGTCGAGGCGGTCGATTTCCGGCTTGATCCCCACCACCTCGTCGATGACCAGCGGCGTCAGCGTGAGGCTCACCAGCGTGGCGAGCCGATCGCCGGGCCTCAGCGTGCCGTGCGCCGGGTGGGACTTCGAGCTCTCCCGCACCCGGCCGATCAACATGCCCCCCGAGCCGGTGACCGGGTTCTGCATCTTCCCGCGCGCGGCGACGATCTCCCGCACCGCGGCGATGATCTTCTGCGGATCGCCGCCCGCCGCGTCTTTCAGCTGCTTGAAGGACGCCGCGTCGATGTTCAGGCTCTCCACGTCGATGAGCAGCTCGCCGTCGCGCAAGGGCAGCTTCGGATCGAGCTGCCTGGCGCGCTGCGGGAGCACCCCGGGCTCGCCGACGACTCGACTCAGGCCGTAGCGATCCGTCATGAGGCACCTCCGCCCGAAGACGCCCCTCTCGCTCGCCCTCTCCACGGAGGGAGCGCGATCAGAACGTGTATTGAACGCGCGGGAAGAACGCGAGGACGTTGATGTTCGGGCCGATGATGATCCGGTACGACACGTCCACGCCGACGGAGAAGTGATCCATGTTGGTGGCGTACTCCAGGCTGGCCGCCACGCCGATATTGACGCCGCCGTTCACCCCCGCCACCGGCTCGGGATCGAGCAGCGTGTAGCCGCCGATGATCTTCCCGCCCAGGTACAGCCGCTCCACCACGCGGTGCAGGTAGCCCGCGGAGACGGACAGGAAGGTCATCGTGAAGTTGTCCGACGAGTTGCACACGCCGCCGTTCGTCTTCCCCGCGTGGCAGTTCGCCGCGTTGGCGCCGATGCCCACGTGGAAGCCGACCGGGATGATCCCCATCCCTTCCTTCAGGGCGAACTGGTAGCCGAGGCCAAGCTGCAGGTAGACCTGCAGGTTGGAGTAGCCGTCGTCGCCGCCGACCGTGAGGATCCCGCCGATGTCGGTTTCGGTGAAGAAGCCGCGGCGGACCTTGAGCGGTACACCTTCCGACGGGGTCGCCGCGACGGCGGTGGTGGAGAGCAGCAGCGCGATCAGCAACGTGGCGAATTTCCGCACGAATCCTCCCTACTTCGGGCGCGGCACCATACCCGCCCGCACCTGTCGCGCAAGGTGAAAAGCGAGGCGCCTGCCGGAAAAAATCGCGCGAAGGCCAGAAACACGAGCGGCGCGGAGGCCTCGAGAGCCACCCGCGCCGCTGCTTCAGGTGAAGGCGCCTACTCGTCGGCGCTGTCGTCGCCCGCGGCCTTGAAGATCCACGGGAAGGTGACGTTGACGATGCCTCCGCCAGCCGGCTCGGGGAACTTCCACCGCCGGATGCGCTGCACGATGCAGGACTCGACGTTGGCGTTGCCGATCGACGACTCGGACACGTTGGCCTCGGACACGCCGCCCGAGGGATCGATGGTCCACGCGACGGCCACCTTACCGCCCAGCTTGGGATCCTTCTGCAGCTCCTGCTCGTAGCAGAACTTGATCTCGTTCTGGTGGCGCTTGATCACCTTCATGATCACGTCCTTGTCCAGGCCGCCCACCACGGTCGTCTTGCCGGGGATGACGCGCGTCGAGTCCTTGCCGCGGCCACCGAGATCGATGGAGCCGTAGCCGCCCGCGCCGCGCCCGCCGCCCTTGGTGCCCAGCCCGCCGAGGCCCAGGCCCGTGCCGCCACCACCGGCGCCGGAGCCGCGGGACCCGAGCCCGCCTACGCCCTGGGCGTCACCCACGCCCGCGCCGCCCTGCAGGCCGCCGAGCGCATTGTTGATGCCGGTGCCCAGCCCGCCGGGGCCGAAGACGTTGGACGCCGCGCCTCCGCCGAACATGCCGGCCATCAGGCTGGACACCTTCTTGCGGTCCTCTTCGCGCTTGTTGGCGTCGACGACGGGCGCGCCCTTCTTCGACGGGTCGGCTTCCTTCTTGTCCTTGTCCTGCTTGCCGAACTTCCCTTCCTTCTCCTTGGCCTTGGCGCCCTCGGCGATGCCAGAGAGATCCTTGAACTTCTTGATCTCCTGCTTCTTCTCCGGCTTGACCACCATCTTCACGTACTTGGACGGGTTGGCGAAGATGTCGTCGCCCTCGCCGCCGCCGGTGAGCGGGGTGATGATCATCGCCGCCACCAGGGCGAAGAAGGCCATCAGGCAGATCGAGGTGATCTTGAAGAAGGTGAAGTCGTGCTCCTGCAGCGTGTTCATCGTGATCGCCGAGGAGGGACGCACGTAGCGGACGATGAAGGCGACGTTGTCGAGGCTGATCTGCGCGCGATCGTGCAGCGCCAGCTCCACCGCGTCGGCCCGCACCCCGCCCTCGGCGGCGCGCAGCTTGCCTTCGCCCTTGAGCTGCTCCTTCGACTTGTGGCTGTCCGACTTGGTGGTGACGACCAACCCGGCCACGGAAGGCACGTTGACGATCGCCGTCGAGCCCCGCGCCTGCGCCAGAGTGAAGCTGACGCCCACGCCGGGGGAGAAGACGTTGAACTTGTTCCCCCTGCCGTCGCCGATGGTGACCGGCACGCCGTCGGCGAAGTGCTGCACGCTGATCAGGGTGTCGCCCCAGAGGAGCGCGACCTGGAGCACCTTCTCGGTCTCGGTGGGGATCGCCTCGGCGGGGAGCGGCTCGTTGAACAGCACCGCGGCGTTCTTCCCGGTGCCGGCCAGCGCCTTGGGGGGCGTGGGCACGACCTTGTCCTTCTTCTTCTCGGTGGAAGACTCGGCCTTCGCCTCACCCTTCTCCTCGAGCCTGGCGTGGCCGTTGCCGAAGACGACCTTCACCTTGGACTCGCCGATCAGGATCACGTCACCGGACGCGACGATGGTGGGATCCTTGACCGACTGCTCCTTCACCTTGGTGCCGCTCTCGGAGCCAAGGTCGATGACCGTGACGTTGCCGTCCTTCTCCACCTTGAGCATGCAGTGGAGGTTGGACACCTTGGGATCGGCCACCTTGACCGCGGCGCCCGCGCCGGAGCCGACGATGATGCTCTCAAGCTCGCTGGTGGACTCGCTCACCTGGCCGTCGGGGCTGGTGATCTGCAGGGTGATGGGCGTCTTCTTCATGTGGGAACCTCGTGATGCACGAGACGTGAAGCGGTACGACGGAAACCGGCGCTGCGCTTACAGGTTGTCGACCGACTTCTGCAGCTCGGGGTTGAAGTTGTCGCGCACCTTGATCAGCGTCTTGAACGTCGTCTTCTTCTTCGACACCGAGTAGCTGCCTTCGGGCTTGGTGAGCTCACCTTCGACGGCCACGTCGGTGAAGTCGATGACCGTCTTCTTGCGGAAGACCGTCTTGTCGGCTTCCTTGATCACCTTGTCCTCGGCCATCGCAGGGACGGCGACGAGGGCCACCAGGGCCAGCAGAGCGAACGTGCGCTTCATGTCCTTACCTCCGTGAGCCATCCGACACCGGGTCGCATGGCGGGGTTCCGAAAAGTCGGCGGATACTAGGGATTCCGCAGGTCGTTGTCATCCCTACCCCAGCGGTGCTCGGGCGGCATGACGCATTGTGCCAACGCCCCTCTCACTTCGCGGGGGGCGGTGCGGGGGCCGGAGCCGGGGCCGGAGGGGTACCGCCGGCGGGGGGCGGCTGGGCGGCTTCCTCCTTGGCGGCGTCGTCGGTCACCTTGTCGAGGAGCGACGGGCCGCCGGCGGGGGCCGCGGCCGGCTTGGGCTTGTCTTCCGGCTTGGGCTGCGGGGCGGCGGCCGGCTGCTTCTGCATGGCCAGGATGCCCTTCACCTTGTTGTCGATCAGCTGCTGATCCTGCGCGGTGGTGGACTTGAGGCCCTTGCAGGTCTCGAAGAACTTGAGCGCCCTCTCCCAGCCGCCCTTGTCGGCCGCGTAGGCCCAGGCGGCGCCGCAGATGGCGTCGGGCTGCTCCGGCTTGATCGCCAGGACGCGCTCGAAGGTCTCGCCGGCCTTGAGGCCCTTCTTCGGATCCCGGCCCTTCTGGCCGTCGAGCGCCCAGGCGTAGGCGAGGAAGCCCTCGTAGGAGGTCGGATCGAGCTCGGTGGCCCGGCCCAGCACCTTCTCGGCGCCCTCGTAGTCGCGGTAGCTCAGGGCCATCGCGCCGATGTTGAAGAGCCCGGGCGCGAAGTTCTTGTTCAATTCGACGGCCTTCTGGAACTGGCCCAGCGCGGTCCGGCGATCGTCGATCTTCAGGTAGATGAGCCCCAGGTTGTTGTAGACGCCGGGATCCTTGTCATCGAGCTTCCTCGCGTTGGCGCTGATGAACTCGGCCAGCCGGAAGTTCCCCTGGTCGAAGTAGATGAGCGCCAGGTTCTTGTACGCGTCGGGGTTGTCCTTGGTGCGGGCCAGCACCTTGCGGGCGGCGGCCTCGGCCTCGGCGTACTTCTTCGACAGCCGGTAGGCGACGGCGAGGTTGTTGTTGAGCTCGACGTCGTACTCGTTGGCGGGATCCTTGAGCGCCGCCTCGTACAGGGCGATCGCGTCGTCGAAGCGATCCTGCAGGCGGTAGGCGCGGCCCAGGTTGAGCAGCGTGGGCTTGTGCTTCGGATCGAGCTTGTGGGCCGCCTCGTAGTACCCCACGGCCTCGGCCAGTTGGCCCTGCTTCTCGGCGACCAGGCCCAGGTTGAACTGCAGCCCGACGCTCTGGGGCGCCTTCTTCGACACCGCCGTGAACGCCGTCTTCGCCACGTCGTACTTGCCCGCGTCGAAGGCCGCCACGCCGTCCTGGAAGAGCTCCTGCGTCGTCTTCTCCTTCGCCTTCACCGGCGCGGTGAGCACCGGATCCTTCTTCACCTCCTCCTGCACCGTGGTGCAGGCGGACAGGGCGGCGGCGACGGACAGCCCGGCGATGCGCAAGGACTTCATGCTCGTTCCCTTGATTCGAGAGGGGCTCATTAGCGGGCCCCCGCGCCAGGAGTGGGGGCCGCGGCCGACTCCGGCGGCTTGGTGGCGCCTCCGGCGGGAGGCGCGTCGGGCGGCGCCGCGGGCTTCTCGGCGGCCACCTCGGACGGGAGCTGCACGCCCTTCTCGAAGCCGCTGGTGGCGAAGAACTCGGCGCCCCGGTACGCGACGTCGCGCGGCTTGCCGTAGAAGCCCGGCTTGTACTTGTTCAGCTTGTCCTGCGCCTGCAGCGTCCACTCGTTGTAGACGGACAGCTCGTAGGACTTGGCCAGCGCCTTGTCGAAGGCCTCCACCGCCTTCTCCTCGACCGGGAAGACGTAGCGGTTCTCGAGTTCGCCGCGGAACATGGCCGTCTGATCCTCGTCGAAGCCCACCGGATCGGGGATGCCGGCGATGTTGGAGGCGAAGTCACCGTAGGCCATGCCGATGCGGGTCAGCGCCGCGATGCCGTACTCCGCGTTCCCGATCCCCAGCACCTCGGTGTAGACCTTCTCGATCTCCGCCAGCGCCTTCTCCTTCTTCGGGCGGTCCGTCTTCGAGAACTGGACGATCGCCGAGCGGTTGAAGTTCTTGTAGTCGAACTTCTGCGCCAGGTAGGCGTTCCACTGCGGCTCGAGCAGATAGAACTTCGTGTGGGCGTAGGCCAGCTTCACCCGGTCGTTCTTCTTCTCCTCTTCCTTGAGCTTGGCCCAGGCGCCGGTGAGGTCCTTCGCCAGGCGATCCTGCTCGGCGGCGTTCTTCAGCTTCCCGTTCAAGAGGAACTGCCGGTACTTCAGATCGAAGCGCCGGGTGTCCGCGACCCGCGCGTCCTTGGCGTACGTCGTCTGGTACTGATCGAAGTACTTGATCGCGTCCAGGTACTTGTTCTGCTTCTCCAGCACCAACCCGATGTTGAAGGCGATGTCGGGGACGTCCTTCTTGTCCTTGAAGCGGGCGATGTAGCGGTTGTACGCGGCGATCGCCTTGTCGAACTGACCCACGCCCTCGTACCAGAAGCCGGTGTTGTACTGCGCGTCGGCCACCAGCTCGCCGGCCTCCTTGATCTGCGCCTCGCGCTCCTTCTGCTTGTCCGCGGTGAGCTTCTTCATCTCCACGGTGGAGATCACCGCCGGCGCCGAGGCCTTGGGATCCTTCTTCGCCGTCTTGGCGGCCTTGGCCCGCTCCTCGGCCTCCTTCCTGAGCAGATCCTTGACGTTGGCGTAGCCGACGCCCTTCTCACCCGCGGCCAGGTCGTAGGTGGCGACGAACTCCTCGTACATGTTCGCGGACTTCTCGAAGTTGGCCATCTTCTCGTACAGGTAGGCCAGCGAGGCCTTCACCTTGAGGTCGAAGACCGACTGCGGGTACTCCTTGAGCAGCCGCTCACCGATCTGCGCGGCCTTGTCCAGCTCGTAGGCCTCGCGGGCGATGATCATCGAGTAGGTGAGCGCGCGATCGGCGTTCTCCGACTTGGGGAACTCCTCGACGAAGGCAAGGAAGAGGCGCGACGCCTTCTTGGGATCCTTCTCCTTCTTGTAGACGACCTCGTCGATGTACTTGTACTGGCTGCCCTCGACGATCCCGCCCACGCGCTTGGCGAACTCGGTGCCGGGCTTGGTCAGCTTGGCGTTGGCCTTGAACTGCCGCGCGAGGATGTTCAGCTCCAGCCACTCCTCCTTCTCCTCGAGGACGGCCATGGAGAGGTCGGCGGCCTCGGTGGACCGCTTCTCCTCCGGGTACTTGTTCACGATGTCACCGAAGCGGCGAGCCGCGTCCACGAAGTGGTTCTTGTCGTAGAAGATGACCGCGGCCTGGTAGGCCACGTCGACCTCGTCCGGGTTCTTCGGGAACATCTGGTTGTACTTGTCGCAGGCGGCGACCAGCTGCTTCTCGAAGTCGGTGAGCGGCTTCTCTTCCAGCTCCTTGGTCGAGCGCTTGGTCACCTTCTGCTGCTTCTCGACCGAGCCCTTCTTCTTGGTCTCCTCGACCTTGCCGCCTTCCTTGAGCTCCGACTTCTGCAGCACGCCGCGCTCGATCTTCACCAGCTTCTCGTAGGCGAGGATCGAGTTGTACGCGGCCGTCTGGCGGTACTTCTCGTTGGAGGCCTCCTTCGCCTCGGGCCGGTTGGGGACCTTGAAGCCCACCACCCCGTCGTACTGCTTCGCGGCGGGCTCCCACTCCTCGAGCGCCCAGAGGATCTCGGCGTAGTAGAACTTCAGGTTGAAGGCCTGATCGGCGACGAAGGCCTCGTCGTCGGACGTGGCGAAGCCGTCCACGTACTCCTTGTAGATGTCGCGGGCCAGCCGGTACGTCTCCACCTGCTTGGTCTTCTGCGCTTCCTGGTGGTACTCGGTGACGGTGGTGCGCATCGCCTCCTCGGCGACGTTGAAGCCGTTGCGCAGCACTTCCTTCTTCGACTCGTTGGCCTTCCACCACTCGGAGCCCGGCCGGTACAGCTTGGCCAGCTTCTTCACCTCGGCCTTCACGTTCTCGCGCTGCCGCATGCCCTCGTAGGACTTGATGATCGCCTGCTGGAAGTCGGGCGCCGACTCGGCCAGCGGGTTGTCGTTGAGCAGGTAGCGGAAGGACTTGATCGAGTTGTCGTGGTGGCCCGCGTCCTGGAGCGCGTAGGCCAGCTTGCCGATCAGGGTGATCTTCTTCTTCTTGCCCGCGTGCGCCGTGTAATAGGCGATCGCGTCGTCCGCCCGGTTGAGCTCGGTGAACATGCGGATCGAGTCGTTCAGCGCTTCGTTCTTCAGGTCGGTGAAGGCGCGGTCCTTGCCCTGCTTCTCCGCGAACTCCACCGTCTGCTGCAGCTTCTTGAGCGCCTTCTCGTGCTCGCCGGCGTTGAAGTCACACCAGGCCAGCTTGTACAGCGCGTAGGACTTGATCTTCGGGTTGTTCGAGGCGAACGCCTTCTCGTAATACGTCTTCGCCTTCTCGAGGACGTTGGCCACCTCGAAGTAGTGGTTGCCGAGCTGCACGTAGGTGTCGGGGACGAACTTCGAGCCCGGGTAGCCCTTGAGCAGCTCCTCGTAGCGCTTCACCGCCGCGTCGCGCTTGCCCGTCTCGTAGAGGTTGTAGGCGAGGTTGAAGAGCACCTCGTCCTTGCGATCGTACGCGGGGTACTCGCGCAGGATCGTCTCGTACAGGCGCATCGTCTCCGAGCGGTAGAGCTCGGACTCGCGGTGCTCTTCTTTGGGCTCGGCCACCTTCTCGCCGCGGTTCTTCTTCTCGTCGGCTTCCTTCTGCGCCTTGAAGAAGCCCAGCATCTCCTTGCGGTACAGGTAGCGCGACTTCTCCCAGTACAGCTCGGACAACTGGAAGAGCAGGTCGGCCTTCTGCGGGTTGCCGTCCTCGATCTTCGGGATGATCTTCTTCGCTGCCTCGATCTGATCGTCGCGCTTCTTGTCGGCGATCGCCTCGCGCTCCACGTCCGCCTCGGCGGGAGGCGCCCCGCTGCGTGCGTCCAGCTTGGCGGGGCCCTTGCGCTCCTCCGGCTTCTTCGCCGCGGCCTTGGGATCGGCCTTCGCGGCCTTCGGATCGGCCTTCGCCGGGGCCTTGCTGCCCTTCTTTCCCTGGGCCGATGCATCGAAGGCCACCAGCGACAACACCAACGGCAGCGCGCAGAGGATTCGGGCCAGCGTCATCTTGAATGCTCCTGTGGGACAAAAAACGCGCGGACCCTACAACACGGGTCCGGATGAAGGAAGGGACCCCCTGATCGCAGCGGGGGCCATCTTTTTCCAGTGCTTTCGAGGGCTCGTGGGTTTCAACACCCGGCCCGTCCGGTCAGTTCGAGGACGTCGGGCAGCCGCGCTTCAAGGTGTACTGGTAGTAGCCGATCTCGTCGCGCCAGAACTCGCCCTGGAACTTCCAGTAATTCCAGTTCTCCGCGGGCATCTTCGGGCGGTAGAGGGTCTGCTTCTTCAGCACGCCCGCCGCGTCGACGTTCTGCTCGGCCAGCTCCTTCTCGGCCTTGGCCACCTCGAAGCGGATGATCTCGGCCTGATCCGCGAAGCCCTTGATGGTCCGGTAGGCCTCCACGAGGCGGGCCCTGGACACGGTGCCGGCGACCTGCTCCAGCATCGCCTTGTTCTGATCGAGGTACGTGACGAGCTCGTTGGCCAGCTTGGCCGCCTTCCACCCCTGGTTCTGATCGATGAGGCCCTTCTCCACCTCGATCTGGTGGAGCATGCCGAACAGGCCCAGCATGCGCTCGTTGGAGCGCACCCAGTTGAGCACCGCCTTCGGCAGCTCCTGGCTCTCCGTCCGCTCGACCAACTGGAAGTAGCTGGCCGGATCCCTCGACTCGCCCTCCACCAGGGGCTTCAGCTTCTCGGCCATCGGCAGGTAGAGGTTCTCGTACTCCACCAGCGCGGCCTTGGACTCTTCGTACAGGCACGAGAAGTAATAGATGGTGCTGGTGAGGATCCACGACTCGGGCTGGAAGGCGCCGGCGAACTGCGGGGCGTAGAGGCCCTGCAGCGATCCCAGGCCGCCGCCCAGATCGTCATTCTGGAAGCGGGCGAAGCCGTTCTCGAAGAGCGCCTGATCCCAGTACTTGGAGAAGCGGGGGATCTTCTCGTACCAGTCGACCGCCTTCTGGTACTCGCCCACGTTGTAGTTGGTGCGGCCCAGGGCCAGCATCGCCAGGTGCTGGGTGTCGGCGAAGTCCAACTGCTTGGTCTTCACCTTGAGCACGTTCTCGAAGATCACCCGCGCCGCGTCCAGGTTGGCCTTGCGGACCTCGTCGCTGGCGGCTGGGTAGCGGGGATCGGCCAGGGTGATGCCCAGCAGGTACTGCGCGCGCGCGTAGAACTGGCTGGTGTCGGGCACCGCCTCGAGGAACTGCTTGGCGTCCTCCAGCAGCGCCTTGCGGTGCGAGATGCGCCCGATGAGGTAGTTGATCCTCGCCAGGACCTCCAGCGGCAGGGTGGCCCAGGTATCCGCGTACTTGTCGTACAGGTTGTTGAGGATCGACGGGATCAGGTAGTCGTCGTTGAGCGTCTCCTGCAGGGCGATGAACGCCTCCACGCTCTTGGCGTGGTACGGGTGCGACGGCCCCTGCTTCACGATCGGCGTGAAGTAGATGAAGGCGGTGAACGGCAGGTTGGCCCGCTGGAAGCTGGAGGCCAGGTAGTACTCGGCCTTGTTGCGCAGATCATTGTCGGTGGTGGTGTTGGTGACCTCGTAGAAGAGGCGCGCCGCCTCCCCGAAGTCGTTGGCGTTGTAGGCCGAGAGGCCCTTGTTGTAGTTCGCCAGGTCCTGCGCGAAGGCGCTGGAAGCGGCGAGGGCGAGGCTGAGGACGAGCGTGCGGATCATGGCCTTCTCACTCACTTAGAAGAGGAACGACGCCCCGATGTACAGGCCGACGTTGTTGAGGACGTCCGACGACGGTAGCCGCACCAGATTGAGCGCCAGCGGCACGTCGTTGCTCCGCTTGTAGCCGGTGTCGGGATCGGTCCCGGCGAAGCTCTGCACGTTGCAGCTCCCGCCTACCACCGCCGACTCGATTGGCTGGCCGCCGCGAATCTTGTCGTCCATGGCCTTCAGATCCATCGAGTTGCAGCCGTTCACCGAGTCCACCTTGGCGGTGTAGACGACGTCGCGGACCTCCAGACGGAAGGCGAAGCGCTGGCCCAGCTGCAGCCGGAAGCCCGCGCCCAGCGATCCCATGAAGCGCGCCCCGGTGTCCCCGTAGGTGGCCGGGCTGACGGTCACCCCGTCGGAGGCCACGCTCTCGGGCTTGAGCTGGTGCCGGGTGCCGCCGACGCCGGCCCCGCCGTTGATGACGATGGAGAAGGTGGCCAGGGTGCCCTCGAAGAAGGCGAACTTGGCGTACAGCGGCGTCACCTCCACGCCGCCCATCACCCCCCAGGTCCACAGTAGCGAGGTGGCGGCCTGGGCTTCGGCGCGAACCTTCTCGACCAGCTCGGCGTTGAAGCCCGACTCGGCGTTGTACCAGTTGTAGCCGCCGGTGATCTGAAGGCCGAAGTTCTCCTGCAGGTGCCACACGAAGCTGCCGAAGGTGCCGAAGTGCTGGGTGAATTTGCCATTCACCTGCAGCGCCACCGGGAAGAGCACCAGCTCACGCCGGCCCGAGTCCGAGAACTGCTTCTGCTCCACGATGTGGACCGCGACGTTGGGGTTATAGAGGGGTGCGCCCGACACCAGGCGCTGCTCGTCACCCGGTTTGGAGGAAGCCGTCGGCGCTACTGCGCCCTCTGTTTTCGGCTCTGGTTTGGGAGCTTCCACTGGGCTCGGCTTGGCTGGGCCCTCCTCGTCTTCATCGTCATCACTGGCGGGTGCGGGCGACCCAACTGCCGGGGCGCCCTGTGCAATCACCACGGGCGTCACGGCACGCGTCGACGCCTGGGCGGCACCGACCATGAGGAGTGCTGCGAGGATCAATGTTCGCATGGCGTTCATCCGATGGTCATCAGAAAAGGAAGGCGTAGCCAATGTCGATCATCACCAGGTTGGTGATGCCGGCGGTGGGCGACTGCATGCCGCCCGCCGTGGGGTTGTTTGGGCTCGATTGCGCGCGGTCGACGTTCACGTAGTACGAATCCAGGAAGGACCAGTCCCGAACCTCGAGCTTGATGCTGTGCCGCTGGCCGACGACCGTCCCCGAGGACGTGACGCCGGGGATGAAAAACCGGAAGCCGAGGGCAAGCGACACAAGCGGGCCGAAGTTGTCCTCGTTGTAGTACGACAACGAGTCCGTGCACGCGGCCGCGATGGGCCTCACTCCTCCGGTTCCCTGCACCAGCCCGCCCGGACAGATCACGAGGGACTCCCTGCTGAACATCGCGGCTCCCCCGCCCACCCAGCCGTAGAGCTGAAAGTGGATGGGCAACTCCGCCATGACGTTGATCTTGCCGTAGATCGGCTGGAATCTGAGGCCGGCGATGGCGTTGAACTTCATCAGCCAGGTATCGGAGAGGTCGCTCGCCTTCGACTGACTGTTGGAAGAGTAGAAGTCCTCCTGAACCCGTCGAGCGAGCGACGTGTAGTTCGAGATTGCGTAGCCGACGCGAAGCTCCAGTCCCAACCAGTCAGTGAAGTTGTAGGCCCCTGAGACATTCAGGTTGTAGTGATCGGTCAGGCGACTCAGCAACGATAGGCCGAAGTTCGCGCCCACCTCCCAGCGTCCGGCCACCGTGTAGAGGCGGTTGCGGACGGCGACCTTCTCCACCAGCTCGCCCTCATCGGCGAACGCGCTGCCGGCGGTGAGAAGCACCGCGAGACAGCCGACGATCTTCAGAGTTTTCCGGTTCATGGCAGCGCGTGCACCTCGGGCAGACGGACTGGGCTTCAAGGACAGGTGGTGGGGAAGCTGGCGAGGACGTCGTAACAGACCTCGATGGTGCTGAGCGGCTCGGGCACGGCCGTCCCATCGAAGCGGACCATGTTGCGCAGGCCGGCGGTGTCGCAGCGCACGTAGGAGGCGCCCGCAGCCTGCGGACTGAGGCTGACGGCCACGCGATCCGCGCAGCGCTGCCCCCGGCACACCTGGCCCATGGGGCAGTTGCCGTCCACCATGCAGTTGGCGGCGGTGGACTTCGCCACGTACGCCGCCAGCCCGTCGGCCACGCCCCCGTCGGGCTTGAGATCCGGGCCGCGGCTCAAGCGGAACTCCTGGCGCAGGCCCGACGCCGCGTAGCCCAGCGCCGCCAGCGCCTGGGAGAAGTCGTCCTGGCAGATCGACACCGTCACCCCGCCGGTGGCCGCCGCGACCTGCACGTAGCGGCCGCCGAAGTAGCCCACCTCGTAGCCGCCGTCGTTGGCGCCCCCAGCCGGGCACGGGGTGCCGGACAGAGAGCGGCAGCAGCCGACGTGGGGGCTGGGATCTCCGAACTGGGAAGGCACGCCCGCGTCGTCGCTGGTGGCGACGATGGCCGCCAGCGCCACCGAGTCCTCGTTGCCGTAGCCCTTGAAGGTCTCGAGGAAGCGGGTGAAGTACTCCGTCGAGCCCCACGCGCCGGCGCCGGCCAGCGCCGTGTCGGGCGAGCAGCGGCAGCCGGGATCTGCGGTGCACACCGCCTGTCGGGTGAGCGGCGTGCAGGACGAGTCGTCCTCGTCGGACACCACGACCACGTACAGCGAGGCCTCGGGTCGCACGAAGCGGGTCACCGCGGGGGTGGAGTTGTTGAGCGTGTTGGTGAGCGCCAGGTACGCCGAGTACAGCCCGCGCTCCTGCGCGCTGCCGGCGATCCCCACCTGAGACATCTGCCCGAAGGCCTGCACCGCGCTCATCACGTCCGGGCCGGTGTTGCAGGTGACGCTGCCCTGCATGGTGGGCGCGCAGGCGATGAAGTCCTCGGTGAAGCCGCTGATCGTCCAGGCCTTGAGCTTCCCGCGGCCCGCGGCGTCGTCGGTGTCGGTGCTCACCACCGCGATGTGGAAGTCGATGGGCGGGTTGGCGTTGACCAGCTGGTTGATGAAGCCCTGGAAGTTGGCCGCCAGCCGCGCCTGCTTGGGCGCCATGCTGCCCGACGAGTCCACCACCCAGAGGATGTCCACCTGCCGCACCGGCAACTGCCGGAAGACGTCGCACTGCCGCGGTACGTTGACGCCGAAGTCACCCGTCTCCTGCGTGCCGTCCGTCTGCACCTCGGGTGCTTTGGTGTCGACAGTGGGCGTGCCGGGCACCACGGTGAAGGGCTCGAGGACGCGGCGGGTGCGCGTGCGATCCTGGCACCCGGCCATCGCCACGGCGGCGACCCACAGCACGCAAGTGACACGCAGAGCCCGCTTCATCGAATCACGCCTTGAGGGTGCGGCGAGATAGCACGTTCAACCACCGGTCTGAACAGGCTTTTTCGAGTTTTCTGGGGCCCTAACCGTCCTGCAGCGCCGGGGGCAGGCAGGCCTGCACCGACTGCTCGTTCACCGTGCGCAGGAGCTGACAGATCCAGTTCTCCGGGCATTCCGCGTCCGCCATGCACGGGGTGGTGCAGATCGGCCCCGAGTCCTTGCGAATGCACAGGCCGCTCTGGCAGGCGGCGGGGCCGAAGTCGCAGTCGGCGCCCGGAGTCCCTCCACCGTTGGGGAAGCACACGTCGGCCTCGCCGCTCAGATCCGGAAGCTGCGCCTTGCGGCAGGTGAAGCCTGACGGGCACCCCGCCCCGCCGGCGCACGTCACCGAGCACAGCCGCGCGGTGCCGAGATCGAGGCAGGTGCCGCTCTGACAGGGCGCCAGCCCCGGAGAGCAGTCGTCGCCGAACAGCCCGCCGATGGGCGCGCACACGCCCATGCCAGACTTTGGACCGTCGGGGTTGCGCTTGTCCGCGCTGCAGTCGTAGCCGCCCTGGGCCGCCGTCTCGCAGCAGCGGTAGTGGGCGTCGCCGCACTGGCTGTCCTGGGCGCACGGGCCGCTGCAGAAGCTGGTGACGCCGGCCACCAGGCAGGTGCCCGTCACGCAGTCCGCGGCGCCGTTGGCGGTGCAGTCCTCCCCCAGCCGCTTGAGGCCCGTCTGGCAGGTGCCGCGCTGGGGCATGCAGTAGCTGCGCTCCACCCCCGACGGATCGTCCACCGGCTTGCAGACGAAGCCCGCCCCGAAGCTGCGGATGCAGGCGGCGTCGTCCGCGCAGGGGGTGGAGCAGAAGGCTTCCCCCTTGTACGGGCAGTCAGGGCAGTTGTTGACGATGCAGCGGTTCTCGGAGAAGCCGCCGCGCCGGCAGTCGTCGTTGTCGGTGCACGGCGAGCACATGCGCCCGTCCACCGCGGGCACGCAGGCGTTGCTCACGCACACCTTGCCCAGCCCGCACTGCGACACCTGGCCGAGCGCATCGCTCGAGTCGCAGTAGCCCGCGCAGGTGTTGGAATTGGGCACGCACTGGTAGGGCCCCACCACGTTCGGATCGTCGGACTTGCCGAGGTTGGTGCAGGAGAAGCCGGCCGGGCAGTCGGGGTTCTGCGCCGAGTCCAGCTTCACCGGATCGCACCCCGGCGTGGGGCAGAGGTTCTTCTGCGGGTTGCAGTCGCGGCCACAGAACTGCTCGCCAGACACCACGTTGCGTACGCAGAGATCGAAGGGGCCGCCGCACTCCGCGTCGCCCCGGCAGCTCGTGCAGATGCCGCGCCCGTTGCTGCAGGTGTCGGTGCTGGGCACGCACTGCTTCACCAGCGCGCCCATCGCCCCGGCGGGGATTTCCCGGCAGTCGTAGCCGGTGGGGCAGTCGTCCGACGCGCCGCAGGCCGCGGTGCAGAACTTCTCGCCGGAGCCCAACGCCTCGAAGCACGCGCCGCCGGCCGGGCACTGCGCCGTATCCTGACAGGGCGAGCAGAGGGTGCGGCTCACCTGGATGTAGCAGTTGCCCGTCTCGGCGTTGCAGACGTGGCCGGCGGGGCAGTCCGTCTCGGTCTTGCAGCCGGTGAGGGGCTGGCAGATCCGCCCATAGCGGCCCGCGCCCGCGCAGGCGAAGTCGGCGGGGCAGTCGTCGGTGATGGTGCAGCCGTCGGTGCAGAAGCCCGACGCCGTGTCGAGCGCCACGCACAGCCCCGAGGCGCACTCGAAGACGGTGTCCCCCGGGACGCAGGACGAGCCGAAGGGCAGCGGCTTGGGGCCCGACGAGCCGCACCCCGCCACCACGCCCGCGAGGGCCAGGCTGACGAGGAGCGGCTTGAGGCCCGGCATCGACACCCTTCTGTCCCTGGTTACTTCTTCGCGGCGCCGGCCTTGTGCTTCGCGCGCATGGCGACCTTCACCGCCGGCTTGACGATCACCACGCCATCGTTGTGCCCCGCCACCCCGCCCTTTACCAGGATCAGGTTGCGCTCGGGGATCACCTCGACCACCTCGAGGTTCTGGGTGGTGACCTTCTCCACGCCGTAGTGCCCGGGCAGCTTCTTGTTCGGGTACACGCGGCCGGGCGTCTTGCGCTGGCCGATCGCGCCGGGGTGCCGGCGGTACTCGTGCGTACCGTGGGTGTCGCCGAAGCCGCGGAAGTTCCACCGCTTCATCACGCCCTGGAACCCGCGGCCCTTGGTGACGCCGGACACGTCCACCAGCTGGCCCTTCTGGAAAATCTCCACCTTGACGGCCTCGCCCACCTTGAACTCGCCGAGCTCGTCGGCGGTGACGCGGAACTCCTGGAGGATCCGCTTGGCCTTGGCGCCCGCCTTCTTGAACGCGCCTGCCTGCGCCTTCGTCAGGTGCTTGTCCTTCGCGTCCACCAGGCCGAGGACGACGGCGGTGTACTGATCCTTCTCCTGCGTCCGGGTGCCGACCACCTCACAGGAGGTGACGTCGATCACGGTCACGGGCACCGCGTTGCCTTCCGCGGTGAAGACCTGGGTCATTCCAACCTTCTTGCCGATGAGGCCCTTCATGTTCGTCTCACTTTCCTTCTCTCGCACGCGGCCGATAAGGCCGGAGGTGCGGGGCGGACTCGCCCGCCAGCGGTATGGACCCGACCGAGGGAGCCGGAAGGGAGCGCGCGCCATAGCAGGCAGCCCCCCTTTGGGCAAGCCGCTCTAGAGCGCCGATCAGGTTGGCGGACCGAGTGACGTCGGTGAGTTGCGAGCAGACCAAGGCGCGACGAGGGAAGCTGCTGGTGGGCAACTGACCGACGAGCAACGACGGGATGCGACGCAAATCGCCGATGTCACGACGGGAGCTAACCTGTTCGGCGCTCTAGGTCTCGGTGCCGGCGTCCACCTGCGCGCGGCGCCAGCGCTCGATCATCGCCAGCAGCGCGGGGAAGAAGATGGTGGTGCCCAGGAAGGTGCAGGTGACGCCCAGCACGGCCAGCACGCCTACGCTGCGCAGCCCCTCGTGGTGGGCGATCAGCATGGCCCCGTAGCCGGCCGCGTTGGACAGGGTGGCCACCACGGCCGCGAAACCGGTGGTCCGCATGATGTGCCCCAGCGAGCCCGGCCCTTCTTCCCGGTAGCGGTGGAAGAGGTGCACCGAGTTGTCCACCGCGATGGCCAGGAGGTTGGGCAGCACCACCACGTTCAGGAAGTTCAGGTTGACGTGGAACAGGTGCATCGCCCCGAGGACGCAGGCCATGCCCAGGTACAGCGGCCCGGCCACCAGCCACGCGCGGACGAAGCTGCGCAGGGACAACCAGATCATGAGGAAGACCACCACCGCCGCCAGGGCCATGATCGTCGGCCCGTCCTTGCGGATGAGGAAGACGATCCGCTCGGCGATCCGGTTGCCGTCGAGGATGTGCGTCTCGGCGCCCTTGTCCTTCGCCCGGCGCACCACCTCCGACAGATCGCGCGCCCACAGCTTGAGCTCGTCCACGTCGTAGCCGGAATAGCGCGGGAAGATGAGGACGAAGGTGCCGCCGCCCTCCTGGGCCATGAAGCGCCGGCGGATCTCCAGGGGCAGCTCGTCCACCCCCCAGGGCTTCGCGTCCGCTTGCGCCAACAACTGGCGCACCTTCTCGCCCTTCTCGCCCTCGGTGAGCGACTTGGGCAGATCCTCGGCCAGCTTCCGGATCTGCGCGATGATCGGCAGCCGCTTGTCCGCGTCCCAGGGGATCAGATCGTTCAGCGACGCCACCTTCGCGAAGGAGTGCCGTTCCCCCGCCGCCTGGTTCACCTCGCGCGCGGCTTCCGCCACCTTGCGCGCCGAGTCGAGGTCGGGCACCCAGGCCAGCGCGGGGGTCATGATCAGCCCAAGCTGCCTGGTGATGTGATCGTCGAGATCGGTGGCCGGAGACTCGCCCTTCAACTTGCGCAGGTTGGTCTCGAAGCCCACGGTGTTGGCCACCGACGCCGAGTAGCCGGCGGCGCCCAACACCGCGACGAGGATCCCGATCAACACGGGGCTGGGGATGGGCCTGGGGGCGGGCTTCCCCGGTGGATCCGCCGGCGCGCCAGCCTCGTGCGCCGCGGCCGTCTTCGTGAGCAGCCGCTTGAGGCCGGGGAGCCGCTCGGCCAGCAGGAGGATCGCCGGGCCGACCAGGTACGCGGCCAGCACCGTGGACATCACCCCGAAGGCGGCGATCTTTCCGAACTGGCGGAAGGCGTCGAAGTCGGCGAACACCAGCACCGCGAAGGCCGCCGAGTTGGTGGCCGCGCTGGTGAGCGCCCCGGTGAAGGTGCCCAGCACCGCTTCCAGCATCGCCTCGCGCGGCGCGTGGGACGCCCGCTCCTCCCAGTACCGCATCGAGAGGTGAACCCCGTACTCGATGCCCAGGCCGATCAGGATCGCCCCCAGAAAGCCGGTGATCGGGTTTAAGTGCCCCACCAGCACCCAGGTGAAGGCGAAGGTGCAGGCGATGCCCAGCGACACCGGGGCGGCCACCACCACCAGCGCCACCAGCCGGCGGCTGGCCAGCAGGATGATCCCGAAGGACACCAGGGTGGCGATCAGCGCGGCGCGCGCGAGGTCGGCCTGCATCACCTCGTCCTCTTCCACGCGGATCACATAGGCGCCGGTGAACTGGATCTTGAGGCCGGGGAAGGCGGCCAGCTCCTCCTGGCTCACCACCTTCGCGCGCGCGATCAGCTTCTTGTTGAAGTCGAGGTCGCCGGCCAACTGGGTGGGCTTGACGTACAGGTACAGCTCCTGCCCGTCCTGCGACTCCACGTACTCGCTGGCCGGCGCGTCACCCGAGTACTTCTTCTCGATCTGCGTGAAGTCGAGCGGGGGCTCCTCCTCGCCCAGGTCGACGTAGAGCGGGTTGGCGATCGCCTTCTCATAGCGGATCCGCTTCTGCAGATCGTCGCGCAGCGCGGCCAGCCTGTCGGGCGGCAGCACCAACAGCCCGCGGTCGCGGAAGAACTGCACGTCGAAGTGGTACTCGACGTAGCGGACCAGATCGGCTTCCTTCTCGAAGCGCGGGGCGAAGGCGTCGGCGAAGGCCCGGCGCGTCTTCTGATCGCCGCCGGTCACCTGCACCACCAGGTAGCCGCCGCCGCCGGCCTTCTTCTCCACGAAGCGCATGTCCTGCACCTCGGGCGCCTTCGCGGGCAGCAGCTCGATGAAGTCGCCGCGGAACTCCAGCCGGCTGGACATGCCCAGCGCCGCCGCGCCCACCAGCCCGGCGAGGGCGAGCGGCACCCACGGGCGCGTGACGGAGACCTCGACGAGGCGGGTCAACGCGCTGCGCAGGCCGGCGTTCATGGGTGGCGCGTCCCTAGCCGATGTTCAAACGGGAGCGCAATGCCGCTATGAGGACGCAACGCATGCCGCTCGACGCCGCCGCGCTCAGCCGTCTTGCCCCCGAGCGGGTGGTGGGCAACGTGCGGGTGGACGCGGTGCCCTCGGCGGCGGAGGTGGAGTCGGACGGCGGGCGGCTCACCAACGTCAGCACCGGCGATCTCCTCGGGCTGGCCTCCGACGCCCGGGTGCGGGAGGCCTTCCAGGGGGCGCTGCGCAAGAGCGGACTGGCGAGGCCCACGCGATCCCGCGCCCAGGAGGAACTGGAGGAGCGGCTGGCCGGCCTCCTCGGCGTCCAGGCGGTGGCGGCGCTGGAGGACGCAGGCGGCCTCTTCGAATGCCTGGACGCGGCCGGTGTCGTCGCGGAGGTGCGCGCGTCGCCCGGCTTCCCCCGGGCGGCGGAGGTGGCCTCGCCCGAGGACGCGGAGCGCGCGCTGGCCGGTGGTGCGGCTCCGGCCCTGGTGGTGAGCGCCGTCGACCGCTACGCAGGAGAGCTGCTGCCGCTCCACCGGTACGCCGAGGCGAGCCAGCGCGCGGGCGCCTCCCTGGTGGTGATCGATCGTCTCGGGCTGGGCGTGCTGGGGCCGGGCGGGCTGGGCGCCGTGGAGTCGCTCGGCGTGATCGATCAGGTGGCGTTGCAGGTGCTCTTCCTGGGCGAGGCCCTGCCTGGAGCCGGCGTGCTGGTGGCCGGACCGCGCGCCGAGGTGGAGGCGCTGCGCCCCTGTGGGGCTCCTCCTGCGTCCGCGCCGCTGGCCGCCGCCGCCCGCGCCCTGCAACTCGCCCACGCCGAGGCGCCACGCCGCGCCCGGGCCTTCGACGTGGCCCAGGCGATGATCGACGGGTTGCGCGGCCTCCACCTGGACACCGGGCCGTGCGTGACGCCGTGGATCCCGGTGTGGATGGGCGACGAGGCGCTGTGCGAGCAGTGGTTGAAAGCGCTGGCCGACGGGGGGCTGGCCTGCCGCGGGCTTCTGGCCGGGGAGCGATCCCGGCTGTTGCTGTCCGTGGCCGCCACCGCCACCGACGCGCAGCTCGACGCCGCGCTGGAGGCCTTCGGGAAGGTGGCGCGCAGGCTCGAGCCACCGAAGCTTGCGACGGAGGGGCGGGGGCCGGTGCTGCTCGCCCGGCCCGGCAGCTTCGCGCTGGCCACGCCCTGCGCGCCGCGGTGGAAGCCGCAGCCGCCGGTCGCACCGCCTTCCCACCAGCCGGAAAAGAGCCCTCCCGCTGCGCCGTCCGGCCTTCGGGAGCGGCTGCTCGACGCGGTGGAGACGCTCACCTGGCGCGCGACGAATCGCCGCGGCGGAAAGCTGGGGGTGCCCGGGGGTGAGGCGCTCAAGGCGCTCCTGGATCGCCGCCGGCGCCGCTGACGCCTACTTCTGCGCGGTGGTGGTCTTCTCCAGTTGCTCGCGCTTGGCCTTGAGCGACTTGAGCAGCCCCTCGAAGCCCTTCTTGCTGATCACCTGGCGGAACTGATCGTTGTAGGTGGCAACCAGCGACACGTCGTCGGTCACCACGTCGAAGATCCTCCACGGGGCCTTCGCGTCGGCGCGGAACAGCTTGTACACCACGGGGAAGCGATCCTGCTTCACCAGCAGCGACGTCTTCACGGTGGCCTCGTTGCCCTCGATCAGCTCGTCGCTGTACTCCACCTTCGCGCTGCCGCGGCCGTCGCTGATCGCCTTCTGCGCGTAGCTGGCCCGCAGCACGCCCTTCATGGTGCTCGAGAACTCGTCCTGCTGCTTCTTGTTCAGGTTGCTCCACTCCTTCCCCAGCGCCCGCTTCGCCAACTCCAGGAAGTCGATGAACTCGTCCGCCTTCTGGGCCAGCTTCTCCGGCGTGGGGGAGTCGCTCTGCAGCACCTTCTGGACCTCGGCGTCAGCGGCCTTGACCAGGGACAGCGGCCCGGAAGGCGCGGCAGCCAGGGCGACGGCGAGCACGGGGAAAAGCACGGCAACCTCCCGGAAAGACGAGTGCGACTGCGAAAACGAGACGCTTGTACCGCGTTTTCAGACGGCGTGAACAGCGGGGGATTCACCGCCCTGCCCGGCTTCGTTGCCGCGTCAGCGCGGCTTGATCGGCGAGGGCAGCGCGGGGATCGTGTCGTGGCCGATCTTCCTGGGCGGCGCGAGCTGGTTGAGCTGGAGCGGCTGGGCGATGGAGCGGATCGCGTAGGGGACGATCGGCACGTCGAGGCCTTTGAGGATCACCGCCTCTCCGGGCGCGGCGATCACCCCCGGGCCGGCGCGCATCAGGGTGTCGCTGGTGATCAGCACCTCGTTGGGGGCGGCGATACCGCAGAGGCGGGCCGAGAGGTTCACCGTGGCGCCGATCGCGGTGTAGTCGAGCCGCCGCTGCGCGCCGATCGCGCCGACGACGGCCATGCCGGTGTTGATCCCCACGCCCACCTCGAGCGCCTGGCCCTTCACCGTGATCCGCGCGCCGCGCTCCACCAGCTCCAGGGCCGCCTTGATCGCGTTGCGGGCGTGATCCTCGCGCGCGCCGACCGCGCCCCACAGCCCCATCACGCAGTCGCCGATGAACTTGTCGACGATCCCCCCGTGGCGCTCCACTGCGTCCACCGCCTCGGCGAAGAAGGCGTTCAGGAAACGCACCACCTCCTCCGGGCGCATGTGGGCGGACATGTTGGTGAAGCCGCGGATGTCCGCGAAGAGCACGGTGATCTCTTCCAGGTGCCCTTCCAGGTTCACCTTCATCCGCCCGCTCAGCACCTCGTCCACCGCCGCCTGGGAGAGGAAGCGCGACAGGCTGGCCCGCGTCTCCACCTCGCGCTGCACCTGCGCCACCAGGGCCGAGTTGTCGAGCAGGATCGCCGCCTGCGAGGCGATGGCGTCGAGCAGCGGCAGGTCCTCCTCGGTGAAGGCGGCGCTCATCGACACCGACTCCACGTAGAGGATGCCGATCACCTTCTCCCGCGCGCGCATCGGCACCGCCATCACGCTCTTCACCCCGCGCATCATCACCGACTGGCTGCGATCGAAGCGCTCGTCCACCAGCGCGTTGTGCGCCAGCAGCCCGTTGGGCGAGGACAGGGCCTGGTCGATCACCGCCCGCGGCACCTCGATCCGGCGATCGCCGGCCTTCGCCTTCGACGCGTACTGGCCGCTGGTCAGCCACACCGCGGCGCCGTCGGCCGGGAGCAGCTCGAAGATCACCGAGAGGATCCGGTCGACCATCGCCTCCACCGTGCGCTCCAGCGAGACGCGGCGGTGGAATTCCTGGGCGATCCGGTAGCGCGCGTTCTCGCGGCGCAGGGTG
This sequence comes from Myxococcales bacterium, assembly GCA_020846875.1. Classification (GTDB taxonomy): domain Bacteria; phylum Myxococcota; class Myxococcia; order Myxococcales; family Myxococcaceae; genus JADLDB01. Next base: position 67,773 of record JADLDB010000059.1, on the reverse strand, counting down.
GCGATGGTGAGCGCCTCCAGGTTGACCATCACGGTCTTCCCGTCGGTGCTGCCCCCCCCCGGCGCAGGCTCCTGCGCCAGCACCTCGCCGGTGGGGATCTTGTCCTCCCGCGCCGTCGTCTTGACCTGCTCCGGGTTCTCGAGCTGATCCAGCGCGACCATCACCGTGGGCTCGGGCCGCTGCGCGGTCGGCTCGTCGCTGTCGAAGGGGCTCTCGTCGACCGCCGTGTCCACCGCCCGGGACATGGGCGGGCCTGCCCCGTTGTCCGTCACCTGCTCGAAGGCGTCGTGCTGCTGGTAGTAGGCCTTCTTGATCAGCGCCGCCACCCCACCCGCCGTCGCCACGTAGACGGACACGGTGCGCGCCCCCAACACCTGGCGCAGCTCGGGCTCGAGGCTGGAGGACAAGGGCACCGCGGCCACCACGTGCACGTCCTTCGCCCCCTCGTCCCAGCGGATGGGGCACATGCGCAGCCGCTCGGCCATCCGCACGCCCAGGCGATCGAGCAGCGAAGGATCCAGCCGGAGCGTCTTCAGCTTCTCCGCCTTGACGAAGCGGGTGGAGTACAGCTCGGCGAAGGTGCGCAGGAAGTCGCCTTCCTTCACCAACTGGAGGCGCAAGAGCGCGTCCGAGAGCAGCCCGCCGTGATCGCGCACGTACCCCCGGCCTCTCTCGATGGCCGGCGCGTCGACCAGCCCGCTGGCGCGCAGCGGGTTGGCGATGACCGAGTCGGAGTCGGAGGTCGCTGCCATGCAGGGAGAGGTGCCCAAGCTTACGTCAGCGGGCCACCCTGTCGAAGTGCAAGCGGACCGCCTGGGAAGCCACCTCCGGGCCCAGAGCGTTGGGCAGCCGCCAGAACTGCCCGCCCGCCGTCAGGGCGTCGATTTCGTAGGCGCCGGCCGGCGGCATGCCAAAGGGCGTCACCTGCTGGCGTCCGTCAGGATCGCGCGTCACCTGCTGTGCGGCGGGGACCACGAAGGCCTGCAGCCGGGTCAGCGTCACCTCCACGCCGAGCTGGCCATTCAACGTGCGCAGGATGGGCGAGGGATCGAAGGCCAGGGGGACGATCACCGTCGCCCCCGGGGCCAACTGCCCCGGCAAGGGGAGCCATCGCAGGAAGAGCTGGAGCGAGAGATCCGGCACCATGTCGCCGTCCAGATCGTCTGGCCTCCCATCGCCGTCCCCGTCCACCAGGCCGATGGGGAAGACGGTGCGGGCCTGGTCGAAGCGCCCGAGGGGATCGCTCACCAGCGTGAGCGGCATGGTGCCGCCGACCAGCTCGTCCAGCACCACGTCGGTGCTGACGCCCTCCAGGACGAAGGCAGGAGGCTCGTGCTCCACCCCCCTTCCGACGCGGTAGTCGAGGGAAGCACCGCGGCCGGGTTGCACCTGTAGCTCGGCCCCCTCCCCGGTGCGATCGCCCGCCGTCGGCTGGGACAGCACGTCCATGGAAGGATCGAAGTCCTGGTCCACGTCCAGAAAGCCCCACAGCCGGTACGGGTTCGCCGGAACCTGGCCGAAGACGTAGCGGGGATCCGTCTCGAGGCGCCGCGCGCTGATCGCCGTCGCGGTGACGGGGACGGACGGCGGACCCGGCGGGCCTTCGCCCGGGCGGTAGAGGAAGAGCCAGGCGTCTCCGGACAGCCCGTCGGGGGTGCTGAAGGCGCCGGTGACCGGGCCGGTCTTCGAGAGGGGGTTGGTCTCGGTGGGCCCGCAGGAGAGGAGGAGCGCACAGACCAGCGCGCTCGCCGCAGCGGGCCGGCTTCCTCTCTCCCCGGGCCTTGGGGGCGAGGGAGGCAGTGGGCTACGTGAGACGGAGGAGCTCACGGGCCTCCTGAGGCGTGGCGAGGCGCCGGCCCTTCGCGGTGGCGCGCTTCGCCGCCTCGGCCACCAGCTCGAAGTTCCCCTTCGCCAGCACGCCCTTCGACAGGTAGATGTTGTCCTCGAGGCCCACCCGCGCGTTGCCGCCCCGCTCGGCCGACAGCTCGACGAAGGGCAGTTGGTGCCGCCCCATCGCCGCGCACGTCCAGGTCGATCCGGCCGGAAGGTAGGAGCGCATGAAGTCCAGCGCCTCCACCGACGCCGCCAGCGCCCCGCCCACCCCCAGCACGAAGTCGAAGTGCGCCGGCAGGGTGATGAAGCCTTCCTTCTCCAGCGCGCGCGCCTCGTCGATCATCCCCACGTCGAAGCACTCGAGCTCCGGCTTGAGGCCGAGCCCCTTGATGCGCGTGGCGATGTCGCGGATCAACGGCCGCGGGTTCCAGAAGACGTCCGGCCCGAAGTTCACCGTCCCGGTGGACAGCGTGGCCATGTCCGGCCGATCCGCCCCGGTCAGCTTGAGCGCCCCGCAGCGCTCGTCCACCCCCATACCCACCGCGCCGCCCGTGGAGACCTGGATCAGCACGTCACTCTTCTTGCGGATGGCGCGGATCGCCGCGCGGAACAGCTCCGTGTCCTGGCTGGGCTTGCCTTCAGGCGTGCGCACGTGGAGGTGCACCATCGCGCAGCCGGCCTCGCGGCACTTCGCGGCGTCCTCGGCGATCTCCTCGGCCGAGATCGGCAGGTGCGGCGTCTGCTCGCGCGTCGTCTCGGCCCCCACCATCGCCGCGGTGATGACGAAAGGTGCGTGCGCGCTCATGGCTTCCTCCGCTGCTTGTCCTTCGGCGTGACGCAGGTTCCGCTGGCCCTGCAGACGATCACCGGCGGCGAGAGGAGCTCCGCGGCCGAGTCGTTGAGCTCCGGCGCCGCGCGGATCACCTTGCGGGCCTCGAAGCTCATCTTCCGGCTGGTGTTCCCCACCTGGGTGATGGTGCCCTGTGCCTCGATGTAGTCCCCGGCGTAGACGGGCGCGAGGAACTCCACCGCGTCGTACGCGCGGAACAGGCCTTCGTCGCCGTCGAGGCGGATGAGCAGCTCCGTGGCCACGTCGCCGAACAACCCCAGCATGCGCGCCCCGTCCACCAGGTTGCCGCCGTAGTGCGCGTCGTGGCTGGACATGCGCAGCCGCACCGTCACCGACAGGCCCACTCCAGAAGCGTCGCTCACACCGGCTCTCCTTCGTAATGGGTGCCCTTCGCCTCTTTGCCCAGGCGCTGCAGCACCTGGTGCACCACGAAGTTGGCCACGTCGGACGGCTTCGTCCCCGGCCCGAAGCCCGCGTCGAAGCCCAGCTCCAGCGCCAGCTTGTGATCGACCCGCGGTCCGCCCAGCAGCAGCGTCATCTTCCCGTGCACACCCTGCTTCTTCGCTTCTTCGATGAACTGCCGGCTGTTGTCCTTGTGCACGTCGCGCTGGGTGACCACCTGGCTGACCAGGATCGCGTCGGCGCTCTTCTCCTTCGCCTTCCGGATCAGCTCGGCGTTGGGCACCTGGCTGCCCAGGTTGTACGTCTCGAACCAGGGGTAGCGCTCCAGCCCGTAGTCGCCGGCGAAGCCCTTCATGTTGAGGATCGCGTCGATCCCCACGGTGTGCGTGTCGGTGCCGGTGCAGGCGCCGAGGACGATCACCTTGCGGCCGATCTCCTCCTCGATCTCCTTGTTGAGCTCGGCGAAGCCGCGCTTCTTGATCACGATCTCGGGCGTGTCGATCGCCGCGTAGTCGATGACGACCGGGCTCTTCGCGTACACCACGAAGAAGGTGTAGTGCTGCGCCGCCTTCTCCGCGGCGGCCACCTTCACCTCGGTCAGGCCCAGCTTGGTGCAGTAGAGCTGCGCGGCCTCCTTCGCCTTCTCGGACAGCGCCACCGGCAGGGTGAAAGACACCTGGAGGACGCCGTCGTCCCGGCGATCGCCGTACGCGCGGATGAGCTGCTTGTCAGCCATGTCACTTCCCGTAGCGGACCGAGTCCAGCACGCGCTTGAGCATCGGTCCGAAGCGCGCGCCCAGGCTGGCCTTGGCGGTCCAGGTCATCACCCAGCGCACCTTGCCGTTGCAGCCGATCACCGTGGTGGAGGTGACCTTGTTCTCCTCGCTCTGCCCGGCGTCGGCGTCGCCCAGGTAGTTGGTCTCCACCTTCTTCTGCGCCGGCTGGCCGCCCAGCTTCGCCGCCTCGAAGCCGTCCTTCCCCAGCTTCTCCAGCATCTCGTTGACGCAGGCCTGCGCGGGCCGCACCGGATCCACCGGGTAGGCGGACACCGACAGCGACGCGGCGTCCTCCGGGGCCGTCCACGTCTTCGAGGCCTCGTCGTCGCTGGCCGCCGTCCACGAGGTGGGCGCCTTGAAGTTGAGCTTGTTGATGCTGGCCTTCGCCAGCGTGTCCGTGCCGCCGCTCACCACCGCCAGTGCCACGAGAAGCGCGTTCATGCCCTGCCCTCCATGAGGTCCAAAAACGGATTGAAGTAATCAGAGGCCTTCTCCACCACCCCGTCCAGCCCCTTGCCGCCGGTCTCGGAGCGCTTCACGTCGCCGAAGCGCCCGCGGCCGATCGCCGCCACCATGCCGTCGGCCCTGCACTCCTCGAGCAGCTCCAGCGCCTTGCCGAAGACGAAGCGGGCCCGGTTGGCGACGAGGCCGTCTTCCTTCACGGTGAACTCCTGATCGATGCCCCGGGCGGCCCGGTGCACGTAGCTGGCGGCTTTCAGCGCCTCGTAGCGATCGGCGAGCAGGGGAGTGTGCATGGCCTCGGTCATCATGCCCAGCAACTGAATGCCCTGCCGCGTCCACATCGCCACCAGGTGGGCCATGGAGTCGTAGACGTGGCTGAAGAAGATGTCCGTCTCCTTGTGCTTGGTGGGCGGCATGTACTTGAGCGGCGCGGCGGGGAAGCAGCGGCGCACCAGCATGGCCTGCGATAGCTCGAGCAGGAGCGTCTCGGGGCGATGGGGATCGATCTCGTAGCTGTGGCCCAGGCCGAGCTGCTCGTCCTTGAGGCCCGCGCGCAAGGCGAAGCGCTCGTTGATGAACTGGCTGGCGATCACCGTGTGCGCGGCGTCGTAGGCGTCGGCGGTGGTGATGTAGTTGTCCTCGCCGGTGTTGATGATGATCCCCGCCAGCGCGCAGATCCGCCGGGAGAAGTACTGATCGATGAAGGTCCGCCGCAGGTTGATGTCGCGGAAGAGGATCCCGTACATCGCGTCGTTGAGCAGCATGTCCAGGCGCTCGTACGCGGCCATGAAGGCGATCTCGGACATGCACAGGCCCGAGCTGTAGTTGGTGAGCTGCACGTAGCGCCCGAGCTTCTCGGACTCGTCGTCCAGCGCCTCCCGCATGATCCGGAAGTTCTCCTGGGTGGCGTAGGTGCCGCCGAAGCCCTCGGTGGTGGCGCCCTGGGGCACGTAGTCCAGCAGCGACTGAGCGGTGGAGCGGATCACCGCGATCACGTCGGCCCCCGCCTGCGCCGCCGCCCGCGCCTGATCGAGATCGTCGAAGATGTTCCCCGTCGCGACGATCACGTACTTGTGCGGCGCCGGAGGCATGGGGAACTCGCGCTTGAGCGCTTCCCGCTTCGCCACCCGCGCCTTCAGCTCGTCCACCGCCGCGCGCGCCTCGGCCCGCACCTCGTCGCGCAGCTTCGCCTCGTCCTCGTGGCTCAAGGGCGCCAGCCTCTCCAGGGGCGCCGCGGTGAGCCGCTCCACCGCGTCCAGGGGGCTGGTGGCGCCCATGCGCAGCGCCCGCCCGTACCAGAAGGCCGCGCCCCGGTTCAGCACGCCGGCGGCCTGAAGCCGATCCACCATCAGGTTCACCAGCGGCGCGCCCAGGTTCCCTACCCCGTCCACCCCGAACCAGCGCAGCACCGTCCGCTCCACCGACACCGTGGTGTTGCGGCCGATCAGCTCGAAGATGGGCTCGGTGATCTCCCGGGCAAGCGCGCGGGCGTGCGCGACCTGCTCGTCCGTCACGAAGAGGCCTGACATGGCTGTGGCTCTATACCGGGGTTTCGCGCGGCGCGCGGTTTTCACTTGGCGAAAATGGCGGGGGCGTGTTGAACGCGGCGCGCGCGTGCCTGTATAGGGTGGCCGCGTCTTCGTGCAGCGTTTCAAGCCGTCCTTCTCTTGAGGAGTCGCCTCGTGACCTTCGTGATCATCGCGCTCGGACTGGCCCTGGCCGCCAGCCTGGCCTTCAACCTGGGCCTCTTCGGGGGCAAGGCCGTCACCCACGTGCCCGCCGGCGAAGCCGCTGCCCGCGCCGACAGCAGCCAGAAGGACGAAGACCGTCCCCGGAAGCTGGAGGCCGAGCTGGACAAGAAGAAGAAGGAGCTGGAGGAGCTCAAGAAGGCGCAGGGCGAGCTGAAGGAAGAGCTCAAGGCCACCAGGAAGAAGCTCTTTGACCAGAAGGAATCCGACAAGTCCGGTGACGACCTGACGAAGGCCCGCGCGGAGGTGGAGCGCCAGGCCTCGGTGCAGTTGGAGAACACCCGCCACGAGCTGTCCGTCGCCCTGGCCGAGGTGCAGCGCCTCAAGGCCGAGGCGGAAGGCAAGGGCCGGCGCGCCGCCGAGAAGCGCGAGGAGCCGAAGGCCGAGAGGCCCCAGGTGCAGGAGGTCGTTCAGCGGGTGATCCGCGAGCTCTCCGACGTGGAGAAGGAGCGGATCGCGAAGCTGGAGGCCCAGTCCTCCTCCGATCGCAAGCGCGCCAACGAGCTGGACCGCGAGCTGCGCGCGCTGAAGGCCAAGGTGGAGCGCCGCGAGCGCGAGACCAAGCGCGTGTACGCAGAGGGCAACCTGGCCCGCGACAAGTTCCGCGCGGTGGAGATGCGCCTCAACCGCACCCTCCTGGAGCACGATCTGCTCAAGCGGGCGATCGTCGATCTCGAAAAGAAGACCGGGCAGCACGCCGAGCACACCGCCTTGACGCCAGAGGAGGCCGCGGAGAGCGACCGGGTGATGAAGGCCAGGCACGCCGCCGAGGATCAGGCCGAGGCCGAGGCCCGCGCCCGCCTGGAGGCCGCGCCGGTGTCCGAAGAGGCGACCCCCGTCGACGCGCCGCCCGCGGCCGAGGCTGTCCCGGCTCCCGCGCCGGCGACGACCCCGACGGCCTAGCTTCAGCGCTTCTCCACCTCGGCCAGGACCACCTTCGCCAGGTCCTCGTACGCGCCCACGCCCGAGTAGCCGACCACCACCTGGCCGTCCCGCCCGAAGAGGACGCGCGAGGGCAGCTCGCGGATCCTCCCGAAGGGCGTGTCGCCGGCGCGCAGCCGCTCGTCCGACACCACCAGCGGCCAGGCGAGCTGGTAGCCCTGCGCGAAGGGCTCCAGCACCTTGCGCCCGTCGAGATCCATCCCCACCAGCACGTTGGAGAAGCCCTTCGCGCCGAAGTCGCGATCCAGCCGGCCCAGCACCGCCAGCTCCGCGAGGCAGGGGAAGCACCAGGTGGCGATGAAGGTGATCAGCACCACCCGGCCATGGAGCCGCCTGGGCTCCAGCGGCACCGTACCCGCGACCTCCAGGGGGAGCGCCGCGAGGAAGGTGGACAGGGCGGGGACCTCCGGCTCCCGGCGCGCGCAGGCGCTGGCGGCCAGGGCGGCGAGGAGGACTCGGCGGGAGATCACGCCGTCTCGCGCTGGCAGCCCCGGCACAGCCCGTAGAGCTCCATCTTGTGGGACACCACCTTGAAGCCGTGCTTCCTGGCCACCAGATCCTGCAGCCGCTCGATCTGATCGTTCTCGAACTCGATGATCGTCGAGCAGCGGGTGCAGATCAGGTGATCGTGGTGATCCTTCCCCACCGCGGCCTCGTAGCGCGTCTGCCCGTCGCCGAAGTTGCGCGCGTGGGCCAGCCCGCTCTCGTGGAGCAGCTTCATGGTGCGGTACACGGTGGCCACCGACACCCGCCGATCCAGCTCGCGGGCCTTCGCCCACACCTCTTCCACCGAGAGGTGCCCGTCGAGCGAGAAGAAGGTGTCGATGATCAGGTTGCGCTGGCGCGTCGTCTTCAGGCCGCGCTCGGCCATGAAGCGGCTCAGCACCTCTTCACGCTTCGCCGGGGAGGACTTCACTTGAAGCGCTCCGTCCAGGCCGCGCGAGCGGCGGGATCGTCCGCGGCGCCCAGGTCGACGCCGTCGTTGAGCTGCACCAGGGCCGCGTGGGCCGCGTTGCGCACCGCCGGGGCGTCGTCCGTCAAGAGCCGCACCAGCGCCGGCGCCACCGCCACGTCACGCCGGTGCCCCGCCACCTCCGCCGCCAGGGCCCGCTTCTCGGCGTCGCCGGAGGCCAGCGCGCTCAGGAGCCCCGAGGGCGCCGTCACCCCGGGGGCGCCGGGCGGCCTGGCCAGCCCCGGCCACAGCAGCAGCATGAAGAAGAGGGCCGCGGTGAAGACCTGGAAGAAGGCCTTGAAGGGCGAGTACCGGCGCGCCGCCACCAGCGCGAAGCGGTAGCCCGCGAAGCCCACCGCGAAGGCCAGGAAGATCCAGGGCGCCAGCAGGTCCAGCTCCGGCGTCACCGGCCGGCGCTGCGTGTAGAGAGCCAGCGCCGCCGAGGAGACGAGCAGCACGTACAGCACCATCGGCCACACCGGGCGCACGCGCAGGCCCGCCACGCTCGGCTCTTCGACTTCGGGCGGGCTGCTGACCGGGGCGGGGCTCATTGACACCTTCCGGGATCCGCTTATACGCAGCGCGCCCCCCAAGGTCATCCGGATGATTGACTGGCAGCGCCGCCGCCTCCCCGAAGACGTACCCACCCCGGTCGCGGTCGCCGTGTCCGACTTCTGCCGCCGCGCGAAGTCGCCCGCGCCCTCCTCGGTGGTGCGGGAAGCGCTCTCGCTGCTGGCCGAGGAGGACGACTTTCGGGTGAAGGCGCTGGCCGATGACGATCCCCCCGCCGCGCCGCTCGGCCCCTTCGCGGTGATCGACGTGGTGCGCGGCGCCGACCCAGGGCTCGCCGCCCAGCGCCAGCAGACCGGCTATTACGACATGGTGCGCGCGGTGGCCGAGGAGCGCGCCCGCGCCGCTCCCCTGCCCGTTTCCGCGCCCGTGCTTGCGCGCGTGGTGCCCTTCCCGCCCGTCGAGGCGCCTCGCCCGAAGAGAGAGAAGAAGGCGAAGGGCCCGTCGCTGGCAGAGAAGATCGCTCCCCGGCGCCGCGCCAAGGGCGATCGCCTCCGCCCCGAGCCGCTGCCCGTCGCCCTCCCCGCCACCGCGTACCTGCCCCGCAGAAACCTGCCCGCGCCCCGTGGCCGCTTCACCCGCCTCGATCCCGCCCGGGCGTCCTTCCACGCGCTCCTCAAGCCCGACGGCCTCGACACCCTCAGCGCGCTGGTGGAGCAGGTGCCGCACCGGGTGGCGCTGTGGCGCACCCTCTCTCAGGGCTACCAGGGGCGCGGCGGCGCAGCGCTCACCGTCGCCGACGTTGAAGGCCTTCTGGACAAGCACCGGCTGCGCGACCGGCTCGCGGCGAAGGAGCGCGACGCGCTGCTGGCGGCCGTCGTCGAGCAGAAGGGCGCGTTCGGGAAGGCGGCGAAGTCCCTGGGCATGCGGCCCAAGGAGTTCGACGGGTTGCTCAAGGAGCTCCGGGTAGGCCGCGAGGCGAAGGAGCTCAAGGAGCGCGCGATCCGCGACGCCCTCGCCGGCCGCAACCTGGCCGCCCGGCTGGAGCTCACCTTCAAGGTCCGCTACCTCGAGGATCTGGGGATCGAGGAGAAGTTCAAAGAGCGCCTCCAGGCCGACCTCTTAGCCCTGGTGGACGAGGCGCGCGAGGAGGCGACGAGCGCCCCCGCGCTGGTGGAGCTGCTCGCCCGCCGGCACGCCCTGCCCGCCGATCCCCTGCGCCGCGCGCTCGACGCGCTCGGCCTGCTCGACCCCACCCTCAACCCCTCCCCGGAGTGAACACGCCGTGCCGATCTACGAGTACCGCTGCCAGAAGTGCGGCCACGAGCTGGAAGTGATGCAGAAGGTCAGCGACCCCGCCCCCGAGCCCTGCCCGAAGTGCGGCGCAGCGCAGGCGCTGGAGCGGCTGATGAGCCGCAGCAGCTTCCAGCTCAAGGGCGGCGGCTGGTACTCGGATCTGTACTCCTCGGCGAAGAAGGACTCGACCTCGAAGACGGACGGCGGGAGCGCGTCGGGCTCCAGCGCCACCACCCCCGGCACCGGCGCCTCCTCCGGCAGCTCCTCCACCTCCACCCCGGCTGGCTCGGGCTCTTCCTCAGGCGGCTCCTCCTCCGGCGGCTCCGGCTCCGGCTCGGCGGGAGGCTCCTCCTCGGGCGGCTCGAGCTCCTCGTCATGACGCGAGCCCTCCTCCCCCTCGCCCTGGCGGCGATCTTCGGCTGCGCCACCCCCGGCATCTCGCTGGCGCCACCCGACGCCACGCGGCTGGAGCGCGAGCTGACCGGCGAGGAGCGCTTCCTGCGCGTGTCGATGTACTCCACGCCCTTCTTCAAGGACGCCTCGAAGCGGCTGCTCACCCCCCTCTCGCCGGAGCTGGTGCGGCTGCTGGAGAACCCCGACGGAACGCCGATCAACCCCGGGCCGGTGGAGGCCACCTGGCCCGCCGGCACCCGGGTGAAGATCCTCAAAGTGGAGTTCCCTTCCGCCACGGTGATGACCGAGCGCGTGCTGTTCACCCCGCGCACGCTGGCGTGGATCTACCTCGACCTGGGCGGAGCCAGGCGCGGCCCGGGGCCCTTCGTCCTGGTGCTCCGCCCCGGGATCAAGACGGAAGATGAGTTCCGCACCGAGCTGGACAGGCTGCTCACCCGCCAGGACTTGTCCGCGCGCCTCGAGGCCATGGGAGAAGGCGCCCGCCAGGCGATCAAGACCAAGACGGCGACCGTCGAGCTCTCGGCCGAGGCCCTGGAGATGACCTGGGGCTACCCGGAGGCCCGCAAGGTGGAGCTCGACGGCACGCACCGCAAGGAGACGTGGACCTGGGCCCAGGGCGCCCGCGCCGCCGTGCTGGTGGACGGGCAGGTCACCCAGCTCTTCCCGACGGGGATGAGCCGCGCGCCCGCCGCGCACTGACAGCCGCGCTACCGCGGCCAGCGGCGCTTCTTCTTCTTCTTCCGGGCCTGGGCCTCTTCGGTGCGCGCCTCTCCGGGGCGGCGGAGGTGGGGCAGCTCGCCCATCTGCACCGCGTGGAAGGCGCCTTCGCGCAGCGCCGTCACCAGGCCGGCCTGGGACGAAACCGGCTTCTTGAACAGCGTGGCCGCGTACCCCAGCTCGTCCAGCGAGCTGCGCGTGTCGCTGCCGCCGACGCCCGGCAGCTTGAGCTGCGCCGCCGCTTCGATCGCCAGCTCGTTGGCCCCGGGGCGCACCTTCGGGTTGTAGACCTCCACCGCCGAGAGCAGCTTCAGGGACTTCACGTAGTCGCCCGCCGGCGTGGGGAACTCGCGATCGAAGGGCCTCGCGGCGACGATCGCCGCCCCCAGCGAAGCCAGCCGGGGCAGGCACTCGTCGGCGGACCACGGCTTCTCCCGGTTGCTGCCCCACAGCTGCACCGGCTCGGGCGCCCGCTCCGGCTTCTCGAAGAAACACAGGTACTGGCCCTTGTCAGTGGCCAGCTCCAGGCCGACGAAGATCCGCAACTTCGAGCTGCGCTGAAGATCGAACAGCTCGTCGCAGCCGTCCTGGGTGTTGGTCTCGGTGAAGGCCACGCCGTCGAGCCCGAAGCCCTCCGCGCGCGAGAGGACGGCGCGGGGATCCAGCTGGCAGTCCCGCGAGAGGTAGGAGTGGACGTGCAGGTCGATCAGCATTCGCTTGCGGGGATTCGAGAGGGTGCCCTTGAAACGCCGGGGGCGGGGTGGGATAAGCCACCGCATGTTCACTGGCGTCAAGGTGTTTTCGGCGACGAAGGCGAAGGAGCGCGAGGAACTCAGCGAGAACATCACTCGCTGGCTGAAGAGCAACAGCGATCTCGAGATCGTGGACAAGGTCGTCACCCAGTCCAGCGACAACGAGTTCCACTGTTTCTCGATGACCATCTTCTACAAGCAGAAGGGGCAGTAGGCCGCCGGCCGGCCGGGACGCCCCACGACAACCAACGAATTTCTTTGACCGCGGGCCGGAAGCGCCTTACAGGCTCGCGAGAATCAGTCATCACCGACTTCTACCTGGGAGGGAAGAATGTCTCGCTCATTGGCAGTGACGGCCTTCAAGGCTGCACTCGTGGCGTTGTTCGTCGTGCCCATCGTAATCCTCGCGCCTGGCTGCTCGCCGGAGTGCGTCGACAAGTTCGACTGCGCCAGCGGGGAGACCTGCGTGGACAGCAAGTGCGTGCCCGGAAGTCCCTTCCCTGAGGACGCTGGCTCGGTGGGCGGCGGGATGGGTGGCGGCACCGGCGGCGGCATGGGTGGCGGCACCGGCGGCGGCATGGGTGGCGGCACCGGCGGCGGGATGGGCGGCGGTACCGGCGGCGGCATGGGTGGCGGCACCGGCGGCGGGATGGGCGGCGGCACCGGCGGCGGCGGCGGGGACGACGCGGGCTCGGACGCGGGTATGCCGGACGCAGGTATGCCGGACGCGGGTATGCCGGACGCGGGTATGCCGGACGCGGGTATGCCGGACGCGGGCATGGACGACGCGGGCATGGACGACGCGGGCATGGACGACGCCGGAGCACCCGACGCAGGGGACGGCGGGTAAGTCCCGGCGACAGTCCCTCACCTTTCGGCGGGCTCCTTCACCAGGGCCCGCCGTCGTCGTTTCGGGCAGCGTTTTTGTTGGTCTTCCGCGCTGGTTGTGGTGAGTCAGAGGCCGATGGAAGACGCAGCCCTGCAGCAACTCGTCTCGCTTCGGCACGCCAATCCCCACAGCATTCTGGGCGCCCACCCCACGGGTGCCGACACCTTTGTGCGCGTCTACCGACCCGGGGCCCATCGCGTGGAGGTGGTGGCCCTCGAGCAGCGCGCAAACCTGCGCCCTCGCATCGACTTCCCCGGGATCTTCGAGGGGCGGCTGCCCACGAAGTCGGTGCCCGAGTACTCGCTGGAGATCCACTACCCCGACGGGAACGTCTTCAGCCTGAAGGATCCCTACGCCTTCCTCCCTACGCTGGGCGAGCACGACCTGCACTTCGTCGGGGAAGGCACGCACCGCCGCCTGTGGGACCGCCTCGGCGCGCACCCCATGCACCACCAGGGCGTGGCCGGCACCGCCTTCGTGGTGTGGGCCCCCAACGCCGCGGGCGTGTCGGTGGTGGGAGACTTCAACAGCTGGGACGGGCGGCTACACCCCATGCGCACGATGGGCGCCTCGGGGCTGTGGGAGCTCTTCGTCCCCGAGGTGGGCGAAGGCGCCCGCTACAAGTTTGAGCTCCGTCCGCGCGACAGCGGGACGCCCTTCCTCAAGGCCGACCCCATGGCCTTCCGCACCGAGGCGCCGCCGCAGACGGCCTCCGTCGTCCACGAGCTGCGGCATTACCAGTGGAAGGACGCGGCCTGGCTGGACCAGCGCCGCGCCGCCGACCGGACGAAGACGCCGATGAGCGTCTACGAGGTGCACCTCGGCTCGTGGATGCGCGTGCCGGAAGAAGGCAACCGGCCGCTCACCTACCGCGAGCTGGCGCCGCGCCTGGCCGATCACGTGGAGCAGTTGGGCTTCACCCACGTCGAGCTGCTGCCGGTGGCCGAGCACCCCTTCGGGGGCTCCTGGGGCTACCAGGTGTCGGGCTACTTCAGCCCCAGCGCCCGCTTCGGCCACCCCGACGACTTCCGCTTCCTCGTGGACACGCTGCACCAGCGCGGCATCGGCGTGATCGTCGACTGGGTCCCCGGGCACTTCCCGCGCGACGCCTGGGCCCTGGCGAAGTTCGACGGGACGGCGCTGTTCGAGCACGCCGATCCGAAGAAGGGCGCTCACCCGGACTGGGGCACGTTGATCTTCAACTTCGGCCGCAACGAGGTGCGCAACTTCCTGGTGGCCAACGCGCTCTTCTGGATCGAGCAGTACCACGTGGACGGGCTGCGGGTGGACGCCGTGGCCTCGATGCTCTACCTCGACTACTCGCGCAAAGCCGGGGAGTGGATCCCCAACCGCCAGGGCGGACGGGAGAACGAAGAGGCGATCAGCTTCCTGCGCGAGCTCAACGAAACGGTGCGCGAGCAGCACCCGGGCGTCCACGTGATGGCCGAGGAGTCGACGGCGTGGCCGGCGGTGTCGCGGCCCACGTCCCAGGGCGGGCTGGGCTTCAGCCACAAGTGGAACATGGGGTGGATGCACGACACCTTGAAGTACTTCGAGAAGGAGCCGGTGCACCGCAAGCACCACCACCACCAGCTCACCTTCGGGCTGTTGTACGCGTGGAGCGAGGACTTCGTGCTGCCGCTCAGCCACGACGAGGTGGTGCACGGCAAGAAGTCGCTGGCGTCGAAGATGCCCGGGGACGACTGGCAGAAGCTGGCCAACCTGCGTGCGCTCTACGGGTGGATGTGGGCGCACCCCGGCAAGAAGCTGCTCTTCATGGGCGGCGAGTTTGCCCAGTGGAGCGAGTGGAACGCCGAGGCCAGCCTGGACTGGCACCTCGCCGGCTTCGAGCGCCACCAGGGCGTGATGGCGCTGGTGAAGACGCTGAACGCGGTGTACCGCGCCGAAGGGTCCCTGCACGAGACGGACTTCTGGGCCCAGGGCTTCCAGTGGGTGCAGGCGGACAACGCCAACGAGAGCGTCTACAGCTTCATCCGCCGCGGGCGGAACCCCTGGCGGGAGATCGTCTGCGTGGCCAACCTCACCCCGGTGGTGCGCAGCGACTGGCGGCTGGGCGTGCCGGCGGGCGGCTGGTGGGGGGAACTCCTCAACACCGACGCGGCGGCCTTCGGCGGCTCGGGCGTGTCGGTTGGCCTGCCGAAGAAGGCGGATCCCAAGCCCTGGGACGGCCAGCCGGGATCGCTGCAGATCACCCTGCCGCCCCTGTCGGTGGTGTGGCTGGCGCCCGTCGATCCGCCCGAGGGCTACCAGATCGGCTGATCACCTCGCGCCGGCGGCGAGCGACTTCACCCAGGCCTCGGGCAGCCCGGCCGCCTGGGCGCCGCGGGACAAGGCCTCCAGGAAGCGGGGGCTGACCGGCCCGTCGGCGCTGGCGCGCGTGGGGTTGGTGGTGAAGGCGATCGCGTCGATCACCTGCCCGTCCACGCGGACGCGCACCGGGCGCTCGACGCACATCCCGGTGATGGCGCCTTCCTTGTGCTGAACGATGGGCCAGTCCTTCTCCGCGATCTCGAAGAGCCGGCCCCAGACGGTGGCGCCGGGCGAGTCCTCGAGGCCCGCGACGCGGCCACCCCACCAGCGCGACGGGAAGTCGTAGACCAGCGACAAGTCTTGCGCCTCGGCCAGCGCGCCTTGCGGCAGCTCAAAGAAGTCGTACTGGTGCTGGCCCCGCCACTCCTCGAAGGCCGCGCGGTCGAGGACGGTGGAGTACGCGAAGTAGCGCTTCGTGCCCTGCCCCGCCGCGGCGCGCGCCCTCATGACCTGATCGTGGTGTGAGTCCATGAGCGGCCGCATAGCAGCCCTCGTCGCCCGTGGGGAGCCGCAAACTCGGCCGGGACGCAGGAGTCCGGGGCGTCGCTCCCGATCGAGCCGCGGCGAAATCCACGGCGGCCGGAAGAGGCCACCACAGCGACAACCAGACAGCTCGGCGAGCGCTGCCGCGGGAGCGACCTCACGCCACCCGTCGGCGCAGCAGACCGAGCGCGAGGAGCAGCGCCGCCCACGGGCCCACGCCCGTGCCTGCCCCGCTGGTGCACCCGCAGCCCTGGGCCTTCGTGCCCATCACCGTCACCTTCACCGTGCCGGAGGACGTGAGCCCCGGCGCGTCGCGCACGGTGAGGCGGAAGGAAAGCACCACGTCGCTCGCGACGGCCGGCGCGGTGAAGGACGGTGCGGCGGTGGAGGCGCCGGCGAGCTCGACGTGCTGTCCCTCCACCTGAGCCCACGAGAAGCGCAGCGCGGTGCCTTCTGGATCGCTGCTCTTCGAGCCGTCGAGCTGGACGTGCGCGTTGGCGGCGACCTGTTGGGGCGGACCGGGATCCGCGACGGGCGGCAGGTTGTCGTCGAGCACCGTCAGCGAGAGCGACGCCGGGGCGCTGTCCGCCTGGCCGTCGGAGGCGAGCACCTGGAAGGTGAGGATCGTATCCGCGTCCACCGCGGGCGCGGTGAGGCCGGGGGATGCGGCGCTGGCGTCGGAGAGCGCGACCGGAGGCCCGGCCACCTGCGTCCAGGCGTAGGTGAGGCGGTCGCCGTCGCGATCGACGCCCACGGCGGTGAGCGTCACCGGCTGGCGCTCCGCGGCCATGCCGGGCCCGATCGCCGTCACCGACGGAGGTTGGTTCACCTGCCGCACCGAGATCGTCACGCGCGAGGGCGCGCCGTCGACTTGTCCGTCGTTGGCGATGAGCTCGAACTCGAGGGCGCCGTCCGCCAGCACCTCCGGGGCGGTGAAGGAGGGCCTGGCCGCGGAGAGGGAGGACAGCACCGCCATCGGGCCGGACACCTGCCGCCAGCGCAGGGCCAGCGCGTCCGCGTCGGGATCCACCGCGCTGCCCTCGAGCGTCACCAGGGACCGCTCGTCGACCGCCTGGGGAACTCCCGCGTCGGCCACCGGCGCGCGGTTCACCTGGCGGATCGTCACCGTCACCTCGTCCGGGGCGGAGTCCACCGTGCCGTCGTTCACCACCAGCGAGAAGGTGAGCGGCGTGTCGACGGCCACCTCCGGCGCGGTGAAGGTGTTGCCCGAGAGGGTCACCGCCGGGCCGGACACCTGCGTCCACCGCGCGGTGAGGGCGTTCAAGTCCACGTCGCTGGAGCGCGAGGAGTCCAGCGTCACCGGCCCCCGCTCGTCGGCGGCGAAGTCGGGCCCGGCGTCGGCCACCGGCGGGCGGTTGAGGCACTGGCCGCGGTCCGCCACCAGAGAGGGGAACGGCGTGTTGGTGAGGCCGGTGAAGGCCAGGTCGTCCACCTCCCAGCCCACGTCCGCCGCGTTGTAGTCGGAGCCGATCCGGAAGCGCACCTGCACCGTCTGCCCCGCGTACGCCGTGCCCAGCGAGACCGCCGCCGGGATCATCGCCGGGTAGCTCGCGCTCCTCGCCACGAAGGCCGGCCTCCCCGCGAGCGGGTTGGTGGACGGCCCCACCGTGGTGAGCGTGCCGTTGTAGCCGGGCGTGACCGACGCGCCGAGGTCCGTCCAGCTCTGGCCGCCGTTGGCGCTGAGCTCCAGCACCGCGCCGTCATAGTTCGTCGTCCCCGAGGACTCGAAGGCCCAGCGGTGGTTGAAGGTGAAGCCGAAGGTCCCCGTGCCCACCTGCAGCGGCGGCGAGGTGAAGTACGTGTCCGCGGTCCGCCCCGGGTCGGTCCCCAGGTAGAGGTGGCTCACGGCGGACTCCTCGAAGCGCCTCCAGTCGAAGCCACCGGCGAGCGCGGCGTCGTGGGCGCTGGTCCAGGCGACCAGGCTGGTCTCGGCGTCGTCCGCGGCGGAAGACGAGGCCACCTCGTCCGCGTTCGCGCGCAGCACCAGGGTGGCCGTCCGCGGGCCGGCGTTGGTGAGCTGCGGATCGTCGAAGGTCAGTTGGAAGGTGATCGGCGTGACGGCGGCGGCGCCCGCGAGGGCCACCGTCGCCTCGGCGGTGACGGTGCCGAACGGCTGGCTGGAGGGGAAGGACAGCGCGCCCCCGGTGATCGTCACGCCCGGCGTGCTGGTGGAGATCGTCCCGGTGGTGGCGCTCAAGGCCCCCAGGCCGGTGTTCTTGAGCGTCACCCGCAGCCTCCCGCGCTCGCCGGAGTCCAGGGTGCCGTCGCGATCGCAGTAGAAGACCTCGTCGTCGAGGGTGGCGCGGAGGAAGACGAGCTCGTTGCCCAGGTTGAAGTCCTCCACCACCGGCGTGTTGGTGGCGGAGGTGCGCGGCGGGGCCACGGCCAGCATGCCCAGGCCGCGGCGGGCGAAGGCCTGGGCGAAGAGGAGGAAGTCGGCGGCGTCCCGCGCGGCGGCGGCGGCGAGCAGCGCGTCCCGGGCCTCCACGAAGGTGGGCGCGGGCGGCGTGGCCTTGAGCCCCTCCACCAGGTACCGGCGCATGCGATCCCTCGCCTGGGTGAAGGTGAGCCGCGGGGAGGCGCGCAGCAGGCTGACGTAGCACTCCCACAACGTGGACGCCCACACCTCGCCGGTGTTGTGCACCTCGGAGTTGGCGGACGGCCCGGGGCTGAGCGGCAGGCCGGTGGGGAGCGCCTGCCCGTCGGCGATGTGCCGGAAGGTGAGCGCGTTCTTCGTGAAGTCCACCGAGTACGGGTAGCGGCGGATGCCGAAGTAGTACGCGTCCGGAAACGCCGGGCCGCTCATCGAGTACCCGGACACCGCGTACGTGCCCTGAAAGTTGGCGTTGGCCGCCTGCTGCGCGTCGTCTTCCCGCACCATCAAGAGCAGCGCGATGAAGTCACCCCACCCCTCGCCCATCCCGCGGCCCTGCTGGTTGGTGAGGCCCGAGGAGTCGGCCACCAGCCGGTTGGACAGGTAGTGCCCCCACTCGTGGGCCACGATGGTGTTGTCGATGGTGCCGTCGCGCATGGGGACGAAGGGCCGGGCCAGGCTGACAGCCACCGGACCGTTGGCCAACTCCGCCTTGAGCGCGTTCCCGTCCGCCTGGCTCAGGGAGAGCGACGGGATGGTGATGGATGGATCCGTCCCGGCCATCGCCGGCGCGCTGCCAGCCGTGTTGTTGACGATCAGCGCGCCGATCGCGCCCGCCGCCTGCGCCGCGGCCACCTTGATCGCGAAGGAGCAGGTGCCGCGATCGAGCACCGCCACGTTGCCGGCCACCGCGGCGGCGTTGGTGAGGGTGGTACAGCCGTTGGCGGGCGCGGCCAGCACCGCGGTGCCCGTGAGGCTGAAGCTGGTGGGACCGAACGCCGCCACCCCTGCGTTCCAGGTGGCGCCCGGGGGCGTGGCGTTCACCGTGGCCGACGCCGCGGGCCTCCACAGGTACATCTGCATGCGCGGCCGCGAGCCGTCCGACGGGGTGCTCATGTTGGCGTTGTTGAAGCCGCCCACGTCCTGCGCCTCGGCCTTCAGGCTGTCGGAGGCCAACCCGCCCCGGCCCAGGTTGTCCGCCTGGCCGTTCCCCGCCGCCTCGTCGAAGCCCGAGTCGTAGAACCAGTCGTGCAGGAAGTTCACCGTGTAGAAGAGCTGGGTGATCGCCGCCTGCTGCTGCGCGGTGCTGGCGTTGGGCTCGAGGGTGGGATCAAAGACGCGGTCGAAGACGCCGGCGGCGGTGGCGGAGGCGCGCAGATCTCCGGTGCCGAACCCGTCGGGCGCGGCGAGATCGGCGTAGGCCTCCACGTTGTTGCCGGTGGTCTCGGTGGCCCCCGCCGGCAGCCACGGATCCATCGTGCTCAAGGGTCCGTTCTGCAGCGTGACCAGGCTGGGCGCGACATAGGCCGGGTTGAAGCCGCTGGGGGTGGCCGTGGGGTGAGGCGAGCCGGCGAGGCCCTGCGGCCCATCGGCCGGGAAGGCGCTCGTCGGATCGGCCCACACCCGGTACGAGAAGGAGTCGGCGGCGGTGAGGTTCTGCCGGTACAGCAGCGCCCCGTCGTGCGCGGAGATCACGTACGCGAAGAAGTCCGAGCCGGTGCCCTGCCCCACCTCCAGCTCGACGTGGAACGCGGGTACGAGCTCCCTGTCCGTCCCGTAGAAGACCTTCCGCACACGCGCCGGCCGGAGCAACGCCTCGCCGCCGAGGAGCTCCGCGCCGCTCTCGTCACGACCGAGCGATCGCAGGCTGGCGGAGGTGCCGGGCGAGAGCTCCACGAGCGCCACCTCGACCGCGGTGTGCGGCGAGAGGCGCCAACGGCCCGCGCCGGGCGCCATCGGCGACAGGGCTCCCGACAAGGCGATCACCTGCAGGCGGCGATCGAGGATCACATTCAACCGATCGCGGAACACCGGCACGCCGCCCACCCGCCGCTCGAAGCCGGCGATCACCGCGCCCTCGCCGCGATCGTGCAGGCGCACCAGGGAGGCCTCGGCCAGCTCGCTCCCCTTCACCCGGTAGAGCTCGGCCCAGGTGAAGAGCGCGCGCCGGGCGGCCTCCTCGGGGGTGAGACCCGCGGCCCGCAAATCCACCGCGTGGGGATCGCGCGCCACCCACATGAAGGTCGGAACCCCTCTCGTCTCGTCGACGCTGGACACGCGCGCGCGGTCGAGGAGCAGCCGGCCGAGCGGAGACGGCCGCGGCAGCGAGAGGCGCGTCGAGCTTCGGGCCAGCGCGTCGAAGTCAGGCGGGGCCGCGGACGCGGGGCCCACCAGCCCCACCACCACCAGCGAGGCCCACCGGCTCGTGAAGGTCATCAGCGCGAGACTCTTCCAGAGCGCGCTCAGGCTGGCGAGGGCGACTTCATCGACCGCGCACCCGCGACCACCTCCTGCCCGAAGCGCACCAGGCGCTCGGCGAGGGTGAGCGGCGCGTCGAGGAAAGGCGCGTGGCCCAGGCCTTCCGGCTCCTCCACCTTCGCGTGGGCCGGGAGGTGGCGCTTGAAGAACTCGAGGCTGCGCAGCGGGAGGATCCGCTCGTCTTTCCCCCAGTAGAGCAGCGTGGGCATGTCCAGCCTGGCGAGATCCTCGGGCGTCAGGAGGTGCTCTGTGGCGGCGATGCGCAGGATCGCGCTCACCTCCGGCCGGCGAAGCTGCCGGCGCAAGCCCCAGGCGATGGGGTGGCGAATCCAGGAGGGGCGCGCGAGGAGCCGATCGACGAAGGCCACCGCGTCTGCGTGGTGCTTCATGCGGAACAGGCTGCGCAGCGTCTCCAGCTCGTCTTCCGTCATCGCCGCGCCCGCCGGGGAGGCGAGGAAGAGGCCCTTGACCCGGTACGGCCGCTCCCGTGCGTAGCGGATCGCCGCGAACCCGCCGAGGCTGTTGCCGAAGACGACCGCCGGCTCACCGACGATCCGATCCAGGGCCTCCAGGGTCGCGTCGTGGAAGCCCTCCAGCTCCAGCACCCGGGGAGGATCCGAGAAGCCGTGGCCCGGCAGATCCGGCAGGATCACCCGCGAGAAGCCCCGGGTGATCGGCCTGAGCATCGGGAAGAAGTGCACCCCCGCCGAGGACAGGCCGTGCAACATCACCAGCGGAGGCCCCTGGCCGACGCCCTTCGTCTCCAGGACGTGCACGCGGCCCATGGAGGTGGACACATGACGGCTCGTGTACCCTCCGAGGAGCTTCAGCGACGTCCTCGCAATATGTTCAGCCACGCCCGACACGGTGATCGATCGAGAGCCTGCCACCGGGCGGAAAGGGGGTCCACGTGACGTCCGCCTCCCCGAAACGTCGGGGTGTCCTCTTCGAGGGCCTGCGCCGGAGCCTGGGCCTCACTCATGGCGATGATCCCACGCGCTTCGATCCCCACCTGGTCGACCGGGTGGACGCCACGGTGGGTCGCCTGTTCGGGCAGGGGCGCTACTTCGACACCACGGTGGAGGGCTTCGAGCACCTCCCTCCCCCGCCGGCGCTGCTGGTGTCCAACCACTCTGGCGGCACGCTGATCCCCGACGTGTGGGGCCTGGCGCTGATGTGGTACCGCCACTTCGGCACGAGCCGCCCGCTGTACATCCTCGGGCACGAGCTGCTCTTCGCGACGCCCATGTCCGGCCGCCTCTTCGAGAGCGCAGGCGTGTTGCGGGCCGGGCCTGGGCGGGCCGAGCGCGTCCTGAAGGAGCACCGGCGCGATCTGCTCGTCTTGCCCGGCGGAGACGTGGACGTGTGGCGGCCGTGGTCCGAGCGCTACTCGGTCAACTTCGCGGGGCGGACCGGCTATGCGCGGCTGGCGATCCGCGCGCAGGTGCCGGTAGTCCCGGTGGCGCACGCTGGCGCTCACGACACGCTGTTGGTGCTGCGCTCGGGCAAGCGGATCGCCCGGTGGCTGGGCCTGCACCGCGTGGCCCGCGCGGAGGTGTGGCCGTTGCACCTGTCCCTGCCGTGGGGCCTGGCGCTGGGTCCTGTTCCCCACTGGCCGCTGCCCGCGCGCTTCGAGTATCTGGTGGGCCAGCCGATCGCGCCGCCTGCGCAGGAGTCGCTGCAGGCCGTGCGTGACCTCGACGCGCGGACCCGCAGCGTGGTCCAGGTGCAGCTCAACGAGCTGGCCGCCCGCCGGCGCGCTCGCGCCCGGTAGCGATCGGGGTGCTACGCCTCTTCGTCGGATCTGAAGACGCCGAACAGCGTGCCCACGTCGAGCCGCGACGTCTTGAGGAACAGCCGCAGCGCCTTCTCGGTGGCCTCGGCGAGCAGCTCCATCTTCTTGAGGCGCGCCACCTTCGCCTTCGCCGTCTTCGGGCTGGCCTCGGCCAGGCGGATCGCCTCCTCCAGATCGGCCCGCACCCGGGCGATGAAGGAGAACTCGCGCTCTTCGATCACCCGGCGGGCCATCTTCATCAGGTTCGTCTCGGCCTTGTAGCGCCACGACGAGTCGTGGGGGCTGCGCACCCGCAGCACCACGCCCCAGCGCTCGAGGTCGCGCAGGAGCATCGACACCCCGCCCTTGGAGAGCTCGAGCTCCTTCTCGATCTCCGCCGCGGTCAGCACCACGTCGCGCAGGTAGAGCAGCGCCCACACCCGGCCCTGGTTGCGCTTGAAGCCCCAGAACTCGATGGTGTTGCCCACCGCGTCGATGGCGATCGACTCCCAGTCGGCCCCCGCAGGGGCCTGCTCCGGCGCCACCGCGCGCGTCCACAGGTAGCCCTTCACGCCGCCCCCTTGAGCGCGATGCCCCGGGCGATGGTGCGCGCCCACATCACCAGGTTGGCGCCCGACTCGTGCTCCGCGTACGGCCCCAGCGCGTCCACCGCGGAGTCGATCTCCTCGTTCATCAGGACAATCGCGTCGTCCAGCGCGCCCGTCACCAGCACGCCGGTGCCCAGCTCGCGCACCTTCTCGGGCGTGAGCGCCGCCCAGCTCCAGGCCTCGCCGATCCGCCGCTTGAGGCGCGCGTCGTGGGCCATGGCCAGCACCACCGGCAGGTTGGGCGTGCGCGACTGGAGATCGGCGTACTGCGGCTTGCCTTCGTCCGTGCCGGTGATGTCGCGAATGTCGTCGGCCATCTGGAAGGCGATGCCGATGCGCCGGCCGAAGGCGTCGAAGCACCTCGCGGCCACCTCGTCTTCCGCCACCGTGGCCGCCGCCTTGCCGCACCAGCCGAAGAGCGCGCCCGTCTTCCCTTCGGCGATGGCCTTGAGCTCGCCCAGCGACAGCTCGAGGTTGCCGCGCGCCTGCACCTCGGCGATCGCCGCCCGCGTCATCTCCTGCACCGTGGCCAGCGCTGACGCCGTCAGCCGCGGACCGACGCCCGCCAGCGTGAGCAGCGCGCCGGACAGCAGCAGATCGCCGGACATCACCGCCACGATGTTGCCCCACCGCGCGTTCACCGTAGGCTTGCCGCGGCGGAACATGCCGTTGTCCACCACGTCGTCGTGCAACAGCGAGGCGGCGTGGATCAGCTCGGCCGCCACCGCGGGCTCCACCAGCTTCGCCGCGTCCACCCCCAGCGTGTCCCCGAAGATCTTCACCAGCGTGGGCCGCGCGCGCTTCCCGCCGCCCAGGCACAGGTGCCGCGCCGCCTGCATCAGCGTGTCCGTCTCCTTCGGGGAAGGCCCGCCCAGCTGCTCCAGCAGCGACGCTTCCACCTGCGCGAGGAACGGCCGGAACGCCACCTGGGGATCCATGGGAGAGTTCATATAGTTCAAGTCGCCTTGAACTGCATGATCCGGCGTGGCGGCGGCGGAAGGGCTCCATGAATCCCGCTACTTCGACGCCGGAGGGGTGAGCGGTGGGTGCCGGCGGCAGACGGGCGGCCGGCGCCCCGCGGGCCTCAAGATGAAGACGCCTTCGTACGAGTCGGCGTGCTCCTCGAGGTACGGCAAGAGCGGCACCTCCACCACCTCGCCGGCGAAGTGATCGCCCACCAGCCAGCGGCCGTCGCCGGTGAAGACGCCGGTGTGCCACACCCAGACGTCGTGATCGCCGAGCCGGCCGATCGGGCCCTCCTTCGGGTTCTGCGCGGCCGCGACGAGCAGCACCACGTCACCGGGGCGGAGCGCGGACAGATCGAGGTCCTTCGTGGCCACCGGATCGAGCCCCTTCACCCGATCGCCCAGCGCGCGGGTGGCCAGCAGCTTCGTCGGATCCACGGGGAAGCTCTTCCACCCGCAGCCGGTCAGCTTCTCGGCCACCGCGAAGACGACGGCCTCGCAGTCGGCGCCCTCCCCCGGCTTCCGCAGGCGTCCGCCGAGCTGGTACGGCTGGCCCAGCAGCGCGCGCCCCGCGGCCAGGGCGTCCTCGAGGCGGGCCTCGCTCTGGGCGATCGCCAGCGACAGCAGCGTGGAGAGGATCATGGTGCTCGAAGGACGCCCGCCACGCCGGGGCCGTTCCCCCCGGAAGCTCGAGACGCGCCGGCGACCTCTTGGGGCCGCCGCGACTTCCGTCACGCCAAACTGCGCGCCAGCGACGCGGGCGCCTCAGCGGCAAGCGCCGAACTGGGTCACCACCTCGCTGCCGGTGCCCAGCGGCACCAGGAAGATCAGGTCCCTGAAGGTGTCCAGGTCTTCCTTCCCCGAGACCAGGCCGGCCGTCGCCAGGGTTCGGCCCACGGTCCACAGCCGGGGCGCCGCCTCGAAGGTGAAGACGCCGGTGGTGCGGGTGACGCGCAGCCCGTCGCTCGCCAGCGTCACCAGATCGTCCCGGCCGTCGTTGTCCTGATCCACCACGACCAGCGCGCTGCCGGTCAGCGTCACCGTCGTCTGCAGGGTGAAGGCGCCGTTCCCCAGGCTGCCGTAGATCCGCACCGTGTTGGCCGTCAGCACCGCGAGGTCCTGCCGCCCATCGGCGTTGAAGTCGCCCGTCTCCACGTCCACGCCCGGGCTGGCCAGGGTGGTGCTGTAGCCCGCCGTGCCCTGGAACCCGTCGCCCACGTTGAGGTACACGCTCAGGCCGACGGTGGTGCAGACGATCAGATCCACCCGGCCGTCGCTGTTCACGTCGCGCAGCAGCAGCGCAGTGACGTTCCCGCTGGCGAGGGTGGCGCGCGGGCCGAAGGTGCCTCCAGTCTGGGTGAAGTAGTTCACTCCGGCGGTGGTGCCGACCACGATGTCGTTGGCCGCGTCGCCCGAGACGTTGCCGATGGCGACCGCCGTGGGGACCGCGGTGGTGGGCAGGGACAGCGGCGAGCCGAAGGCCCCCAGCCGCACCTCGGCCGCCGGGGCGGTGCTGCTCTCGACGACGGTGACGAGATCCGCGTTGGCATCGCCGTTCAAATCGCCCAGGGTCAGCACGTCGCCCCGCAGCGACAGCGTCATGCTGCCGCCGAAGGTGCCGTTGCCCGAGCCGTTGAGGACGGCCGCGGTGACGGTGGTGCCGCTGGAGGTGGTGGGCACGACGACCAGGTCCTGCCGGCCGTCGCCGTTGAGGTCCCCGGCCGCCAGCCCATTGGCGTTGGCCACCGTGCCGCTGCGAATGGGCCCGGGGAAGGTGCCCGTGCCCGAGTTGAGGAGCGGCGCCACCGGCTGCCCGCCGCGCATCGCCACCAGCTCTGGCCGCCCGTCGCCGGTGAGGTCCGCCGCCGCCACCGAGAAGACGTAGCCTCCGCCGGCCGTGGCCAGCACCTGCGCGGCCGCGCCGAAGGTGCCCGGCGCCGTGGCCAGCGCCACCCCGACCGTGTCCACCCAGCCCGCGGCGAGATCGACGTTGCCGTCGCCGTTCAGATCCTTCGCCACCAGGCTGGTGTACCCGCCCAGCGGGGCCAGGCTGCTGGAGGCCGAAGAGAAGAGTCCGGTCGCGCTGCCCAGGTAGATCCGCGCCCCCTGGGTGGTGCCCGACACGCCGATCAACACGTCCAGGTTGGTGTCGTTGTTGACGTCGGCCACGGCGACGTTGGCCACGCCCCACGTCTCGCCGGTGAAGCCGGAGATGGACGTCTGCGGAGTGAAGTAGCCCGACACCTGGGTGCCGAAGGCGGTTCGCCACAGGGAGGTGGAGTACGGCAGCGCGAGGTCCGGCCGGCCGTCCTTGTTGAAGTCGCCCACCGCCACGCCGCGAATCGACGCCACGCCCAGGTACACGCTGGTGCCGGTGCCGAAAGGCGTCGCCGCCCCGCTGTTGATGAACAGCACCCCATAGGAGGTGCTGGCGGAGTTGGAGACGGCGACGATGTCCACCCGCGTGTCGCCGGTGAAGTCCCCGAAGCCCAGCGCCGTCGCCGCATAGGTGGTGCTCAGGTAGAGCGGGGTCCCGAAGCCGGTGGTGGTGGCCAGCACCACGAGGATCCCGCTGGTCGCTACGCCGCTCACCGCCACCAGATCGCCCCGCCCGTCGGCGTTGAGATCCTGCACGTAGACCTGCGTGGGCGAGCGCGCGAGCGACACGGTGGTGGGCGCCCCGAAGGTGCCGTTGCCGGTTCCCAGGTAGACGACGAAGGACGCGCTGCCCGAGGTGACCAGGTCCTGGATCCCGTCGGCGTTGACGTCGCCCAGCGCCATCGTGGCCGACGCAGACGCCGTCACGCTGGCCAAAGAGGGCAGCACGCCGCGGAAGTTGACGCCGGTGGCGCAGGACGCGCGGCACTCCGCCCCCGCGCAGCTCTGCCCGCCGCCGCAGGTGGCGTTGCAGGCGCCGCAGTGGGCGGGATCGGTGCGCACGTCCACGCAAGCCAGGTTGCAGCTGGTGATGCAGGCCGTGCCACACACGCCGCCGGTGCAGGTGGGCTTCTCGTTGGCGTTGCCGCCCGCGCAGAGGGTGCAGGCCGTGCCGCAGGCCCCGGTGAAGTCCGCCGGGACGCACGAGGTGCCGCAGGCGTTGAAGCCGGAGTTGCACGAGTAGCCGCAGGTGGTGCCGTTGCAGGTGCGGGTGGAGTTGCCCGGGCCCGACGGGCACGGCGTGCAGGACGTGCCGCAGGCGTCCACGTCGGTGTTGGCCAGGCACTGGCTGCCGCAGCGGTGGTAGCCGCTGTTGCACACGAAGTCGCAGGCTCCGCCGCTGCAGATCGCGACCGCGTTCGCCGGCGGCGTGCAGGTGACGCAGGCTGCGCCGCACTGGGTGGTGCTGGAGTTTTGCACGCAGGCGCCGCTGCAGGGGTGGTAGCCGGTGTTGCAGGTCCACCCGCAGCTGGTGCCGTTGCAGGTGCGCGTGGAGTTGGCCGGGCCGACCGGGCACGGCGTGCAGCTCGACGTACCGCAGGCGTCCACGTCGCTGTTGGTACGGCACACCGAGCCGCAGCGGTGGTAGCCGAAGTCGCACACGAAGTCGCAGCTGGTGCCGTTGCACGTGGGCTGCGAGTTGAACGGCGGGCTGCACGGGGTGCAGGAGGTGCCGCAGCTGTTGGTGGAGGTGTTGGACGCGCAGGTGGCGCCGCACGCATGGAAGCCGCTGATGCAGGTGAAGCCGCAGGTGGTGCCGTTGCAGGTGGCGCTGGCGTTGGTGGGCGGCGCGCAGGGCGTGCACTGGGTGCCGCAGGAGTTGATGGAGTTGTTGGGCACGCAGGCGTTGCCGCAGCGGTGGTAGCCCGCGTTGCACAGGAAGTCGCACACCCCGGCGCTGCAGGTGGGGATCGCGTTGGTGGGCGGCAGGCAGGGGCTGCAGCGGTTGCCGCAGGAGTTCACGTCGTTGTTGGGCAGGCACTGGTCCCCGCAGCGGTGGAAGCCAGCGTTGCAGAGGAAGTCGCACTGCTCGTTGTTGCAGACCGGGATCGAGTTGGCCGGCGGCTGGCACGGCGAGCACCTGGTGCCGCAGGAGGCGACGTCGGTGTTCGCCTTGCACTCATTGCCGCAGCGGTGGAAGCCGCTGTTGCAGGTGAAGTCACAGCGGTTGTTGGCGCACGAGGGCACCGCGTTGGACACGCCTTCGCACGAGAGGCACGACGGGCCGCAAGCTCCGGTGCTGTCGTCGGCGATGCACTGCTGCCCGCAGGCGTGGAAGCCGGGGTTGCAGCTGCACACGTGGAGGCGGGTGTCACAGCTGCCGGGCTGGGGGCAGTCGCCGTTGGCGTTGCAGCCGGGATCGCACTGCTTGCTGGCGGTGTTGCAGAAGAAGCCGGCCGGGCATGGCGCGGTGGTGCAGTCCGACGGGAGCAGCTGGCACTGGCCCGCCACGCAGGCCTGGTTCGAGTTGCAGACGCGCCCGCAGACGCCGCAGTTGTAGCGGTCGCTCTGCACATCCAGGCACGCCCCGCCGCACTCCGTCAGCCCGGCGCCGCAGGTGATCGGCCCCCCGCCCCCTCCCCCTCCTCCTGCGCCGCCGCCCGTCCCACCGCCGCCGCCGCCGCTGCCTCCACCCGGCCCGGCCTGACAGAGCCCGAAGCTGCACACCTGGCCGGTGAAGCAGGTGGTGCAGAGGGCGCCGGTGGTCCCGCAGGCCTGGGTCGTCTGCCCCGACTGGCACTGTCCCGCGGCGTCGCAGCAGCCCGTCGGACAGGTGGTGGCGCTGCACGCGGCGGTGGGCTGCGAAGGACAGGCGGTGGCCAGGACGGCGACGGCCGCCAGGCAGAGGGACAGGCGAAGGGTGATCACAAGGGCTCCCGAAGGCAGGCTGCTCGGCCGGGTGACACTTCACTTCGGGCAGGAGTGCAAGCACAAGCCGCCGGCAGGTGTCACTCGGAGCGCATGGCCTCCACCGGGTCGAGCCGGGCCGCCCGAGCCGCCGGGTAGATCCCGAAGACGAGCCCTACCCCGCTGGACATGCCCACCGAGAGCAGCACCGCCCACGCCGGCACCGCCGTGTACAGCCCCAGCATCCACCGCCCGAGGAAGGCCAGCCCGAAGCCGATGCCGATGCCGATCAGCCCGCCGAAGACGGACAGGGCCACCGCCTCGGTGGCGAACTGGGCGAGGATCCTCAGGCGCCGCGCGCCCAGCGCCTTGCGCACGCCGATTTCCCGGGTCCGCTCGGTGACGGACACCAGCATGATGTTGAGGATCCCGATCCCCCCGACGATGAGCGACAACAGGCACACCCCGAAGGTGGCGGCGGTCACCACGTTGGACAGATCGTTGAGGGACTTCGCCATCGACTCGTTGGTGGAGATCTCGAAGTTGTTCTCGGCGGTGGGGGCCACGTCGCGGCGCTGCCGCATCACGCGGATCACCTCTTCCATCGCCTTGTCCACGCTGTCGGCGTCCTTCGCCTCCACCGAGATGGAGACGTTGCGCCGCTTCCCGTAGGCCCCGAAGAAGGTGGTCATCGGGATCATCACCTGGTTGTCCATGTTGAACATGCCCATGATCTTCCCGCGCCGCGCCATCACCCCCACCACGGTGTAGGGCCGGCCCTTCAGGCGGATCTCCTGGCCCACCGGGTCCACCGAAGGGAACAGCTTGTCTGCCACGTCCGGGCCCAGCACCGCCACGCGCCGGCCGTCCACCTCCTCGGTGTCGTTGAACATGCGGCCCCTGGCGATCGTGATGCCCGACAGCTCCGGGTACTCCACGGTGGCGCCGATGATGAAGACGTTGGCCTGCGTCTCGGTGTCGCCGGTGCGCACCCGCTGGGCCGGCTGCCACGAGGACGCGCCGGTCCGGGACACCGACGGGCAGTGCTCGGCGAGCGCGCGCTTGTCGTCCACCGTCAACTGCGGGCGCTGGGCGATCTTGTTCCAGTTCATCCGGTTGCCGCCGCCGAAGCGGAAGCCCTGGGGCCACTTGTCCACCCGGAAGACGTTCGCGCCCAGTTGAGAGAAGTCCTTGTTCACCTTGAGCCGCAGGCCTTCCAGCAGCGCCATCATCGTCATCACCGTAGAGACGCCGATCATGATCCCCAGCAGCGTCAGCATGGTCCGCAGCGGGTGCGCCACGAAGGTGCCGAACGCGAGCCGCAGGTTGTCGAAGAAGGCGCGGATCATTCCTGGCGCAGCGCCTCCACCGGATCGAGGTTGGCGGCGCGGGCCGCGGGCCAGATCCCGAACACCAGGCCCACCAGCGCCGCGAAGCCCACCCCGAAGACGATCGTCAGGGGCTTGACCGTAGCCGCCAGCGGCGAGACCAGGCTGATCACCTTGGCGCCCCCCAGCCCCACCACCGTCCCCAGCGCGCCGCCCACCGCCGACACCACGGTGGCCTCCAGCATGAACTGGGCGATGATCGTCCGCTTCCGCGCGCCCAGGGCCCGCCGCACGCCGATCTCGCGCGTCCGCTCGCGGACCGAGACGAGCATGATGTTCATGATCCCGATCCCCCCCACCAGGAGGGTGATGAAGCCGATCCCCAGCGCCACCCCGTACAGCGCGCCGGTGAGCTGCTGGTAGGTGGACGCGAGCTGCTCGGGCTTGTTGATCGCGAAGTCGTCGGGCTTGTCGGGGGGCGTCTGGCGGACGCGCCGCAGAATGCCCACCAACTGATCCTCGGCCTGCTCCAGCTCCTCGGGGCTCTTCACCTTGATCCCGATGTCGATCGACTGGCGGCCCTTGAAGTACCCCTGGAAGGTGCCGAAGGGGATGATCACGCAGAGGTCCTGGCTCTGGTCGAGGATCTTCCCCTTGCGCGAGAGCGTGCCCACCACGGTGAAGGGCTTGGTGCCGAGGCGGATCGTCGCGCCGATCGGATCCGAGTCCTTGAAGAAGGTGTCCACCACGTCGGCGCCGATCACCGCCACCGCCCGCCGGCTCTCGTTGTCCGTCTCGGTGAGGAAGCGGCCGCGCACCGTCTCGAAGCCGGAGACGGCCAGGTAGTCGCCGGTGGTGCCGTCGATCTCTACCGCGGCGAGCTGCTGATCCATGAAGTACACGTCTTCCTGCTCGTCGAGGATCGGCGCCACCGCCTCGCACAGCGTGCACTGGTTGCGCACCGCCTCCACCTGGGCCAGATCGATGCGCTTGCGGTTGCGGAACTCCCACCAGTTCCCCATCTGCACCCAGGGGTGCTTGGACACGTACACGCTGGAGGAACCCAGCGACGCGAGCTGCTTCTCGAAGGACGTGTCCAGGCCCTGGGTGATCCCCAGGATCGCCAGCAGCGTGGCCACGCCGATCCCGATCCCCACGGTGGTCAGGGCCGTGCGCACCCGGTAGTTGCGCAAGGACTTCACCGCGATCCGAAAGCCTTCGATCAGATCGACGCGCAGGCTCATGACGCCACCGGGGCCTCGGCGGGGTGCGCGGAAGGCTGCGCGCGATCCTGCCAGGCCACGTCCTGGCCCGGTCCGTCGCCGATCACCTTCCCGTCTGACAGGCGCACCGCGCGGGGGCAGCGGGCGGCCAGGCGGGGCTCGTGGGTGACCAGCACGATGGTGTGCCCCAGGCCGTGCAGCTCCTCGAAGAGGCGGATGATCTCTTCGCCGGTGGCCGAGTCGAGGTTGCCGGTGGGCTCGTCGGCGAGCAGCAAGGAAGGCTCGGACGCCAGCGCCCGGGCGATCGCTACGCGCTGCCGCTGCCCGCCCGACAGCTCGGTGGGCTTGTGCATCATCCGGTTGTCCAGCTTCACCTTCTTCAAGGCGGCGATCGCCTTCTCGCGCCGCTCCTTCGCGGACAGGCCCCGGTACACCAGCGGCAGCTCGACGTTGGCCAGCGACGTCTCTCGCGGCAGCAGCTGGAAGTTCTGGAAGACGAAGCCGATCTCTTTGTTGCGGATGTCGGCGAGCTCGTCGTCGTTCATCCGGGACACGTCCTTCCCGTTGAGCACGTAGCGGCCGCCGGTGGGCGTGTCGAGACAGCCGATCACGTTCATCATCGTCGTCTTGCCCGAGCCGGACTGGCCGACGATCGCCACCCACTCCCCGCGCGCGATGCCCAGGCTCACGCCGTCCAGCGCGTGCACCACCTCGGTGCCCACCTGGTACTCGCGGCGGATGTCGGTGAGCTCGATCAGCATGGCCTGTCACCCGCGCTTCGGCCCGCGTCCCCCGCCACGGCCGCCCGGCCCGCCCTTGTTCTCGTCCACCGTGTCGCCGTCCTTGAGCTCCTTGGACAGCGTGCGGTACGGCCCCTCGATGATCTCTTCGCCCTCCTTGAGGCCCTCGAGGATCTCCACGTCCGTGTCCGACGCGATGCCCGTCTTCACCCGCCGCGCGTGGACCTTCCTGTCGCCGTCCACCACGAAGACCACCTTGGCGAAGGTCTCCCCCTTCTTCGGCGCGGACAGCTTGGAGCCCTCCACGTTGGCGGCGGTGTCGCCCAGCAGCTTCTCGGGGCGCACGGTGACGGCCTGCACCGGGACGATCAACGTGGAGTCGCGCTCCTCGGCGGTGATCCGCACCTCGGCGCTCATGCCCGGGTAGACCAGCGGCGGCCGCGAGGTGAGCGCCACCGTCACCGGGAAGCTGGTGGTCTCCTGCTCGGTGCCCTGGTTGCGGATCAGCGCCTTCTGGGCGATCTCCACCACCCGGCCGTCGAAGGACTGGCCTTCCAGCGCGTCGATCTTGATCTCGCAGCGCTGATCGTTGCGCAGGTGCACCACCTCGTGCTCGCCGACCTCGATCTTCACCTCCATCGTGTGGAGCGCCGCCAGGGTCATCACCACGTCTTCGTTGAAGTCGGAGCCGCGCACGCGCTCGCCCACCTCGCGGGTGACCTCGATCACCGTGCCGTCGATGGGGGACAAGAGCGTCGTCTTGTCCAGGTTCTGCTGGGCCTCTTCCAGCACCGCGGCGGCCTGGGCGCTGCGATCCCGCTGCCCGGCCTGGCGCGACTTCGCGGCTTCGAGGTCGGAGCTGGCCTTGTCCAGCTCGGCCGGCGAGGCGAGGCCCTTGTCCACCAGCGCCTTGACGCGCTCCTGCTCGCGGGTGAGGCGATCAATGTCCACCTGGGCGGTGGCGATCTCAGCCCTCGCGGCGTTGAGCGACGCGCCCGCCTGCTTCACCGAGGCCTCGAAGCGCCGGCGGTCGATCTTCCCCAGCACCTGGCCCTTGGTGACCTTGTCCCCCACCTTCACCGGCAGCTCGATCAGATCCCCCGACAGGTTGGAGCTGATCTTCACCGTGGTGGAGGCCTCCACCTTCCCGGCGCCGGTGACGGTGCGGGTGATCGGCCCCTTCGTCACCTTGCCCACCTGCACCTCGACGGGCGGCGGCGGCCGCTCCTTGAGGCCGGCCACGGTCATCGCGCCCACCACCAGGACGATCACCACCGCGATCAGCGCCTTCCACCACGTCATGGGGAGCTCTCCACCTTTCCTCCGACGACCCGGTACAGCGCGGCGCGGGCGACGGCGACGTTGGCCTTGCCCTGCACCACGCCCAGCTCGGCCTGGGTCAGCTTGATCTGCGCGTTCCGCACGTCCAGCGAGGTGTTGGCGCCGGCGGAGAAGCGCTCGGTCTCCAGCCGCTCCTGCTGCTTGGCGAACTCGAGGTTCCTCTCGGAGATCTTCAGCACCGCGAGCTCGGACTCCAGCGTCTGGAGCGTGCGCTTGAGCTCGGCCTCGAGGTCGACCACCGCCTGGACCTGCTCCTTCTCGGCGCGGGTCAGCTCGATGCGGGCGCGCTCCTCGTTGGCCTTGTGGGCGAAGCCGTTGAAGAGATCCCACGACAGGTTGAGGCCCGCGCTCACGGAGTTCTGCAGCTCCGGCTCGGTGAAGAAGAGGTCGGCCGACGGCGCGGACCGGCCGTAGCTGGCGCTCGCGGACAGGCGCGGCCAGTAATCGGCGCGGGCGAGGGAGATCGCCAGCCCTCGCGCGCGCAAGGTCTCGTCGAGCGCGTGGAACAGCGGGCGCTGCCGCCGGGCGAGCTCGAGCGACGCGTCCCAGGCCGGCGCGGGGGTGGAGAAGTCCAGCGTCCCGGGCACCTGGGCCTCGACCTCGGCGTCGGGCCGGCCGAGCCACTGGAGCAGTTGGCTGCGCAAGGAGACGATCGACTGCTGCTGGCGCAGCACCTGGATCTCGTCGTTGCCCAGGTTCACCTCGGCGTCGAGGAGCGCGGAGCGGGGGGAACGGCCCGCTTCGTACAGGCCCCTGGCGCGCTCCACCTGCTCACGGCTGCGCTTGACCGTCTCTTCGAGCGCCCGGAGCTGCACCTGGGCGTTGAGCAGGTTGTAGAACCGGCGCGTGGCCTCCAGCTCGCTGGCCAGCCGCTGCTCCTCCAACTGCCCCTTCGAGGCCTCCTCCTGGTGGCCGGCCTGGGCCATCTGGTTCCACCAGCGGCCCCCGTCGTAGAGGAGCTGCGAGAGGCTCAAGTTGAGCGAGAAGTTCCCGCGCGTCGTCTCGGGCGCGGCCGTGCCCACGGTGCCGTTGGCGTCGACGAAGCCCCCCTGCGGGCCCTGGTAGAAGACGCCCGTCCCCATCGACAGCCGGACGACCGGGAGGATCGACGCGCGCGCGGTGGTGCGATCCCACCCGGCGCGCTGCAGGTCCAATTCCGCCCGCACCGCGTCGAGCTGCTGCCGCGAAGCCTGCCGCACCTCGTCCAGGGTGATCGGCGCGCCCGCCAGCTGCACGGCCACCACCAGTCCCAGCATCGAGCTCACGTTACGGCCCTCCCATTCCCGGCGGACCACCGCCAGGCCCATTGGCCATCATCCCAGGCAGGCCGATCAAGAACGCGCCGGCGAACAGCGCGTACAGCACCACGCCGAGCAGCGCGCCCCGCCACGGCTTCCACTTCGTCGCCGCGGCGAAGCCCAGGCCCAACAGGAGCGCGCTCCACAGGTTGACGATGTCCAGCGCGCCGTAGAGCCGCTGCAGCTTCGGCGGCCCCGCGCCCTTGAGCTGCGCCAGCGAAGTGGGCACCAGCGCCTCGGCCATCCTCGGGGACAGCGACTCCTGCCGCAGCGCTGCGAAGAACTCCACCGCGTGGAGCACCGCCACCGGCAAGAGCGCCAGGGCCGCGGCGGTGAAGCACGCCACGAAGAGCGCCTTCTTCCCCAGGAGCCAGGAGGTGAACTTGAGCGCCGCCGCGATCAGCAGCACCACCAGCGGCACCACGAAGAGCCCCTTCGCCACGCTGGAGACGATCGCCACCCGCTGCGCCTGCTGGATCTCCTCCTCCACCTCGCGCTCGGTGGCCTTCATCAGCTCACCCGACATCTGCATCTTCGAGATCACCGCGCGCGACGCGTCCACCTTGAGCGCCAACGTCACGCCCGACAGCGCCGTGCACACCGCCAACACCAGCACCGCCGCCACCCAGCGCCGCTCCTCCACCGCGCGGGGGATCGCCCCCACCGGATCGATCACGGCCTTGAGCGGAGTGGAAAGCGCTTGCATGGAGGAGTCCGCGGCAAACGCCGCGAGGCGCCAGTGATTTCCACCAGCCCCGAGGTTTCAGCAACCAAAAGGAGCGCGAAAGATAAACCCCGTCATTCCGGCAGGTTGCCCTGCGATTCAGTCGCGTAGCGCCCTGTAGCGGAAAATTTGGAGTCGTGATCTCGCGGGTGTACACCTCCAGGGGCCCACGCCTCGCCGCCGGAGTCCGCCCCCCCTATGGTCGATAGCACCGACTTCTCCCAGGTGATGTCCGAAGCCCAAGACATCGCCGCGAGCGTCACCCAGCGCCTCACCACCGCGCACGTGCTGCTCGCGATGTTCACCGTCGAGAACCGCGCCGCGCTGCTGATGCAGGAGCGGGCGATCAACGAAGACGTGCTGCTGGAGCTGCTCACCTCCGCGCCTTCCGAGCCGGACGGCCTGGTGAAGGAGCTCAAGGACAAGGCGCGGGAGATCGCCACCAACTGCGGCTCGAGTGAGGCGGACTGCCTGCACGCGCTGATCGCGCTCACCCGCCTGCGCTGCTCGGGACAGGATCTGCTCTTCAAGACGGGGCTCGATCTGACCGCCCTGCGGAACACCGCGCTCAGCTACTACACCAGCGGGCGAATGCCGCGGCGGCTCCTGCTGCAGCGCGAGCTGCCGCCCGGAGTGCCGCGCGCCTCGAGTGGACGGCCGGTGGGCGCCCCTCCCCTGCCCTTCGCCCCGCCGGTGCGGACCGCGGTGGTGCAGCCTGCGCCGAAGCCGGTGACGCTCAAGCCGGGCCCCAGCGCGCGGGATCTGGTGGACGAGCTCTCGGAGGAGGAGCTGGCAGCGCTTGACGCCATGCCGCCGCCGCCCTCCGTCCCGCCGGAGTCGCCGCAGCCGTCGCCCGCGCCGTCCAGGAGCGCCGCGCCCGGCTCGAAGTGGGCGCTCGACGCGCGCAGCTACCCGCTGCTCGCCTCGCTGGGGAAGAACCTCACCGCCCTGGCGAAGGAGCACAAGCTGGATCCGGTGGTCGGCCGGGCGCGGGAGATCGACGAGGTGATCGACATCCTCGGGAAGCGGCGCACCAACAACCCGTGCCTTTTGGGCGAGCCCGGCGTGGGCAAGACGGCGGTGGTGGAAGGCGTGGCGCAGCACCTGGCCAGCCTGCGCGGGCCCCTGTCGGAGCGGATCCTCGTCGAGCTGGACATGGCCACGCTGGTGGCGGGCACCCAGCTTCGCGGCTCCTTTTCCGAGCGCCTCAACGGGCTCAAGGACGAGGTGAAGAAGGCGGAAGGACGGGTGGTGGTCTTCATCGACGAGATCCACACCTTGATGGGCGCGGGCAGCACCGGCGACGGCCCGCAGGACGCGGCCAACGAGCTGAAGGCGGCGATGTCGCGCGGCGAGTTCCCCTGCATCGGGGCCTCCACCCACGACGAGTACCGCAAGCACATCCAGAACGATCCCGCGCTGGAGCGCCGCTTCACCCAAGTCAACGTGAACGAGCCGTCGGTGCCGGACACCGTTTACATCTTGAACGGCGTCATCGGCCGCTACGAGGCGCACCACAAGCTCAAGTACGCCCCCGAGGCGCTCCAGGCGGCGGCGGCGCTGTCCAGCCGGTACATCAACGATCGCTTCCTGCCGGACAAGGCGATCTCGGTGCTCGATCTCGCCGGCAGCCGCTGCCACCGTGAAGGCCGGGTGGTGGTGGAGCCGACCGACGTGGCGCGGGTGATCGCCAAGATCGCGCAGCTCCCTGAAGAGCGGCTGCTCATGACCGACTCCGAGCGGCTGCTCAAGCTGGAGAGCCAGCTCCGGGCTCGGGTGATCGGCCACGAGGACGTGATCGACCGGATCGCGAAGGTGATCCGCCGCAACTACGCCGGCTTCGCCAGCCGCCGGCCGATGGGGAGCTTCCTCTTCCTCGGGCCCACGGGCGTGGGCAAGACGGAGATGGCGCGCGCCCTGGCGGAGGTCGT
Source organism: Myxococcales bacterium (assembly GCA_020846875.1). Classification (GTDB taxonomy): domain Bacteria; phylum Myxococcota; class Myxococcia; order Myxococcales; family Myxococcaceae; genus JADLDB01. The sequence continues at coordinate 30,826 of JADLDB010000059.1, read as the reverse complement.
CTTCGGCAACCGCGAGGCGATGGTGCGCGTGGACATGTCGGAGATGAGCGAGGGCCACGGGGTGTCGCGGTTGATCGGCGCGCCGGCGGGGTACGTGGGCTACGGCGACGGCGGGCAGCTCACCGAGGCGGTGCGGCGCCGGCCCTCGTCGGTGGTGGTGCTCGATGAGATCGACAAGGCCCACCGCGAGGTGCTGCTGCTGCTCCTCCAGGTGCTCGAGGAGGGCCGGCTCACCGACGGCAAGGGCCGGCACATCGACTTCTCCAACACCATCGTGATCCTCACCACCAACCTGGGCGCGGAGGCCTTCACCGCGAAGGCGCGCGGCATGGGCTTCGGCGCGGCAGAGCCAGCGGCCGGCGGGGAGCAGCAGGCGACGGGCGCGGCGCGCAAGGCCCTGCCCCCGGAGCTGTGGAACCGGATCGACGAGCGCTGCGCCTTCCGGCCGCTCAAGGAAGTCGACGTGGCGAAGATCGCCTCGCTGCTGCTCAACGAGTCCTCGAAGCGGCTGGAGACGGAGAAGGGCATCAGCTACCGGGCGTCGGACCAGGTGATCGATCACCTGCTCAAGGCGGGCGGCTTCGATCCGGCCCTGGGGGCGCGCCCGATGCGGCAGACGGTGCAGCGGCTGGTGGAAGGCCCCCTGGCGGAGCGGATCCTCGCCGGGGACTTCGCGGAAGGTGACACGGTGTTGATCGACGTCTCGGCGGGGCAGCTGCAGTTCCTCCCGGCGGACGAGAGGCCCGCGTGAGCGCGGCGTGGCGCAGAGTGGAGTTCCGGAAGGAGGGCTCGCGCTGGGCGCGCCCTTCCCTGGCGCGGGCGCGGCGGCGCACGGACTGGCGCCAGGCCGTGGACGCGCCGTTCTTCCGAGCAGTGGCGCGCCGGGCCCGGCGTCGCTGCGACACCGACCTCGCGATCGACGCCCCCCTCGACGAGCGGCGAGGGGTGCCGTGAAGGCCGGCCGGCGGCAAGCTGCGACGGCCGCGGTGCCCCGCAGCCTCATCCACGCAGGCGCGGGACGGCCCACGGACCCAGCGAGCGCCGCTGGGCTCGGTGGCGGGCGGCAGTGGCTGCGAGGTGAGGCGTGAGCGCCACGCGTCGAAAGGCCTCTCGGAAGTCGGCCAGCCCGAAGTGGCGCCGGCGGGAGAGAGACGCGCGGCCACGGATCGTCCTCGTCGGCTTCGGCCGCGTGGGCGGCGCGCTGGCGCTGGGACTGCAGGCTGCGGGCTGGCCGGTGTCGGTGTTGCCGCGCTCCGCGGACTCGGTGCGTCGGGCGGCCACGCTGCGCGTGCCCCTGGCGGATCACGACGCGCTTCGGGCCGCCGACGTCTGCGTGCTGGCGGTGCCTGACGGCGCGGTGCCCCGTGCGCTGGAGCTGATCGAGGAGGATCTGGGCCCCTCGACGGCGCTGGTGCACTGCTCGGGCGCGTTACCCCTCTCGGTCTTCAAGGACGCGAAGGCGAAGCGGCCGTTCGGCTCCTTCCACCCCCTGGCGGCGGTGTCGGACGCGCGCGACGATCTCTCGGGCCATGCGGTGGCGCTGGCCTCGACGGACAAGGCGCTGGGGGCGACCTTGTGGAAGATGGCCCTCGCGCTGCGCCTGGAGCCCCTGGAGGTCCCGGAGACGGGCCGGGCGGCGTACCACGCGGGCGCGGTGCTCTCGGCGGGCCTGTTGGTGGCGCTGGCGGACGCGGCGGTGTCGGCGCTGGAGGAGGCGGGGCTCGAGCGCGACGCGGCCTTGAAGGCCCTGCTGCCGCTGATGCGCTCGGCGCTGCGCGGGGTGGAGTCCCGCGGCCTGGAGCGCGGCCTCACCGGCCCGGTGGTGCGCGGCGACGTGGGCGTGGTGCAGGCCCACCTCGAGGCCTTGCCCCCGGAGCTCGGCGCCGTCTACCGGCTCCTCTCGCGCCGGGCGCTCAAGCTGGCCCCCACCCTCCCCCCGGAGACGCGGGCCGCGCTGGAGCGGCTGCTCATGTAGCCGGCCAGCCGGCGAGGCGGCCTTGACGCAGGCCGTCGACCTGCCTAGACAGGCTCGCTTTAAGCTTCCCTTCTCAGAGGTACTCATGGCCCGCGTAACCGTCGAAGACGCCCTGCCCCACGTCGACAACCGCTTCGCCCTGGTGCTGCTCGCCTCCAAGCGCGCCCGGCAACTGATGGCCGGCGCCCGTCCGCTGGTGGAGCACTCCAAGAACAAGCCCTGCGTGCTGTCCCTGCGCGAGATCGCCACCGGCCACGTGAAGTTCGATCGCGACGTCCGCGAGGCGCTGATGGGCAAGTTCGCGCCGCCGTCGGCCCGCACCATCGCCTGATCCTCAGATTCCGCCGCCCTCTTCGTGCGTCGGCGGTGAGGGCTCGAGCAGCTTGAGGGCCCTCGCCGCCATTTCTCGCTCTCCGGGGTAGCTCAGCACGTGAGGCGCCTCCGCGAGGGGGATCCACTTCGCCACGTCCACCTCTTCCCGCATCTTCTCGGTGATCTGATCGATCTCTCCCGAGGCCCAGCGGAACAGGTAGAAGCCCACCACCTTGAAGATCGTCTTCCCGCGGAACCGGTAGACGTACTTCACGTCGGCCAGCTTGCACTGGCAGGTCACCTTGAGGCCCGTCTCCTCGAAGATCTCGCGCTCGGCGGTCATCTGCGACGTCTCGCCCCGCTCGAGGTGCCCCTTGGGCAGCGCCGTCACGTTGCGCCCACGCGGACGGATCACCGCGAGCTCGATGCGCCCGTCCACCTCGCGGATCACCACGCCGCCGGCTGAGTACTCGCGGGTCGCGACCACGCCGCACTTGTACCAGCCCGCTTGCGAGGCGTGGGCGTTGACTTGTCTCAACCCACCTCCGGGCGACCGGCTGTTATAGGGCCCCCATGACGACGATCAGCGAGCTGTACGCGCCTCACCACCGGCGCTGTGACGAGGAGTTCGCGTCCGCCGAGGCCGCGGCTGCGGAGGGACAATGGGACAAGGCGACGGAGGCGACCACGCGCTTCTGCGCGATGCTGGAGGCGCACCTCGGCTCGGAGGAGGGCACGCTGTTCCCCGCCTTCGAGGGCGCGACGGGGATGGTGGGCGGCCCCACCGCGATGATGAGGATGGAGCACCAGCAGATGCGCGGGCTGCTGGGGCAGCTCGAGCACGCCTGCGCGGGCAAGGACGCAGACGCCTTCGCCGGCGCGGCCGAGACGATGCTGATCCTCATGCAGCAGCACAACATGAAGGAGGAGAACATCCTCTACCCGATGTGCGACAACGCGGTGACGGGCGCCGAGGTGCTGGAGGCCATCCGCACGCAGCTGGCGAAATGAGCCAACCCCGCGTCACCGTCGACGGCCGGGAGCTGTTCCCGCCCGAGCCGATGCAGCGGGTATTGGCCGCGCTCGCCACCCTGGCGCAGGGGGAGTGCCTGGAGCTGCTCCTCGCCCGCGAGCCGTTTCCCCTCTACGAGCTGCTGCGCCGGGACGGCCACACCTGGCGCACGCGCCTCGAGCCTGACGGGACGTATGTGATCACCATCACCAAGTTCAGCGCCGCGTGAGCCCCCTCTCGCTCGAGCAGGCGCCGCCCTGGTCCGTTCCGCTCCGCTTCTTCTTCACCGCGCCCCTCTTCGGCGTCGCGGCGGGGGTGGTAGGGGCGTGGCGTGGGGCGGAGCTCGTCTCCACCCGCTGGGCGCCGGCGGCCGTGGCGGCGGTGCACCTGATCACCGCGGGCTTCATGCTGCAGGTGATGGTGGGCGCGCTCCTGCAGGTCCTCCCGGTGGCGGCGGGGGCCAACGTGTGGCGGCCCCGGCTGGTGGCGGGCGTGGTGCACCCGCTGATCACCGTGGGCGCCGTGGCGCTGGCCGCGGGCTTCCTGGGGCTGGGCCAGCCGGCGCTGCAGCTGGCGACGGTGCTGCTGGGCGCGGGCGTGACGGTCTTCGTCGTGGCGACGGGCGTGGCGCTCTTGCGATCCCCGGCGATCGGGCCCACCCTGCCGACGCTCAAGCTGGCGGTGCTGGGGCTGGCGGTGGCAGCGGGCCTGGGGGTGAGCCTGGCGGCGCAGCTGGGCTTCAGCCTGCCCCTTCCGCTGGGCGCGCTGGTCGATCTGCACGTGGCGTGGGCGACGCTGGGCTGGGGCGTGATGCTGGTGGCCGCGGTGGCGTACCTGGTGGTGCCGATGTTCCAGCTCACCCCGCCCTACCCCCTGGCGGTGGCGCGCGCCGTTCCGGCCGGGCTGGTGGTGGCGCTCGTCGCCTGGACAGGAGGCGTGGCCTTCGACTCGCGGGCGCTGAGTTGGCTGGGGGCCGTCCTCGGCGCGGCCGCCCTGCTGGGCTTCGCGGCCCAGACCCTGGCCCTCCAGCGCCGGCGCCGCCGCAAGGTGACGGACACCACCCTGCGGGCGTGGAGGCTCGGCATGGCCCTGTTCGCCCTGGCCGCACTGGTGGCGCTGGTCCGCCGGGCCCTGCCCGAGGCCGAGCGCCTCGATTACCTTGCCGGGGTGGTGATGATCGCCGGAGCCTTCCCGGCGGTGATCTTCGGCATGCTGTACAAGATCGTCGGCTTCCTCGGTTGGCTCCACCTGCACAGGGCCCTGGGCACCGCGCCCACCATGCAGCAGGTGATGCCCGAAGCGCCGGCCCGGTGGCAGCTCCGCGTCTTCCTCGTAGGGACGGTGCTTCTGGGCGCTGCGACGGCCTGGCCGCCCCTGGCCATCGCCGGAGGGGCCGCCTACGCCGCTGCCTTTGCCATCCTCTTCGGCCAGCTCGCGGCGGCCGCCCGGGTTCAGCGAAAGGCCACCGGAGGCGCCCAGCGGAAGCAGCCTGAGGCCGGTCAGCGATCGAGATAGTCCAGCTTGGCCTCGGCGCCCAGGCGGTAGCTGTGGCGCAGCTCGGCCAGCACGCGCTCGAGGGATCCTCTGCGGATCAGCGGCAGGAGCCGTCGCGCGTACCGGAGACCCAGGCGGTTGGCGACCTCGTAGCGGCGCCGCTCCTCGGGATCCAGGTGGGCGTGGAAGGAGACGGAGTGGAACAGCCGGTCCACCAGATCCGTCGCCCAGTGACCGACGTCCTGGCCCCAGCGCAGCACCGTGCAGAGCGCGAACTTGTCCACCTCGGCCTGGGCCTCCATCTCGAGCAGCGACACCTTCCGCTCCAGCGCCGCGCTCCGGGCCACGTAGAGGAAGTGGGACACGCCCTCGGCCACCTCGCAGAAGGCCGGGAGCTCCGTAAAGAGCGCCTCCACCGGGCGGAGCGAGGCCAGGCGCTCAAGCAGCGTGGGCTCCAGGTACAAGGACAGCTCCAGCCCGTCGGCTCCCTCCGACACCAGCAGCTCTTCCCGCGCCCGGGCCGTGCCGCCCAGCGCCTTCGCCGCGTGGCCGTCGATCACGAAGTCCTTCGCCCGGTATTCGCAGCGCAGGCCGTAGATCGACTCGAGCTGTCCCTGGATGGCGTCGAGCATTCAGTTGAGCAGCTTCGTTCCGGGGATCATCCCCACGTCCGCCAGCACGTGCCTCAGGCGCTCATTGCCGGTCCGCGCGTACGTCTCGAAGACCTGCATCTGCCCCTGGGGCCCCGCCGCGCACATCCCGCGGGCGGAGATCTCCTCCAGCACCTCCACCAGCGCGGTGAACTTGTGGTGCAGCTCCTGGTAGACGGCCGCGAAGGCGGACGCGCCGGTCAGCTCCGCCACCGCGCCGTAGGCCGTGCGCCCCATCTGCATGTAGTAGTCGGGGCCGACCACACGATCCTGCAGCGACTGCTGGAAGAAGCCGGCGGTGTACAGCGAGACGTCCCCCAGCTTGCGCAGCGTGCGGATCTTCTCGTCCCGGTCCTGCTGCAAGGCCCGGTGGTAGAGCAGCGCCAGCGGCTCCGCTTCGCGCCGGCCTTCGAGCTCCTGGGTGAAGAGCTTCTCGGCCTCGGCGTACTCGGCCAGCAGGTTGACCAGGTAGAACTCGGTCACCTCCTCCAGGCTGACCCGCTGCCGGCGCATCACCTCGCCCACCAGCAGCTTGAAGAATTCCTTCAGGCTTCCATTCAGCACCAGCTGGGACATCGCGAGTCGACCTCCTGCTACGGGATCGTATCGGCACAGGCCCTCTTTCCTCAAAATATCCGCCTGCCGTTTCGGGTACTTGCGTTGTCACTCGCAGGCCCAGAGTGCCAGAGTCCCTGCACAGAGGCGCTGGCACTCGATCGCCCCGACTGCCAACTGGGCCCTTGACCCGCTGGGGACGGTGGTTATATCGGCGGCGCTGTCGGCTCTGGCACTCAGGTCGTTCGAGTGCCAACCGCATCGCAGCGCACAGTTTCATACCCGCAGTACACGAGGAGCGTCAGATCATGAAGATTCGTCCCCTGCATGACCGGTTGATCGTCAAGCGCGTCGCCGAAGAGACCAAGACCAAGGGCGGGATCATCATCCCCGACTCGGCCAAGGAGAAGCCGCTGGAGGCCAAGGTGGTGGCGGTCGGCAACGGCAAGATCCTCGAGGACGGCAAGGTCCGCCCGATGGACATCAAGGCCGGCGACACCGTGCTGTTCTCCAAGTACTCCGGCACCGAGCTGAAGATCGACGGTGAGGAGCACCTGATCCTCCGCGAGGAGGACGTGATCGGCATCGTCGAGAAGTAATCCCTCTTCACCTCACACACTCGAAAAGGAACTCAATTCATGGGCGCTAAGGACATTGTTTTTGATGCGAAGGCGCGCGACGCGATCCTGCGTGGCGTCAACACCCTGGCCGACGCGGTCAAGGTCACCCTGGGGCCGAAGGGCCGCAACGTGGTGATCGAGAAGTCGTTCGGTTCCCCGACGATCACCAAGGACGGCGTCACCGTCGCCAAGGAGATCGAGCTGGAGAACAAGTTCGAGAACATGGGCGCGCAGATGGTGAAGGAGGTCGCCTCCAAGACCTCTGACGTGGCCGGCGACGGCACCACCACCGCGACCGTGCTGGCGCAGGCGATCTTCCGCGAGGGCGCCAAGCTGGTCGCCGCGGGCCACAACCCGATGGAGATCAAGCGCGGCATCGACAAGGCCGTCGATGTGATCGTCGGCGAGCTGAAGAAGCTGTCCAAGCCCACCCAGGGCAAGAAGGACATCGCCCAGGTCGGCACCATCTCGGCCAACGGCGACACCACCATCGGCAACATCATCGCCGAGGCGATGGAGAAGGTCGGCAAGGAAGGCGTGATCACCGTCGAGGAGGCGAAGGGCCTCGAGACGACGCTGGACGTGGTCGAGGGCATGCAGTTCGACCGCGGCTACCTCTCGCCGTACTTCGTCACCAACCCGGACCGCATGGAGGTCGAGCTGGCCGACCCCTACGTCCTCATCTACGAGAAGAAGATCTCCACGATGAAGGACCTGCTGCCGGTGCTGGAGCAGGTGGCGCGCTCGGGCAAGCCCCTGCTGGTCGTCGCCGAGGAGGTCGAGGGTGAGGCCCTGGCCACCCTGGTGGTGAACAAGATCCGCGGCGTGCTGAACGTGGCGGCGGTGAAGGCTCCGGGCTTCGGCGATCGCCGCAAGGCGATGCTGGAGGACATCGCGATCCTCACCGGCGGGAAGATGATCGCCGAGGATCTCGGCCTCAAGCTCGAGAACCTGACGCTCAACGATCTCGGCCGCGCGAAGCGGGTGAAGATCGACAAGGACAACACCACGATCATCGACGGCGCGGGCGCCCAGAAGGAGATCGAGGCGCGCGTGAAGCAGATCCGCGCCCAGGTCGAGGAGACCACCAGCGACTACGACAAGGAGAAGCTGCAGGAGCGCCTCGCGAAGCTGGTCGGCGGCGTGGCGGTGATCAACGTCGGCGCGGCGACCGAGACCGAGATGAAGGAGAAGAAGGCTCGCGTGGAGGACGCGCTCAACGCCACCCGCGCGGCCGTGGAAGAGGGCATCGTCCCTGGCGGCGGCGTCGCGTACATCCGCTGCCTGGCGGCGCTGGACTCGCTCAAGCTGACGGCTGAGGAGGCCTTCGGCGTGACGATCATCCGCCGCTCGCTCGAGGAGCCGCTCCGCCAGATCGCCGGCAACGGCGGCCTGGAGGGCTCGGTGATCGTCAACAAGGTGAAGGAGTCGAAGGACGCCTTCGGCTTCAACGCCGCGTCGGGTCAGTTCGAGGACCTGCTCAAGGCGGGGGTCATCGACCCGGCCAAGGTGTCGCGCTGCGCGCTGCAGAACGCGGCCTCGGTCAGCTCGCTGATGCTGACCACCGAGGCGATGGTCGCCGAGAAGCCGAAGGAGGAGGCGCCGATGCCTGCTCCGGGCGGCGGCATGGGCGGCATGGGCGGCATGATGTAAGTCGCTTTCGCCGACTCGATCTGAAGAGTCGTCACACGCGGCCTCCGGTACTTCGCGTACCGGGGGCCGTCGTGCTTTCGGGGGGGGTGGCTCTTGCTGGACCCGTGCGCCGGCCGCGGCCGCGATTAAGAAGGGACCTCCATGCCCGAAGTCCTCGTCTACGCCACCGACTACTGCCCCTACTGCCGCCGCGCCGAAGCGTTCCTCACGGAGCACGGCGTGGCCTTCCAGTCCATCGACGTCACGCACGATCCCGCCATGCGCGAGAAGCTCGTCGAGATGACGCAGGGGTTGCGCACCGTCCCGCAGATCTTCATCGGCGGGAGGTCGATCGGCGGGTACTCCGACATGATGGCACTGCACCGCAAGGGCGGACTGATGCCCCTGCTGGGCCGCCAGGGCACCTGACGCGCGCGTTCAACAGTCGCCTGAATCGAATCAGGTGGCCACCAGCACGAACCGGGCGCCAAGGCTGCTTGCCGCCGCCCGCAGCCGGGTCTCCCAGGCCTGTGGGCTCCCGGTGAGCACCTGCGCCGGCGACCAGAACGTGCCGCCTCCGGGCAACACGCCGCGCACACGCCACGTCGGAGGCCCCCCACTCGGATCCACCCAGAGCTCGACCGACTCGACTCGCCAGCCCAGCGAGGAGAGCGGCGCACTCGTGAGCTGCTCGATCGGCAGCTTCAAGAGCCCCGTGGCCGTCGACGTGCCGCCCAGGGCCTCCGCGCGCGCCCACACCTCATCCTGCAGCGTCCGCGCGGCCTGCCAGCCCTGCGCCGTCCTCAACGTCCCACCCGCCAGCGACGCCGTCATCGTCACGTCGTCGGCCGTCACCGTCAGCACCAGCCCCAGCACCAGCGACTCGCCCACCACCCCCACGTGGAGCCGGTGCTCCTCCGGCGTCAGGCCCCCGACGAAGGCCCGCTGCGCCTCCGGATCCAGCCGCAGGAAGTGGGCGATGTAGGCCTTCGGGTTCCGCCTCGCCAGAGCTGCTGACAGCACTTCAAGCACTTGCGCATTGTGAACCCGGAGACACGGAAAACCAAGGGGTTGGGTCGCACCCAACCCACTGATCTTCCACTGGAAGTCAATCGTCGAGGCCTGTCCGCAGAAATTTGCGTCCACAGGGGGAGCCGGTGCTACGAAGTCAGTGAGCGCCGGCCCGTTTGCGGTCCTCCCGACACAAGATCCGTGGCTGCCGCGAGGCTCCCGGGGGCGTGATCGAGCGAGGAAAGCTGAACAGGCCGGCACTCGACTTTTTCGGGCCTTCTGAAAGCCTCACCAGCCCTATGCGGCGCTTGTCCATGGTGATCTTGGTGTTCGCGGGTTGCCGCTCCGGCTTCTCGCGCACGGTGCACGAGCCCAGGCAGCCGTTCATCGTGTCCTCGGTGGTCGTCTACCCGGTGCGGCTCACCGGGACGCGGGCGCTGGGCTGGCGGGAGTTCGAGCTGGGACAGCGGCTGGTCGACGCGGGCCTGGCGAAGTACGGCGGGCAGTTGGCCTTCTTCGGCCCCTCCGAGTTCCAGGTGACGAAGTGGCAGGAGGTGTCGTGGACGGCCTCCACGGTGGTGCCGCAGGTGATCCGCTCCGGACACAAGCCGGACGAGGCAGTGGTGCTGCGCGCGACGGCGGAGAGACGGGTGGCCTCCAGCGCCATGGAGCGCCGCGACGCCGACGACAAGGCGAAGGGCGGCATCGTCACCGAGGAGGTGACGTGGGTGTGCGAGCTGGAGCTGCTGCGGCCGTCGACGGGCGAGGTCCTCGTGAACTTCGCCGGCCAGGTGGCCATCGATCCCTTCACGCCCACCGGCGAAGAGGAGTTCGATCCCGACGCCGCCATGACGCACCTGCTGGAGAAGATGGGCCTGGCAGCGCTCAAGGTGGCCGCCAGCGCCCTGGCCGAGGACGCGCCCGAAGCGAAAGCAAGCCCCGTCACCCTGGCCATGAGCCCCGCCGTCACCGCCGCGCAACCCGACACCGGACTCTCGTCGATGGACGCGCTCGCCGCCGAGGTGTGGGTGCAGAACCGCGTCCGCTTCCTCACGCCCAGGCTGCCCGAGGACCAGGTCAGCGCCGCCGCGAGGATGCCGCTGGGCCTGTTGGTGGTGGAGGCGCAGGACGGCGCGAGCGTGCAGCCGGGCGACGTGATCGTCCGCGTCGACGATCAGCCTCCCCTGCCCCAGGTGCTGGCGCGCGCGCGCCTCAAGGGCGTGCCCGTACAGGTGACGGTGAAGCGCGGTGGCGCCCAGGTGGAGGCGCTGATCCCCTAACCCCGGAGTTCACCTGGGTAGAGCATGGATCGCGCAGGACGTTGCCCGGAGGTCGAGAAGCGAAGAGGGAGCGGGCTGGTGGGCCCGTGACCGACGAGCGACGACGAGATCCGGGCAAGGGACCAGCGAGGCGTGCTCTGCTCAGGCGATCTCCGGGGTTAGCGCCGGTTTACCCGAGAATTTCCGGCCTGGAGCAGTACAGTCCCGCCCATGGTCGAGACGACCGAGTCAGTCACCATTCCCGGCGACACCATGACGCGGGTGCCGATCCGCGAGTGGACCGTCGAGGTCACCCAGGGCCCCGACAAGGGCAAGAAGTTCTCGGCGCTGTCCGGGCTGGTGCGCGTCGGCAGCGACGAGGGCAACGACGTGGTCCTCACCGACAACACGGTGAGCCGCAAGCACCTGGAGATCGAGCGCACGCCCCGCGGGCTGCTCCTGCGCGACTTGGGATCCCGCAACGGCACCTTCGTCGGCGGCCGGCTGGTGCTGCAGGCCTTCGTCGAGCCCGGCGACAAGATCGATCTGGGCAAGACGCGCCTCACCATCAAGCAGAAGTCCCGCGAGACCGAGGTCGAGCTGGACGGCGGCGAGCTGTACGGCGATCTGGTGGGCGTGTCGGAGGCGATGCGGATCGCCTTCGCCGAGCTGCGCCGCGTGTCCCGCGACGACGTGACGGTGCTCGTCGAAGGCGAGACCGGCACCGGCAAAGAGCTCGCTGCCCGCGCGGTGCACGCTCACTCGGTGCGGCGCTTCGGCCCCTTCAAGGTGGTGGACTGCGCGCTGCTCACCGAGCCCAACCTCGATCGCGATCTCTTCGGGCCCGACGGGGCGCTGTCCACGGCGGCGGGCGGCACCGTCTTCCTCGACGAGGTAGGGGAGCTGCCGCTGGCCGTGCAGCCCCGCCTGGTGCGCCTGCTGGAGACCCGGGAGATCCCCGGCGGCAAGCGCCTCGACGCCCGCTTCATCGCCAGCACCGCGAAGAACCTCGCCGAAGAGGTGCAGCAGGGCCGCTTCAAGCAAGAGCTCTTCTTCCGCCTCGCCGTGGCCCGCGTGCGCATGCCGCCCCTGCGGACGAGGAAGATCGACATCCCCACCCTCGCCCGGCACCTGGTGAAGGGCCTGTCCACGCCCTTCGAGCTCTCGCCGCAGATGCTGTCGCTCTTGGAGGGCTACGACTGGCCGGGCAACGTCCGCGAGCTGCGCAACGTGCTGGAGCGCGGCGCGCTGATGCAGGCCACCGGCAACTCGTCGTGGCTGGAGCTGCTGGTCCCATCCGATCGCCGGCCGGATCGCCAGACGCTGCTCGAGGTGGCCTCGAAGCTGGCGTACCACGAGGCGAGAGATCGCGTGCTGGGCGACTTCGAGAAGCACTACTTCGCCGAGGTGATGAAGGCCTGCGGGTATGACATCAAGCTGGCCGAGGAGAAGACGGGCCTGTCGATGCAGAGCCTCTACCGGCTGCTCAAGAAGAACGGCTTGCGGCTCAAGGACTTGAAGAACGCTGACGGGCTGGGCTGAGCGAGGGGCGTCAGGGGAAAGCTCCAGGCCCCGTCACGGCAGCTTCGAGGGAGGTGCACCCATGGCGACCCTGAACATCACCTACAACGGCCTGTCGGCGGACTACCCGCTGGAGCTCGACGCGCAGGTGTCCGACGCCGACCTCCGGCGGATCGCGGTGGAGGTGATCCGCGCCGGCAACGTCCCGGGCCTCAACCTGCAGCACCTGCCCGACAACGCCTTCGACGGCTTCGTGGTGGACCGCCTGCAGAACGGGCAGCGGATCTACCTGCGCCCGAAGGTTCCGTTCGGGGCCTGACAGAAGATGGGGGCGCCCATGCGCATCGTCTTTTGTGGCGTGGGCGCCCTCGGCAGCCACACGGCCGTCCTCTGCCGCAACCTGGACGCCACCTTCGTCTTCATCGACTTCGATCGCGTGGAGTCGAAGAACCTGCTCGCCCAGGCCTACGTGAAGCAGTCGGTGGGAAAGAACAAGGCGGAGGCCCTGAAGGCGCAGCTGCTCAACTTTCACGGAGTCAAGGCCGAGGCCTTCGGGGTGCGGCTCACCAAGGACAACGTCGCCCAACTGTGCGCCGGCGCCGGCCTCTTGGTCGACTGCTTCGACAACGCGGCGTCGCGGCGGCTCTTGAGCGATCACGCCCGGCTGAGCGGCGTGCCCTTGCTGCACGCGGCGCTGTCCGGCGACGGCACCTTCGGCCTCATTCGCTGGGACGAGCGCTTCAGCGCCGATCCGGAGGATCATTCCGGTCAGGCCACCTGCGAAGGCGGCGAGCACCTGCCCCTGCTTGGCCTTCTGGACGGGGCGCTGGCGCGGACGATCCAGGACTTCGTGAAGGGCGGCGTGCGGCGGGACTCGATGGTGGGGCTCGCCGCGGTCACGCCGACGAGCTGAGCGCTGCATCGACTCCACGCGCCGGTGATGCCTTGTCGCTGCTTCACTTTGAGACAGGACGAGCAACGCCCGCAGCGGCTACCACAGCCCGTCATGGCCTGTGAGTCGACCTGCGCCGCCGCACCGCCGGGCGTGGTGACGCCGCTCAACGACACCGGAGGCCCTCCGCTTCACTGGCTGACCTGCGCCGGCGGTGTGCGGGTGACGGTGGACGAGGGGCTGCCCGCGGCCTTCGTCGCGCGCGCCCCCGAGCTCGCCCGTGCGTGGGCCGACGCCGCCGGAACGGCGCTGTGCCTGGCCTTCGACGCGGCGCCGGCGAGCCCGCCGCGCGAAGACGGAGCGTGCTGGCGCCGTGGCTGGAGCGGGGCCTGACGCGCCCCGGGCCGGACGACGCGGCGACCCTGCGGGCCAGGTACGGAGACGAGCAGCCGTGGGGCGAGCGCCCCTGAGAGGCGTCAGCGGCGCAGCCGGGGCAGGAGCATCTGCGCGAAGGGCTCCGGCTTGCGCACGCCCCTGGACTCCAGCCACACGGTTCCCGCGCGTTGGTTTGCCCTGCCCAGCTCGTCCGACCGGATCTCCCCCAGGCGGATCCGCGCCGCGGCGGCGTAGGCGTGCATGTCCAGCGCCGTGAAGCGCTCGGCCGCGGCCTGGAGCTGCGCCTCCCCTTCCCTGCCCGCCACCACCCCGCGGATCGCCAGCGCCAGCGCCCGGCCGTACTCCACCCGCTCGGCCTCGATCGCCTCGGCGTGCTCGAGGGCGTCCGCCGCGTTGCCCAGCGCTACCGCCAGCCGGGCGCGAAGGTACCGGCCTTCGACGCGCACGTTCTGGATCTGCAGGAGCATCGCCGCCTGGAGCTGAGCCCACCCGGTCTCCACCCTCGGCGCGCTGTCCTGTGGCCGGCCGACGTAGAGATCGATCATCCCTTCCGACAACAGGGCCCAGTAGTGCTGGAAGTGGAAGTGCCGGCCACCCCACTCGGCGATCACCCGCCGCACCGCGGTCCGGGCCTCCTCCGGCGCGTCGCCCGCCAGGGCGGTCACGGTGGCCAGCCCGCTCTGCAGGCTCGTCACCGCGTAGCGATCGCCGCGCCGCTCCGCTTCGCGCACCAGCTCGGGGATCCGCCGGGCCAGCTGCGGGTACTCCCCCAGCCACGCCAGCGACCACACCGCGAAGAGCCGCGAGCTGGCCGCCTCCCACGTCACCGCGTACCCCGCGCTGGTGAAGGCGCGCTCGGCCTGGACGGTCAGCTCGGCCGCCTCCCGCCACCTGCCCACCAGGAAGCGCGTCAGCCCGTCGCAGAAGTCCACCAGCCCGAGCAGCTGCGGATCCCTCACCCGGTTGGCCACCGCCCGCGCCTCGAGGATCAGCCTGCGCGCGCGCGCCTCGGCCTTGCGCCCGACGATCGCCACGAAGGCGGCCTCGGCGGCCAGCGCTCGCGCCACCCGGTAGGGCTCCCCTGCGTCCAGCGCGAGGATCAACTGCCTGGACTGGAAGCTGGCGCCGCGAATGGTGTCCACCATCGCCAGCCCCACCGAGAAGGACCAGCACACGTCGATCCGCCGCAGCACCTCCTCCGGCACCTCGGAGGCGGCGCGCTCCTGGTAGCCCAGGCCACGCAGCTGGAGGACGAAGCGCCGGAAGAGGAGCGCAAGGAGCGCGCGCCGCGGCGTCTTCGCCAGGCGCATCCCTACCTGGGCGAGCACCGCGCGGCTGGCAGCCAGGCCCTCGTCGATGTGGCCCGATCGCAGCAGCTGCTCCGCCGCCCGACGCTGGAGCTCCAGCGCATCCGTGGCCCGCGGCGCCAGGGTGGATTCTCTTCCGACCGCCTCATCGTAGACCTTCGCCGCCTCCTGCCCCCGGCCGGCGTCGGACAGCGCGTCCCCCAGCGCCACGAGGAGGTCGCGCCGCCGCTGATCGTCCCGCGGCAGCAGGGCGATCGCCCGCCGGTACAGTACCGCGGCCCGCTCGAAGGCCAGCTGCTCCGCCGCCTTCTTCGCCGCCTCCAGGGTGGCCTGCGCCGCCTGCTCGTCGAGGCCCGCCGCCTCCAGGTGCCAGGCGATGCCCTCGAGGTCCACCTCCGGCAGCGCCCGGAGCTGCTGCGCCAGGCGGGCATGCAGCTCCCGCGCGCGCCCGGCGTCCACCGCGCGGGCCACCATCTCGCGGATGCGATCGTGGGAGGCCTCCAGCCGCCGCCCATCGCCCATCAGGAGGCGGTCGGCCTTGAGCTGCAGCACGACGTCCACGTCGGCCGCGCCGAGCCCGGCGACCGACAGCACTGCGGCCTCGGGCACCGGCGAGGCAGCGAGCGCCACCACCTCCAGCACGCGGCGCGCCGGGACTACCAGCGCGTCGAGCCGAGCGCGCAGCACGTCGTCCAGCCGCACGTCCCCTTCCACCGGGGCCTCGGCGAGCTGGTGGATGAGGAAGGGGTTGCCCGCGGCTTCCCGGGCGATCGCGGCGGCGCGCGTGTCGTCCGCCACCACCCGGCGGGCCAGCAGCGCCGCGTCCGCCGGGTCGAGTGGCCCCAGCTCGAGATCGAGGGGCCCGAGCGACAGGCCCTGGAGCGGGTTCGCCTCGGCGCGGGCGACGACGATCACCAGCACCTCGGGCGCCTCGGGGGGACGCAGCAGCTCCTCCAGCACCAGCGCGCTGTCCCCGTCCCCCCACTGGGCGTCGTCGATCACCAGCACCAGCGGGGCGCGATCGGCCATGCGGGTCACCAGCTCCCGCAGGGCGCGCACCGCGCGGCGGCGGACCTCGGCGGCCCCCGGCACCTCGCGCACGGGCGCGGCCGCGAAGGCCGGGACGCGACCCATCACCGGGAACATGCGGGTGAGCGCGTTGGCGTCGCGGGGCAGCACCGCATCTACGCGCGCTGGATCGATGGTGGCCAGCCGGCTGGCCAGCGCGTCGACCAGGCTGTCCAGCGCCTTGAAGGGCACCGCCTCCCGCTCGTAGCACCGGCCCGCCAGCACCACGGCCCCCTGCTGCTCGGCCTCCTCGACGAAGTGCCGCACCAGGGCCGACTTGCCGATCCCGGATCCCCCCAGCACCCGCACCAGCCGCGGCCCCTTCCCGCGGATCTCGCCGAGCGCCGCGCGCAGGACACCCTGCTCGCGCTGCCGGCCGACGAAGCCGCTCTCGCGCCTGACCGCCGCCACCTGCTTCGTGGCCCCACCGAAGGCCTTGAGCACCTCGGGGCCTCCGGCGCGCTCGCTCTCGGCGCGGCGCAGGAGCGCCACACAGAGGGCGTCGAGCGCCTCGGGCACCCCCGCGTCGATCTCACGAGGCGCCGGGGCCGGCCGGAGCTTCTTGTCGGCCATCACCTCGTACACGCTGCCCTCGAAGGGCAGCCGCCCGGTGAGCGCCTCGAAGAGCATCACCCCCACCGCGTACCAGTCCGCCGGGGCGCCCACGCGCGCCGAGCCCGCCTGCTCGGGCGCCATGTAGGCGACGGTGCCCACGATGGAGCGCCCTTCCGCCTCGGTGATGCTCTCGGTGACGCTGGCGCCGGTGACGAGCCCGAAGTCCAGGACGACCACCCGGCCGTCGGCGGTGACCTGCACGTTGCATGGCTTGAGATCCCGGTGCTGCAGCCCCCGGGTGTGGAGGTAGGCCACGCCTTCGGCGAGCTGCCGGAAGCCGTGCGCGAGGCGCTGGAGATCGACGGCCTGGCGGTCCACCCCCCCGCGGCTGCGCACCGTGCGCTCGAGAGAAGCGGTGGGCGTGTCGGCCGTGGCCCGGGGCCCTGGCCTCAGCCAGGTCAGAAAGTCGACGCCCTCGATGAGCTCCAGCGTGAAGAACCAGTCGTCGCCCTCCGCGTGCAGCTCGTGCAGCGTCACCAGGTTGGGGTGGCGCACGTCGGCCAGCGAGCGGAACTCCCGCTTGATCCGCGAGAGCGCCTCCGGATCCCGGTTCTGGAGCATCTTGAGCGCCTTGCGGCGCCCGCCCTGCTCCCGATCGATCACCTCATAGACGACGCCGTTGGCTCCTCGTCCCAGCAGGCGAACGACCTCGTAGCGGGCCGTGCCCTGGAACCCCTCCCGCACCCGTCACGCCCCCTGCTCGCCGGATCCCGGCTCGTCGCTGCCCTGGCGCGGCTTGTTGATGCCGTACTCCTGGAGGCGGCTCACCAGCGTGCGCCGGGAGATGCCCAGCACGCGCGCTGCGCGGGTCCGGTTACCTTCGGTCAGCTCGAGCGCTTCCAGCACCGCCTTCTTCTCGGCCTCGGCGCGCTTGCTCTTGAGGTTGGGCGCTCCCCCGGAGGGGGCCGCCTCCGGACCTCCCACGGCAGGCCGGCCGGGAGAGGACGCGGGCCCCAGGCCGAGCGCCGCCGGGGTGATGGTGCCATCGGGGGCCATGAGCAGCGCGCGATCGACCGCGTTCTTCAGCTCGCGGATGTTTCCCGGCCACGGCCAGGTCTTCAGGGCGGCGATCGCCTGAGGCGAGAACTCGGGCACGGCCACCTCGTCACGCGCCGCGCCGTCGGCGGCGAACTTGCGGGCCAGCTCTTCGATCTCGGACGGGCGCTCACGCAGCGGGGGGATCGTCACCGCGATGCCGTTGATCCGGTAGAAGAGATCGCTGCGGAACGCGCCGCGGGCCACCTCGGCTTCCAGATCGCGGTTGGTGGCGAACACGAAGCGCACGTCGATCGCCACCGGCGTCACCGCGCCCACCGGCAGCACGCGCCGCTCCTCCAGCACGCGCAGCAGCTTCACCTGGATCGACGGGGGCAGCTCGCCCACCTCGTCGAGGAAGACGGTGCTTCCCTTCGCCGCCACCAGCACACCTTCCTTGTCCTTCACCGCGCCGGTGAAGCTGCCCTTCAGGTGGCCGAACAGCTCGCTCTCGAGCAGCGTCTCCGACAGCGCGGCGCAGTTGAGGGCCGTCATCGGCAGGCCCTTGCGCTTCGAGCGTTCGTGGATCGACTTCGCCAGCACCTCCTTGCCCACGCCCGTCTCGCCCAGCAGCAGCACGTTGATGTTCGACTGCGCCACCTTGTCCAACTGTCGGTGGATCTCCACCAACGCGTCGTCGCGCACCACGAAGCCCGGGGCGGGAGCGCTGGCCGGACGCACGCAGGCCGCGAAGAGCGCCTCGGCGCTGGAGCCGTCCGCTGGACAGTGGGCCGCGCCCGCCCGCACCCGCGCGCCGCGCTCCACCAGCCTCGCGGACAGCCGGGTGAGCAACTGCTGGGCGCCGTCGGGCGCCCGCCCCGGCGTCAGCACCTCGTACTGACCCGGCCCGAAGGAGGCGACGGTGTCGTGCGAGGACAGTTCGTTCAGCAGGACCTCCTGCGCCACCATCGGCTCCGCGAGCACCTGCAGGCGCAGCACCGCGAAGGGAGGCCGGGTCTCCTCGAGCCTGTCGACGAAGGACGCGTGATCGAGCAGGGTCCACGGGCGCGAGGCGCCGGAGAGGCGATCGGGTTGGACCACCAGCAGGCTGGTCCCCACCTCGAAGGAGTCACCGGCGCTGAGCATGAGCTGCTCGTTGGCGGCCAGCTTCCGCCCGCGGACGGACGTGCCGTTGGCGCTGCCCAGGTCGATCAGCCGCATGCCCTCGGAGGAGGTGACCAGTTGGGCGTGCCGGCGGGACACCGCGGCGTCGTCTCCCAGGCGGATTTCCACGTCGTCCCCGCGCCCCACCGTCGCCGCCCCGGCCAACGGGAGCGCGTACGACGAGTTCGTCCCCTCGCCCACCACGACGACGCGCCAGCGCCCGCTGGGCGCGGGTTCGTCTCTGGGCTCGAGCCGAACCGTCTCAACGATCTTGTCCGTCATGCCGCCCCCGGCTCAGTCGACCTGCGCCATCTTCCCTCACCGCTTCGGCTTCCCTCACCGCTTCGGCGCCCGCAGCCCCTGAACGGTGTAGGAGATCCCCAGCGCCACGGCGATCCCCACGAAGATCAGGTTGACGCCCGCCGCACCCATCCGCAGCCGCCACGCGGCGATCACGAAGCAGGCCGCGGCGAAGCCCCAGTGCCGGAAACGAACCGGGACCGACCTGATCATCGAGAACACCCAGGCCGCGGCGAGGATCACCACGGACACCCAGTCGATTCCGATCCCCATGCGTGCCTCCTCTTTGCCAGGTCAGGCGCCGGATGCCTGCTGGCTCTCGTCCGACAGTTTGCCCGCGATGTCCCGGAAAGACAGGTGCGAGCGCACCATGAAGAACAACCCGAAGGCGATCTGCTGCGCCATCTGCACCACCCACAGCACGCTGGCGTAGGCCACGCCGCTGGCGTCCACCACGGACTGGGCGAGGAACAGCCCCAGCGCCACCTTGATCGCGAACTGCGCGGTGCCGGCGGCTCCCGGCGCGGCGGGGATCATCATCCCGACGATCAACACCCCCAGCACCACGAAGCCCTGGAAGACGCTCAGGTGCAAGGGCTCGCAGGCCGCGCCCGCCGCGCCCGAGCAGTCGAAGGCGTTGGCGAACAGAGACATGCCGAAGCCGTTGGCCACCCAGTACACGGCGGTCCACAACCCGAAGAGGGCCAGGTTCTTCCGATCCGGCAGTTGCCCCAGCGCAGACACGAAGCCGTCCACGACGTGGATCACCCGCTCCGTCACCCTCGGGGCGGGCCGTCCCAGCCAGCGCATGAAGCGCAGCACCCGCTCGTGCTGCCACTTCGCCAGGAGCAGGAAGAGGAAGCCGCCGGTGAAGACAGCGAACATCGACAGCCCGGCCACGCGCACCTGGGCGATCATCGGCGCGTCGTCGGGCACGAAGAGCAAGAGGACGCCGAGCAGCACGGCGATCGCCACCCCGTCGACGATCCGCTCCAGCACCACCGACGTCATCGCCGCGGATCTGCGGATCGACGAGCGCTGGGCGATGAGGAAGGGCCGGGCGAACTCCCCCAGGCGGAAGGGGAGGATCACCAGCATCATGAAGCCGATCGCCGAGGCCTCGTTCAACTTCTTGAAGGGCACCTGCTCGATGCCGGACATCAGGTTGCCCCAGCGCAGCGTGCGGGCCAGGTGGATGAGGACGAGCAGCAGCAGGTACCACCCCAGCGCCCACCAGTTGGCGTAGCGCAAAGACGCCTGGATGCCGCCCCAGTCCGCGTTGCGGAAGGTCCACCACAGGCTGGCCCCGGTGATGGCGAGGCTCAGGATGAGTTTGATCCAGCGGCTCACGCGAAGCAGGCCCCTTAGCACCTTTCAAGAGGTTGATGAGGTGTCGCCCACCAGCAGCTTCTCCGGCCTCACCCGGAACAGCTCGTCGAAGCCGGCCTTCCCCACCGCCTTCTCCAGCGCGGCCAGGCTGTCGCCCACCCACTGCTCTGCCTTCGCCGGCGAGTGGAGATCGGTCGCCGCCACCGCGTACAGCCCGTCGTCGAGGAAGCCCCGCGCCAGCTTCTGGGGCGCCTTCCCGTAGCGGCCGGTGAGCGCCCCCACGTCCAGTTGCAGCAGCGCTCCGTGCTGCACCAGCTCCGCGGCCCGGCCCTTCCGCGCGAACTCGAAGCAGCGCTCGGGGTGGGCGATGAGCGGCGTCACCCCCTTGAGCTTCAGCCGGAACACCAGATCGCCCAGCCTCGGCAGCGGACCCTGGTACGGGGCCTCGAGGAGCAGCACCTTCCCCTTGCCCAGCAGGCGCAGGCGCCCGGAGGCCAGGTCCGACAGGAGCTCGTCGTCGAGGAAGAAGTTCTCGGCGTTGGGGTGCAGGGTGAGGCCGAGGCCCGCCGCGTCGATCGCCGAACGCACCTCCTCGAGCTTCGCGGCGCACAGCTCGCGGGAACGGGACGGGTACTCCACCCGGTGGTGGGGGCTGGGGGCGAGCTGCGAGAAGCCCAGGGCCTTGAGCGCGCGGGCCATGGCCAGCGAGTCGTCCAGCGACCTCGAGCCGTCGTCCACGCCGGGCAGCAGGTGGAGGTGAAGATCGACCAGGCCCACGACAGCTCACCGCCAGTCCGCGTAGAGGCCGAACATGATCCCCCCGCTGTAGGTCTGCCCCGGGTAGCGCGCGTCGAACGCGAGCGGCGAGCCGTACCCGAACCACCCCCCGAGCACGAGGTTGGGCAGCACCCGCAGGCCCAGTTGGGCCTTGCCCTCGGTGTAGGCCACCACCCGGCTCTCCAGGGGCGCGAAGCTGTAGGCCGTCCGGTACCAGTCGATGCCGATGCCCCAGTGGAAGCCCCAGTTCACCAGCTTCGACACCTTGCGGTAGCCCAGCCCCGCGAGCGCCACGTGCTGGAAGTGATCGGTGATCCCCGTCGGCTTCGCCAGCGCCAACCCCGTCCCCAGGTGGACGGTGAAGACGAGGTCGTGCCCCCGGCGCTCGTAGAAGGCCGCTTCCCAGCCCAACCGCACCTGGAGCGACCACAGGCCCTCGCGCGCAGTCATCCCCAGGCTGAAGGTCCGCGGCGCCCAGGCCGGGACCGGGTGCGTCACCTGCACCTTGGCCGGCGCGTGACCGGACAACAGCTCGTCGTCCGCGGCCGACAGCGTCAACACCAGACTCAGGGCCAGGGCGCTCATGGGGGAAGCGGTGCGTTAAGCGCGCGAAACGCGTGCTTGTCAACCGGGCACGCGGGTTCTACAACCCCGCCCGCTTCATCGGGTTTTTCGTAAGGGAAGGGGCTTTCGACTTGTCCACGTCGCTGCGTACCTACGTCTTCCTCGACAGCCTTCAGCCGCAGTTGGCTGCGCACATCTGCACCACCTGCCGGGGCTACTTTCCCGTGCCCTACGTGGCGTCGCTCTTCGTGGAGATCGCCCCGGGCATGGCGATCCACCGGCTGATGGACGTGGCGCTGAAGGCCACCAAGGTGCACCCGGCCACGCTGGTGGTGGAGCGCGCCTACGGGATGCTGGAGCTGCACAGCGAGGACAAGGGCGAGGTGCGCACCGGCGGCGAGGCGATCCTGAAGCACATCGGCCACGTGGAGACCGATCGCATGAAGCCGCGGATCGTCTCCAACACGATCATCCGCGCCATCGAGCCGATGCACGCGATGATCCTCGACAAGATCCGCTTCGGCTCGATGATCGAGCCCGGGCAGTCGCTCTTCATCCTCGAGACGGAGCCCGCCGCCTACGCCGCGCTGGCCGCCAACGAGGCAGAGAAGGCCGCCAACGTGAGGCTGATCGACGTGATGGTCTTCGGCGCCTTCGGGCGCCTGTACATGGCGGGCACCGAGTCGGAGATCGACTCCGCGGCGCAGGCCGCGGTCGCGGCCCTGCAGGGGATCACCGGCAAGGAGCCGCCCACCTTCAAGGACAAGTAGACGCAGCAGTCTTCACCCGCAGCACTCCCCGTAAGAGAAGAGAGGCACACTTCCGATGGCTGACGCACTGGGAATGATCGAGACCAAGGGCTTCGTGGGCATGGTCGAGGCCGCCGACGCGGCGGTGAAGGCCGCCAAGGTGGAGCTGGTCGGCTACGAGAAGATCGGCGGCGGGTACGTGACGATGGTGGTCCGCGGCGACGTCGCGGCGGTGAAGGCGGCGATCGAGGCCGGCGCGCGCGGGGCTGAGCGCGTGGGCGAATTGGTGTCGACGCACGTCATCCCGCGGCCGCACAGCAACATCGACCTCGTGCTGCCCCTCGGCCGCCTGGATCAGGCGAAGGCCGAGTCGGGCCAGAAGTAGGCGAGGCCGAAGGTGCTGCTCGGCAAGGTGGTGGGGACGGTCGTCTCCACCCGCAAGGAGCCGACGATCGACGGATCGAAGCTGCTGTTGGTCCGTGGCATGGACCAGGACGGCAAGCCGACGTCCTCGCTGGTGGTGTGCGTGGACGCGGTGGGCGCGGGCGTGGGAGAGGTGGTGCTCTACGCCTCCGGCTCGTCCGCGCGGCAGACCGAGCTGACGAAGGATCGCCCAGTGGACGCGGTGATCATGGCCATCGTCGATCAGGTCGAGGTGGGCGGGAAGCTGACGTACGAGAAGTACGCCTGAATGGGCCGCCCGCACCTCATCACCGTCCGCGCGAAGACGAGCGAAGCGGTCCAGGCCGAGGCGGCCCGGCGCGCGCGACGGCTCACGCAGGACAGCGGGTGGGATCGCCTGCTGGTGGTGTACGGGCCCCAAGGCGCCCGCATGTACGTGGAGGGCCTCGAGGTGGAGCCGCCTTCCCCGGCCCGAGGACGGAGCGTCCGGGAGGTCGTCTAAGTGAACGAGAGCCAGATCAACGCGATCGTCGAGCAGGTGGTGCGGCGGCTGTCGAAGGAGCTGGGGGCGCTGCCGTCGAGCGGCACCTCGGCTTCCCCCGCGCGGGCGCCGGCGATCGTCTCCCGGCGGGCCGGCGTCTTCGATGATCTCGACTCGGCCGGCGCGGCCGCCCAGCGGGCCCAGGAGCAGTGGGTGGCCCTGCCGGTGGAGACGCGCGAGAAGGTGATCGAGGCGATGCGCCAGTGCACGCGCGACAACGTCAACGAGCTGGCGCGCATGGCGGTGGAGGAGACGGGGCTGGGCAACGTGCCGGACAAGGTGAAGAAGAACCTGCTGTGCGCCGACAAGACGCCAGGGATGGAGATCCTGCGCGCCCAGGCCTTCACCGGCGACTACGGGCTGATGCTGCTGGAGCGCGCGCCCTTCGGGGTGATCGGCGCGATCACGCCGTCGACCAACGCCACCGAGACGATCATCAACAACGGCGTGGCGATGGTGGCGGGCGGCAACTCCGTCGTCTTCAACGTGCACCCCTCGGCGAAGGGGGTGTGCACCTTCTTCGTGGGCAAGCTGAACGAGGCGATCGCCGCGGCAGGTGGCCCGCAGAACCTGATCTGCACCATCGCCAACCCCACCATCGAGACGGCCGGCGCGCTGATGAAGCACAAGGCCATTCGGCTGATCGTGGTGACGGGTGGGCCTGCGGTGGTGAAGGCGGCGATGAACTCGGGCAAGCGGGCGATCGCCGCGGGGCCGGGCAACCCGCCGGCGGTGGTGGACGAGACGGCGCACGTGGCGCGCGCGGCGAAGGACATCGTCGACGGGGCGTCGCTGGACAACAACATCGTCTGCATCGTGGAGAAGGAGGTGTTCGCGGTCGCCTCCATCGCCGATCAACTGAAGACAGAGATGCAGCGCCATGGCGCGTACGAGGTGCCGTCGGCGGCGGTGAGCCGGCTGGAGAAGCTGGTGGTGCACGACGGCCACCCTTCGCGCGACTGGGTGGGGAAGGACGCCACGAAGATCGCCGAGGCGGCGGGGCTCAAGGTGCCGTCGGGCACGCGGCTCTTGTTCGCCGAGGTGGATCCCACGCACGCCTTCGTGCAGGCCGAGCTGTTGATGCCGGTGATCGGCTTCTGCCGGCTGAAGACGGTGGAGGACTGCATCGCCGCGGCGGTGCAGGCGGAGCACGGCTTCGGGCACACCGCCACCATGCACTCGACGAACATCGACGTGCTTTCGGCGATGGCGAAGATCATCAACACGTCGATCTTCGTGAAGAACGGGCCGTCCTTCGCCGGGCTGGGGATGACCGGCGAGGGGTACACCTCGTTCACCATCGCGTCGCCGACGGGCGAGGGGCTGACCACGCCGGTCAGCTTCACGCGCGAGCGGCGGTGTACGTTGAAAGACTCCTTCCGGATCATCTGACACGCCGTGGCGCCCGCTGCCTTCACCGGACCTGCGCTGGGGCTGCTCGAGCTGGAGTCGCTCGCGCGCGGGGTGGTGGTGGCGGACGCGCTGGTGAAGCAGGCGGCGGTGCAGATCGCGCTGGCCGAGGCGGTGACGCCGGGGAAGTACCTGCTGGTCTTCACCGGGCCGGTGGCAGAGGTGGAGGAGTCCTTCCGCGCCGGAGAGGTGGTGGGCGGGAAGTGGATCCTCGACCGGCTGCTCTTGCCGCACATCGCCGAGTCGGTGGTGGCGGCGCTGAAGGGACGGCTGGACACGGTGGGGGCAGAGGACGCGGTGGGGATCGTCGAGGCGCACACGGTGGCGGCGACGCTGAAGTCGGCGGACGCGGCGGTGAAGCGAGCGCCGGTGCGGCTGTCGGCGATCCACCTGGCCAAGGGGATCGGCGGCAAGGGCTGGTACACGCTGGCGGGCGAGCAGCACGACGTGGAGGCGGCGCTCGAGGGCGCGGCGCAGGCGATCGACGCGGCGTTGCTGGTGGGGACGGAGATCATCCAGCGGCCGCACGTGGAGCTGCGGGGCCGGGTGATCTAACGCGACTGACTCCCTCTGCCCCATCCGACCACCTCCTCACCCCGGCGTGGTCGCCGAGACACACCGGAAGCACCCGAAGAAGGAGGAGGGAACGACCGCGCGGCGGGTCGCGTTGGAACGGACGCCATGCGCGCCCACCTCGCCCTCGCCCTCGCCCTCGCCCTCGCCCTCCCCGCCTTCGCCGCTCCCCCGGAGTTGCTGCAACTGAAGGACACCCCCTTCGTGCAGCAGAAGCCCGACTTCTGCGGCGAGGCCGTCGCGGAGATGGCCCTGCGCCGGCTGGGCCGCGAGGTGACGCAGGACGACGTCTTCAACATGAGCGGCCTCGATCCCCTGAAGGGCCGCGGCGTGTGGACCAACGAGCTGGCCACCGCGCTCAAGAACCTGGGCGTCGATCCCGGGCAGACCTGGTACCGGCTGAAGCCCTCGGAAGCGACGAAGCAGCTCGCCGCCCAGTGGGACGCGGTGGTGGCGGACCTGCGCGCGGGCCAGCCCACCATCGTCTGCATGCACTACGACGACACGCCGGACACCACCGAGCACTTCCGGCTCGTCACCGGCTACGACGCCGCGAAGGACGAGGTCATCTACCAGGAGCCCGCGGAGAAGGACGGGGCCAACCGGCGCATGAAGCGCGCCGAGTTCCTCAAGCTGTGGACCTTCAAGCCGGCGAAGGATCGCTGGACGATCATCCGCCTTCGCCTCACGCCCCAGGAGGCGCGCGCGCCGGTGAAGTACACGTCCCCCACGCCAGCGGAGCTGAGCCTGCACGTCCAGGAGCTCAAGAAGACGCTTCCCAAAGAGATGACGCTGGCCTGGGAGAAGCCCTTCCTGATCATCGGCGACGAGGCCCCGGACAAGGTGCGATCTCGCGCGAAGGACGTGGTGCGCTGGTGCCGGGATCTGCTGCTCAAGGACTTCTTCGCCGCGGCGCCCACCACGCTGGAGGAGGTGTGGGTGCTGAAGGACGCAGCCAGCTACGAGAAGGCCTCGCGCACGCTCTTCAACACCGAGCCCGACACGCCGTACGGCTACTACCTGTCCAGCCGGCGGGCGCTCGTCATGAACATCAAGCCCGGCTACGGCACGTTGACCCACGAGATGGTGCACCCCTTCATGCACCACGAGTGGCCCGCCGCGCCGGCGTGGCTCAACGAAGGCGTCGCGTCACTCTTCGAGTTCCCCTACGAGGACGAGGGGCACCTGAAGGGCCGCGTCAACTGGCGCCTCCCGGGCCTGAAGGCCGGCCTCGCCGACAAGGCCGTGCCCAGCTTCAAGCAGCTCACCCACTTCTCGCAGGAGGAGTTCTACGACGATCCCACCGGCGTGCATTACGGCGCCGCGAGGTACCTGTGCTTCTGGCTCCAGGAGCAGGGGCTGCTGTCCCGCTTCGTCCGCCGCGCCTTCGAGCTGAAGGACCAGGATCCGACCGGCTGGAGCGCCCTCACCGAGGTGCTGGGGAAGAACCCGGATCTCCTCCGCAAGGACTGGGAGGCCTTCGTGAAGGGCTTGAGCCAGCGGCGCTCATGACTACAGCGCGTGCCGGTGCATCACGTCGCGGTACCGCAGCAGGGGCTTTCCGTGGACGCTCCGGGGAGTGCCCCGCAGCCGCTCGACGCCCAGCCAGCCCTCGAGGAGCTGGAAGGCCTGCTCGCGCTCCGGCTCCGGCAGGTCCTCGATGCTGACCCCGTGCGAGGCGCCGGGGACGACGAACTTCATCCCTTCCCGCACGCCCGCCGCGTCCACCTGCGCCGCGGACCAGGGATCGAAGCCGCCGTAGAGGAAGAAGAAGCGCTCGCCGTGCTGTGACAACCAGCCCTGCACGTCCGGCATGGCGCGGGCCTCGAACTGCGGCAGCGGCACGTCCACGAAGGCCAGCTCGTTGTCGTCTGGCAGTTGGGGAATGGGTCCGTACTCCTCGAGGTGGCCGCGGCTGTGGCCGGGGGCGCCCAGTTCGTTCTGGGTCTGGTAGGTGTAGCTGTTCAGCTCGCCCGGACTGCTCAGAGACTCGTCGGAGTACGACTCGGCGTAGCCGGAGTAGTACTCGACGTAGAGCGGGAAGTCGGGGCTGTTCTTGAGCGCGAGGTACGCGGGGCAGCCCCGGTCGGGATCGTCCTGCTGCCCTGACTGAAAGGCGCCCCACAGCGACGCGCCGTTCATCGCGGCCCAGAGCGCGTTCTCGCGCCCGCCGATCTTCTGGTAGGTCCCGCGCAACGCCGGGGCGAACTGCGCGCGCCCGGCGATCACGCCGCGCTCGAGGTCCTTCGTCACCTGGCGACACTCGGCGTACGCCGGCCCGCCGAGCTCGGCCACCCAGGGACCGAAGCGGGCGTCCTGCTTCCCCAGCGAGAGCGGCGTCACATACGGCGCGCTGCCCACCACGTCGCAGGGGAAGAAGCGGCGGTGGTAGAGCGCCGTCATCCCGCCCTTGCTGTGGCCGGTGTTCACCCAGGGGCCGGTGAGGACCGGGCTCAAGAGCTCGACGATCCGGTGCGAGTCGTACGCGGACTGCGTGATGGTCAGCGTCGAGTAGTCGAGGGGCGACGGCGTGGAGTCCTCGAAGAAGCGGTGCTCCACCTCCAGCTCGTTGGTGGGGAAGTGGGCGAAGAGATCCGAGGCGTACTCGAACAGCTCGTAGCCGGTGGTGTGCAGCACCAGGGGCGCCGCCTCGCTGCGGAGGGTGAGGAGCGCGCGCTGCTGGAAGGTGGGGCCGTCGGGGCGGAAGTGATCGGCCGGCTGGGTGATGCGCAGCAGGAACTGCTCGGTGCCCGCGGGCCGGCGGGGAGAGGAGTAGGCAGTCGCGCTCACCCCGGGGATGCAGTTGAGCCGCCCGAGGACATCAACCGCCTCGCACGCCACCGCAGGAGGGCGGGCCCCGCACTGGCCGGGAGCCTCGGAGCGCGGCGTCACCTCAGCCAGCAGGCTGACCTGCACGTCGAAGCGGCCTGACAGGCTCACGCACAGCGCGTCGGACGGGGGCAGCAGCACCATCCCGCCCGAGGAGACCTTCGTCCCGGCGGAACCGCAGGCGCCGATCACTGCCGTTGCACCGGCGGGCGCGTCGCTCCCCAGCGTCACGGAGAAGACGCGCTGGATCACCTCGGCCCCCTCGGAAAGCCCCGTGAGCGAGGCGCGCAGCTCCTGGCCGAGGCCGGGGCGCCCGCTCCAGCCACCTGCGCCGCGCGCGGTGTCCAGCACCGTCACCGGGCGCACTGCCCGCAGCGACGTCCGCGCGAAGCGGCGCACGCGGCCCAGGCCCGTCAGCGTGAGGCGCGCGGGCTGGAGCGCGCTGAAGCACAGGGGACCGCCGGGCAGCCACGCCGTGGTGAGGCTGGTGCGGCCGGCGGAGATCGACAGGAGCGCCTCGGTCGAGGTGGGGAGGTCGCTCCCCTCGCTGCACCGGCCGATCTGCACCAGGTTGTCCTGCTCGCTGGCCACCTCGAGCCGCATGAGGTGGGCGAAGGTGTCGTCCGGCGACTCGGCGGGCGGATCCACCAGCCGGGGCGGCGAGGTGGCTCCGACCTCCACCACCACCGGCGCTTCTGACTTCAGCTCGAAGCCTCCGCCTGCGCTGTCCACCGCGGCGATCGGCTGCAGCATCACCCGGCCGGAGCGCTCCGCGCGAAAGCGCAGCGCGCGAAGGGAGATCGGAAAGGCCACCAGCGTGTCCGTGCTGATCGACACGCGCGCGCCGTCGACCACAATCGTCCCCGGCTCCAGCATGGAGACGCGCGCCCAGACGGCCTGCGTGGAGAAGGGCACCGGCAGCTCGACGCGCGCTTCGCGATCGGCCTCCGCGTCGATGGCGATCACCTCGCGCAGGGACAGCGGGGCCAGCGCCTCGCGGCTGGAGACGAACTCCACCGCCGCCTGGACCGATTCGCCGGTGGCCCGGGCGCCCGCGTAGTCGACGAAGCCCCCGCCAGCCTGGAGATCTCTCGCCTCGCGCTCCCCGCAGCCCGCCACCAGCAGCGCCAGCACGGTGCCTCGAAGTCCCAGTCGCATGGCGCGCCCGGTGAGCAAGGCATACGCCACGCACGCCCACATCGGAATTCCGGGAGGTTTCGCCGAGTGCCACCGGGGGGATGCGGGTGTCGTCGCCGGAGCTACCAGTTTTCTGTCGTACCCGACGCGAACTCCCTCGCGAAGCTCACCTCTTGGACCATCATTCCTGGCGAGCGACGAAGCACCTCGATCGCGGGAGGAAGACCACTCACGGTTCTTGTCTCCATGGGAAGTTAATGGCGTCAGGGTACCCGAAGAGCCGCGACGAGTCCCACCCACGTTCGTCATGTGGGGCGGAGTGTGAGGGGGTGGAGGAGACGAGTCAATGAAGCGTGGGGGTACGGGAGGGCGCGTATACTCGACGCGTGCGGATCTCCGGAGGCTTGACGCTCCTTCTCCTGGCCATCGCCACGGCGGCTCACGCCGGGCCGAACCCGGCCATCGCTGAGGCGCGGCTCCTCGCAGAGCAACTGAAGTACGAGAAGGCGCTCAAGGCCGTGGCGGCGGCCCGCGAGGTGCCCGGGAATGACCGCGCCCAGGTGCTGGAGCTGCTGATGCTGGAGGCGGTGTTGAGCGGCGCCCTGAGTCGTCGGCCCCAGGCGACGAGGGCCTTCCGGGAGCTCCTGTTGCTCGATTCGGGCCACTCGCTGCCGGCGGATCAGCCGCCCCGGGTGCGCACCGCCTACTTCGAGGCGCAGGCCTGGGCGGCTGCGCAGGGGCCGCTGCAGGCCACGCCGGAGGCGGAGGTGGTCGGCACCGAGGTGAAGGCAGTGCAGGTCACCATCTCGCGCGACGTCCTGGGGCTCATGAAGCGAGTCCGCTTCTTCCTGCAGGCAGACGGCCCCGTCCGGACGGTGGAGGCCGAATTGCGCAACGGCGTGGCGCGGGTGGAGGTGGGCGCGCCGGCCGTCTCCTGGTGGGTGCAGGTGTTGGGTGAGCGCGACGCGGTGCTGCTGGAGGTCGGCACGAAGGTGAAGGCGCTGCGGCACGAAGGGGCCCCAGCCGTCGTCGCGGCCCCGGTGAAGCCCGAGGTGGTGGCTCCCCCGCGCCCGTTGCGAGGGTGGATGCGCCCGACGGGCTACGGCTTGCTGGGAGGCGCGGCGCTGGCGGGCGGTGTGGGGGTCGTGCTGGGCGTCCTCTCGCGCCAGTCGAGGAGCCAGGTGGCCGGGGCAGAAGAGGTCGACGGAGTGGTGGTGGGGCTCACCCAGGCCGAAGCGCTGGCGCTTGAGGCCAGCGGGCGCACGCAGGCGTTGGTGGCCAACGTCCTCTTCGTCACCGCCGGCGTGCTGGCCGCGAGCGGCTTGGCGCTGGTGCTCCTGGGCGGCGATGACGCGCCCACCGTCACCGTCGCTCCCACAGCCGGTGGACTCTCCCTGACGGGGTGCTTCTGACATGCGGACTCTACTGACGCTGGCCCTCATCGCGGGTGCGGCGGCCGTCGCGTCCGGCTGTGACTGCGGGCCCTACCCCATCGCCGGGCGGCGCTTCGCGTGCGCCACGGACGCGGACTGTGGGCCGGGCTTCGCGTGTCGCGCTGTCGGAGGTGGGCAAGCGGAGTGTGTCGAGGGTGGTGCTGGTGGCGGCGACGCAGGCCTCGGAGGAGGCGGAGGGACTGACGGAGGCACCGGCGGAGGGATGGGCGGAGGCACCGGCGGAGGAATGGGCGGAGGCACCGGCGGAGGAATGGGCGGAGGCACCGGCGGAGGGATGGGAGGAGGCACCGGCGGAGGGATGGG
>JADLDB010000058.1 GCA_020846875.1 Myxococcales bacterium | reverse complement strand
TGAAGACCGGCTACGTCGCGGCGGGGAAGATCATCAACCTGCACGTGCCGGAGCTGTATTCCATCGTCCGGGGCAAGGTGGGCAAGAAGGTGGAGTTCGGACTGAACTGGGGCATCACGCGATTGCGCGGGGGCTACTTGCTCGCGCGCCTGGCGGCGCACCGAAGCGAGTTGATGGACGCAGAGTTCGCAGTGAAGGCGGTGGAAGATCACATCGCGCTCTTCGAGAAGGCGCCCCGCGCGTATGCGTACGACCGAGCGGGCTACAGCGCGGAGAATCTGGCCACCCTGAAGAAGCTGGGAGTCAGACAAGCGGGCCTGGCCCCCCGCGGGCGCTGCCAGTGGGCAGTGGACGAGAAGACGAAGCGCAAGCTGGTGAACGAGCGAGCGCTGGTGGAAGCGGGAATCGGAGCGGTGAAGAGCAGCCGGTACAACTTCCACCGTCCGCGCGCGAGGTCGAAGCGGATGATGGGCGCCTGCGGCCAACTCGGCGTGCTCGGCTTCAACCTGAACAAGCTGGTCCGAGCCTTCGCGGCACGAATGGAAACCGTGGTGGCTGGATGAGCGCGCAGCGAACCCGGCCTTTCCGCAGCGTGTCGCAACCGACGACGACCGTGAGCGCTTGAAGACCCGCAGGCACCGGAGCCAGTACCTTTATTCGGGCTCAATTACCGGACACACTGTAGCTAGCGCAAACCCTCTCCCCGGCCCTCTCCCCAGGGAGCGAGGGGGTTCTTCAGAGCAGGCGCCCGGATTTCACGACGTGGGAGACGTCGTTCATCCCGAAGTGGTACGGCAGCGTACGGTAGCTGTCGGCGGCGAAGACGACGAGGTCCGCCGGGCCTCCCTCCACCAGCCGCCCCAGCGACTCGTCCCGCAGCGCCAGCCCGCCCACCTGGGTGAAGCCCAGGTAGGCCTCCGCCGGAGACAGGCCGCACTCCACGCACGCCAGCCCCATGGCCAGGAAGACGTTCTCGGAGTTGGACGAGCCCGGGTTCACGTTGGTGCACAGCGCCACCGGGACGCCCGCGTCCACGAGCGCCCGGCCCGGCGCGAAGGGGCGCGCCCGCGCGAACAGGGTGGAGGTCGGCGCCAGCACGGCCACCGTCCCCGCCGCCTTCAGGGCCGCGATGCCTTCGGGGGAGATCTGCTCCAGGTGATCCGCCGTCACCGCGCCCAGCTCCGCCGCCAGCTGCGCCCCGCCGTTGGCCGTCAGTTGATCGACGTGCAGCCGGGGCAACACGCCCAGCGTCTTCCCCGCGGTGAGGCACGCGCGCGCCTCGTCGTGAGTGAAGGCCGACTGCTCCACGAAGACGTCGCAGAAGCGCGCCAGGCTGGCCGTCGCCACCTTCGGGAGCAGCTCGTCGATCACCTCCCGCACGTACGCCTCGCGAGGGCCGGAGAAGTCCGGGGGCAGGGCGTGCAGGCCCAGCACCGTGCCCACCAGTGACACCGGCTGCCGATCGCCCAGCGCGCGCACCACCTCGAGCAGCTTGAGCTCGCTGTCCACCGTGAGGCCGTAGCCGCTCTTTACCTCCGCGGTGGTGACTCCGTGCTTGAGGAGCCGATCGAGGCGGGGGAGGGCCAGGGCGATCAGCTCCTCCGCCGTCGCGTCCCGGGTGGCGCGCACCGTCTTCGCGATGCCGCCGCCGGCCTGGGCGATCTCCAGGTACGTCTTTCCCTGGCAGCGCGCCTCGAACTCGTCCGATCGATCGCCGGCGAACACCACGTGGGTGTGGCAGTCGACGAAGCCGGGGCCCACGAAGCCGCCCTTCGCGTCTACCTCCTGCGTGTGCCCGCTCACCGCGCCTTTGGGGAGGTTGGTCCCCAGCCAGGCGATCCGCCCGCTGGAGATCCCCACCGCGCCCTGGGGGATCGGCGCCAGCGCGTCCTCGGCCTTCCCCCGCAGCTCGCCGTTGCAGGTGAGCACCTCGGAGGCGTTGTGGACGATCAGATCGAAGGGCTGCATGCCGTCACAAGCCTCCCACGCGCACGCCCACCAGGGGAACGTTCCACGCGGGGCCGGAGGGGGCAAGCCAGGCCCGCCCCACGCCGCCGAAGACCTCCACCGTCTCGAAGCGCACCACCACCAGCCCGCCGAAGAACAGGTTGGTGACGTCCGGGCCGAACGTGCGCTGAAGGCTGGCGAAGGGCACCAGGCCGATGCGCGCGCGATCGCTGCCCGCCGCCGAGACGGTGAGGCTCAAGTCAGCGGAGAGGATGTGGCCTTTGCCGCCGACGAGATCGACGGCGAAGCTGGTGGCGCCCCGGCCGGCGATCGCCGGGGCGATGGAGAAGATCCCCGCCTGCCAGCGGTACGACACGCCCGCCGCAAGGCCCAGCGCCGGCAGAGGCAGCCCGCCGAAGAACTCCGCCTGGACCCCACCGTGCACCGCCAGTTGCCTCCAGACGACGCGCGTGTAGTCGAGCTCGTAGGCGGCGCCGAGCTCGGGCGGCAAGGTGCCTCCCACCGCCGGGTTGAAGCTGCCCGCGCTCTCGGACTGGATCACCGCCGTCAGCCTCGGGCCCGTGCGCACGCCGAGCTGGAACTCGGAGTCGCGGTCGCGCGGCGGCTGGAGGCGGATGATCGACGGCGCGACCGAGGTGGGCGCGCAGGCGGCGAGGCAGAGGCAGACGGCGAGGACGACGCCCCTCTCCCTGGCCCTCTCCCCAGAGGGAGAGGGGAGCTTCATGCGGTGACCCCGGGGATCTTCACGCCGCGCTCCTTCGCGCAGGCGATCGCCTCCTCGTAGCCGGCGTCGACGTGGCGGACGACTCCCATGCCCGGATCCGAGGTCAGCGTGCGGGAGATCCGCTTCGCCGCCGCCTCAGTCCCGTCCGCGACGATCACCTGCCCCGCGTGCAGCGAGTAGCCGATGCCCACGCCGCCGCCGTGGTGGAAGGACACCCACGACGCGCCGTTCACCGCGTTCACCAGCGCGTTGAGGATCGGCCAGTCCGCCACCGCGTCGGTGCCGTCCTTCATCGCCTCCGTCTCCCGGTTGGGCGAGGCCACCGAGCCGCAGTCCAGGTGATCGCGGCCGATGACGATCGGCGCCTTCACCCGGCCCGTCTTCACCAGCTCGTTGAACAGCAGGCCCGCCTTCTCGCGCTCGCCATAGCCCAACCAGCAGATCCGCGCCGGCAGCCCCTGGAAGGCCACCTTCTCGCCCGCCAGCTTGAGCCAGCGCACCATGTGCTCCTTCTTTGGGAACAGCTCGCAGAGCGCGCGATCGGTGACGTGAATGTCCTCAGGATCGCCCGACAGCGCCACCCAGCGGAACGGGCCTTCGCCCCGGCAGAACATCGGCCGGATGTACGCGGGCACGAAGCCGGGGAACTCGAAGGCGTCGGCGACTCCGGCGAGCTGCGCGCCGGCCCGCAGGTTGTTCCCGTAGTCGAAGACGTGCGCCCCCGCCTGCTGGAAGGCCAGCATCGCGCGGACGTGATCGGCCATCGACTGGTGCGCGCGGTCCACGTACTGACTCGGAGCGCTGGCGCGCAGCGCCGCGGCGGCCTCCAGGGTGAGCCCCTTCGGTACGTAGCCGCCCAGCGGATCGTGCGCGCTCGTCTGATCCGTCACCAGGTCCGGCTTGAAGCCGCGCCTCACGAGCTCGGGCAGCACCTCGGCGCAGTTGCCGAGAACTCCCACCGACTTCGGCTGCCTCTGCTCCTTCGCCTCCCGCACCAGCGCCAGCGCCTCGTCGAGATCCTTCGCGATCACGTCCAGGTAGCGCGTCTCGATCCGCCGCTTCGCCCGGGAAGGATCCACCTCCACCGCCAGCATCACGCCGCCGGCCATGGTGCACGCCAGGGGCTGCGCCCCGCCCATGCCTCCCAGGCCTCCGGTGAGGATCACCCGGCCCGCCAGGCTGGGCGTGGAGAAGTGCGTTCGCGCCGCCTGAACGAAGGTCTCGTAGGTGCCCTGCAGGATCCCCTGCGTGCCGATGTAGATCCACGAGCCGGCCGTCATCTGGCCGTACATCATCAGGCCCTTCTTCTCGAGCTCGCGGAAGTGATCCCAGGTGGCCCACTTGCCGACCAGGTTGGAGTTGGCGAGCAGCACGCGCGGCGCGTCGGGGTGGGTGCGGAAGACGCCGACGGGCTTGCCGGACTGGACGAGCAGCGTCTCGTCGTCGGCGAGCGTCTTCAGCGACTGGATGATCAAGTCGAAGGACTTCCAGTCGCGCGCGGCCTTGCCGGTGCCGCCGTACACCACCAGCTCCTGCGGGCGCTCGGCCACCTCTGGATCGAGGTTGTTCATCAACATCCGCATCGCGGCTTCCTGCACCCAGCCTCTGCAGGTCAGCTGGTGGCCGCGCGGGGCGCGTACTTCCCTGGGTCCGCTCATGAAAAGCCTCGAAGGGGTGGTCGACTCGCGGCCTCTATAGACCACGGCTTCGTCCTTCAGGTAGGAGCGCGTGCATGAGTCGCCAGGTCGCATTGGGAGGGGTGATCGGCTTCCTCGTCACCGTGCTGTTCATGGCGGTGTGCCAGAGGAACGAGCCCGCCTCACAGCCTCCGCCGCAGGTGCAGCGGGTGACGCCGATGCCCGTCGACAACAGGCCGAAGGCGCTGCCCATGCCCCACAGGCCGCCGGCAGCCATGCTGCCCCACACCCTGGAGCCCTTGAACCTCGAAGGCTTCGACGCCGGGCGTCGATGAGGGCGCTGGGGCTGGCGCTGGCCGCGGGGTTGGCTGCCTGTGCGACGCCGGTGCAGCGCGGGGTCCAGGTGGCGCGTCCGCCTTCGGCCAGGGAGGTGGCTGGGCCGGCAGAGGACCCGACGGCCGACCTCACGGGCTTCCTCGACGCCGCGGAGCGCGGGGACTTCGAGGAGGTGCACGCGCGCCTCGCTGCCCCGCTGCGCCAGCGGTACTCGGTGGAGCGCCTGAAGGCCGACTTCGAGGCCGAGCCGTTGTCGAAGGAGCGCCTGGCGCGGGCCCGGCGGGCGATGCAGCGCACGCCGTGGATCATCGAGGGGCAGGTGGCCCGGCTCCCCCTGGGTGAAGGGCGCTTGCTGCGCGCCGTGAGAGAAGCCGGCGGGTGGAAGATCGCCACGCTCGAGGAGTGAGTCAGCCGCGCAGCAGCTCGTTCAGCTTCTCGCCCAGGCCCAGGTGCCCGGCGGCGGCCTGGAGCATCTTCTTCTCCTTCGCGTCCACCTTGCCGTCCACCAGCGCGACCTGGACCAACTCGTTGAGGAAGGCCTCGGCCTCGGCGGATCCCTTGGCCAGCAGCTTGTCGAACAGCCCGGGCCCGGCGTTGAGCGCCAGCTCGACGTTGGCCCACGGCACGCCCCAGCGATCCGACGCCAGCTTGAGCATCTTCCGCTCCTTCTCGTCCACCACGCCGTCGGCCATGGCCATGGCGGCCATCAAGTAGACGAGGCGCTCCCGCTCCTCGCGATCGGGTACACGGGCGGCCACCGGGCGCGCGGTGTTGGTGACGGACTGGCCGTAGTGGGTGCGCCACCACTCCCAGCCACCGAAGTCCTGGATCACCCAGTCCTTCTCGCCGCTGGCCAGCGCGGTGCCGCAGTACTCGCAGTTGGTCTGCCCGTTGTCGGTGAGGGGCGCGTAGCAGGTGGGGCACCGGTTGGTGGCCATGCCGTTCTCCGTCACCGTCTTCGCGCCGGACTTGCGCTGCAGGATGATCACCCACCGCTGCGGCTGGGAAGGGAGCTGCGGCGGCTTCTGGCCGGCCGCCGCCACGCCGATCCGGGCGCTCCAGCGGATCTCGACGCTGGCCAGCTCGTCCTCGCCCTTCTGCGCCAGCTTGCGGGTGTTCACCGCGCCCACCGCGCACTCGAGGATCACCTTGCGCTTGCCCCCGGCCTTGAGCGCGTCGAGGTCGGCCTTGAGGGACTGGAGGAAGGCGGGCGAGGCCAGCTTGGAGAGGTGGGACGAGTCGCCCGTCACCTGCGCCTCGATCCACTTCCAGAAAGCGAGCGACGCGCGATCCTCCAGAGCCTCGGTGGACAGGCCGGAGTCCGTCTGCCGGGCCTTCGCGATCCCCTCGGCCGTCTCCTGGCTTGGGACGTACTCGCTGCCCTGGGTGATCTCCGCCAGCACCCAGTCGTAGTTGCCGCTGTTGACGATCGCCTTGCAGTACTCGCAGGTGTTGGACGCGCCGCCCTGGAAGGGGGCCCCGCAGTTGGGGCACGCGCCCTGCGCCGCCGCGTCGCCCGTCTTGGTCTGCACGCCGGGCTTGCGGACGAAGCTCCACACCTCCATGAACTGCTCGGGCGGCTTCTTCATCGCCAGGGCGCGGGCCTGCTCGTCGGTGGCGTTGGCCGGCGCGTCGTCGTCGCGCAACTGGGCCTTCACCCGGACGTGGACGGTGTCGAAGAACTCGTTCTGCTCCAGCCCGATGATCTGCAGATCGAGCACCTTCGGCTCGGCGATCGCGTCGCGCACGCCCTGGGCGTGGAGGATCTTGAGCTGTACCGCGAGCCGCTGGAAGGTGGCGTCGGACAGGTAGCGGCGCACCGGCTCCAGGTTGCGGGTGAACCAGGCCCCCTGCGTCTCGAGGAAGAGGCCGCGCACGCGATCGAAGAAGGGCACCAGGTCGAACTGCGGATCCTTCGCCTTGAGCGCGCTGACCCAGCCGGTGACGGCGGTGGCGCTGACGGCGGTGCGGCGCTCGGCCTCGGCGCGATCGAGGGCCTTGCGGGTGGACGAGTCGCCCTTGTTGCGCTGCTGGACGAACCAGACGACGGCGACGATCACCGCCACCGGAATGCCGACCGCCGGGTGCTCGATCAGCAGCCAGAACACCAGTTGGATCACCGCGCCGCCGTCGCCTCCCCCCGAGTCCGAGTCGGAGTTGCCGGAGTCGAAGTGCTCCCCGCCCCCGATGCGGGCGAAGGCGGGAAGGGCCCACCCCAGCGCGACGAGGAGCGGGAAATGACGGGCGAGTCGGGCTATCCACCACAGGCGCGTCTTCATGGCGCGGAAGATACGACACGGAGGCGGAGCGATGTCCGAATTCCTCATCGAAGCGGCGGGGCCGGTCGAGCGGTGGATCATCAACGGCGAGGCCCGGCGAAACGCCTTGTCGCGGGCGATGGTGAACGAGCTGGCCTCGCACGTGGCGCGGGTGTCCCGCGGCCACGAGGTGCGGGCGGTGGTGCTGAGCGGGGCGGGGGACAAGGCCTTCTGCGCCGGGGCGGACCTGAAGGAGCGGGCCACCATGAGCGAGCCGGAGGTGAGGGACTTCCTGGGCACGCTGCGGCGCGCCTTCCGTTCCCTCGAGAAGAGCGACTGCGTCTTCGTGGCCTTCCTGAATGGCGCGGCGCTCGGAGGCGGCACCGAGCTGGCGCTGTGCTGCGACCTGCGGGTGATGGCGAGCGGCGCGGAGCTGGGGCTCACGGAGGTGAAGCTGGGCATCATCCCCGGCGCGGGGGGCACCCAGCGGCTGCCGCGGCTGATCGGCGCGGGCCCTGCGAAGGAGCTGATCCTCACCGGGCGGCGCGTGGGCGCCCAGGAGGCGCAGCGGCTGGGGCTCGTCAGCCGGGTGGGCACCCTCGACGACGCGCTGGAGCTGGCGAAGGCGGTGTGCGCGAACGCCCCCATCGCGGTGGGGGCCGCCAAGCACGCCATCGCCGACGGGGCGCACCTCGATCTCGACGCGGCGCTGGAGGTGGAGGGGCGGCACTACCAGCGAGTTCTGGGCACGGAGGATCGCCTGGAGGGGCTCAAGGCGTTCGCCGAGAAGCGCGCCCCGGTGTTCCAGGGGCGGTAGGCTTTGCGTCCGCGCGACGACTTCACTAGACGCCCCTGCACATGGACTTCGAGCTGCCCGAAGACATCAAGGCCCTGCAGAAGACGGTTCGCGACTTCTGCGAGAAGCGGGTGAAGGACAAGGCCCGGGAGTGGGATCACTCCGAGAAGTTCCCCCTGGAGGTGGTCCGGGAGCTGGGCCAGCTCGGGCTTCTGGGTATGCGCGTCTCCGAGGAGTACGGCGGCGCGGGCCTGGGCAGCCTGGCGGTGGCCGCGGTGGTGGAGGAGCTCGCCCGCTACGACGGCTCGCTGGCGCTCACCGTGGCCTCTCACAACGGCCTGGGCACCTCGCACATCCGCGTCTTCGGCAACGACGCGCAGAAGAAGCAGTACCTGCCGAAGCTGGCCACCGGCGAGTGGCTGGGCGCGTGGGGCCTGACCGAGCCGGGCAGCGGCAGCGACTCCGCGGGCATGAAGACGACCGCGGTGAGGAAGGGCAGCGACTG
This sequence comes from Myxococcales bacterium, assembly GCA_020846875.1. GTDB lineage: Bacteria > Myxococcota > Myxococcia > Myxococcales > Myxococcaceae > JADLDB01. The sequence continues at coordinate 15,358 of JADLDB010000058.1, read as the reverse complement.
GGTGCTGAACGGCTCGAAGATGTTCATCACCCAGGGCACGGTGGGCGACGTCTTCGTGATCCTCGCCCTCACCTCGCCCCAGAAGCGGCAGAAGGGCATCACCGCCTTCATCCTCGACAGGCAGGTGAAGGGCTTCAGCCAGCGCGCGATCCACGGGAAGCTGGGGATGCGCTCGTCGGACACCGCGGAGCTGCACCTGGACAACGTGGTGGTCCCCGACAGCCAGCGCCTGGGAGAGCTCGACCGGGGCTTTCTGGACACGATGAAGATCCTCGACGGCGGGCGGGTCACCATCGGCGCGCTGGCGCTGGGGCTGGGGAAGGGCGCCCTGGAGGAGTCCGTCAAGTACGCGAAGGAGCGCAGCGCCTTCGGCCAGCCGATCGCCGAGTTCCAGGCGATCCGGTGGATGTTGGCCGACATGCAGACCGAGCTCGACGCGGCCCGGCTGCTCGTCTACCGCAGCGCCGCGCTGGCCGACGCCGGCAAGCCGTACAGCCGCGAGGCGTCCATGGCCAAGCTGTTCGCGTCCGAGGCGGCCAACCGCGCGTGCAACAAGGCGGTGCAGATCCACGGCGGCTACGGCTACACCCGGGAGTTCCCCGTGGAGCGCTACCTGCGCGACGCCAAGCTGTGTGAGATCGGCGAAGGCACCAGCGAGATCCAGCGCTCGATCATCGCCCGCGAAGTGCTCAAGGGCTGAAGGGCCACCACCATGGACCGCGCGTTCCTGGAGCAGCTTGGCCTCGAGGTGAAGGAAGCCGACGGCGTGGTGGAGGCGAAGCTGGCGCTGGGCGACGGCCAGGCCTTCAACCCGCTGACGAAGACGGCCATCGAGGCGGTGTCCTTCACGGTGATGGGCGACCGCCTGCTGTACGTTGGGCCGCCCGAGTTCGTCGGCGCCCAGCCGATCAACCTGGCCTTCATCACCGGCGCCACCCGCCTCGAGGATCTGGTGGTGAAGACGCTGAACGATCACCTCTTCCAGCTCGAGCGCCGGTCCTCGGAGCTGACGGCCATGGGGCTCCACCCGAAGGTGGACCCGGCCACCCTGCAGCTCACCGCCGAGCTGGAGGCCGAGCCGCTCAAGTTCGTGATCGGCGCGACCCGCACCGGCCAGTTCCGCGTCACGCGCGTCTTCGTCGACGGCACCGAGCTGACCAGCCCGGGCAACGACACGAGCTTCGAGCTGTCCGAGCACCGCGATCGCTTCGCGCTCTTGGAGTTCCTCCTCGCGATGTTCCGGGAGATCGCCGAGCACGCGGAGCAGTCCGGGCCGCCGTCGAAGCGGGGCCGGGTGTCGACGCCCGCGCCACCGTCACCCGAGGCCTCGGTGCCCTTCAAGGATCTCGCGAAGGCCTTCGGTGACGCCGCCCTGCCGCCGCGCAGCACCCTGGAGGTGCTGGCGACGGTGCGCGTGAAGGGCGAGGAGCTGCGCTTCGCCGCCGCGCGCGTGCAGGGGCGGACCTTCCGGGGCCTGCTGGCAGGCTCGAAGGGTAAGGTGTGGGCGGAGCGCTTCGAGCTGGACACCTTCCCCGGGATCCGCGCGCTGGTGGCTCAGGTGCTGCAGGTGAAAGAGGCCGACGTTCAGGTGGTGCCGTGAAGCCGCTGCACGAGCGGGTGCTGGCCGGGGACGTGCGGGCGGCGTCCCGGCTGATGCGGCTCATCGACGACGGGGAGCCGCAGGCGACGAAGGAGCTCCAGGCCGTCTTCCCCCACACCGGCAAGGCGTACGTGGTGGGGATCACCGGCGCGCCGGGCGCGGGGAAGTCCACGCTCACCGACCGGTTGATCGCCCACTACCGCAAGCAAGGCCTCACCGTGGGGGTGATCGCGGTGGATCCGACCAGCCCCTTCACCGGGGGAGCGATCCTCGGCGATCGGATCCGCATGCAGGGGCACGCCACCGATCCCGGCGTCTTCATCCGCAGCCTGGCGACCCGAGGCAACCTGGGCGGGCTGTCCCGCGCCACCGGGGACTGTCTCAAGGTGATGGACGCCATGGGCCGCGACGTGGTGCTGATCGAGACCGTCGGCGTGGGCCAGGACGAGATCGACATCGCCCAGTTGGCGCACACCACCGTCGTGGTGCTGGTGCCGGGCATGGGCGACGACATTCAGGCGATCAAGGCGGGGATCCTCGAGGTGGCCGACGTCTTCGCGGTGAACAAGGCCGATCTCGACGGCGCGGATCGGGTGGTGCGCGAGCTGCGGGTGATGCTCGAGCTGCGGCACGCGGTGAAGGCGCCGCCCATGGATCACGACGCCCACCACCGCATGGTGCGCGCGAAGGCGGAAGGGAAGGCGCCGCCGAAGGAGGAGGCGAGCCAAGAGTGGGAGCCGCCCATCCAGAAGGTGGTGGCGGCGAAGGATCAAGGCGTGGACGAGCTCGTCGGCGCCGTCGCGCAGCACCGCGCCTTCCTCGAGTCCACCGGCCAGAGGCTCCAGCGCGAGCAGAACCGGGCCTTGACTCAGTTTCTCGCGCTGCTCCGCGAGCGGCTGCTCAAGGCGGGGCTTGAAAGGCTCGAGCGGGAGCGCGGTAATCTGTCCGACGTGGCGAAGCGCATCGCGGAGCGGCAAGCAGACCCCTACGCCCTGGCCGACGAGCTGGCCGGGAAGTAACGCTAGAAGAGCCAGGATGAACGAGGGCCCCAAATCCCCCGCGAAGTGGACGCCGCAGGAGCGCGTCGCCGCGCTCGAGGCCCGCCTGCTCCTGTCCTGCGCCGACAAGGAAATCGCGCTCGCGGCGCTGACGCACAAGTCGTACTGCAACGAGCACAAGGACGAGGCCTGCGTCGACAACGAGCGCCTCGAGTTCCTCGGCGACGCGGTGGTGGATCTGGCCATCGGGCACCGGTTGATGGAGCGCTTCCCCCGCGCCAACGAAGGCGAGCTGTCGAAGCTGCGCGCGCTGATCGTCAACGAAGAAGGCCTGGCGCGGGTGGCGCGGGCGCTGGGGCTGGGCGAGCTGCTCCTGTTGGGGCGCGGCGAGGAGCTGACCGGCGGCCGCGACAAGCCGTCGGTCCTGGCGGACGCGCTGGAGGCGGTGGTGGGCGCGGTCTACCTGGGCAACGGCATGCCGGCGACCATGGCCTTCATCGATCGCTTCTTCGGCGAGGCGCTGGCCGGCGTGGCCGACGGCCGGCAGGGCCAGGACTACAAGTCCATGCTGCAGGAAGACGCCCAGAGCCGCCTGCGCGCCTCGCCGCGCTACCGGGTGGTGTCCGAGAGCGGCCCCGATCACGAGAAGATCTTCGAGGTCGAGGTGTCGATCGGCAACGACGTCTACGCGCGCTCCACCGGCCGCTCCAAGAAGGAAGCCGAGCAGGCCGCCGCCAGGGAGACGCTGGCCATGCTGGCCCACACCACACCCCGGCTGGAGCGCTGAATCTCGTTTGCGCGTCGCGCCGGCGCGGCTAGCTTCGCCCGCCATGACGCGGACGATCTCGTTGATGCTGGTGCTGCTCCCCTCGTTGGCCCTCGCGGACGGCAAGTTCTCGAAGCTGGCCCAGCAGGGCCATGATCTCTACGCGACGATCTCCACCACCAGGGGGGACATCGTCATCAGGCTGTTCCCGAAGGACGCGCCCAAGACGGTGCTGAACTTCGTCAGCCTGGCGGCCGGTGAGCGCGAGTACGTCGGCGCCGACGGCAAGCCTTCGAAGAAGCCGTACTTCGACGGGGTCACCTTCCACCGCTGCATCGAAGGCTTCATGATCCAGGGCGGCGATCCCACGGGCACCGGCCGCGGCGGCCCCGGTTACAAGTTCGAGGACGAGTTCCAGTCCGGGCGCGCCTTCGACAAGCCGGGCCTGTTGGCGATGGCCAACTCCGGGCCCAACACCAACGGCTCGCAGTTCTTCATCACCACCTCCACGCCCTCCCACCTCAACAACAAGCACACCATCTTCGGCGAGGTGATCGTCGGCTACGAGGTGGTGGAGGCGATCTCGAAGGACGGCAACGGCACGGTGATGAAGAAGGTCACCATCTCCGAGAAGGCGCCGGCCAAGAGCAAAGGAGGGAAGTGAGCCATGCGCGCGCTGGCTTTCCTCGCGCTGGCGGTGCTGGCGCTGTCCGGCTGCAAGAAGGAAGGCGGTGAGGCCGCCGCCGAGGGGCCCTGGACGTCGAAGGCCGCCGCGGGCCAGGAGCTGTACGCCACCATCACCACCAACATGGGCGCGCTGACGGTGAAGCTGTACTCGAAGGACGCGCCGAAGACGGTGCGGAACTTCGTGGGCCTGGCCACCGGGGAGCGCGAGTGGAAGAGCCCCGCCACCGGCGAGGTGAAGAAGGGCGTGCCCCTGTACGTGGGGACGATCTTCCACCGGGTGATCGACGGCTTCATGATCCAGGGCGGCGATCCGCTCGGCACCGGCACCGGAGATCCGGGCTACCGCTTCGAGGACGAGGTCCAGTCGGGCAAGACCTTCGACCGGGTGGGCCTTCTGGCGATGGCCAACTCCGGGCCCAACACCAACGGCTCGCAGTTCTTCATCACCACCTCCACGCCCCAGTGGCTCAACGGCAAGCACACCATCTTCGGTGAGGTGGTGAAGGGCTACGAGGTGGTGGAGGCGATCCAGAAGGTGCCCAAGGGCCCCGCGGATCGCCCCGTCCAGCCGGTGAAGATCGAGAAGATCGAGTTGTCCGAGAAGGCGCCGTGAACCCTCGCAGCACTCTGGAGTGAAGCGATCATGGGAATGATGGAAGAGGCCCGCGCGGGCCACGACCTCTACGCGAAGTTCGAGACGACCGAAGGGACGCTCGTCGTGCGGCTGTTCCCCAAGGACGCACCGAAGACGGTGGAGAACTTCGTCGGGCTGGCGACGGGCGAGAAGGAATGGAGCCACCCCGGCACCGGGGAGAAGCAGAAGGGCGTGCCGCTCTACGACGGCACCATCTTCCACCGCTGCATCAAGGACTTCATGGTGCAGGGCGGTGATCCCCTGGGCCGCGGCACCGGTGGGCCCGGCTTCAAGTTCGAGGACGAGTTCCAGTCGGGGCGCCGCTTCGACAAGCCGGGGCTGTTGGCGATGGCCAACGCCGGCCCGGGCACCAACGGCTCGCAGTTCTTCATCACCGTCATCCCCACCTCCTGGCTCAACAACAAGCACACCATCTTCGGCGAGGTGATCTCCGGGCAAGAGATCGTCGAGCGCGTGGCCAACGTGATCCCCAAGGGCGCGGGCGATCGGCCCAAGACGGACGTGGTGGTGAAGAAGCTGTCCATCTCGAAGACGCCCTGACGCGTCGCCGGAAAGGCCGCCGGAGCACCTCCCCATGCGCAGTGGATTCGCCGCGTTGATTGGCCGGCCCAACGTGGGGAAGAGCACGCTCCTCAACCGCCTGCTGGGCGAGAAGGTGGCGATCGTCTCGCCCAAGCCCCAGACCACCCGGACGCGGATCCTCGGGGTGGTGACGCGCCCGGAAGGGCAGGTGGCCTTCTTCGACACGCCCGGCGTTCACCAGGCCAAGGGCGCGCTCAACAAGTTCATGGTGGACGTGGCGCTCACCGCCGCGAAGGAATGCGACCTGGTGCTCTTCCTGGTGGAGGCGGAGGGCCTCAAGGAGGACGTGGCGCCTTTGGTGAGCCCCGGCAACCGCTTCGTGCTGGAGAAGCTCAAGAAGCTGGGCAAGCCGGTGGTGCTGGTGCTGACGAAGATCGACACGGTGAAGAAGCCGCTGCTGTTGCCGCTGATCGATCTCTACCGCAACGAGTTCCCCTTCGCCTCGGTGATGCCGGTGAGCGCGCGGCACGACGAGGGGCTCGACGCGCTGTTCCAGGCGGTGCTCCAGCACCTGCCGGGGGAGGAGCTGATCTTCCCGCCAGACATGTTCACCGATCAGGCCGAGCGGGTGCTGGTCGCCGAGTACGTGCGCGAGCAGGTGCTGCGCCACTGCCGGCAGGAGATCCCCTACTCGGCGGCGGTGGTGGTCGAGGTGTTCGACGAGGCCGAGCGGTACACGCCGCCGCCCAAGCGCAAGGAGACGAAGCCGAAGAAGGGGAAGGAGCGCGCCCCCGAGGCGCCGAAGCGCCCGGAGCTGACCGGGCTGGTGAAGATCCACGCCAACATCTTCGTGGAGCGCGACTCGCAGAAGGCGATCGTGATCGGCAAGCGCGGGCAGATGCTCAAGACGATCGGCACCGACGCGCGGCAGGCCATCGAGCGGCTGCTCGGCTGCCACGTCTTCCTCTCGCTGCAGGTGAAGGTGGAGCCGCGCTGGAGCGAGCGGCAGGACGCGCTGCGCAAGATGGGCTACGGGCTGTCGTCATGAGGCGGCCCCTGGTGGCGATCGTCGGACGGCCCAACGTCGGCAAGTCGACGCTGTTCAACCGGCTGGCGCGGCGGCGGCGGGCGATCGTCGAGAACTCCCCGGGCGTGACGAGGGATCGACACCTCGCCGACGTGGAGCTGGACGGCCGGCCGGTGACGCTGGTGGACACCGGCGGCTTCGTGCCCGACTCGAAGGAGGATCCGCTGGCCCACCTGGTGCGGCAGCAGGCCCAGGCGGCGGTGGAGGCGTGCGAGGTCGTCCTCTTCGTCTGCGACGGGAGGACGGGCATCACCCCCGGCGACGAGGAGGTGGCCCGCTACCTGCGCAAGCAGACCCGGCCGCTCCTCCTCGTGGTGAACAAGTGCGACAGCCACCGCGACGCCGAGGCCGTGGCCGCCGAGTTTCACCGCCTCGGCCTGGGCGATCCGATCCCCGTCTCCGCCGAGCACGGCGAGAACGTCACCACCCTGGTGGACGCGGTCCTGCTGCGGCTGCCCGCCGCGGCGCCCGAGGCCGAGTCACCTCCAACTGCCGAGCCCCCCGATCGCCCCCTGCGCGTCGCGATCGTCGGGCGCCCCAACGTCGGCAAGTCCACGCTGGTCAACGCGCTGCTCGGTGAGGAGCGCGTCATCGTCAGCCCGCTGGCGGGCACCACGAGAGATCCCATCGACACCGAGCTGACCTGGAAGGGCAAGCGGCTCACCCTCACCGACACCGCGGGCATCCGACGCAAGGCGGCGATCATCCACCAGGTCGAGCACTTCTCGGTGCTGGGCGCGGTGCGGGCCATCGAAGACTCGGACGTGGCGGTGCTGGTGCTGGACGCGACCGAGGCCGGGGTGGACCAGGACTTGAAGATCGCCGCGCTGGCGGAAGAGAAGGGCCGGGCGCTGATCGTCTGCGTCAACAAGTGGGATCTGGTGCGGGGGATCAAGCGGGAAGAGGAGTTCCGCGCCGAACTCAAGTGGTACCTGAAGTGGGTGGCCTGGGCGCCGATGCTCTTTGTCACCGCAAAGACGGGCGAGCGGGTGGCGCGGATCCTCGACGTGGCGCTGGAGCTGGCCGGGCAGCAGTACTTCCGTGCTCCCACGCCCAGGCTCAACCGGCTGCTGGAGCACGTCACCAGCGAGCACCCGCTGCCGGTGGTGAGGGGCAAAGCGCTCAAGCTGTACTACGTGGCCCAGGTGGGCAGCGCGCCGCCGGCGTTCGCCTTCATGTGCAACGCCCCGAAGGACATTCCAGATCGCTACGCGCGCTACGTGGGAAACCACCTGCGGGAGGTGTTCGGCCTCAAGGTGCCGATCCGCCTCTTCTGGCGCGAGCGGCCCGGGCAGAAGCAGCGGGACGAGCGGGCCAAGCGCTTCGTGGCGCGCGAGGAGAGCAAGCGCCGGAAGCTGAAGAAGCGCCAGCGCCGGCGCCGGCCAACCGCTGATTGACTTCAGGGGATCACCACCCTAGACACCGCCGCGCGATGTCCTTCAAGCAAGCGCAGAAAGAGCTGAGGAAGCCCGACGAACTGCAGAAGCTCGGGCAGCAGGCCCTGCCGTGGATGGAGACGCACGGCAAGACGGTGGTGAGCATCGTGCTGGGCGTGGCCGCGCTGGGCCTGGTGGGCACCCTGGTCAACTCGTACCTCAAGCGCAGCGAGCAGAGCGCCGCGCACGAGTTCGGCACGGCCTTGCGGGTGCTGGAGCGCGAGGTCAACCCCAACCCCGGCGAGCCGAAGCCCGGCGAGGAGCCGGCCTTCAAGACGGAGGCGGAGAAGGATCAGGCGATCGTCAACGCCTTGACCGACTTTCGGAAGAAGAACGCCGGCCGCACCGCCGCCGTCAACGCCGCGCTCCCGCTGGCGCAGGCGCTGATCCGCCAGGGCAAGTCCGCCGAGGCCATGCCGCTGCTGGATGAGTACCTGAAGGGCGCGGATCCGGCCGATCCGCTGCGCCCCGCCGCCTACGAGGCCCGCGGCTACGTGCTGGAGTCCGAGAAGAAATATGACGAAGCGCTGGCCGCCTTCGATCTGCTCGCCAAAGAGAACAAGACGGACTTCATGAAGGGCATGGGCCTGTACCACCGCGCCCGGATGCTGCTGCTCAAGGGCGACACCACGGGCGGCGCGAAGCAGTTGTCCGAGATCGAGTCCGCGGCCCCGGGCAGTGCCGCCGCCCGCCTGGCGAAGGAGCGGCTCGCGCTGCTCTCGGCCCAGGGCGTGGCGGTTCCTGCGCCTCCTCCGCCGGCCGCCCTCGACGCGGGAGTGTAGGCCCCTCCTTGCGGCGTCTCCTCGCGATCGTCTCCTGCGCAGCGGTCCTCGCCGGGTGCAAGGCGATCCCGCTCAACGAGGATCCGACGGTGCCGCGCCGCCAGGCGCACGTCAGCTACCCGGCGATCTACGAGGTGTCCTGGTGGACGCCGCTGGTGAAGGTGGGCCTGCTGGAGCACAAGCCGCTGGAGCCCGCGTCCCCGGCCGTCGATCCCGACACCGAGCGGATCATCGTCACCACCCGCGACGGCTTCATCCGCTGCCTCTCACCGGACGACGGCCACGTGGAGTGGCAGAAGAAGACGTCCAACCGCTTCCACGCTGGCGCCACGGTGTCTTCGGGGGTGGCCTTCGTCCCGGGCGGTGACGGCGTCCTGTACGCCCTGCGCGTGCTCTCCGGCGACGAGGTGTGGAAGTACGACGCGAAGGAAGAGCTGGTCACCTCGCCCAGCGTGGGTGAGGGCGTGGTGGTGGTCACCTCGCAGGCGGACACGGTGTTCGCCGTGGACGAGGCGACCGGCGCCTGGAAGTGGCAGTACCGGCGCGACACGCCGCCGGGCTTCTCGGTGCGCGGCGCGGCTCGCCCCACCATCGCGGACGGCCTGGTGTACGCAGGCTTCGCCGACGGCACGCTGGTGGCGCTGGGGCTCAACGACGGGGTGCAGCGCTGGGAGCGGAAGATCTCTGTCACCGGCGGCACCCAGTTCCTCGACGTCGACACCCAGCCGCTCGTCGCGGACGGGCGGGTGTACGTGGCCAGCTACGCCGACGGGGTGGCGTCGGTGGACGCGAAGACGGGCGAGCTCGACTGGGTGTCCGCCAAGCTGGGCGTCACCGCGATGGTGCTGCGCGGGCGCACGCTCTTCTGCGTAGGCGACGGCAGCCTGAGCGCGGTGGAGACGGGGCAGGGGCGGGTGCTGTGGACGCTCGACTTGTCCGACAAGAACAACAAAGGGAAGGGCGCCAACGCGGGCGTGTCCCTGGCTGTCGCGCGGGGCTACGTGGTGGTGCCCACCGCCACCGCGCTGGCCTTCGTGGACGCCTCGGCCGGCCGGGTGCGGGCGATGTGGAACCCGGGCCGCGGGGTGATGGCGGCCCCCACCGCGTTCACCTCCGGCAAGCACGGCGCGCGGCTGTACGTCCTGTCCAACCTGGGCTCCGTCTTCGCGCTGCAGCTCTCCGGCACGGGCGGCTGACGCAATCGACCTGGCACCCCAGACGTAGGGAGGGCGCCATGAACGAGCTCATCTCCCCTCCGGCGTTGGATCCCAATGATGTCATTGGCCTTGTCGCGGTGATCGGCAGCATCTCGTTCGCCACGCTGACGTCGCTGGCCGCGGCGATCGCCTACTGGGCCGTCAACCGGCAGCGACAGGAGACCCTGCGGCTGGCGATCGACAAGGGGGCCAGCCTGGCTGAGCTGCAGCCCCAGCAGCCCTCCGCGGTGCGCGACTTCCGGCAAGGGATGTTCTTCCTCACGACGGGCGCGGGGTTGGGGGTCGCCCTGGGGATCTCCGGCGGGCTGGAGGCAGCAGCCTTCGCGGCGATTCCGATGGCGGCTGGCCTGGGGAGGATCGCGGTCGCGCGCGCGACCCGACGGTTGGCGACCTGATACGCCGCGGGCCGGACGTGGCATGGTGCTCTGCGTGAAGCGCATTCACGTCGTGGCGGCGTTGATCCCCGATCCGAAGGACGCGAGCCGGTACCTGGTGCAGCAGCGCCTGCCGGACAAGAGCCGCGCCAACTTGTGGGAGTTTCCCGGCGGCAAGGTGGAGCCCGGGGAGAGCCAGGCGGCGGCGCTCCGGCGGGAGTGCCACGAGGAGCTGGCCGTCGAGCTCTCAGTCGGCAGGAAGCTCTGGGCGACGGTGCACGCCTACCCGGAGCTGGAGGTGGAGCTCGAGCTGTACGCGGCCACCATCCTGGGAGGTGAGCCGCGAGCCCTCGGGGCTCAGGCGCTGCGCTTCTGCACCCCGGCGGAGATGAAGGCGCTGCCCTTCTGCGAGGCGGATCTGCCGTTGCTCGACGTGCTGGCTCGGGGCGCCCTGGCGTCACCCTGACGCACGGAGTCCTCAGGGGCGCGTCACCACCACCGGCGCCAGCGCCACCGGCTTCGCCTCCGGCCCCGTGTACGCGATCGCCTTCAGCATCGGCGGCGCGGCGAGAAAGAAGTGCAGGCTCAGCTCGGCCTTCACCGCCTTCGCCGGCACCTCCACCGACACCTCCCGCGCCTCGCCTGGAGTCAGCCGCGAGTCGCGGACCTGCCTGGTGGCGAAGGGCGCCAGCGCCGGTTTGCCTTCGGCGTCGGCGTAGACGCGGTTCAGCACCGCCTCGGGGTGCTCCTTCATCGGCTCGGCCTTCACGTTCCGGTACAGCTCCTTGCCCTTCGCGTCGAAGGCGCGCAGCTCCAGCACCACCATGCGCGCGGGGAAGCCGGTGGGAAAGGAGTGGCCGCTCAGGTTCTCCAGCCGCGCCACCAGCTTCGTCCCTTCGAAGCGGCCGGTCAGCTTCACCGCCTCCGCGAGGATGCCCGCTTCTCCCAGCCGCTGCGCCTGGTGTGGCCCGAGGAAGCGGTGGCTGCGGTGCGTCGGGCGCGAGGACACCGGCCCGGACGGCAGCTCCACCACCGGCATGTGGCACTCGGCGCAGGAGCGGTTGTCCGCCAGCGACGCGTGCTCCACGCCCGTCGAGCAGGTGGCCAGGCCGGCCGGGTTCTTCTCCTCGGCGTGGCAGGCGAGGCACAGCGACGTCCCATCGGCCAGGGCGGGAAGCGCTGGGCCGGTGCCATGGAGCGGCGAGGTGCCGTCCGGGACGTCGTGCGGGCCGCGGAACACCTTGTCCTTCCGTTTCACCAGCGCGGCGGTCCCCTTGCGATCGTCGCCGAGGTGCACCCCGTCGAGCTGGTGGCACGTCGCGCACGACACGCCCGTCACCGCCGCCTTCGAGTCGTGATCCTGCCCATCGCGCGGGTTGTGGCAGACGGCGCACCTCCCGGGGATGTGCGGGCCCTGCTTCGTGGCGCGCAAGGTGCGCAGCGCCGCGTAGAGCGGATCCTTCGAGTGGTGCGAGCGGCTGTGGAGGCTGTCTTGCCACTCGGCCACCACAGCGGTGTGGCACGGCGCACAGGTTGACGGCTCGTCCGCGTCCAGGGTGAGGCCCCCGTCCGCCAGTAAGAGGGCCAGCTCGTTCACCTTCACAGCGGGCTTCGGCGGAGCGGCCTCTTCGGCCAGGGGCGGGGAGGGCGGCGTGGAGGACTTCTCGGTGGCGCAGGCGAGGAAGCCGGCGGCCAGGAGCAGGGTGGGCAGTCGCATGGCGGGTGAGAGTGAACGCCCCGGCCAGACGGTTCGCAACTGCGTAGACAGACTGCGCTCTGGGGGGCGAGGCTCCTCGGGCCCGATGGAGTTCCTGCCGCGTACCTTCCAGTTGACGAAAGGGGTGGGCCCCTGGCGCGAGCGGGATCTGTGGGCGCGGGGGCTCGCGAGCTGGGAGGACTTCGAGCGCGCGGCGGCGATGGACGTGGTGATGTCGAAGCGGCTGGACGCGGAGCTGCTCGAGGCGATCCCGCAGGCGAGGGCGGCGCTGGCGGCGAGAGCTCTGCCGGCCCTCGCGAAGCTGGTGCCGGCGCGCGAGCACTGGCGGCTCTACGGCCACTTCGTCGATCGCGCCGCCTTCTTCGACATCGAGGCGGACGGGGACAACGTGCCCACGGTGGTGGGGGTGATGGACGGGCAGGGCGTAGCGACCTTCCGGCGCGGGCACTCGATGAAGCAGCTCCCCGAGCGGCTCGCCGCCAGCCCGATCTGGGTGACCTTCAACGGGGCGGCCTTCGACGTGCCGGTGCTCCGCCAGGCCTTCGAGGGGCGCTTCCCGGAGCCGCTGGTGCACGTCGATCTGCGCTTCTTGATCCGCCACGCGAAGCTCAAGGGTGGCCTCAAGGGCGTGGAGGAGACGCTGGGCCTGCAGCGGCCGCCGCACCTCAAGGGCGTGAAGGGCTTCGACGCGATCCGCCTCTGGCGCGAGTGGAACCAGTCGGGCGACAAGCAGGCCTTGCGGATCCTCGTGGAGTACAACCTGTACGACGCGATCAACCTGCGATCCGTCCTCGAGTGGACCGCCTGGCGCGCGGCGGAGCTGAACGCCTGGGAGGTCGACCGGCGGCCGATCTTCGAGCGCGGGGATGTGCTGTACGACGTGAGCCGGCTCCTGTTGGCGCTCTGATCTCAAGCGGCCAGATCAGTCCGCGCCGAAGCGGATCTCCTCGTCCTCGAGGATCACCCGGCGCTCTAGCGCTTCGGCTTCTTCCCGGGCTTCTTCGCCGGCTTGTCCGGTTGGATCTCCCCGCGGATCTTGAGAGAGAGGCGCACGTCGTCGTAGTGCCGGCCGGCCTCGTCGGCGAGCTGGGGGGCGAATTCGGCGTCGACCACCAGGCTGTAGCGCCGGCCCGTCTTGAGCGGCTGGGGGAGCTCGATCCGGTACTCGAGGCCGGCGTCGGTCAGCTCCGCGACATCATCGGAGACGACCGCCTGGTCCGCCCAGTCGAACAGGCGCACCCGGTAGTCCTTGAGCCGCGCGGGCGTCGCCAGCGACAGCTTCGTCACGGGCTCGAGTTCCGCCGCGCCGTCGATGAAGGTGAGCGCCTCTTCGCCGCCGTCCGAGCGCGCCTTCACCGTGAACTCCAGAGGCAGCGGCGCTGGAGGCCCCGCATCCACGACGGACGCCTCGGCCGCGCCTGCGTCCACCATGACTTCCACGGCCGCGTCGGGCACCTCCCGACGCTCCGAAGGACAGCCCGTCATCAGCCCGAGGAGCACCACCCAGACACGCCGATCGATCCGCATCGCCGGCGACCTGTTACCACCCGCCGCCTCCCCTCGAAGATCCCACCAGCCAACGTCGCATAATGGGCGTTATGTAAACTCTGCGTCTGCGATGGCCGTGAGGTGTTTTCGAGGGAGAATCCCGGCCCTCTCCATGCCCACGACCTTCTCGAAGCTGCGCCTGGCTGCTGAAGCCCGCCCCGTCGTCGACCAGGTGCTGGCCCGCGCCGCGAACGCGACGGATCGCGCCCGGATCGAAGCGGCCCTGGTCCAGGCGGCGGGCGTCGACGGAAACAAGGTGCTGTCCGCGAAGGAGGTCCGCGCCATCGCCGACGCCTTCGAGTCCGCCTCCGCCGGCAACGCCGCCCTCACGCCCGACAAGCTGGGCGTCGGCCTGGCCGCCGCCACCACCACCCTCAAGTCGATGGAGACGCTGGGCAACCTGGACGGCATCACCAACGCCTTCACCCTCCAGGGCTCCTCCGTCGAGACGAAGCTGATCGCCGACCTCAACGCTTCGGTGGCCCGCGCCGCCGGCCGCCCGATGGACATCAACATCCTCATCTTCGAGTTCCAGTCGGACAACATCGAGAAGGCGCTGACGGACGTGGCGAAGCGCCACCCCAACGCGAAGATCCGGATCATCGCGGACTCGGGCCAGGCCTCGGAGTCCGGCGGCAACGCCCTTCCGTCGCTGCTCAAGCTCGAGCTCCCCAACGTGGAGGTGAAGTTCAAGAAGGACTTTCCCTACGTGTGGAGCTCGTCCCAGGGCCGGCCCGTCTACAACCACGGCGCCACCGGCGGCCTCAACCACCACAAGGGCCTGGTCACCTTCATCGAGGGCAAGCCGGACACGCTGATCACCGGGAGCTTCAACTGGTCCAACACCGCCGACTCGAAGAACTACGAGAACCTCACCACCTTCCAGAACATGGACAGCTCCAGCGCGAGGGCGATCTCTCAGTTCGGTGAGGAGTTCGCCGGCTACTGGAACAACCCCGAAGCCGCCCTCTCGCCCAACGCCTTCCAGAACTTCAAGGGCGAGAAGTGGAACGCCATGCTGACGGCCAACGGCAAGCGCCCCACCGCGAAGACCAACCGGCCCGACGACGCCTACGCGGCCTACGCGGCGCCCACGGACGCGAAATCCATCGACGTGAACAGCGTGCGAGTGAGCGACGAGGCCCGGCTGGCCACCCTGCTCGGCTCCAGGACGCTGGCCCGCGCCGTGCGCCTCGAGCGCCAGCAGTACGGCCGCTTCGCCGACGTGGCGGACTTGAAGGAGCGCGTGCCGCAGCTCGCCTCCTTCACCGACCCGCAGCTCCAGTCGGTGGGCTTCGGCTCCGGGAAGGTGTCGATCAACACCGCCACCCTCGAGGAGCTGGACAAGGCGGGCCTCACGAAGAAGCAGGCCGAGGCGGTGATCGCCTGGCGCGAGAAGAACGGCGACTTCGACTCGGTGGCGGAGCTGAAGCAGGCCGGTGTGCCTCAGAGCACCCTCACCCGCCTTGCCGAGGTCCTCACCGCCGTCGACGTGGAGGCCTTCTTCAACAGCCGCCCCTATGGCGCACCCGCCGGCGACACCGGCTACGGCCCGGCCGGCGACCGCCAGTCTCCCGTGGCGGGCGCGGACGGCACCGTGAAGGCCTCCGACGCCTCCGTCACCGCGGCGGCCACCGATCTCTTCAACCGCGCGAAGGCCGGCCAGACGATCGACGTCGCCATGTACGGGATGAGCCCGTCGTCTCCTGAGTTCCGGAGCCTCTCCGAGGCGGCCAAGCGCGGCGTGCAGGTCCGCGTGGTGCTCAACGACGACTACAACGCCACCTCGGTCGCGGCGCTCAAGGCGCTGGCCACGCAGGGCTACCCCGTGGACGTGCGGATCCAGAAGGCGAAGACGATGCACGAGAAGTTCGGCGTCGTGGGCGACGACGTGTTCTCCGGCTCGGCCAACTTCTCCGAGTCCTCCTCCACCAAGCACTCCGAGAATCGCCTCACCATCAAGAACCAC
>JADLDB010000057.1 GCA_020846875.1 Myxococcales bacterium | reverse complement strand
GCTGGTCCCTTGCCCGGATCTCGTCGTCGCTCGTCGGTCACGGGCCCACCAGCCCGCTCCCTCCTCGCTTCTCGACCTCCGGGCAACGTCCTGCGCGATCCATGCTCTACCCAGGTGAACTCCGGGGCTAGCGCCAGCCCTGGTTGGCGAGTCGACTTTCCTCCTGGCCAAGAGGCCCGCTGACCACTCGTGTCCCCGGGGCCTCGTTGTGGTTGCATGGCCTCATGCACCTGCGACTCGGCGCCGTCCTCACGGCAGCGGTGGTGGCCTCTTCCTGCGCCGGCTTCAAGCCCGTGGACCGCGGCGAGTACCGGCGCGTCTTCGCGGCCGACGTGACGAAGCGCAGCCCCGACGCCCCGCAGGAAGTCATCACCCGCGAGGCCTACGAGGAAGAGGTGACCCAGGGCACCCACCGCGGCTGGGAAGCGCCCCCCGGCTACACCGCGCCCTACCTGCACGAGACGCCGAAGGTGGGCCTTGAGGTGGGCGACGTGGTGGAGCTGCGGGTGGACGAGGCGCAGGAGGTGGAGCTGTCGCTGGAAGGCGGCGCGGTGGAGGCGTACTGGAATGAGGCGGTGAAGCGCGACGCGTGGAAGGACGGCAGCGACGTCACCGTGCGTGAGTCCACCCTGTGGCTCAAGGGGAAGAAGCCCGGCAGCGCCGCCCTGCGCTACTCGAAGGGCAACCAGGCGAAGGACGTGCCCATCACCGTCACGGGGCCGTGAGAGTCCCCTTCGCCGCCTCGAAGAGCTTCTTCATCGAGCGGTCGTGCAGCCAGCCGAAGCCGAACAGCGCCACGCACGCGCCCAGGCCCGCCCACAGCATGTCCGACTGCGCGTCCCACACGTAGCCCTGGGTGCCGAGGAACTTGTCGCCGCCCTCCGGGTCCATCAGCACGGCGCTCCACCACTCGATGAACTCGTAGAGGGCCGCCCACCCGAGGATGGTGTGAATCAACAGGAAGGTGAGCCACCCGCCCTTCTTCAGCGGCGTCACCCGCAGCAGCACCTCGCGCAGGGTGAAGAGGGGGAAGAAGCCGAAGGCGAAGTGGCCAAGCTTGTCGTAGTTGTTGCGCGAGAAGCCGAAGGCGGAGCGCATCCACTCGCCCAGCGGCGCCTTGGCGTAGGTGTAGAAGCCGCCGTACGCGAGGATGAGGGCGTGGACGAAGACGCCCACGTACACCAGAGAGGACATGGGGAAGCGGCGGTAGGTGACGGCCAGCGCCACCACGCCGGCCAGCGCCGGGCCCGTCTCCATCAGCCAGTTCAGCTTGCCTTCCGGGGTGGTGAGGAAGGTGGCCAGCAGCACCACCGACAGCACCGCGCCCAGCGCCAGCGGCAGCCGTGCGCCTTCCCGCGTCCCGACGAGGCTCTGGTGTGGGTCGAACGTCACGAAAGCGCCTCCCGGCCGGGGGCTTTACTCCGTGGGCCCGCTGCGTCAAAAGGCCGGTCGCTATGCTTCGTTACAGCGCGGACTGGCGGACCGTCTTCTTCCTGTGCGGCTTCGCGGCGTTGAGCCTCGGCGGGTGGGTGTTGGACCCGTCCGGCCCGCTGCTGATCGCGTGGGTCCTCGTCACCATGGTCAGCTCGTGGATCTGCGCCATCATCGCGCACAACACGGTGCACTGCCCCGTCTTCAAGAAGCGGTGGATGAACCGGGTGATGCAGGTGTGGATCAGCCTCTCCTACGGCTTCCCCATCAGCGAGTACGTGCCGGGCCACAACCTGTCGCACCACAAGTTCATGCAGCAGCGCGAAGACGTGATGCGCACCACCAAGGTGAACTTCCGGTGGAACCTGCTCAACTTCCTCTTCTTCTTCTTCGCGGTGGGCCCGGGGGTGACGGCGGGCAACTACCGCTACAAGAAGCTGATGAAGGAGCGGCTGCCGGCGTGGAACCGCCAACTGTGGGTGGAAATCGCCGCGGTGTGGGGCGTGAAGGTGGCGCTGGTGCTGCTCGACTGGCGCAAGGCGCTGCTCTTCGTCGTCCTCCCGCACCTGTTCGCGGTGTGGGGCATCACCACGGTGAACTTCCTGCAGCACGACGGGACGGACGACGCGCACCCGGTCAACCACTCGCGCAACTTCGTGGGCAGGCTGTTCAACTTCTTCACCTTGAACAACGGCTTCCACGGGGTGCACCACAAGCACCCCGGCCTGCACTGGAGCCTCACCCCCGAGGTGCACGCGCAGGAGTTCTCCCCCACCATCCACCCGGCGCTCGAGGAGCGGTCGCTGTTTGGCTACATGTTC
Organism: Myxococcales bacterium; assembly: GCA_020846875.1. Lineage (GTDB taxonomy): Bacteria > Myxococcota > Myxococcia > Myxococcales > Myxococcaceae > JADLDB01. The sequence continues at coordinate 12,846 of JADLDB010000057.1, read as the reverse complement.
CGGGCCTTCATCTACCCGGGCAAGCGCGTCACCTTCGACGGCAAGCCGGTGGTCATCGCCAACGAGGGGCCGGACAACGACTGGGTGGGCGCGTCGCGCGACACCGCCGCCGAGGAGTTGGGCGCGGTGGGCAGCGGCGCCTAGCTGGCCGTGCTGGTGCCCCCGGTCCTCGCCATGCTCGCGCCCCGTGAAATCCTGGTCCGGCTGCTGCTGGCCGCCGCGCTGGGGGCCGTGGTCGGCTTCGAGCGCGAGCGGCACGAATGGGCCGCGGGCCTGCGCACGCACATGCTGGTGTGCGTCGGCGCGGCGCTGGCGATCATCGTCTCGGCGTTCGGGTTTCGCGACGTGCTCGGCGCGCCGGCGGTCACGCTCGACCCATCACGCATCGCCGCGCAGGTGATCAGCGGCATCGGCTTCCTCGGCGCCGGGACCATCATCTTCCTGGAGCGCGAGAACGTCATCCACGGCCTCACCACCGCGGCCGGCCTGTGGGTGGTGGCGGCGGTGGGCCTGGGCGTGGGCGCGGGCATGTACCTGGCTGCGGGCGTGGCCACCGCCATCGCCTGGACCACGCTGGCCGTGCTCAAGCCGCTCGAGCGGCGCTTCCTGGCGCGGCCCGGCAGGGCGCGCATCCTGGTCAGGGTCGAGGCCAGCGCCGACCTGCAGGCGATCCAGGCGATCCTCGCGGCCGAAGGCCAGCCGCCGCAGAAGCTGACCCTGCAGAGGCAGGGCGACGCCGATGAGGTGGAGCTGCTGTTCCCGCGCGGCCTCGCTCCAGACAAGCTCGCGCAGCTCGCTGCGGTGCTACGCGCCGTGCCCGGGCTGCGGGCCATCGAAGTGGGGCGCTGAGCCGCCGGCCCGGTACCGGTAGACGGGCGTGCGGTACACGTCGCCCGCCTGGCGCGTCGCCTCCGCCGTCCACCCGCGCAGCGCGAAGGTGTGGCTCACCACGGCGGCGCCTTCCCGGAGCTCCTTTCGGAACTTCTCCGAGAGCCGCGTCATCGCGCCCGTCCACAGGTAGCAGACGACGAGGCCCGCCCGTCCCAGGTCCGCGTCGAAGAAGTCCCGGCGCAGCACCACCAGGTTCCTCCTCGGGGAGAGGAGGAGCCGGAGCCGCAGCGCCAGCCACGGCACCCACGACGCCTCCCAGGCCACCACGCGCGAAGTCGGGTACTTCTTCGCCAGACAGAAGGCCAGGCCGCCCCAGCCGGCGCCCAGCTCGTGCACGTCGCCGTCCACGGTATCCGGCAGCATCGCCAGCACCACCGCGCGCACCTTCGCGGAGGTCGGCATGGGTGAGATGCCCAGCGCCAGCGTGCTCCAGACGACGGACAGGAGCGCCGCCACCAGGACGGCCAGCACCCCTGCGGCCACCACGTCGAGCGCGCTCACCTTGGGCGGACTGTCTCGCCTGCCGCGGGCGCCTGCAACGAAGGCGAAAGGGCCCGGGCCTGTCAGGCAGAGCCCGGCGAGGAGTTGGTCGACGTTCGTGGCGAAGTCGTGGCGGTAGACGCCGGGTGCTTTTCCATTCCGCGGGGGCGGCCTTTGGCGGGATGCTCGACGCCGTGACGGGCCGACGCCCAGCGCTGGACGCGGAGGCGCTCGCGCGGGAGCTGCGGCACTACCGGGAGCTCGCGGAGAACACCTCGGACTGGCTGTGGGAGCTGGACGAGCGGGGGGTGTACTCGTGGGTGAGTCCGCGCGTCACCGAGCTGCTCGGCTACGAGGTGGCCGAGGTGCTGGGCCGGAGGCCCTTCGACCTCATGGCGGGTCAGGAAGCGAAGCGCGTGGGCGAGCTGTTCGCCCGCGTCGTGGAGGACCGGCGCAGCTTCACCGCGCTGGTGAACGTCAACCGGCACAGGGACGGCCGCGAGGTGGTGCTGGAGACCAGCGGCGTCCCCATCTTCGACGCGCACGGCCTCTTCCGGGGCTTCCGGGGAGTGGACCGGGACATCACGGCGCGGGTGAAGGCCGAGCACAGCCTCAGGCTGGCCGACGCGGTGGTGCGCAGCGCGGCCGAAGGAATTCTCGTCGCGGACACCAGGGGCCGCGTCACCACCGCCAACCCGGCCTTCCTGTCCCTCACCGGCTATGCGCTGGAAGAGGTGGTGGGCCGCGCGCCGAGCATGCTGGTGCGGCCGGACGGGAACACCCGGGAGCACCTGTGGATGTTGCTGGGCCACACCGCGCGCTGGTCCGGGGAGGGCACCTGCCGGCACCGGACGGGGGAGAGCTTCCCGGTGTGGCTGACGCTGTCGGGGGTGCAGGACGCGGCGGCGCAGGTGTCGGGCTTCGTGGCGCTGGTGAGCGACATGACGGAGCGCCGGGCGGCGGAGGCCACCATTCGCTTCCAGGCGTCGCACGACATGCTGACGCAGTTGGCGAACCGGGCGGCCTTCCTCTCGGCGCTCAAGAAGTCGGTGCAGCAGGGGAAGGTGCAGCCGGCGGCCGTCTTCTTCCTGGACCTCGACGGCTTCAAGGCGGTCAATGACCGGCACGGGCACGGGGTGGGCGACGAGCTGTTGTGCGCGGTGGCGCGAAGGCTGGAGCGCTGCGTGCGGCAGACGGACCTGGTGGCGCGCTTCGGGGGCGACGAGTTCACCGTCCTGTTGCGGGAGCCGGGGGCGGCGGTGCCCCGGCGGGTGGCGCAGGCCCTCATCGAGGCGTTGGCCGAGCCGTACCGCCTGCAGGGGCTGGAGGTGAAGGTGTCGGCCAGCGTGGGGGTGGCGCTGGTGCCCGGCCACGGGAAGACGGTAGACGAGGTGGTGGCGGCGGCGGACCGCGCCATGTACGAGGCCAAGCGCCTGGGCGGCAACCAGGTGCGCTTCGCCCAGGCCAGGAAGGCGCCCGCCTCGCGCGCCGGCCGCCGGGAGAAGAAGAAGCGGGCAGGGAAGAAGTAGCCGCCTCAGCGGCCCTGCTGGGCGCGCAGCGCGGCGCGGTTGCTGATGCGGCGCTCGGCGCCGGCGGCGTCGTCGGCGTACTCCGGGTTGAGGGCCGCGGCGGCCTTGAAGGCGTCGAGGGCCAGCTCCAGCTCGCCTTTGGCGGTCATCACCACACCGAGGTCGTACAGCGCGGCAGCGTTGCCCGGGTCCTTCTGGAGCAGCTCGCGGAAGTAATTCCACGCGCCGTCGAGGTCGCCGTTCATCGCCAGGTCCACCCCGGCCTCCAGGGGGCCCTCGGCCTTAAGGGCGAACATCACGCTGCCCACGCTGGGCCTGAGGTCCTGCACGAAGGAGTCGACGGCGTTGAAGGCCGCGGCGCGGATGAGGGCCTCGTCGGACGGGGCGGACTGGTCCGGCTTGGGCACGCCGGCGTTGGTGCTGCCGGTGTACGAGTCGGCGAAGCGGGTGGTGCCGTCGCGGTTGAGGACGCGGACCTTCACGGAGACCTTGGCGGTGGTGTCGGTGCCGTTGGCGCTCTTGGAGGCGAGGGTGCCGCGGTTGACGTTGCTGGAGTCCAGCTCGACCTCGAAGCGGGTGTCGGCGGAGGGGCAGGGCGCGGGGCACTCGGGGTAGACGGCGTAGAGCTGCGCCTGCATCAACTGCTGCTCGAGGTGGCGGGCCACGTCGGGGGCGACGACGGTGCGCACCAGGGCGGCCAGGGGGTCGAGGACGGTGAGGACGTCGGCGTCGCCGATGGTGTGGGTGACGTACACCTGCTGCACGGCGTCGCCGAAGTGGAGGGCGGCGGGGACCTGGTACTTCACCTGGATGTGGGGGGTGCAGGCGGACGCGGTCAGCGCGGCGGCGAGGACGAGGAGGGGGCGCGGAGTCGTCATGGCGGGCCGGAGCGTGCCACGGGGGCAGCGACGTCGTCGGCGAAATTCAGATGGACTGGGCTTCCCTTTGCGGACTCTCGAGCCGGGCCAGGACGGGGACACCTGACAGGAGGCCCACCGGCGGAGGGCGAGGAGGGAGCAGGGGACTGAAGGAGGGACGAGTGGCTGGCACGCGTGGAGGAGGGGCGGGGGGGCTTGCGGCAGGGCGGTAGTCCCTTCGGCGCGAGCGGAAGAGGGGTGTGGCCCTGGTGAGGGGGCCCGGAGGGGTGGAGGTGGCGTGAGGGCTGGGCGCCCCCAGGCGTTCCCTTCCAGCTCAGCGGCGCGCCTGGGCCTGGGCCGTCACGTAGGCGGGCGACTTCGCCAGCTTCGCGTCGAAGAGCGCGTCGGCGGCCTCGACGAGGTGCTCCGCGTACATCACGTTCTTCTTGAGCCGTGCGGGCATCGCGTCGGTGCCCAACTGCGCGCCCAGCACCGCGCCGGCGACGCCGGCGGCCACGTCCACCTCGCCGCCGCACTTGAGCACCAGCGCGAGCGCCCCGCGGAAGTCCAGAGGACACTTCAGGGCCGCGTACAGCGCCGTCAGCAGCACCGGCGTCACGTGGGCGGGCAGTCCGGCCTCGAAGTCGAACTGCGAGGCAGGCACGCCCACGCGCCGCAGCGCGGCCAGGGCGCGTTCCGGCGCCCAGGTGAAGGCCCGGGGCAGGTAGTACAGCTCGTCGGCCAGGGCAGGGGAGTGCGGGGCCGCCGCCTGGGACACCTGGTCGCACCACGCCTGCACCGACAGCGGCTCTCCGGCGAGGCCCAGTTGAATGGCCCGCCCGAAGGCCGCCACCGCGGCCGCGCACAGGGGTTCCTTGTGCGTCACCACCGTCAGCACCTGCGCGTCGTGGGCCAGCCGGGGAGGGCTGGCCTCGCTGAACAACCCCACCACGACTCCGCGCGAGAGGCTGGATGCGTCGCACACGCCCATCGGCGCGCCGGCGCTCATCCACGGAGTGCCGCCCAGCAGCGCCTCGGCGGCCTGGGTGGCGGCGGGCGGGGGCTGCAGAATCGTCCCTTCCTGCCACAGCCACATCAAGTGCTGCGCGGCGGTCCGCCCGTCCACCTTCTGTTCCCGCGCCACCGCGTCTGCCATCGCCAGCATCATCTGCGTGTCGTCGGAGAACTGCCCCTTGGGGAAGCCGCCGCGCGGCCGGCTGGCGAAGTCCTCGCCCAGCGCGCGCTGGTGCACCAGGGCCGGCGGAGGCAGGCCGCGCAAGGGAAACCCCAGCGCGTCGCCGACGGCAAAGCCGAGCACGGCAGCCCGGAAGCGGTCCTGGAGCTCGACGAGGCGCAGCGGCATGGAGGCGGCGGACGCAGAATAGGCGCTCCGCTCGCCTGGAGGCCACCCGGTCGTGGTGCGTCGCCCGCTCGTCACCTGTGCCTCCCGGCCTGCGCGACTTCGTCTCACGGCTTCTCCCGCCCGCGCAACGTGGCAGCGGCTCACGTCACTTGTGGTACGGCTCGCGGCGCAGAATGGTGAAGGCCCGGTAGACCTGCTCCAGCAGCACCAGCCGCGCCAGCCGGTGCGGCAGCGTCATCGCCGACAGGCTGAGCACCAGCGCCGCCTTCGTGCGCACCTCATCGGCCAGCCCCTCGTCCCCGCCGATGGCGAAGGCCACGTCACGCCCCGAGTCCTGCTGTCGGCCCAGCCACGCCGCGAAGTCCACGCTGGACAGGGCCCTGCCCCGCTCGTCGAGCGCCACCAGCGCGTCGCGTGGGGACAGCTTCGCCAGCAGCGCCTCCCCTTCCTCCGTCTTCGCCTTCACCCCCGAGGCCTTCGACGCGTGCAATTCCACGAGCTGCACCTTCGCCACGTGGGACAGGCGGCTGGCGTACTCCTCCACCCCCGGCGCGAAGAGGCCCGAGCGGTCCTTTCCCACCGAGAGGAAGGTGAGCTTCATGTCGGCAGAGGCGTCAGCGCGTCAGCGCAGCAGGCCCACCCGGGGGGCGTCGCTCCACAGGCCCTCGAGGTCGTACAGGCCGCGCTTGTCCTCGGTAAAGAAGTGCGCCACCACGTCGTCGTAGTTGACCAGCACCCAGTCCGGTGAGGCCTCGACGCTGGTGGCCCGGTGGCCGCGGGGCTTGAGCACCTCGCGCAGGCCGTCCGACATGGCGCTCAACTGCCGGTCCGACTCGCCGGTGGCCAGGACGATGTAGTCGTAGCCCACCGAGGAGCCCCGGGCGCGGGTGTCGATGATGAGGACGTCGAGCGCCTTCTTCTCCAGCGCCACCTGGGCGATGTCCCGCGCCAGCGCGAGGGCCTGGGGGTTTTCCTTCGGCTTCGCCAGAGGTTTTTTCGTCGCGCCCTTGCGCTTCACCTTCGCGCTGGGCCGCTTCGTGCGCCGCACCGGGCGCTTCTTCGCCAAGGCCACGAGGCGCTTCGTCGGGCCCGGCTTCTTCTTCTTCGCCGGCGCCTTCCGCGCGGGCTGCTTCTTCTTCGCTGCCATGGGGGGCGCCTTCTACCCAAGTGGTGTGCGGCCGCACCAGTGGAGTGCGCGCGCGCTGGGCTTTACGGCCCGGCCTCTCCCCAACTGGCCGGCAAAGCAAGGGTTTTCTCGTGGCACGGAAGGTGATTCCAGGGCCCGTCCATGAAGCTCGCCGCCCTCCTCGCCGCCCTCGTCCTCCCGTCGCTGGCCTGGGCCAGCCAGCCGAAGCAGCTCGCCTTCCCGGTGGGCACCACCACCACCGTCTCCCTGGGCGCGCCGGTGTCCAAGGTGACGGTCAGCGACCCATCGCTGGTGGAGGTGAAGAAGCAGGGCCGCAAGGTCATCTTCATCGCCCGGGAGACGGGCCGCACCGAGGTGGTGGTTAAGACGGCTGATGGAGAGCAGCGCTTCAGCGTCTACGTGGCGAAGGACAAGTACGCGCTCCCCTACTGACCTGCGGCGGCGAATCCGGTAAGCGCCCCGCCCCGACAGGGGATGCCACCGATGACGAAACTCCTCAGCAGCAGCACGCCCTCGCACTTCTTCCAGAGGGGCCAGGGGTATTCCGGCCCGCCGCTCCTCACGGCGCAGTCGCCGGCCTCGAAGCGCTACCACAAGCCCACCAACTACCTCGACAAGCCCGACGCCATCGTCATCGGCTCCGGCATCGGCGGGCTGGGGGTGGCCTCGCTCTTGGCCCAGAAGCGCGGGATGAAGGTGCTGCTGCTGGAAGCCTCTCACGTGCCGGGCGGCTGCACCCACTGCCTCGAGGTGGACGGCTTCGAGTTCAACTCCGGCATCGACTCGGTGGGCGACATGGACCCGCGGGTGGGCCGCGGCCTCAACCGCGCCACGGTGGACCTCGTCACGAAGGGCCAGCTCCAGTGGGCGCGCATGCCGGACATGCACGAGGTCGTCACCTTCGGGGACGAGCGCTACGAGTGGTTTTCCAGCCCCGAGAAGAACATCGAGTGGGTGGAGCGCCTCTTCCCCGGCGAGGGCGACGTGCGCCGCTACTACCAGCTCGAGTCGAAGGTAGAGAGAGGCTCCACCGGCTGGGGCATCTCCAAGGTGCTGCCCACCTGGGTGCCGGAAGCCGTCCGCGAGCAGGCCTTCAAGCTGCTGGGCGGCGGGTGGCGCGAGTACATGGGGAAGGCGGCGTGGGACGTCTTCAAGAAGGAACTCGGCTTCTCCGACAAGCTGGCCGCCGTCTTCTCGTACATGTACGGCAACCACGGGAAGACGCCGCGGGAGGTGCCCTTCGGCGTGCACGCCATCACCATGCACCACTACCGCCACGGCGCCTTCTACCCGGTGGGCGGTCCGGCGCAGGTGTCCGAGTGCGTGGTGCCCATCATCCACGAGGCGGGCGGGCAGGTGGCGGTGCGCTCGGGGGTGGCGAAAATCCTCGTCGAGGGCGGCAAGGCGGCCGGCGTGAAGCTGGAGAGCGGCGAGGAAATCCGCTGCCCCCTCGTCATCAGCGACGCCTCGGCCTACACCACCTTCTACGAGCTGCTCGACAGGGACGTGGCGAAGGCGTCGGGCTACCTCGACGTCCTCGGCCAGGTGAAGCCCAGCCCCGCGCACATGCACCTGATGATGGGCTTCGACGAGGTGCTCGACCTGCCCGAGTACATCACCTGGGCGATGCCCGTCCCGAAGGACGTGCCCAGGTACGACATCGACGTGGCCGACGCGCTGTACAAGTCGCAGCAGCGCTTCGACGCGGCGGGCGCGTACATCCTCTCGCCGTCGCAGCGCGACCCGGTGTACCAGCAGCGCTACCCGGGCAAGTCCACCCTCATCGTGCTGGCCGAGGCGCCGGCCGAGTGGGTGCAGCGCGCGCGCGCCGACAAGGCCTTCTGGCACGAGCTCGAAGGCAGGGCCGTCGAGGGCCTCACGAAGGTGGCCGAGCGCCAGGTGCCGGGCATTCGCGGGAAGACGCCGAAGGTGAAGACGCTGCGCCTGCCCGCCGGCTGCAACCCGCGCGCGTGGGGCGGCTGCAGCTACGGCATCGAGGGCAGCGGGCCGCGCTTCGTGCAGCACAGCCACCGGCTGCGCCACCAGACGAAGATTCCGGGCCTCTACCTCACCGGGCAGGACGTCTTCGCCCCTGGCTTCGCGGGCTCCGTCGTCTCGGCGCGCGTCTGCTACACGGCCATCACCGGCGACCTCCTCTTCATGCTGTGAAGGGCCGGCGTCCCTCGCGTCGCACAGGCCGCTTCCTCTTCCGCCGAAAACCGGCCGGGCTGACGCGCCGTCAGGGCGCGGGCGGGAAGCGGGCCTCCACCTCTTCGACGACGTTGGCCGTCTCGTGCACGGTGCGCTGGGCCACCAGCGGCTCGTCCCCCAGCCAGCCCAGGGCCCGCAAGGTGAAGGGCCGCAGCGAGTCCTTCCCCAGCGGCGTCAAGTCGAAGGGCGCGGTGTAGCGGGTGGCCAGCGAGGACAGCGCGACGCCCGCGTCGGCCGCGCGCTGGGTGAGCAGCGTGGTGGCCACGTGGCACGTCACGCACTGCACCGTCTGCGCGGTGTGCAGGGTGGGGTTGTCGGCCGCGGTGAGGCTCTCCAGCGCAAGGCGTTGGTCCGCCGGCGTGGCGGCGCGGAAGGCCGACTCGCTGAGGACGCGCGCGAAGCCCCGGGGCGCGTCGGCCACCGGCGTGGCGGTGAAGGACGCGGCCCCGAAGAGGAGCGCCTGCTGGTCGCTCTCGTCCACGTCGGGGATGTCGACGCGCACGAAGCCGGCGCCCTGCTTCTCTACCCCGCGGAACACCCAGATGAGGGCGGCGTTCATCGTCAACTGCCCGAAGAGGGTGAGGCGCACCAGGCGCGGCGCCTTCGCGTAGCGGCCCACCAGCGCGGCCAGCTTCGCGCGGTACTCGGGCTGGGCGCGCCAGGCGGCGTTGACCTGCAGCGGCGCGGACAGGGGCAGGTCCTGCAGGCGGGCCAGGCCGCGCAGCTCGTCCACCACCTGCGGCAGCTCCGCGGGGGGCACCGGGAAGAAGGCGTGCAGGGCCACGTCTTCGGCGCGCGCGTCCCGCTGCAGCGGCTGGAGCACCAGGCGCAGGCTGCCGTCGGCGCCAGGCGGGCAGGGGCCGGGCTGGGCGCGGTCGCACACGTCGAAGCGCAGCGCCACCACCCGCAGGCGATTCAGATCCGTCAGCACGTCCCCCGGCGTGGTGGTGAGCCGGTCGAAGAGCTCGAAGGACACCATCGCCTCCGGCCCCGGCATCGGCGTGCCCGCGTCCACGCTGTCCAGGGGGAGGAGGAAGGTGACGTCGTTGAGCCCCAGCTTCCGCGACTCGGTGGGCACGTACGGGCCCGCGTCCACGCCGCCGTCCTCCGCAGCAGGCGCAGCGCTGCAGCCCACCCAGCCCAACACGGCCACCAGCCCGAATAGACGCATGCGGCGAGCAGCCTACCTCGCGCGCGCTCTGCGCAGGCCCCACCTCCCTCTGCCACCCCCGCCCACACCCGCGCGCCTTTCCTGCGGGAGTGCGTCAAGCGCGCGCCGTTTTCGCGGGACTGGAATGCGGCGCCGGCGGTTGGGGCCTCGAAGGCCCGGGTGTAGCCTGCCGGCCCGGGGGGTTGGTGGACATGCGGGTGGAGCCCGATCACTTCGCGCACGCGCTGCTCGAGTCGGCGCCGGACGCCATCATCGTCTTCGCAGACGACGGCCGGATCGCCCTGGTCAACGCCCAGACGGAGCGCCTCTTCGGCTTCGAGCGCGCGCAGCTGGTGGGCCAGGACGTGGACGAGCTGGTGCCCGACGACGAGCGCACCGCCAGGCGGAACAACGGCCCGCCCGCGTCGCTGCGCCGGGCCAACCTCAAGTCCATCGAGCTGGGCGCGCGCCGCCGCGACGGCACCCGGCTGCCGGTGGAGGTGAGCCTCTCGCCCATCGAGCTGGGCGGCGAGCGCTTCACCATCGCGGTGGTGCGGGACATGACGGAGCGCCGGCGGCTGGAGGACCACCTCCTCTACCTGTCCACCCACGACGCCCTCACCGGGCTGGCCAACCGCGGCGCCTTCGACGAGGTGCTGCTGCGGCTGGAGGAGCGCGGGCCCTGGCCGGTGGGCATCATCATGGTGGACCTGGACGGCCTCAAGCAGGTGAACGACTCGTCCGGCCACGCGGCGGGCGACGAGCTGCTGCGCCGCACCGCGCGGGTGCTGAAGGCCACCTTCCGTGCCCACGACTGCGTGGCGCGCATCGGCGGCGACGAGTTCGCCATGCTGCTGGCCGGGCACGACGTCACCGCGCTCGACTCCGTCACCCAGCGCCTGGTGCGGGCGGTGGACCGGCACAACACCGAGCACGGCGGGGCGACGTTGGCCCTCTCGGTGGGCACCTCGGTGGCCAGGCAGGGGGACAAGCTGCACGTCGCGCTGGGCGAAGCCGACAGCCGCATGTACTCGATGAAGCGCGAACACCGCGGCGCGGTTGCGCTGGCGTCGCCGCGGCAATGAGGCGAGCATGCCGCCCATGCGCTGGCTCGCTCTCGCCCTCCTGATGTCCGTTGGCTGTGCCACCACGCCGAAAGCCCCGGCCGACACCGTCGCCGGCCAGTTGGTGGTGGGCACCGAGGCGGGCGCGGCCCTGGACACCTTGCCGCAGGCGCTGGCGCTGGAAGGGTACACCTTCGCTGTCGTCTCCTCGGCCTCCGAGTCCACTCACCTGGTGGAGGTGAAGCGCGCCGACGGCACGGCCCTGTCCGCGGACGAGACGCAGGCGCTGGTGTCGAAGCTGTCAGCCCGGAAGGGCGTGCGTTACGTCGAGCTCAACCGGCTGCGGCAGCCGAAGTGACGAGCCGTCGGGGGGCCCGCGCGCCGGGTGAAGGTCCGCGCGAAGTGTGCTCAAAGGAACGTCGCGATGGCGGAGGCCGGCAAGCCGGAAGACAGCACCGAGACGCGCCCCACGAAGGGCGCGGCGCTCCCGCCGGGAACGCTGGTGCTGGACGGGCGCTTCCGCGTCGAGCAGTTGCTCGGCGGCGGAGGCATGGGCCTCGTCTACTCCGCGCAGCAGGTGTCGCTGGGCCGGCGGGTGGCGGTGAAGGTGCTGCGGGACGACCTCCCGAGGGACTTGGGCTTCGAGGAGCGCTTCCGGCGCGAGGCGCTGCTGCTGTCCTCGGTGGACCACCCGGCGGTGGTGCGCGTCATCGACTTCGGGCTGCACCAGGCCTCGATGTGCCTGGTGATGGAGTACGTCGAAGGCGAGACGCTGGAGACGGTGCTGCGCAACGAGGCGCCGCTGTCGGTGGCGCGCGCCGAGGCCATCGTCACCCAACTGGCCCAGGGCCTCGCGGCCATCCACGCCAAGGGCATCATCCACCGCGACTTGAAGCCCGACAACGTCATCCTCACCCGCACCGCGGACGGCGGCGAGCAGGCGCGCCTGTTGGACTTCGGCATCGCGCGGCTGGCGGGGCAGGAGCCGGCCGGCACCGGCGTGACGCAGGTGGGGCTGGTGCTGGGCACGCCGGAGTACGTCTCGCCGGAGCAGGCCCTGGGGCAGTCGCTGGACGCGCGCTCGGACCTCTACTCCCTGGCGGTGCTGGCCTGGCGCATGCTGACCGGCCACCACCCCTTCGCCGGGCCCTCGCCGCGCGAGTTCATCAGCCAGCACATCCACCAGCCGCCGCCGCCGCTGCTGGACGTGGCCCCGCACCTGGTGCAGTTCCCCGCGCTGGTGGCGGCGGTGGGCGCCAGCCTCGAGAAGGACCCGGGCAGGCGCCCGCAGACGGCCACCGGCTTCATCGAGGCCCTCACCGTGAAGCCGCTGCCGCTGTCGAAGGTGGCGCGCTGGGACGACCTACCCGACAGAAAGGGGCTGTCGCTCAAGCTGAAGGTGGCCGTGGTGCTGGGGGCGGTGGCCCTGGGGGCGCTGACGGCCCTGGGCACCCGGTGGTGGAATGAGCCGGCCCGCAAGGCGCGGCGCCTGGTGGACGCAGGGCGCGGCAGCGAGGCCCTGCAGGTGCTGGAGGACATGGGCGAAGCCGGACAGGCCTGGCCGATGCAGACGCTGCGGGCGGCGGCGTTTCACCAGGTGGGCCGCCACGACGAGGAGTGGAAGGTGATGGACGCCGTGCCCGCCGGCGAGAAGCTGGAGGCCGCCGCCGTCGAGGCGCTGGCCGACGACTTTGGGCACCAGGAGGCGGCGCGCCTGAAGAAGCTGATGGCGTCGCTCCCCCGCGCGGAGATGCTGCCCGCCCTGCAGGTGTTGGCGCAGGGCGAGGCCAGCTGGGCCCAGTGGGGGGCCTTGCGCTTCGTGGACCTGGAGTACGCGGGGCAGGGGCTTCCGCTGAGCGAGCTGTACCTCCGCGCGCTGGACAGCCGCGAGTGCAGCACCCGGCGGGTGGCGGCGAAGCGGCTGGCGGAATTGCGCAGCGCAGAGGCGGTGGAGGCGCTGACGAAGCTGCGGATGCTGGAGAGGAAGAAGGGCGAGGCGGACTGCGGGCAGGACGCGGCCACCGCAGCGCTGCTGTCGCTGCAGCGGGAATTGACGCCGTAGGCCTCCGGGGGAAGCGGTGGGTGAGCTCGCCTGACGACGCCGTGCTCGTCGGCGCCAGCCCCTCGGCTCCCGGCGAAGGGCGCGAAGGGCGC
>JADLDB010000056.1 GCA_020846875.1 Myxococcales bacterium | reverse complement strand
GATGACCATCAACCACCGACCGCGCCAACGGAGGGCGGTGGTGCGATCGCGATCGCCGCCCCGTTCGCTTCGACCCTCGCCGTCACGTCTCCGCTGCTCGGGTCCTTGAGCGTGAATAGGCTGGGCTGACGGGCGAGCGGCCGGGTGTATGGTGCGCCGCATGCGTCGGGTGCTTCCTCTTCTCCTCGCGGGGCTGACCGCGTGTCCGCCGGTCAACTCCCAGCCTTGCGCCGGCGACGACGAGTGCTCGAGCACCCAGCGCTGCCGCCGCGGCGCGTGCGGCCCCATCTGCGCGGACGACACGGAGTGCGGATCCGGCCAGGTGTGCACCAGCGCTGGCGTGTGCGGCGCGCGGCCGGAGTGCGCCAGGACAGCCGACTGCGCCCTCGGCTTCACCTGCACCGGCGGGCGGTGCCAGTGCCAGGACGACACGGCCTGCACCGCCAACCAGCGGTGCGTCTCGGGCACCTGCCAGGCACGCAAGCCGTGCTCCGCCGACGCCGACTGCCTGGGCACGGGCGGCCGCTGCGAAGTGACTCAGGGGCTGTGCCTGCCGGTGTGCCGCCTGCCGCAGGACTGCGCGCCCAACCTCGATCCCCGGCTGGCCTTCGCCATCTACACCTGCGTGATGGGGACCTGCACCCGGCGCTGCACCACCGACGTGCAGTGCGGCGGGGCCGGCTTCATCTGCAGCAACGGGCTGTGCACCGCCGCCGACTGCGCCACCGCCGCCGACTGTCCCATGGGCCAGTACTGCACCAGCGCCACCTTCGGCCGCTGCCAGGGCTACACGCTGTGCACCTCCACCGCCCAGTGCCTGCCCAACTACGAGTGCAAGCGCTTCGAGGAAGGCCAGTGCCCGCCCGGCTTCGACTGCACCCAGCGCCTGTGCCTGGAGCTGCCCCGCTGCCTCGCCGACGGGGACTGCGTCACCGGCACCCCGCCGATGTTGATGCAGTCCGGCTACTGCGAGGAGGGCCACTGCCAGGCCTCGCCCGCGTGCACCGTGTCCGGCCAGTGCGGCTCCGGGAAGGAGTGCATCGGCGGGGTGTGCGTGCCGTCGGTCTGCCGCGGCCACCCGGACTGCGGCGCCAACGGCGCGTGCATCGACGGGGCGTGCCTCTCCATGCCCGCGCCGGGCGACATCAACCTCTTGCGGATCACCCCCACCACCGGCTGGCTCATCGAAGGCGACACCTTCCAGTTGCGGCTGTTGGCCTTCAAGCTGGACGGCACGTCCTTCCCCCTCACCGCCGCCACCTGGGAGGTGAAGGACGCGCAGGGCCAGCCCAGCACGGCCGCCACGGTGACGCCCGCGGGGCTGGTGACGGGCGTGACGGCGGGAGTGGTGAAGGTGAAGGGGACGGTGGCGGGCGCCTTCGTGCCGGGCGCCGAGGCGACCTTGACCATCCTCCCCGCGGTGACGGCCGGCCGCCGGGTGATCGTCGTGGACGCCGCGACCCGCGCGCCGCTGGCCAACGTGGCGGTGCGTGCCTGCGAGACGGTGGGCTGCACCACGCCCGTCGACGTCACCACCGGCGCGGACGGGCTGGCGCTCTTCCCCGCCCTGGGCAGCGGCGCGTACACCTTCACCGCCGTGGCCCAGGCCACCCGCAGCGACGGCCTGCCCACCTTCGAGCGCGCCTCCCTGCTGGGCGCCACGGGGGACGACGTGCTCCTGCCCTTGCGGGAGAACCCGGTGCGGGCCCAGGCCGGCTTCAACTCCTCGGTCAGCTTCAGCGACGTCAGCACCACCGGCTCGTACTGGGCGGGCTTCGTCACCTCCTCGGCGTGGGACGTGCCGTCGCTGACGCCGCAGGGGCTGCTCGGGGACTCCTTCTTCGTGGAGCTCCCGGGGATCGGCCAGCAGGTGCCGGTGCCGGGCGCGGTGGTGCTGTACACCTCGCCGGGCCTGGGGATCCCCCAGGAGGTGAAGGGCCGGGCGCTCTCGGTGGCCCAGCCGGGCAAGCGCTTCATGGCCGCCTGGGCCGGGCGCGCCTACCTGGAGTCGGTGCTGTCCCTGCGCTCGACGGACTTCCTGTCCTACCTGGGGGCCTTCGACTACGCGCTGTCGGCTGGCGCCACCACCAGCGCGCAGCCCTTCGTCCCCGACGCCCTCGACATCAACGGCAACGGGCGCTGCAGCGATCCTCAGAAGTGCCCCCTGGGCGACGAGGAGGTGCCCGACTACGGGGCCTTCTCCATGCAGTCCTTCCAGCCGCGCCGGCAGCAGAAGCGCCGCACCGAGGTGGTGCTGCCCCGCGTGCCGTCCACCTTCGACAGCGTGCTGGTGGCGGCGGTGGAGGTCGACGCGAACGCCGGCATGCTGCCCACCGGCTTCGCCAACCGCGCCGCCGGTCCGCCGGGGCAGGACGGCACCCGCCCGGTCGATCCGATCACCCTGCGCAGCGGCCCGGCCTACGACGGAGTGGAGATCGCCACGCCCGGGCTGTGGGCCCTGGCGGGCAACGCCGCCGGCACGTCGTCGAGCGGCCGGTTGAGCCTGGCTGCGACGCTGCCCAGCCGGGTGCTGGTGACGCCCTTCCTCCCGGCCCCGGCGGACTCGTCCTTCCAGCCCACCTCGCGCGCCTTCGACACCGGCCAGCCGGCGTGGGCGTCCATCTACTCGACGGGCGGGGAGCTGGCGCGGGTGGCCCTCACGGGGACCGAGGTGCGACACGTCCTCTACTTCGAGCTCAGCGGGCAACAAACCTCGATTCCCTGGCCGGTTGGGCCGGCGGGCCCGGGGGTGGATCCGGCCACGGAAGCCGGCGGCGCCCTCGAGGTGGTGGCCGTCGACTTGATCTCCGGCGTCTCGGTGCAACAGGTCTTCGAGGCCTCGGGGATCACCCTGTCAAGCTGGGCAAACGCCCTCGACGGCTATTCCCGCCTCGACAGGTGACGTTTTCCGCCTAGACTGCCTCTTCGTGGCTGAGCCCATCATCGGCGTCGACCTCGGAACGACCAACAGCTGCGCCGCCTACGTCGACGGGTACAAGGACGGCGCGCCCAACGTGAAGCTCATCCCCTACAAGGGGGGCGACTACACGGTGCCGTCGATCTACGCGATCGACGACAAAGGCAACGAGCTGATCGGCTACGAGGCCAAGCGGCAGTGGCAGCTCAACCCCCGCAACACCGTCTACGGGGCCAAGCGGCTGGTGGGCCGCACCCCCACGTCCGACATCGTCGAGACGATGAGGAAGGTGGTGCAGTACGGGGTCAAGCCGTCGACGGACAACAAAGAGGTCACCATCGAGGTGGCCAAGAAGGACATGACGCTGCAGGATGTCTCGGCGCGGATCCTCAACAAGATCCGTGACGTCGCGTCCAACTACCTGCGCGTACCGGTGAACAAGGCGGTGGTGACGGTGCCCGCCTATTTCTCGGATCGTCAGCGCCAGTCGGTGAAGGACGCCGGCAAGCTGATCGGCCTCGAGGTGGTGCGGATCATCAACGAGCCCACCTCGGCGGCGCTGGCCTACGGCGTGGGCAAGAGGCTCAACGAGAAGGTGGTCATCTACGATCTGGGCGGCGGCACCTTCGACGTGTCGATCATCGAGATCCGCGGCCAGGTCTTCGAGGTGAAGGCCACCGGCGGCGACATCTTCCTCGGGGGGATCGACTTCGACAACGCGATGATCCACTACGTCTTGAGTGAGTTCCAGGCCAAGACGGGCATCGACCTGGCGACGGATCCGGTGGCGATGCAGCGGATCAAGGATCTCGCCGAGCGCACCAAGTGCGATCTCTCCGCGCGCGAGGAAGCGCCCTTCAACATCCCCTTCATCACGATGACGCCGCAGGGCCAGCCCCTGAACATCGAGATGAAGTTCACCAGGCGCCTGCTGGAGAAGCTGACCAGCGAGTTGGTGGATCGCACGCTGAAGATCGTCGCCAAGGTGCTGGTGGAGTCGGGCCTGTCCACCCAGGACATCGACGAGGTGATGCTGGTCGGCGGGCAGACGCGGATGCCAGTCGTCCAGGATCGGCTGACCAAGTTCTTCGGCAAAGTGCCGTCGAAGGGTGTGCACCCCGACGAGGCGGTGGCGATCGGCGCGGCGCTGTATGCCTTCTCGCTGACCGACGACACCAACCTGAAGCTGCAGTTGCTCGACGTGGTGCCGATGGCGATTGGCCTGGAGAAGGCCGACGGGATGATGCACTCGGTGTTCGGCCGCAACTCGCCGATCCCCAACGCGAAGCAGATCACCGGCACCACCAGCGTGCCCAACCAGACCGAGCTGATCATGCGGATCTGGCAGGGCGATCACGAGGCGGCCAACAAGAACGAGCAGCTCGGCGAGTTCACCTTCTCGGGGATCCGCCCGGGGCCGGCAGGCGCGGTGAAGGTGGAGATCACCTTCGACGTGAACGTGGAAGGCATCCTCACCATGACGGCGAGGGATCCGGACACGCGCAAGGAGCTGAAGACCACCGTGCGCGTCACCCAGCGCTGACGCCAGTCACGGCTCCACGGCCAGCCCGGCGGCCACCAGCTCGAAGGCCGCGGCGCCCACTCCCGGCGCGGGATCCTGGCTCACCACCGCCAGCGCCACCAGCTTGGTGCCCACCAGCGCGCAGCCGAAGCGCCCCGTCGCGCCCGACTTCGTGCGCAGCTCGGACACGCTGGACACCTCCCCCAGGCTGGGAGGCGCCGGGCCGTCCACCTTCGTGAGCTGCCCCGTCACCCCCAGGGTGGCGAGGGTGTCGCGGCAGGCCTTCTCGAGATCGGGCTGCTCGTCGCGGGAGAGGATCACCACCCCCACCTGCCGTGGGGACTCGAGGCGGAAGCCGCGGTTGATCGTCTTGCCTCCGTCCCAGGCCAGCACCAGGTGCGGAGCCACCTCACCTTCACGCGCGGCCTTCCACCCCGGCGGAAGCGTGAGCATCAGGCCCGCGGCGTCTTCGCGCAGCACCTCGCGCACCTCGGGCTTCGGCATGACGCCGCCAGCGAGCGCGCCCAGCCCGGCCACGGCGGCGAAGGACGCGAGGGCCCCGCCCACCTTGAGGCGGCGCGCGCCCGGCTCCGCGACCGTCATGGCGATCAGCGTGAGGCCGTGCAGCCCGGCGGCAGCGTTGACGAGCGCCGGCGCTCCGAAGGTGAGCCCCGCGGCGGCGAGTTCCACCAGCCCGGCAAAGGCGGCCACGTGCTTGGCGGGCCCCGAGGTGGTCATCACCAACACCAGGGCCACCACGTCCAGCGCGGCGACGGCGAAGACGAGCGGGGGATCGCCCACGTCCCCCAGGAAGCCGCCCGCCCGCACGGTGAAGAAGAAGGCTCCCAGGCCCAACGCCACGGCCGTGGGCACCGGGTTGGCGGTGACCGATCCGGTCAACCCTCCGGCGCGGGTGGCGGTGACGTTGGTGTACTCGACGCGCTCGTACGAGAAGGCCTTGCCGCACTTCGGGCACTTCTCCGCCCCCTCGGCGATGGGGCTGAAACCGCAGGACGGACAGAGGGTCTCGGGCTGGGCCACGCGCAAGGCCAAGCCAAGCGCAAGCGGGGCCGCGGGGGAAGAATTCGCCTTGTCAGGGCGTCCAGCGGATCTGCCGCTTGATCCACGACTCCCCACCTCGCCCGTCCCGCACCACGAAGGTGAGCGTCACGTCCTGGGCGGCGGTGGCGGTGGGATCGGGCTGCCACTGGTTTCTGTGCCGCCCGGACTGCCCGCCCAGATCGACGCCCCCGGTGTTGTGCGATCCAAACGTCCCCATCGTGGTGTACCAGGACACCTTCCACGCCTCTTTGAGGGACACCGGCGAGAGCTGGAAGCTGGGCATGAGGTACGGCTCCTGGAGCGCGCTGAAGTCCTCGGGCTCGAGCTCGAGCTCCTGGGTGCTGGTGAACTCCTTCACCTCGTCCTCGGGCCACGGCACGCCCGCCACCGTGATGCCCGGCAGCACCGGCGTCACGTTCTCCCGCATCTCGGGGAAGAAGCGGCACATGTAGACCATCAGCTTCTGCGCGTAGACGTGCTCGCGGCCGTCCAGCGTCTGCACGTCCAGCAGCACCGGCACGCGGAAGCCGCCCAGGCCCTTGAAGAGATCCTGAGCGATCACCTCCTGCAGGAGCGGCGTGCCGTCGGGCAGCAGGAGCGCCCCGGGGGCCACGGTGACGGCCAGCTCGCCGGCGGAAGTCTCGCCCCTCGCCAGCTCGAGGAAGTCGCCTTCGTTGGTGCACCGGCGATCGCTCTGGCTGGCGCAGGCCACCAGGCGGTACTTGAGCGGTCGCCCGTTCCCGGCCGGGTCCTCGATGAGCGAGGTCATGGTGAGCGGGCGCGACGCGGCGGCGGCCAGCTTCTCCAGGAGTCCCGGGGGGATCACGATCGCCCCGCCGTCGGTGGCCGCCAGGCTGCCCAGCAGGCCGAGGTTGCACTCGTCGATGAGCACCTCGGGCGTCTCGAACTGGATCGCCAGCACGCGCAGATCCTTCACCGTGGTGGGGTCGTCCTCGGGCTGCACGCACCCCAGCAGCGCGGCGGACACGGCGAGAGCGAGGGCGCGGATCCGCACGGTCAGAAGCTCGCCTTCAGGCCGAGCACGGGGAGGATGGGGATGCCCGGCACCTCGAACTCCTGCCGGAAGCGGTAGTCGTAGAAGGTCGCCTCAACGTTCTTCGCCCAGTAGACGTTCTGGATGTCGAGGTAGAGGTCGAGCGTCCAGCGCTCGAAGACGAAGTACTTGTCGAGGCGCACGTCGAGCTGGTTGAAGTCCTTCGAGCGCGCGCTGCGCGACGGGCCGAAGGTGCCTGAGTAGCCGTTCGCGTCGGCCTGGTAGACGTCGGAGTCGTGGATCAGCGGCGACTTCGGCTGGCCGGTGACGTAGCGGAAGCGCGCCCCCAGCTCGAAGTTGTACGGCAGCTTCACGCTGGCCACGACGGTGAGGATGTGCGTCTGATCGAACTGGGTGACGCGGTAGGCCTTGTCGATGCCGCCCCGGTACTCCTCGCTGCGCGAGAAGGTGTAGGCGACCCACCCGAAGAAGTACTTCGACACCTCATGGCGGGCGAGCACCTCGAGGCCGTACGCGCGGCCCAGGCCGTTGTTCGTCTCGCGGTACGTCACCAGGCTGCCGTCGGGCTGCAGCACCGCCGTCTCCTGGCTGATGACGTTGTCGAAGCGCCGGTTGAAGAAGCCGGTGACGTCGAGGTTGATGTACTCGGTGAAGCGGTGGCTCACGCCCAGCGAGCTCTGGAAGGCCTTCTCGTGCACCAGGTTGGGCGAGCCGAACGGTGGATCGACCATGCTCGTCGCGGCCGGGGGCTGCGTGTACAGGCCCACGCTGCCTTTGATCGCCGTGTTCTCGAACGGCTCGTAGCGCACCCAGAGGCGGGGATCGGCCGCGTAGCGCACGTGGCTGGTGATGAAGGCGTACGACACCCGCAGCCCGGGCGTGACGGTGACTTTCCCGAACTTCAGGTCCGCCTCGGTGTACAGCGCCCCGTCGAAGGTGTTGACGATCTGCTTCACCTTCTGCGCGCCCGCCTGCGGATCGGCCCCGGGGAACTCGACGAACTGCACCCCGCTGATCACCGGCAGCTCCGCCTCGCCGACGATGGTCTGGTTGTAGATGTCGGCGCCCAGACGCAGGGTGAGGTGCTTGTTCACCTCCACCTCCAGATCCTGACGCAGGCCGGCGGTCCACTGGTTGGCGGTGATGTTGGCGATCCCGAAGTTGATCTTCGCGAGATCGAAACCGACGTAGGGCGTCAGCTTGAACTGGGTGTCGCCGCGCTTGTAGATCCACGAGCCCACCGCGCGGTGGAAGGTGGTGTGGAAGTCGACGGTGAGATCGCGGTTGCGCGCGCCGCCGGTGGCCACCACCTGCAGCTTGTCGTCGGAGCCGAAGACGAAGACGGAGAAGTCCGACGCGCCGTCCTTGCGAGGCGCCCCCGGCTTCGCGCCCACGTCCAGCCGCACCTGGTAGTCCCAGTACACCGGCAACACCAGGAGCGAGCCGCCCTGCGGATCCTCGGGCAGCACCAGCGGCAACAGCGCGTCGATGTAGCTGCGGCGGGCGGCGGCGGCGATGGACACGTTCTCTGCGATGGGCGCCTGGAAGAAGAGCGCGGTGTCCAGCAGATCGATCTTGGCGCTCCCGTGCCAGGTGTCGGACGCGCCCTTGCGGCTCTGCACGTCCACCACGCCGCCCACCGCCCGGCCGTAGCGCGCGCCGAAGCCGCCCGGGAAGAAGTCGAGGCGATCGAGGAACTCCGCGTTGACGACCGACGGGCCGCCAGCGACGTGAAAGAGGATGGGGATCTCTACCCCGTCGAAGAAGGTGAGCGTCTGGCTGGGGTTGGCGCCGCGGACGATCAACTGGCCGAGGATGAAGGGCGCGCGGGCCACGCCGGGGAAGTTCTGGATCACCCGCACCGGGTCGCCGAACGTCCCGGGCACCTTCTGCACCTCGTCGCGGCTGACGGTGCGGCGCACGACTTCTTTCTTGTCGCGCTTGCCGCGCACCACCGTCTGCATGCCCGTCTTCTCGATGAGGAAGAAGTTCACCTCGCGCGTCTCGTTGGGCACGAGTTCCTCTTCCGTCTGGAAGACGAAGTACCCGGCGGCCACCACGCGCACGTGGCACATGCCGGAAGGCAGCTCGAGCGTGAAGCGGCCTTCGGCGTCGGACGTGGCGACGTGCTCTGGATCCTCGTCGCACAGCACCAGGGCCTCGGGGATGAAGCTGCGGCTGCCGCGCACCAGCGCCTTGCCGGTCAGCTTCGCGTCGCGCTTCTTCGGCACGCCAGCGTCGGGCTCGGGTGACTGCGCCTCGACGCCTGCGTCGGGCTCGGGCGGCTGCAGGACGAAGTGGTAGACGTATTCGATCTGCACGGGCGCGGGCTTGAAGTCGACCTCGGCCGGGGAGAAGCGGAAGCGCCTCACGGCGGCGATCGCGGCGTCGTCGAAGCCGTTGCCCACGGGCTCGGGCACCTGCGCGTCAGCGACGGCGCCGGTCTCGTCGATGGTGACGACCAGCTTCACCTGTGCGGTCAGCCCCTGGGTCTTCGCGTCGGGCGGGTAGTCGGCGGGGATGAACGCAAGCAGCTCGGGCGGCTTCGTCAGCACGGGGACGTGCACCCCGGCGTCGACGACCTCGCGGCGGACGCCTTCCTCGGCGAGGGCGAGCCCGGCGTTGAGAAACACGAAGGCGGCGAGGAAGCGCAGCACGGTGGGGAAGCCCGGGCGCTGGAGATAACCAGAGCGCTCCGGGCCGCGCCACCTCGCTCGACGGCCGGGGCCGCATGCGGTACGGACACCACTATGGCCATCGACGCCCGGCTCCTGGAGATCCTCGCCTGCCCGGAAGACAAGGGCCCGCTGCTGTACTTCGCGGCGGACGAGCTGCTCTACAACCCGCGCCTCAAGCGAAAGTACCGCGTCGAGCGCGACGTGCCGCAGATGCTGGTGGAGGAGTCGACGCAGGCTGGCGACGCGGAGCACCAGGCGCTGCTCGAGAAGGCGCGGGCGCGGGGCATCACCCCCAACTTCTGAGGTGATCGACACGCACTGCCACCTGGACGTGCCGCGCTTCGACGGCGATCGGGACGCGGTGCTGGCGCGCGCGTGGGCGGCGGGCGTCGAGGCGCTGGTGGTGCCGGCGATCGGCCCGGAGCGCTGGGAGGCCCTGTTGGAATGGCCGGCTCGCGAAGCGCGGGTGCAGGTGGGCCTGGGGATCCACCCGCAGCTTCTGCCGGACCTGCCCGTCGCCGACGACGACAAACACCTGGCGCGGCTGGATGAGCTGCTCGGGCGCGGCGGGGCAATCGCGGTCGGCGAGTGCGGCCTGGACGGTCCTTCCGAGGCGGGTGCGCCGATTGAACGGCAACTGGCGGTGCTTCACGCCCACGTCGAGCTGGCGCGGAAGCACCGGCTGCCGCTGCTCCTTCACTGCTACCGCGCGCATCCCCACCTGCAGCGGTACCTGAAGCGCGAGGGGATTCCAGCGGCAGGGCTGCTGCTGCACAGCTACTCGGGGAGCGCGGAGCTTTCGCCCTTCTACGCGCAGGCCGGGTGCCACTTCTCCTTCGCGGGGCCGGTGAGCTTCACCGAGGCGCGGCGGCCGCTCGAGGCCCTGCGGGCCGTGCCGGAGGATCGCCTGATGGCTGAGACGGACGCGCCGGATCAGGCGCCCCACCCGCATCGTGGGGAGCGGAGCGAGCCGGCGTACCTGCCGTTGATCGTCGAGGCGATGGCCGCGGCGCGGGGTGTTTCCGCCCAGGCCATGCGCGCGCTGACCGGGGCCAACGCCCGCCGGTTCTTCGGGGACCGGCTGGTTGCGCCCGCGGCCTCTCATCGTGCATGAGGGCGTCCATGCAGCACCCTGCCTCCGCCCCCCTCCCAGAGATCCCGTTCCGGTTGCACCGGCGGTTCGATCGCACCGGCCGGCTGATCGGCGACGCGGGCATGAAGCGGCTGCAGGGCGCGCGGGTGATCGTCTTCGGCCTGGGCGGCGTGGGCAGCTACGCGGCGGAGGGGCTGGTCCGCAGCGGCGTCGGCCACCTCACGCTGGTGGACTTCGACCTGGTCTGCGTGACGAACACCAACCGGCAACTGCACGCCACCGTCAGCACCGTGGGCAAGCCCAAGGCCGAGCAGATGGCCCAGCGCTGCAGAGCGATCAACCCCGAGGCCGACATCACCGCCGTGGTCGCCTTCTACCGGGAGGAGACCAGCGAGCGGCTGCTGCACGGCCACTGGGACTACGTCGTGGACGCGATCGACAACGTGAAGGCCAAGCTGCACCTGCTCAACGCCTGCGTGCAGCGGAAGATCCCCGTGGTGAGCAGCATGGGCGCCGCGGGGCGGCTCGATCCCACCTACATCCGCGTCGAGGATCTCTGCGAGACGCACATGGATCCCTTCGCCAAGGACGTCCGCAAGCTGCTCAAGCGGAAGCACGGCATCGACACCAACAGGCCGACGGGCATCACCGCGGTGTTCTCCATCGAGCCGCGGCGCGATCCGGTGCCGGTGCACTACGACGAGGCCCAGGGCGGCTTCCTGTGCGTCTGCCCGCAGGGCGAGAACGAGTTCCACTCCTGCGAGTCGCGCAACCAGATCGACGGCTCGGTCGCCTTCGTCACGTCGATCTTCGGCATGCAGGCCGCGGGGGTGGTCGTCCGGCGGATCGCTCAAGGCCGCTGACTTCGGCGCACCCTCTTCACCCGCCCAGCTTCGCGCCCAGGCGCTCCACCGCGCGCGGCAGATCCGGCTTCAGCTCCAGCACCTTCGCCATCGGATCGCCCCGCTGCTCGAGGCGGGTGAGCGCGTCGCGGATCGAAAACTGCCGGGGTCCCAGGCCTGGCCTCACCTCGTCCCAGGTGAGCGGCATGGAAACCGGCGCGCCGGGCTCGGCCCTGACGCAGAAGGGCGCCGCGATCAGCCGCCCTGCCCCGTTCTGCCCGGCGTCCACGTACACCCGTCCGCCGCGCTTCTTCATCGACCGCTCGACGGTGGCCAGCCCGGGGTGCGCCTGGACCAGCAGCGTGGCGAAGAGCTCTGCCAACTGCCTCGCCCCGGCGTGATCGAGCTGCAGCCCGATGGGGATCAGCACGTGCAGGCCCGTCGCCCCACTCGTCTTCGGGAAAGAGGGGAGCTCCGCGTCGTCACACAGCCGCTGCAGCGCTCGCGCCAAGTCGATCACGTGCTCGAACGCCGCGTCCTTCGGATCGAAGTCGATCACCACCCAGTCTGCGCGATCGATCGTCGCCACCCGCGCCGCGGGGATGTGCAGGGGGATCGCCCCCATCGTCGCGCACCACTCCAGGGTGCGCAGGTCGTCGCAGACGAGCTGCTCCAGCGCCCGCCCCTCCTCCTCGTTGAAGACGCTCACCGTGCGGATGAAGTCCGGCGCGGCCTGCGGCTTCGCCTTCTGGAAGAAGCTCTTCCCGGTGATCCCGTCGGGGTAGCGGGTCAGCATCAGCGGGCGATCGCGCAGGTACGGGAGCAGCCAGGGTGAAGCTCCGCGGTAGTAGCCGACCACCTCGCCCTTGGTGATCCCGCTCTCCGGGAAGAACACCTTCCCGGCGTTGGAGACCTTCACCGCGGCAGGCGGCTCCTTCGCCGGCGCGGGCGCGAGGCCGTCGGCGGGCGCCAGGCACTCCTTCGGCGTCTTGTCTTCGCGGACGCGGAGGAACGCCGGCTCGCGCAAGGACAGCCCTTCCGGCCAGTTCTTGAAGCGGACCTCCACCACCACCGTCGGCGTGCACCACACGGCCTCCTTCTCGCGCGGCGGATCGCCTGCGCACGGCGGCCCGCGCACGCGGTGCGGCACCAGCTCGGGCTTGAGCCCCTCGGCGAGCTTCGGGGTGAAGCCGCTGCCCACCTTCCCCGCGTAGACGAAGCGCGCCCCGTCCCACGTCGCCAGGTACAGCGCCCCCCAGTCGTCCGCCCAGCCCACCACCGCGAAGTCCGCCACGTGCTTGAGCGCGATCTTGAGCCACTTGTCGGAGCGGCCGCCCGTGTATGGCGCGTCCAGGCGCTTGGCCATGATCCCCTCGAGGCCCTTCGCCTTCACCGCCGCGAGCAAGGCCTCGCCCTGCGCCTCGACGTGCTCGACCGGTAGCACGCGATCGGCTTTGGGGATCGTCTCGAAGAGCAGCGCCTTGCGCCGCCCGAGCGGCTCGCCGCGCAGATCCACCCCGTCGGCCATGAGCAGATCGAACGCGAAGTACACCGCCGGATCGGCGCGCAGCCCCTTCTGAATGTCGCGCGGCGCGGCCAGCGTGGATCGCTTGAGCAGCCGCTGGAAGATCGGCCGGCCCTCCTCGTCCTGGATCACCAACTCGCCGTCGAGGATGAAGTCGCCGCCGGGCAGGGCCGCGAGCGCCTCGACGATCTCGGGGAACTGCGCGGTGGCGTCCCGGCCCCGCCGGAGCACCAGGCGCACCGTCCCGCCGATCCTCTCCGCAAGCAGGCGGAACCCGTCCAGCTTGAGCTCGAAGGCCCAGCCTTCGGCGGTGAAGGCGGCCGTCCGCGGCGCCGCAAGCTGTAGCACGATGTCGTCGGCCCGGATTATTGGAGGCATTGTCCTTTCGACTACGGTACCGGGCCATGAGCGCACGCGCGATGAGTTCGGGGACCATCAGCTTCGGGCTGGTGAACATCCCCGTGAAGGTGTTCTCAGCGAATGAGTCGGGCGGGAAGATCTCGTTCAACCAGCTCCACGCCGAGAAGAAGATCCGCCTGAAGCAGCAGATGATCGACCCCGAGACCGGCGAGGCCGTGCCGAGGGAGAAGATCGTCAAGGGCTACGAGTACGCCAAGGATCAATACATCGTGGTCAGCGAGGACGAGTTGGAGAAGCTGGAGCTCGCCACCTCGCGCGCCATGGAGATCACCGAGTTCGTTCCGCTGGACACCGTCGATCCGCTCTTCTTCGACGGCGGCTACTACCTGGGTCCGGACAAGGGCGCGGAGCGCGCCTACAAGCTGCTCGCCACGGCGCTCAAGGACACCAAGCAGGCCGCCGTGGCGCGCTACGTCACCCGTGGCAAACAGAACCTGATCCTCCTGCGCCCCATCGACGGCGCGATCGTCATGCAGCAACTGCACTACGACGACGAGGTGCGGAAGCTGGGCGACATCCCCATCCCCGACGCGTCCGTCACCGACGCCGAGCTGGGGCTGGCCCGGCAGTTCATCTCTGCCCTCGCCCAGCCGAAGTTCGACGTGTCCAGGTACAAGGACGAGTACCGCGAGAAGCTGCGCGCGATGCTGGACGCGAAGGTGAAAGGTGAGGTGGTCGATCTGACGCCCGTGCCCGCGCCCCAGGCCCGCGTGGTCGATCTGATGGAGGCGCTCAAGGCCAGCCTCGCCCGCGGGAGCGTGCCCCCCAACGCCGCGCCGGCGCCGGTGGCCGCGTCTCCTGCCGCGCAAGCCGAGGACGAGCGCAAGCCGCCCAAGCGCGCGCCGAGGTCGGAAGAGGTCGCCGAAGAGAAGCCCGCGAAGAGGAAGAAGGCGAAGTAGCTACGTCCCCGCACCCCGGCCCTGGTTCCACTGGGCATGGGCGCGGAGCTCCGCTTCCAGCTCGTCAGTCAGCGCCAGCCCGTGCGGCGCCTTCGCGCTCGACCGGCTCCAGCGCTGCAGGAAGCGCTCGCCCAGGGGCTCAGCGAGCAGCTCCAGGTCCGACGCCGCCACCGTCGTCTCCTGCCGCGTCCCCGTCGACACGCCCTTCCCCACGAAGTAGCCGGCCAGCAGGAAGGCCACCCGCGTCGGCGTCGCCGCGCTGTACGTCGCCAGGAGCGCGCCCTGCAGCCGCATCCGGGAGCGGATCGTCCGCAGCACCTTCGGCGTCCACATCGTCGGGTTCGCCTCGGGGGAGAACGGATCGAAGAAGACGAGATCGAAGTACCCGTCCACCTCGTCGATCATCGCCGCCGCGTCGCCCTTGAGCAGCCGCCAGGACAAGGACGGCGCCTCCCAGTGGCCCGCGTGCAGCAGCGCCTCGGCCGCGGTGCGCCAGGGCGCGAGGAAGGGGAAGCCCAGGCAGTCGCCGAGCGCCAACTGCAGCGGCGTGTCGTCCACCTCCAGGCTGACGATCTCCAGATCGCGCAGCCGCTTCTCGCCCATCGCCTGCGCCCGGGTCAGCGCCGCCACCGCGTTCGTCCCCGCGCCCAGCCCGACGTCGAGGATCCGCACCGGCTCGTCGCCGCGCTCGGCCAGCTTCCGCTCGAGGCCCAGCTGATCGACGTACAGGCGGTTGGCCTCCTCCCACGGGCCGACCGGGTGCATCACCTCGCCGTGCCCCAGGTGCCGCACCGCGCGGGCCCCCGTCTTCAACGTCACCAGCTCGAAGTCGCCCTGCTTCACGCCCAAGGCCCGCGGCCTCGCCGACTGCGGGGTGAGGCGCTCGCGCAGGGACTTGAGCTCCTCCTCCCAGCGCCCGGCGAGGATCGCCTCCCGCATCCGCCGCATCAGCGCCTCGTAGTGCCAGAGGTTGTGAATGCCGAGCAGCCGCATGGTGAGCTGGTGCCCTCCGTGCGCCAGGTGCCGCAGGTACCCCCGCGTGTACTGCCGGCACACCGGGCAACCGCACGTCACGTCCAGCGGAGCGTCCGAGAGGCGGTACTCGGTGCGCGCCACCCGCAACTGCCCCTCGAAGGTGTACGCGTAGCCCTGCTGCGCCATCTTCGACGGGATGATGCAGTCGAACATGTCCACGCCGGCGTTGACGCACTCCACCAGATCGATCGGCGTCCCCACGCCCATCAGGTAGCGCGGCTTGTCCTTCGGCAGCAGCGGCGCGGTGTGGGCGGTGACGGAGTACAGAAGCTCTCTGGCCTCGCCCACCGCCAGCCCGCCGATCGCGAAGCCGTCGAAGGGGTGCTGGGTCAAGGTGCCTGCGCTCTCGGTGCGCAGCTTCGGCTCCACCCCGCCCTGCACGATCGCGAACAGCGCCTGCCCGGTGTCCTTCGCGTCGCGGGCGGCCAGGCTGCGCAAGGCCCAGCGGTGGGTGCGCTCCATGGCCTCGAGGATCTCTGGCCGCGGCGACGTCGACGGCGGGCACACGTCCAGCACCATCATGATGTCCGAGTCGATCGCCTGCTGGGTGGCGATGCTCGTCTCCGGCGACAAGAGGTGCGGGTGGTTGTCGAAGGGGCTCTTGAAGCGCGCGCCGGCCTCGGAGAGCTGCCGGAAGCCCGGCAGCGAGAAGATCTGAAACCCGCCCGAGTCGGTCAGCACGCCGCCGTCCCACCTCATGAAGCGGTGAATGCCGCCCACCTGCTCGAAGACCTCGACGCCCGGCCGGAGCAGCAGGTGGTAGGTGTTCGCCAGGCAGATCGACGCGCCCGACGCCGCGACCTCGTCCATCGACAGGCCCCGCACGTGGGCGTGGGTCGCCACCGGCATGAAGGTGGGCGTGGGCGTGACGCCTCTGCGCGTGTGGAGCAACCCCGCGCGCGCGCCGGACGGCGCAGTGGCGAGCACTTCGTAGCGGAGCGGCGACGGCATCGAGGCGACGCGGCTCTAGCGCGGGGCGCCCGGGTTGTCTTCCTCGGGGATGGATCAGCGAGATCCGAGCACGCTCAAGCACTGCTTCGAGCCACCCGTCACCGGCGGATCGAAGCACACCGGGGCGCCCGCCTGGCTGGCGTCACACTTCCCCTTCGGCGTCTGGGCGCACACCACCGTGCCGCCGCCCTGCTTGCAGTCGTAGCCGCAGGCGATCCGCGGCCCCTCCATGGCGCACTTCGGCATGGGCGTGGCCTTGTCCTCCGCGCAGATCACCTGCTCGTCGGGATCGAAGCAGGTCACCTTCCCGCCCTGCTCGCCGCACACCCCGAAAGGCGTCGCGGCGCACGCCAGGTGCACGCTGCCCGAGTTCTTGCAGCCGTAGCCGCAGGCGATCATGTTGTCCCGGGCCTTGCACACGGGCCTGGGAGCTTCCGCGCTGTACACCCCGTACACCGCGGCCGGCGGATCCGCGCAGACCACCCGATCATACTCGGCGATGCAGGTGCCCCGCGGCGTCTGCGCACAGCCCACCGCGCTGCCCTGCCCCTTGCAGTCGTACCCGCAGGCGCCGGTGGCTCCCCGCCAGATGCACGAGGGCTTGGGGATCGAGCTCATCACCCGTGTCAACCACGTCGGCGGATCAAAGCAGAGCAGGGTCGGCCCGACACCCACCTCGCACACCCCGTAGGGTGTCTGTGCGCAGGCCGCGCGGCCGCCCACGTCCTTGCAGTCGTAGCCGCACACTCGGGTTCCATCGACGGTGACGCACTTCGGACCAGCCTGGGAGAGGACCAGCAGCGTGAGGAAGAGCATGGCGGGGACGTTACGCACCACTCGGGTCGAAATTCACGCTTCCCGTAGCGGCCTGTGGCAGCCGGTCGCACCCCGGGCTTTTCCGGGAGCGCCCGGCGATTCGACACTACGCTTCATGAGCCGCACTCAGCCCGGAGGCCACCATGGCCGACACCTCTTCGCGCGCCGACCTCACCAGCCGCGCGCGCGCCGCCGACTCGTGGGACGCTGGTCTGCACGCCGACAGCGACGTGGGCCCCATCGACGTGGGCCTGTCCGTCGAGCCTTCCGCCATGGGGTTCATCGTCGACGCCCCTCACGTCGGGCAGATCCGCCTGGCGCTGGACGTCGACGAGCAGGGCATCACCCGCCTCACCGCCCTCTCGCGCCGCCTGGCCGATGGCCGCGAAGGGACGCTGCAGGCCACCGACGCCAACACCACGCGCGAGCTGGCGCAGCTGCGGGCCCGCGTGCGCGCCCTCGACGACCGTGCCGCCCTGCTGGAGAGCGAGCGCGACGAGGCCCGCGACCGCGCCGCGCTGGTGATGGAGGAGAAGAAGGCGCTGGAGCAGAAGGTGCTCGAGCTCAAGACCACGCTGGGCACGCGACGGGACAACCTCCAGAAGGCCCTCGAGGAGGCCACCGCCAGCCTGGAGATCTCCAAGGCCGCCCGGCTCGAGGCGCTCTCGGACAAGGAGAAGCTGAAGGCCGAGCTGGAGGGGATTCGGACGCGCGTCGCCGAGACGCTGCAGCTCAAGGAGCTGGCCGAGGCCGACTCCACCCGCGCCCTGGCCGAGCTGGAGAAGGTGAAGGGCGAGCTCAACGACGTCCGCGCCGCGCGCTCGACGCTGGAAGAGCAGCTGCTGTCCTCGCAGGCAGAGACCGAGCAGGCCGAGGACCAGGCGAGCGCCCACGGCCAGAAGGTGGCCGCCCTCGAGGAAGAGCTGGCGCAGACCAGGACACGGCTCACCGAACTCGAGCGGCAGGCGGAGGGCGGATCGGCGCTCCAGGCCGAGCTGGACGCGGCGAGGGCCCAAATCACCGAGCTGGAGGCGTCGTTGTCGGAGGCGCAGTCGAAGACACGGGAGGTAGCGGAGGCGAGCGGCCGCGTCATCGAGCTCGAGGCCGAGCTCCAGCGCGCGCAGGCGGAGGCGGGCCGCGTGCCGGGACTGGAGGCAGCCCTCGCCGAGACTCAAGGGCAAGCCGCCCGCGTCCCCGCGCTGGAGGCGGCCGTGGCCGAGGCGGGCCGCGCCCAGGCCGACCGGATCTCCGAGCTCGAGCAGGCGCTGGCGGAGGCGCAGTTGGCCGCGGGGACGAGCGAGGCGCGGCTGGAGCAGGCGCTCCTCGAGGCGCGGCAGGCCGCGGCCGCCGGGGCGGACGACGCGCTCATCACCCAGCTCCAGTCGGACGCAGCGACGCTGCAGCAGCAGCTCGCGGAGAGCCACGAGGTCGTCAAGGCGTGGGAAGGCGCGCTGGCCACCGAGCAGGCCGCCACGGCGGAGGCACGGGAGGTCGCCCGGCAGCTCAAGGAGCAGGTGGGCAAGCTGACGACCGAGCGCGACGAGGCTCGCAGCATCGCCCGGCAGTTGCACCAGAAGGCGGCCGGGAAGCCCGGCGAAGGGCCGCCGAAGGAGCAACCTGCGAAGCTGGGCGCCGAGCGCGATCGCCTGGCGCTCCAGGTGGAGGCGCTGAGCCGCCAACTGGAAGGAGAGCGCTCGGCCCGGGCCCGCGCCGTGGCGGAGCGCGACGCGCTGAAAGATCGCCTGGGCCCGGCTGCCCTCTCCACCGAGACCGAGGTGCCCGCCGTCACCCCGCCGTACGAGCCCACCACCGAGCCCCACAACGTCGTCCCGCCTGGAAAGAAGAAGCCGTGAGGGCCTCCGGCGCCGCCGGCAGCGTCGACAACGCGCTCTTCGAAGGGCTGTTCTGCCGCGCTCTCGACGTGTCCGGCCCGCTGGAGGAGGAGCTGCGGCGCCTGGGCTATGACCGGCAGCGCCCCGTCGCGCGCTATGAGGGCGCGGTGCTGGCCGCGTGCGTAGCCGAAGCTCGTCGGGCCACCTACCCCGCGCTCGATGAAGCGGAAGGCCTCCGCCAGTTGGGCCTGCGCTTCGTCGACGGCTTCCGCCAGACGATCCTCGGGCGCGTGGCGACCACCGCCTTGCCCCTGCTGGGCCCGGCGCGCTTCCTCCCCCGGCTGCCCGGCCGCTTCCGTTCGCTCAGGCTCGACGCCTCGGTAACGGTCGAACTCCTGGGGCCCGCGTCCGCCCGGCTCCAGTTCGTCGATCCGCTTCCGCTCGCGCACTTCTTCGGCGGGGCGGTGGAAGGCGCGCTGAAGCTGGGCGGCGCGAAGACACCCCGCGTCGAAGTGACCCCCGGCACCGGCGGATACGCGCTGACCGCCACCTGGTGAAGTCGTCTCGCTG
Organism: Myxococcales bacterium; assembly: GCA_020846875.1. Classification (GTDB taxonomy): domain Bacteria; phylum Myxococcota; class Myxococcia; order Myxococcales; family Myxococcaceae; genus JADLDB01. Next base: position 152,235 of record JADLDB010000056.1, on the reverse strand, counting down.
CCGCGCCCCACGAGGTTGCCCGGCTTGCTATGAAAAGGCGTGCTCCGCCGCGCGCTCGTCTTCGCCCTCCTCGTCTCGTCCCTCGCCGCCGCTCAGGGCTTCGACGCCTGGGAAGAGAAGTACCAGTTCGACTGCAACGGCCCCTTCGAGCACTTCTCGCCCGCCGACGTCCGCGAGCACGAAGGCTTCCGCTACGAGCACACCGGCGGCACGGTGAAGGTGCGGCGCCTGACCCCGAAGGCCGGCAAGCGCGTCACCCTGGGCGCGCTGGCGGGGATCAAGGATCTCGAGCCCGAGACGAAGGCCATGCTGGAGACCTTCCTCGCCGCCTTCGAGAAGGCCGACGTGGACGCGATCGTCATCGGCGGAGACACCTCCAGCGAGCCGGAGGGGCTGGAGGCGATCCTCGGCTTCCTGGTGGGCGCGACGAAGCGGCCCCTCCTGGTGATCGCCGGCAACATGGAGCGCGGCGCCGCGCTCAACTATGCGATCGCGAAGCTGCGCAAGGCCGGCGCCGCGCACCTGCTCAACCTCGACATCGTGCGCCGCTACGACGGGGACGGCGTGGACCTGGCCAGCATCGGCGGGTACCACGACAAGGCCTACCTGCACCTGACCGGCGGCTGCGTCTACTCGGACAAGGATCTCGAGGTGCTGGAGCGGGCGGCGGTGGCGGCGGACGATCCGGTGGTGCTGCTCTCGCACGGGCCTCCCCGCCAGCGCGGCCAGAAGGCGATCGACTTCGTGCCCGGCGCCGACAACGTGGGCGATCCGCGGCTGACGAAGTTGATCCAGAAGCTGAAGATCCCCTTCGGGCTGCACGGCCACATCCTCGAAGCGGGCGGCGCGGGCGTGGATCTCGAAGGCCGGCCCCTGCCCCAGAAGAAGCCGCACCCCACCCTCTTCGTCGATCAGGGCTCGGCCAATCCGCTGATCTGGCGGCTCAACGACGGCTCCTCGGCGTACGGCCTGGCGGCGCTCTTCACCGTGGAAGGCAAGAAGGCGTCGTACGAGATCCTGCGCGGGAAGAAGCCCGCCCCGAAGGAGCCATGAAGGCCGCTGCGGCGCTCCTCTCGCTGGTGCTGCTGAGCTGCGCGGGCCAGCCGTGCGACGCCTCCCGCTGCGCCGGCTGCTGCGACTCGAGCGGAGCGTGCGTCGAGGTCCCCTACCGCACCGCGTGCGGCCTCGGCGGGGTGGCCTGCGTCGCCTGCAGCACCAGCCAACTGTGCGTGGACGGCGCCTGCCAGCCGCCGGGATCGGGCGGCGGCACCGGCGGCGGAGGAGGCGGCCTCGAGCCCTGGCAGCAGGAGCTGCTCTCCGCCCACAACCAGGTGCGGAGCAACCCCATGCCCGTCCCCTCGCCCGCGCTCCCCACCCTCACCTGGAATCCACAGGCCCAGGCCTTCGCGCAGTCGTGGGTCGAGCAGTGCCGGTGGCAGCACAACCCGGGGACTGGCAGCCGCTGGGGCGAGAACCTCTTCGCCTCCACGGGGGAAGCTACCCCCGGCGAGGTGGTGAGCGACTGGGCGGCGGAGTCCGTCCACTACACCTGGGCCACCAACTCCTGCGCTGCCGGCCAGTTCTGCGGCCACTACACGCAGCTCGTCTGGCGGGCGACCACCAGCGTGGGCTGCGCGCGGAAGCTGTGCACCGTGAGCAGCCCCTTCGGCGGCGGCGATTGGTGGTTCTGGGTGTGTGACTACGCGCCGCCCGGGAACGTGGTCGGCCAGAAGCCGTACTGAGCCGGCGATCACCGCGCCTTGTCGATCATCACCAGCAGCGTCGCGGCGATCGCCACGGTGGGGACGCTGGCGGCGGCGCTGGCGAGTTCCCCGCGGCGATGAAGGGAGCGCTTCAGCCCACCAGGTAGCGCATCGCGAGCGCGGCGGCGGCGCCGCTCACGGCCCCGGCGAGGATCCACTTGAGGAGCATCTTCTTGCTCCCCGACCCCGCCACTTCGAAGGGGCTGGTGACGTGGCTCTGCAGCCCCGCCTCGAGGTCCCGCAGACGGTTGGCCACCTCGGCCATCGACGCAGGGCGCCGGGACAGATCGCGCGCCAGGCACTCGGCCATCAGCCGCTTGAGGGCGGGCGGCACCGGCTCCCCCAGGAAGGTGTGGGCCCCCAGCGGCCTCGCGTCGCGCTCCAGCCGCTGCATCACCACGTCGCTCATCGCCACCCCGTCGAAGGGGAACCTCCGGGCGATCAACACGTAGAGGACGGTGAGCAGCGAGTAGACGTCGGCGCGCGCGTCCACGTCCGTGCCCAGCACCTGCTCCGGGGCCATCCACAGCGGGGTGCCCACCACCTGCCCGGAGCGGGTCTGCCGGGGATTCGTCCGCCCTGCGTCCCGCACGCGCGCCACCCCGAAGTCCAGCACCTTGAGCTGCTCCACGCCGTCGGCGTCGGTGGTGACGAACAGGTTGTCGGGCTTCACGTCGCGGTGCACGACGCCTACCTCGTGCGCGGCGGCCAGCGCGTCGGCGGCCTGGCGGATGAGGCGCAGCGCGCGGGGCAGCTCCAGGGGCCTGTCCTTCCCCATCGTCTTGAGCGAGTCGCCCTCGAGCAGCTCCATCACGAAGTAGACGCGCCCGCCCTCGGCCAGCGGCTCCTGCACCAGGTCGTGCACCTGCACGATGTGTGGGTGGTGCACGCGGTTGACCGCCTGGGCCTCCTGCACGAAGCGCTTCACCTGCTCCGGCTCCCTGGCCAGCGCGGGCCGCAAGAGCTTGATCGCCACCTTGCGTCCCAGCGTGCGGTGGGTGGCCACGAAGACGTGCCCCATCCCTCCTTCGCCCAGCTGAGCGTCGAGGAGGTAGCTGCCCAGGACGCCGCCCGGGCCCAGCGCCGCGGCGCTCTGGGGGGCCGCGGGGATCGAGACGAAGGACACGTCGTCCACGTCGAGATCGAGGGGTGCACGCGGGGGAACTCGGGGCGTGGGCGGAGCCGGGGCCTGGGGCCCGGCCTCGAAGGCGCGCGGCGCAGGAGCCGGAACGGGCTCGAGCGACACGACGGAGATCGACGGCGCCACGGGAGCGATCACCTCGTGCAGCGCGGCGTTCACCTCCGCCATCGCGCCGAAGCGCTCCTGGGGATCCTTCGCCAGGCACCGCCGCAGCAACGGCTCGAAGCGCCCCACCCGCGCCGGGAGCTCCGGCATGGGCGAGGTGAGGTGCAGATCGCGCGTGACGTGCGGGCTTTCCGCCTTGAAGGGAGGTGCGCCGATGAGCAGCTCGAACAGCAGCACCCCCAGGCCGTACACGTCGCTGCGCACCGTGCCTCGCTGCCCCGCCACCCGCTCCGGCGAGAGGTACTCCACCGGCACCAGCACCAGGCCGGGCGTCGACTTGAGGCTGCGCGAGGCGCGGAAGAGCAACAGCCCCGTGTCGAGCAGCTTCACCTCCGGCCGGGAAGGATCTCCGTCCAGGAAGACGTTGCCCGGAGCGAGGTGGCCGTGCACCACGCCGTGCGCGTGCAGGTACTCCAGCGCGTCGGCGAGGGTGAAGGTCCAGCGCACCGCCTCCTCGGCGGACAGGGGCCCGCGCTCGCGCAGGTGATCCGCCGCGGTGCGCCCGCTCAGCGGCTGGCTGGTCAAGACGAAGCGCCCGTCGGCCGAGCAGGTGGCGGTGCGCGCGCTCACCAGCGCCGGGTGGACGAAGTTCTGCGTCGAGGAGCGCGTCTGATCGAGGAAGCGGCCGTACAGCTCGGGATCGCCCGCGAGCTCCGGCCGGCTCACCTGCACCAGCACCTGCCCCTCTGACGTGCGCGCGAGGAACGCCTCGACGGCGGAGCCCTCCGCCACCTTCTTCACCACCTCGAGTCCGAGCATTGCGCCGCGCACTGTAGAGGTTGGACCCCATGCGCAGGAACGGGGCCACCCGGAGCCGATGTAGGGCCGCGCCGGGGCGACTGCCTCTTCTTCAGGGCTTCACCGCCTGCCCGTGTGGCGAGGTGGCGAGAGGTGGGGACGGCGCCCCGTTGCCGCCGCCCCCCAGAAACGCGTTCAGTTCGACCGGAACTCGGCGTCGACCACGTCGTCCTTCTTCGCCTGCGATCCAGGGGCGGCGCCCGGAGTCGCCCCCGGCTGCTCACCCGGCGTGGCGGTGGAGCCCGGCGCGGCGCCCGCCTTGTACAGCTCCTCGGCGGCCTTGTAGCTGAGCTGCTCGGCCTTCTGGATCGCCGCCTCGATCGCCGCCTTGTCCGTCTTCTCGCGGACCTCATGCAGCTCCTTGGCGGCGTCCTCGAGGCCCTTCGCGGCGTCGGCGGACAGCTTCTCCTTGTTCTCCTTCACCAGCTTCTCCAACTGGTAGGCCAGGTTCTCCGCCTTGTTCTTGAGCTCGATGACGGCGCGCTTCTCCTTGTCCACCGACTCGTTGGACGCCGCGTCCTTCACCATCTTCTCCACCTCGTCCTTCGCCAGGCCCGAGGAGTGGGTGATGGTGACGTTGGCTTCCTTGGCCGTGGCCTTGTCCTTCGCCGCCACCTTCAGGATGCCGTTGGCGTCGATGTCGAAGGTCACCTCGATCTGCGGCACGCCGCGCGGGGCGGGAGGCAGGCCGGTCAGGTGGAAGCGGCCCAGGCTGCGGTTGTCGCCCGCCATCTCGCGCTCACCCTGCAGCACGTGGATCTCCACCTGCGTCTGCCCGTCGGCGGCGGTGGAGAAGGTCTCGGACTTGCGCGTGGGGATGGTGGTGTTCCGCTCGATGAGGCGGGTGAAGACGCCGCCCAGCGTCTCCACGCCCAGGGACAGCGGCGTCACGTCCAGCAACAAGATGTCCTTCACCTCGCCGGACAGCACCGCGCCCTGCACCGCCGCGCCGACCGCCACCACCTCGTCGGGGTTGACGGAGCGGTTGGGCTCCTTGCCGAACAGCTTCTTCACCGCCTCCGACACCTTGGGGATGCGGGTCGAGCCGCCCACCAGCACCACCTCGTCGATCTTCGAGGGATCGAGGCCCGAGTCCTTGATGCACTTGCGGCAGGGCTCCAGCGAGCGCTCGACCAGATCGTCGATCATCACCTCCAGCTTCGCGCGCGACAGCTTCACGTTGAGGTGCCTGGGCCCGGAGGCGTCCGCGGTCAAGAATGGCAGGTTGATCTCGGTCTCCATGGAGCTGGAGAGCTCGATCTTCGCCTTCTCTGCCGCCTCCTTCAGACGCTGCAGCACCATCTTGTCCTTCGAGACGTCGATGCCGGTGTCCTTCTTGAACTCGGCGATCAGCCACTCCATCACCCGCAGGTCGATGTTGTCGCCGCCGAGGTGCGTGTCGCCGTTGGTGGCCAGCACCTCCACCGCGCCGTCGCCCATGTCGAGGATGGAGATGTCGAAGGTGCCGCCGCCGAAGTCGTAGATGGCGACCTTCTCGTTCGTCTTCTTGTCGAGGCCGTAGGCGAGCGCGGCCGCGGTGGGCTCGTTGACGATGCGCTTCACCGTGAGGCCGGCGATCTCTCCGGCGTCCTTGGTGGCCTGGCGCTGGGCGTCGTTGAAGTACGCAGGGACGGTGATCACCGCCTCGGTCACCTTCTCGCCCAGGTAGTTCTCCGCGGCGCGCTTGAGCTTGAGCAGCACCTGCGCGCTGATCTCCGGCGGCGAGAACAGCTTGCCGTCGATCTCCACGCGGGCGTCGTCGTTGGGGCCCTTCTTCACGTGGTAGGGGACCAGCTTCGCTTCCTCGCTCACCTCGTTGTAGCGCCGCCCCATGAAGCGCTTGACCGAGTAGATGGTGCGCTCCGGGTTGGTGATCGCCTGCCGCTTGGCCACCTGCCCGACGAGGCGCTCCCCGTCCTTCGTGTACGCGACGACCGAAGGCGTGATGCGGCTGCCTTCCTCGTTGACGATCACCTTGGGCTCCTTGCCCTCCATGATCGCCACCGCCGAGTTGGTCGTCCCCAGGTCGATTCCGATGATCTTCGCCATGTGTGTGTTCTCCAAACCCTATGATCTGACGGACGAAAGTCGCGGCCGCCAACGCAAGCGCAACCTAACCACCCGCGTTTGCGCGTCAACGACCGAATTCTTCCAGTCGGACGGGACGAAGTGCGAAGCGATCTTCGCGCTCTCTGCCACCGCCGCTTTGCAACCGCCTGCCAGAGGAGCCCCCGTATCCTTGTTATTTCAGTGACTTAACGCGTCGAGTCAAGTGGCAAGGGTTGTGCTGAGGGTCCGCTGACAGACGTTGAACGAAGCGTCGGCTGGGGGGCCGACCCGAGGAGGCCGGGAATGTGGGTCCAACCCTTTCGGACGGCAGAGCTGGAGCTGGTGCCCCCGCGGCTGGCGGCGGATCACCGGGTGGCGGTGCTGCTCAACGCCAACGCGCGCAAGGTGACGACGAAGGTGGTGCGGGCGCTGTCGCACGTGGTGCCTGAAGGCGACCTGTTCCTCTCGCGCTCGGAGCTGGACGCGCGGCGGATCGCGCAGGCGGTGGTGGACGGCGGCTACCACACCGTCTTCCTCGGCGGCGGAGACGGCACGGTGACGTGCTTCGTGAACGAGATCCTCAACCAGGTGGCGCTGCGGCGGCAGCACCACCCCACGCCCACCCCGCGCTTCGGCGTGCTCAAGCTGGGGACCGGCAACTCGGTGGCGGCGCTGGTGCACGCCTCGGGGACGCGGGGGGACGGGATCGTCGACGACGTGCTGCGGGCGCGCGCGGGCGAGGTGCCCGGCTACCGCACGGTCGACTTGCTCCTCGTCGACGGGAAGCGGGCGCCCTTCGCCGGGCTGGGCATGGACGGCAAGCTGCTCAACGACTACCTGTGGGTGAAGAAGGCGCTGGCGCAGGGGCCGCTCTCGCGGCTGATGTCGGGCGCGGGCGGGTACTTCACCTCGGTGGCCTTGAAGACGGTGCCCTACTACCTGATGAACTCCGCGTCGGTGGAGTGTGAGATCGTCAACGGCCGGGGCAACACCTACCGCATGGGGCCGGACGGCAAGCCGGTGGGCGACGCGGTGAAGCCGGGCGAGGTGATCTACGCGGGCCCGCTGAAGATGGCTGCGGCCGGCACGGTTCCCTACTACGGCTTCGAGCTGAAGATGTTCCCCTTCGCCGGCAAGCGCCGGGGGATGATGAACCTGCGGGTGGCCACGGTGCCCGCCACGGCGATCCTCGCCAACCTGGGCCGCATGTGGCGCGGCGACTGGTTCCCCGATGGGATCAAGGACTTCCTCACCCAGGAGGCCACCATTCGCTTCAGCCGGCCGATGCCGCTGCAGATCGCCGGCGACGCGGAGGGCTACCGGGAAGAGCTGCACCTCGAGGTCGCGCCCGAGCCGATCGAGGTGGTGGACTTCGCCGGCACGGTGAACTGAGGCGCGGCTACCCGCTGTCGCGCGACATGGGCGGCTTCTCGCCGGGCTCTTTCCGACGCCCGAGGATGAAGGCGAACGTCACGCCGGTGCGCCCGCCCAGCTCGCGGTACAGCGCCAGCTCCTCGCGGGCAGCCTTCACCGCGGCGTCGTCCTTCGACGCGTCCAGCTTCGCCAGGGCCGCCTCGAAGGCCTGGTAGTACTCGTCCAGCTCCGCCTCGCCGGCCGTCTCCACCAGCTCGGGCTCGAAGCCCTCGGCCTCCATGGCCAGCAGGGCCTCGCGGGGCAGCAGCAGGGGCGCGCCCAGGCGGGCCTGCCACGCGGCCAGCGCCTTCTCGTTGGGCAGCCGACTCACCTTCACCACCGAGGTCAGCCCCAGCCGCCCGCGCTCCGCCAGGAAGGGCCGCAGGCGCTTCGCCTCGGCGCCCATGTGGCCCGTCACCCGGCCCAGGCTGAAGATGCCGGAGGACTTGGCCTTCGGCAGCGACACCGCCAGCGGATCGGCGGGCTCGAAGGACACCAGATCGTTGACGCCCGCCGCCCGCGCGCGCTCCTGCAGCCAGGCCTGGTGCTTCCCGGCCGGCTCCACCACCGTCAGCTCGCAGTCCAGCGCCTTGGCCAGGGCCATCCCCGGGAGGCTGCCGAAGAACTCCACCAGCCTCGCCTTGCTGTCCCAGTGGGCCAACTGCGCCATGCGGCGCACCAGCGACTCGGACTGAAACAGCCGGCGCGCGTCGGGCGGGAGATACAGCGGGAACGGAGAAGACATTGTGGTGTTGGACACTCCCTTACACGCGAAACGGCCGTCGTCACAAGTAGTAGAGGATCCTCTTCTCCCGGTGCAGGTGGCCGTAGATCGCCTGCCGCTGCTCCTCGGAAGTCAGGAAGACCGTCACCCGGAGCGACACGTAGTTGCCCTGCTTGGAGCGGTTTTCGGCGATCGAGTCCCTGGACACCTCACCGCCGAGGATCCGCCCGAACAAGCGCCGCACCCAGTCCTCAAAGCCGTCTTCCCGCCGCCCCATCACCTTGAACTCGTAGATGGTGGGGTACTCGATGAGGGGCTTCTTCTCCTGGGGCTCTTTCGCGTCGTCGGCCATCTAGAGGAGGTTGGTGGCCAGCTCCGCCAGCTGGCTGCGCTCACCCTTGGACATCACGATGTGGCCCGCGATCTTCTGGGCCTTGAAGCGGTTCACCACGTGCACCAGCCCGTTGTTGGTGGAGTCCACGTAGGGGTTGTCGATCTGGAAGGGGTCGCCGGTGAGGACGATCTTGGTGTTGTCGCCCACGCGGGTGACGATCGTCTTCACCTCGTGCGGGGTGAGGTTCTGCGCCTCGTCGACGATGATGAACTGGTTGGGGATGGAGCGGCCGCGGATGTAGGTGAGCGGCTCGATCTCAACGATGCCCAAGTCCATCAGCTCGTGGTACCCGCGGCCCGCCTTCTTGTCGCTGCGGGACAGGTTGAGCAGGTACTCCACGTTGTCGAAGATGGGCTGCATCCAGGGGTTGAGCTTCTGCTCCACGTCGCCAGGCAGGTAGCCGATGTCCTTGCCCAGGGGGAAGATCGGCCGGCTGACCAAGAGCTTCTGGTAGGCGGCTTCCTCGGTCACCTTCTGCAGGCCCGCGGCGATCGCCATCAGCGTCTTGCCGGTGCCGGCCTTGCCGACGATGGTGACCAGCTTCACCTCGTCGTTGAGCAGCAGGTCGATGAGGAAGGACTGCTCCATGTTGCGGGGCCGCACCCCCCACACGCCGTCCTTCACCTGGCGGTTGAGCGGCACCACCCGCTGCTTGGCCCCGTCGAAGCGGCCCATGGCGGTGTGCGAGGTGTTCGCCTGATCCTTGAAGAGGACGAACTGGTTGGGCGAGAGATCCTTCTGCCCGGGGAAGTCGACCTCGGCGCCCGGCTTGTAGAGCTGATCGATCACGTCGGCGGAGACGGTGTGCTCGGTGAGGCCGGTGTACAGCTCGCTGATCTCCACCCGCTCGGGCTCGTAGTCCCGGGCCTGCAGGCCGAGCGCGTCGGCGCGGATGCGGAGGTTGGTGTCCTTGGTGATGAAGACGGTCTGGGTGCTGGGATCCCGCTTGCGGACCTCGATGGCCACCGCGAGGATCCGGTTGTCCATCAACTGGCCGTCGGCCATGGACTTGGGCAGGTCGTGCTCGACGAAGGACACCTTGAGGATCCCGCCGTTGGGCAGCGGCACGCCTTCGGCCACGGTGCCCTCGGCCCGGTGCGCGTCGAGGTAGCGGGCCACCTGGCGGGCGTTGCGGCCCAGCTCGCTCATGTCCTTCTTGAACTGGTCCAGCTCCTCGATGACGTAGATCGGGATGATGACGGTGTTGTCGTCGAAGCTGTAGATGGACCGCGGGTCGTGCAGCAGGACGTTGGTGTCGAGGACGAAGTTCTTACGCGCCAAAAGGCCCCCGGTGAGTGGTTGTGGCTCCCTGTAGCGCCGCCAGTATACGGGAGCGCGGGGAAAGTCCCTCAGCGGTATTTGATGAGGGTGACGGTGAAGTCCACCTCGCCTTTGGGGCGGGCCACGGTGACCGAATCACCCCGCTGCTTGCCCAGGAGCGCCCGGCCGACCGGTGAGTCCACCGAGATCTTCCCGGTCTTCAGGTCCGTCTCGTCAGGGCCCACGAGCTGGTAGCTCACCTTCGAGCCGTCCTCCTCGTTCTCCAGGGACACGGTGGCCCCGAAGTAGATCTTCGAGGTGTCCTTCTGCTCCTTCGGATCGACGACGGTGAGCTTCTCGATCCGCTTCTGGAGGAAGTGGAGGCGCCGGTCGATCTCCCGCAGGCGGCGCTTGCCGTAGATGTAGTCGGCGTTCTCGCTGCGGTCGCCTAAGGACGCGGCGTGGGACACCTCGGCGGTCACCTTCGGGCGCTCGGTGTGGAGCAGGTGCTTGAGCTCGGCGCGCAGCGCCTCGGCGCCGGCGGCGGTGATGTACAGGGTCCCGCGCGGGCCCGGCGCTTCCGCCTCGTCCTCCTCGTCGAAGGACAGCGGCTTGTCTTCCACCTGCTGGTCCAGCGGCTTCTTCATGCGCGGGCCCGCATACACGATCCCACCAGAGAATCGTGCTATGCGGCGCTCCGCCATGAAACCCCTCTGCCTGACTGGACTCGTGCTCGCCGCGGCAGTCTTCAGCGCGTGCGAGAAGGTGGACTACATCGAGCTCACGCCGAGCGACGTCATCTTCAAGCAGCCCAACAACCAGGTGTGGATGGAAGCGGCCTGCATGGCCCGCAACGGGGTGCGCGCGGTGAAGGCGCGGGTGGTCTGGTCGGTGGCCGATCCTTCCATCGCCGAGGTGAACGAGAAGGGGCTGCTCAAGCCCAAGGCGTCCGGCGACACCGAGGTGATCGCCAGGTACGGCGACGTGGAGGCCCGCGCTCCGGTGCGCGTGATCTTCGTGGAGCGCATCGAGGTGGCGCCGAAGGAGGTCGTCACCAAAGAAGGCGCCGACGCGGTGGCGCTCGAGGTGAAGGCCTTCGGGAAGGACGGGCGGGAGATCACCGATCGCTCTCCGGCGCTCTCCAGCCAGGACAAGAAGGTGGCGCAGATCGTCGGCAAGGGGGGGATCCTCCCGCTGGATCCCGGCACCACCACCATCGACGTTCAGGTTGACGGGGCGAAGGCGTCGGTGAAGTTCACCGTGGAGGTCGACCCTGCGCTGAACCAGAAGAAGTAGGGTTTGAGAGTCGCTAGCTCAGCTGGTAGAGCACCGGCCTTTTAAGCCGAGGGTCGGGGGTTCGAGTCCCCCGCGACTCAAGACAGTCGGAATAGCGGCCCCATCGTCTAGCGGTCAGGACGCTGGCCTTTCAAGCCGGTAACACGGGTTCGAATCCCGTTGGGGTCAACCGCCGCCCCCGGAAGCTCTTCTTCGAGGACTTCCGGGGGTTTCTTCCGCACATCAACTTCCGCCCGTCATCGATGACGTGACAACTGCTTTCCGCACGGAATCGATGACCGTGGTGTCCTTCTTTGGTGAAGCACCCACCCACCGGAGGAAGACGCCATGAGCAAGCTGCCTGATGCCGCCGCCAACCACTCCAGCGCCTGGGTCGCCCAGACGTGGATCTCCTTCATCGTCGCCTTCGGAGTGACGGCGATGGGGATCTGGTTCTTGCCCATCGACGGGTGGATGAAGGCCTTCCTGGGCATGGGGCTGCTCTTCACGGTCGGCTCCACCTTCTCGCTGTCCAAGACGGTGCGCGACCAGCACGAGGCGGACAACCTGCGCAAGCGGATCGACGACGCGCGGGTGTCCAGGCTGATCGCCGAGCACGATCCGCTCAAGCCGGTGCTGTAGGCAGCTCGCGCAAGGCGAAGAAGATCGCCGCGTCGTGGCCCTTCACCTCGGCGCGGAACAGGCCGCGGGCGCCGGTGCTCACCACCGCGCTGCCCGCCACCGCCCAGGCGAAGCCCTCGTCGCAGTGCAGCCCGGGCCGCCAGAAGGCCGACAGCCCTTCCTGCTGCACGTCGGGGGCGCACAGCCGCGCGAAGCGCTCCACCACCGCGCGCGGCGTGGCCTCGTCGCTCCAGCCCCACACCCAGGTGAAGTCCTTCGGGTGGTACTGGCCGACGACGTCCGCGTGGAGCTCCACCGCGCCGGCCGGCCGCTCCAGCTTCAGCACCCCGGCGCGCGCGTCGTAGGCGAAGCCGGTCACCGGGCCCAGCGCCGCCTCCACCTGCCCCTGCAGCACCCCGAAGGCCTGCTCGGTGCCCAGCAGCACGTCGAACAGCTCGTCGGTGACGATCAGCTCGTCCAGCTCGTCCTTCCCCAGCCGGGTGAACCAGATCACCTGGCCTTCGTCGCCCACCAGCTTCCAGTCCACGAAGTCCGGCTTCGGCCGCTCCACGCGGATCGATCCCGGCGCCCAGCGCTTGCCGGCCTGCGCCAGCAGCGCGGTCAACTCGGCCACGCCTTCGTTGATCCGCTGCACCTCGTGGCGCTGCTCCACGTGCAGCTCGGGCCTGGCCTTGGGCTGAGTGCTCCCCTGCCCCTTGGTCTCGAGCTCCTCCAGGCGCGGGCCGTGGGCGGTGTGGGCGAAGCGCAGCTCGAGCGTCGTCCACCCGCGCGGGGCGAGCAGCATCACGCTGTCCTGAAGCGAGCAGACGATGGCGGTGAGCGTGGAGGAGTCGGCCACGCGCTACCCTCTAACGGGAAATCGGCTGATGATCACCGTGCAAGCGCAGCCGGCCTACGAGCACCCGACTGGTTTGACGTCGTACTCGATGGTGCCCGCGCCGCCCTGGCCGGAGATCGTCACGTGGTAGGTCTCACCGGCGGCTGGCGCCCAGCCGTCGCGGACGATCGACGCGGCGGCCTGCCCGTAGAAGCCCGAGAGGATGTTGAACGTCACCGGCAGCCTCGCCCCGTCCGACAGGCGGGTGACGGTCGCGCTCGCGCCGTTGAGCGGAATGTTCCCATGCACCGTCCAGTGCCACTGCGAGAGCTGCTCGGGGACGAAGCCCGGCGGAGGGAAGGCCAGCCAGGCGGGCCTGGGGCCTGCCCCGCCCCCGCCGAAGACGCGGATGCAGGACGCGCTGCCGTAGTTGTTGCCGCCCCGGTAGTGGCCGAGGCCCACCGGATCGAGCGGCGGGTTGAGCAGCCAGCGCCGGTGCCCGAAGGTGGTCTCGTTGCCGAAGTCGATCATCCAGAGATCGATGGCGTTGGCCGCGCTCGCCGCGCCCCAGGCGATGTTGGAGGAGCCCGCGCCCGACGCGCCCTCCGGCGTGTAGCAGGTGGCCGTCGACGCGGGGAAATGCGCGGAGGCGCCGGCCGGGTTCCAGGCAGAGACGAGCGCGCACTTCTGCGCCGCGTCGTTGTCCGCCGCCGAGTCCGTGGTGGGCCCCAGGCCCACCAGCCAGCGAAAGAAGTTGAGGCGCCCCAGCCCGTCGTCCAGCGCGTCGCGCGTCACGGCGCCGGGATCGCAGGTGGTGGTGGACATGCTGAAGCCGTCTCCAGCCGCGCGCTGCTGGTTGGCGGCCGTCCACGCGGAGCAGACCTCGCCCTGCGATCTCGTCGACGGAGAGCCCGGCATCACCGGCTCGCAGCCCGACGCCCCCTGCAGGTAGCCTGGCAGGCACACGCACCTCCGGTTGCTGGGCTCGCAGCGCGAGCCGCTGCCACAGGAGATCCCCCCGCAGGGATCCGCCCCCGCGTCCACGAGGCTGCCGGCGTCCGGCGGCGCGCTGCCGGCGTCCGGAAGGCTGCCCGCGTCTGCCGCGCCTCCGTCCGCCGGGTGGAGTCCGCCGTCGAACATCGGCGCGGGCGGCGCAGAGTGCAGCACCGTCACCAGCGCCGGATCAGCTACGCCCATGCACCCGGCCAGGGCCGCCACCACCGCGCTGAACAGGACCCACCGCACCGGGAATTGACCTCCGTCCAAACCTTGTCGCTCCCGTGTGACGCTGCGTTACCCGGCTCTCAACCCCTGAGAATCGAGGTGGTGACAGCGGTTGGTGTGAACTGTGGATTGCCCTGTGTTTTCAGCACGTTGAACAGGCAATTCGGGGTGTCGGAGCACCCGCAGGCGTTCCGTCGTTGAGCCTGGGGCGCGCATCTGGTGGAACCCGCGCCCGTGCCGCGCCGCCGTCCCGCCGCTGTCCTGGCCGATCCACCCCCGCCTCGCGATGGGCTTCAAGAGAGCGCGCGCCTGGCCCGGACCGCGCTGCTCACCTGGTTCGATCACCACCAGCGCGACCTGCCCTGGCGGCGCACCGAGGATCCGTACGCGATCTGGGTGAGCGAGGTGATGCTTCAGCAGACTCAGGTCGAGCGGGTGCTCAGGTACTACCCGCGCTTCCTCGAGCGCTTCCCCACGGTCGCCTCGCTGGCCGAAGCCAACCTGGCCGACGTGCTCGTGGTGTGGAGGGGCCTCGGCTACTACGGCCGCGCGCGCAACCTGCACAAGGCCGCGAAGGAGCTCGTCGAGCGCTTCGGCGGCGAGCTGCCCTCCACCCTCGACGAGCTGAAGAGCCTGCCCGGCTTCGGCCGCTACACCGCCGGCGCGGTGGCCTCGATCGCCTTCGGCCTCGAAGCGCCCCTGGTGGACGGAAACGTGGCGCGCGTGCTGTCCCGCCTGCTGTTGATCGAAGGCGCCCCGGGGGACAAGGCGCGGGAGGCCGCGCTGTGGAGCGCCGCCGGCGATCTGGTGGTGGGCGCACGCCCCGGAGATCTCAACCAGGCGCTGATGGAGCTCGGCGCGACGGTGTGCCTGCCGTCCTCGCCCATGTGCCTGCTCTGTCCGGTGCAGGCCGGGTGCGGCGCGCTGGCCGCCGGGCGGGTAGACGAGCTGCCGCCCCCGAAGAAGGCGCCCCCGAAGAAGCTGCTCGACCTGGCCGTGGCCGTGGCGCACCGCGACGGCTGCGTGCTGCTCGCGCGGCGCCCCGACGGCGGGCTCTTCGGCGGCCTGTGGGAGATGCCCTGCGCCCCCATCGAGGCCAGCGGCACCTCCACCTTGAGGAAGATGCTGGGAAAGCGGCCGGTGGTGGGCCCCCAGATGGTGATCCTCCAGCGCACGCTGACCCACCGGCGGCTGCGGCTGCACCTCCACCCGGTGGACATGACGCCCAGCCTGCGCGCGCCGCCCCCGCAGTACGTCGAGTGGCGGTGGGTGCCCTTCGACGAGACGCACACCCTGGGGATGAGCTCGGCGATGGAGACGGCGATGCGCGAGGCCGTGCCCGGGCTGGCCTGAGGGGGGCGCTTTCCCTTTTCGGGCCGGCGGTCTTTGGCACGCTGCACCTGCCGAAGGCGTGGCCGCAGTCGTACGGCGCGGAGCTCCCGGTGCCAGAGGGCTACCTGGGGCAGCTGGCGTTTCCCCTCACGCGCGCCCCGACGCCACCGCCCGCAGCCGCTTCTGCGCCTCCCGCACCTGCGCGGTGATCCGCTCGGCGTCCAGCACGCTGCGCATCCCCAGCCCGCAGGCCGGCGTGAGCAGCATGCGCGAGAGCAGTCCCTCGAAGGGCAGCGACGCCGGAGTGGTGGCGCGCAGGGAGGCCTCCACCGAGTCGCACAGCTCGCCCAGCTCGAAGCTGCTGGCGAGATCGGTCGGGATGATCCCCAGGCTCAGGGTCGCGCCCGAGGTGAGGAAGTTGAGCCACGCGGTCCGCTCCTCCAGCACCGCGTCCAGCGAGAGCCGCGCGTCGATGGACAGGAGGTCCAGCCCCAGGCCCATCACCTGCGCCCAGTCGGTGTTGCTGCAGCAGTGCACGCCCACCAGCGCGCCTTCCCGCTGCAGCGCCACCACCAGCATCCCCAGCTCCTTCATCACCACCAGGTGCCGCACGTTCCCGCGCTCGAGCGCGTACAGGCCCGGCTCGTCCAGGTAGATGATCGGCGTGGCCCCGGCGCGGCGCACCGCCTTCACCAGCGCCAGGCTCTTCGCCATCGCCAGCCGGAAGAGCTGTTGATCGAGCTCGGGAACGTCGCTGGTAGGCGCCCCGGTGTGGGTGCGCGCCACCCACCGCACCGTGGCGGGCCCGGCGAGCTGCACCTTGGCGAAGGGCAGCTTGCGCGCCTCCACCTCGAAGAGGAAGGGACGGAAGCTGCGGCAGGCCTCCACCGAGGGCTCGAAAGCGTCCAGCCGCCCCGAGGCCAGCGCCTCCTCGATGGCCGCCGTGAAGCGATCCCGCGACCTGCGCCAGGCCTCCAGGTCGATCGTGCAGGTCCCCTCCGCGTCGAATGTCAGCCCCGGCACGCCGTCGAGGGCGGCGGGGATCATGAACTCCGACGGCCTCCCACCCGGAAGTTGCGGCAGGTATGCGACGTCCTGCTGGAGCGCCATCTGCAGCGCCAGCTCGCCCTGCGTGTGGGGAAGGCTGCCGATTCCAGTGGTAGCGCACGCGGGCAGCAGGCCCAGCGCTCTTCGTGCCGTCGACATGCAGAAATTCTATCCCCGGGGAGGAGCCGCTATGCTGACAATTGTCATGAGGTCCCCCCGCAACCTCGCACTCATGGTGTGGCTGCTGTCGAGCGCCGCGTGGGCCGCCGGCGTGGACGTGAAGGCCGCCATGCCCGTCCTGCTCAAGGTGCTCACCTACGACACCAACTTCGACTCTCGCGGCGCGGGCGACTTCGTGGTGCTGGTGGTGTCGGATCCGGGCGAGGCGGGCGCGCGCGGGCAGTTGGTCAACGAGCTCAAGGACGTCAGCGTCACCAAGGTGAAGAACCGCACGGTGAAGTACGTGTCGGTGGACTTCAAGGACGAGGCCTCGCTGCAGGCCGAAATCGACAAGAACAAGGCCTCGGCGCTCCTGGCCATTCCCGGCACTCCCAGCTCGGCGATCAAGGCGATGTGGGAGGTGGCGCAGGACAACCAGCTCTACGCGCTGGCGCTCGAGGCCTCCATGGTGGAGCAGTTCTTCCCCGTCGGCGTGTCGCTGGCCGGCGACAAGCCGCAGATCGTGATCAACGAGAAGTCGTCGAAGGCCGTGGGCGTGCGCTTCGAGACGTCGGTGCTGCGCCTGGCCCGCGTCATCCAGTAGGCCCTGGCCCGCGAAAACGCTTTGACCGCGAAACCACTCGTCTTTATGGTGGTTCCACGCATGGAATCGCCCCTGACGCCCTACGTGCCGGTCGCCATCGTCCTCTTCCTCGCGGGCGCGATGGCCGCGGCGATTCCCTTCATCGCCGGGCTGCTGGGCCCGCGCTCACCGTCGGCGGTGAAGAGTGAGATCTTCGAGGGCGGCAACCCGCCGATCGGCTCGGCGCGGCAGCGCTTCGCGGTGAAGTTCTACGTGGTGGCGCTGCTCTTCATCGTGTTCGACGTGGAAGCGGTGTTCCTCTACCCCTGGGCGGTCAACTTCCAGCAGCTCGGCTGGTTCGGATACGCCACCATGGCGGTGTTCGCGGCCACGCTGGTGGTGGCGCTGGTCTACGTCTGGAAGAAGGGCGCGCTCTCCTGGGAGAGCTAGAGAAACTCCATGGCTGACCACGACGTCGCTCCCGTCATCACCACCCGCCGCGATGAGGCGATGGGCTTCTTCCAGAAGCTCATCAGCAACGGGCTGGGCTGGGCCCGGAAGTACTCGCTGTTCACCTACCCGTTCGCCACCGCCTGCTGCGGCATGGAGTACATGTCCGTGGCCGCGGGGCGCTACGACATCGCCCGCTTCGGCGCGGAGTTCCCCCGCTTCTCCCCGCGCCAGGCGGATCTGCTGATGGTGATCGGCACCATCAACCTGAAGCAGGCGCCGATCCTCAAGCGCGTCTACGACGCGATGACCGAGCCGAAGTGGGTGATCAGCTTCGGGGTGTGCGCCTCGTCGGGCGGCTTCTACGACAACTACGCGGTGCTGCAGGGCATCGACCGGATCATCCCGGTGGACGTGTACATCCCCGGGTGCCCGCCGCGGCCGGAGCAGGTGCTGGACGGGCTGATGATGCTGCAGGACAAGATCCAGACGCAGCGCCACGCGCTGGGCAACAAGCAGCAACTGCCCGAGCGCCCCGGCTATCGCGATCTCACCGCGAAGTAGCCGTCAGCTCCGCTCCACCAGCAGGCCCCGGCCGAACACCTCGCGGAACAGCGCCTGCTCGTGGGCCACGTCCCACAGCTCCAGGTCGATCGACTCCTTCGCCCGCACCTTGAGCACCACCGTGCGGCCGCGGGTCGTGACGCCCAGCCGCTTCACCGGCTGGTGGTGGCTGCGATCGAGCGAGTCGGCGATGCGCAAGAGCGCCGCGCACTTGCGGATGACGCGGATCTCCGTGCCGTTGAAGGGCTCCATCACCTCGTGGGTGGGATCGGGGCGGCTGCGCCGGTGGAAGCGGGCCATGGCGCCGACCAGCAGGCGCTCGCGATCGGTGAGGCCCGGGATGTCGGAGTTGATGATCAGGTACTGCGAGTGCTTGTGGTGCCGCTGGTGGTTGACCGCGTGGCCGATGTCGTGGAGCAGCGCCGCGGCCTCCAGCCAGGGCCGCGCCGCCGCGGGCATGCCGTGCAAGGGCGCCAGCTCGTCGAAGAGCGTCAGGGCCAGCGACGCCACCTGCCGCCCGTGGGCCTCGCTGAAGGCGAAGCGCCGCCCCACCGCGATCGCCGCGTCCGCCAGCGAGCGATCGTCGCGATCGGCCCTGCGCCGCCGCACCAGGTCCAGCAGAAGCCCCTCTCGCAGGCCGCGATCGACCGCGGTGATGGTGTGGATCTTCAGGTGCTTGAGGATCGTCTCGAGGATCACGGCGCCCGCCACCACGATGTCCGCCCGGCGGGGATCGAAGCGCCTGCGCCGCTTGGCGGCGTCCATGTCCGCCAGCTCCTCCACCGCGTGGCTGACCTCCTGCGTGGTGGCGTGGCCGACGCCTTCCGAGCGGGCGAAGGCGACGATCGCCCCGATGGTGCCGGAGGAGCCGATCGCCGCCTGCGGCGCGCCCACCAGCCGGCCGCTGATCCCCTCTTCGATCAGCTCGCGGGCGTAGTTGCGCAACAGGCCGAGCTGCTTCTTCGGCACCTCGCCCTTCACGTCGAACAGCTCGGTGAGGCGCACCGCCCCCACGTCGATGCTGACCAGCGTGCGCGGCACCTCGCCGAGGGCAGAGATCACCTCCGTGCTGCCGCCGCCGATGTCGACGCACAGCGAGCGCTGGCTGGCCGGCTTGCCGTGCAGCACCCCCAGGCAGATCAGCCGCGCCTCTTCCCGCCCGGACACCACTTCCAGCGTCAGCCCCGCCTCGCGCCTGACCCGCCGGACGACGTCGTCGCGATTCTTCGCTTCCCGCAGCGCGCTGGTGGCCACCGCCCGGATCCGCGCCCCGTAGCGCTTGCACAGGGCCCCGTAGCGGCGCAGGGTGGCGATCAGCCGATCGGCCACGTCGCGGCGGATGAGCCCCGTGCGGAACAGCCCTTCGCCGGGCCGCACCGGATCGCGCTCGGTGTGCAGGGTCTCCAGGTTGCCGTCGGCGAGCACCCGGGCCAGCTCGAGGCGCACCGCGTTCGTCCCCACGTCGATCGCCGCGAGGACGTCGTCGAGCACCTCTGCGGACCGTCGCCTTGGCATGCGAAGTTGCGTGGGGTTATAGGCCAAAGCCGTGAGCCCGTTGGGACCGTTGTTTGGACGCACCTCCGGGCGCGAAGATGTACCGCGGGAGCCTTCCGCCGTGTTCGACGCCAGCAACGACCGCCACCTCTTCATCAACCGAGAGCTGTCCTGGCTCGCCTTCAACGAGCGCGTGCTGGCCGAGGCCCGCAACGCGTCCCTGCCGCTGCACGAGCGGATCAAGTTCCTGGCGATCACCTCGGGGAACCTGGACGAGTTCTTCATGGTGCGCGTGGCGGGCCTCAAGCAGCAGAGCCAGGGCGGCGTGGCCGAGCTGCCCGCCGACGGCATGCTGCCGGCTGAGCAGCTCGCGGCGATCGCCGAGCTGGTGCACCGGATGGTGGGCGAGCAGTACGAGGTGTGGAAGCGCGACCTCCTTCCGGTGCTGGCCGCCAACGGGATCCACCTGCTCTCCCGCGACGCGCTCTCCGCGGAGCAGCGCCAGGCCGCGAAGGCCTACTTCCAGTCGTCGGTGTTCCCCGCGCTGACGCCGCTGGCCATCGATCCCGGCCACCCCTTCCCGCACCTGCGCAACAAGTCTTTGAACCTGGCGGTGGAGGTGCGCCGCGCCGAGAAGCGCCGGAAGAAGGACGCGGGGGAGTCCTCGCTGGCGGTGGTGCAGGTGCCGGCGGTGCTGCCGCGGCTGGTGCCGCTGCCGATGGTGAGCGGCCTGGCGTACCTGCTCCTGGAGGAGCTGATCGTCCTCCAGGCGGGCGATCTGTTCCCCGGCCACACGGTGGAGCGCGCCACCACCTTCCGCCTCACCCGCAACTGGGACCTCGACGTGGACGAGGAGGAGTCCCTGGACCTGCTGGAGTCCATTCAGGCCGAGCTGCGGCGGCGCGATCGCGGCGCGGTGGTGCGGCTGGAGCTCGACGCCAGCGCGTCCCCCGCGCTCGAGGGCCAGCTGACCCAGGCCCTGAAGCTGACCCCCGCGGACGTGTACCGGCTGCCCGGCCCGCTGCAGCTCCAGGACTTGTCGGCCTTGAGCGAAGGCGACGCCCGCCCCGAGAACCGCGTCGAGCCCTTCGTGCCGGCCACGCCCGCGATGATCACCAGCGCCGATTCGATCATGCAGCTCATCGGCCAGAAGGATCTGCTGCTGCACCACCCGTACGAGTCCTTCGATCCGGTGGTCCGCTTCCTGGAGGAAGCCGCCGAGGATCCCAACGTGCTGGCCATCAAGCAGACGCTGTACCGCACCAGCGGCGACAGCCCGATCGGCCGGGCGCTGGTGCGCGCCTCGGAGAACGGCAAGCAGGTGGCGGTGCTGGTCGAGCTCAAGGCCCGCCTCGACGAGGCCAACAACATCGCCTGGGCGCGCCGGATGGAGGAGAACGGCGTACACGTGGTGTACGGCCTCATCGGCCTCAAGACGCACTGCAAGGTGACGCTGGTGGTGCGGCGCGAGGGCAACGGCATTCGCCGCTACGTGCACCTCGGCACCGGCAACTACAACCCGGCCACCGCGCGCGTGTACACCGACGTGTCCCTCTTCACCGCGAGGGGAGAGATCGCCGAGGACGCCACCGCGCTCTTCAACCTGCTCACCGGCTACTCCACCCAGCCCAACTGGAAGCGCCTGGCGGTGGCGCCGGTGTCGCTGCAGAGCCGGGTGCTGGAGCTCATCGATCGCGAGACCCAGAAGGCCCGCCGGGGCGAGCCCAGCCGGATCCTCGGCAAGCTGAACGCGCTGGCGGATCCGACGGTGATCCGCGCGCTCTACGCCGCCAGCCAGGCGGGCGTCCCCATCGACCTGGTGGTCCGGGGCATCTGCTGCCTGCGGCCGGGCGTCCCCGGCGTGTCCGAGCGGATCCGCGTGGTGTCCGTCGTCGATCGCTTCCTCGAGCACTCCCGGGCCTTCGCCTTCGGCGCGGGCGCCCAGACGGACGTCTTCCTGTCCTCCGCCGACTGGATGGCCCGCAACTTCCACCGCCGCGTGGAGGTGATGTTCCCCGTGGAGGATCCGGCCCTCAAGGCGCGAGTGCTGGACGAGGTGCTGGGCATGGCCCTGCGGGACAACGTGAAGGCGCGGCAGCTCCAGCCCGACGGCAGCTACGTGCCGGTGCCGCTGGAGCTGGACGGCCAGAGCCTGCGCAGCCAGACGGCGCTGCTGGAACAGGCCCGCCGCGGCGGCGTCATCGCCCCGACCGATCCGTCGCTGATGCGGCACGTCGCCTCGCCGGTGGAGAAGGAGAAGGCGGAGAAGGCCGAGTCCTCGCCGTCCCGGCTGACGCCCGGCCCTGGCACCGCGGCCTGACCCCAAACCCGCCGGAATGACTCGGCGCGGCGGGTGACGGGCTCGCGGAAACGGGGTATGGGCGCTACTGTTTCAGCCACAAGGAGCCGTCATGCTCGGTCTGCGCCCCATGGAAATCGCCCTCATCGTCTTCGCGCTCTTGCTGCTGTTCGGCGCCTCGCGGCTCCCGCAGCTTGGCTCTTCGCTGGGCTCGGCGATCCGCAACTTCAAGAAGGGCTTCTCGGGCGACCCGGCGGAAGACAAGGGCGGCCAGGCCGGCGAGAAGAAGCTGGCCGAGGGCCAGGGCAACACCCTCGCCTCCAGCGACAAGGCTGCGTCGAAGCAGGGGTAGGCACCCGCTCCTGCCGATCGGCGCGCCGACCGCGCTGTCCCTTCTCCCGGGGCAGCGCGGTTTTTCATCGCCTCGAGCTACAGCCGCTTCTCGTCATACATCGCGTCGAGCGCGGCGAGGTACTTCTGGGTGCAGGCCTTCCGCTTCACCTTGAGCGTGGGGGTGAGCTCGCCCGTCTCCTGGGCGAAGTCGTGATCCATCAAGGTGAACTTCTTGAGCGTGCCGTACGGGGGCTGCTGGAGGTTGACCGCGTCGATGGCCTTCTGCACCGCCTCGCGGATCTCCGGGCGAAGGGCCAGCTCCGCGTAGGTGCCCACGGTGACGCCCTTCTCGCTGAGCAGCTTCTTCCCTGCCTCCTCGTTGGGGCAGATCAGCACGGTGAGGTACGGCCGCCCGTCGCCGTAGACCATGGAGTTGGAGATGATCGGGTACGTCTTGAGCGCGTTCTCCAGGTTCTGCGGGGCGCAGTACTTCCCGCCGGACGTCTTGATCAGATCCTTCTTGCGATCGGTGATCCGCAGGTAGCCTTCCGCGTCCAGCTCGCCGATGTCGCCGGAGTGGAACCAGCCGTCGGCCTCCAGCACCTCGGCGGTGGCGGCCTCGTTCCGGTAGTAGCCCTTCATGACGTTGGGCCCGCGGATGAGGATCTCCCCGTCGGCGGCCAGCTTCACCTCCACCTCGGGGAACGTCTTGCCCACGGTGCCGATCTTCATCGCGTGCGGCAGGTTGATGGTGGTGCCGGCGCTGGTCTCGGACAGCCCGTAGCCCTCGCACACGTGGTAGCCCAGTAGATCGAAGAACCAGGCGATCTTCCGCGGCAGGGGCGCCCCGCCCGAGATGAACAGGCGCATCCTCCCGCCCAGCTTCTCGTCGAGGGTCGCGCGGATCTTGCTGAAGACGAGCTTCCGGGCCAGGGCGAAGCCCAGCGAGTCGTAGCTCCTGCCCTGGTCCCGGGCGTCGGCGTACTCGTCGAAGAGGCGGAAGGCCCAGCGCGCCAGCGTGCCCTTGAGCCCCGGCGCCGACAGCGCGTTGCCCTGCACCCCGGCGAAGACCTTCTCGAAGACGCGCGGCACCGCGGGGAGGATGGTGGGCTTCGTCTCGGCCAGGTTGGCCACCACCTTCTCCACCGCCTCGGCGAACACCAGCTTGAAGCCCAGCCCCACCCACGCCGCCTTCACCACCTGGGCGAAGGAGTGCGCCAGCGGCAGGAAGAGCATCACCGAGTCCTCGGGGATCATCGTCCCCAGGGAGCGGATGGCCCGCGCCTCGTACGCCCAGTTCCCGTGGCTCAGCATGACGCCCTTGGGATCGCCGGTGGTGCCGGAGGTGTAGATGAAGTGGCAGAGATCCTCGCTCTGGATCGCCGCCACCCGCGCGTCGAAGTCGGTGACGCCCTGCCCCTTGGCGATCAACTGGGCCAGGGACAGCTCGGTCCCGCCGTTGCCCTCGCCCTCGAAGAGCACCACCTGGCGGCAGTCGGGGGCCTGGGACAGCTTCTGGCGCGCGCGGGTGAGGCGGCCGGGCTGCTTCGCGTCGGGCACGTCGTCGTCCACGAAGAGCAGCGCCGCGCCGGAGTTGGAGAGGACGTAGCGCACCTCGTCGGGCGTGTTGGACGCGTAGATCGGCACGCTGATCGCCCGCGCCGCGCTGATCGCCAGATCGACGACGGCGAAGGTGAGGCTGGTGCCGGCGAAGAGGGCCACGCGATCGCCCGGCTTGACGCCCCAGGCCACCAGGCCGTTGGACACGGCCTTCACCTGCGCCAGCACCTCGGCCCAGGACACGTCCACCCAGCCGGTGGCCGTCTTGTGGGTGGCGGCGGGCGTCTTCGTCTGGGCCACGCGGGCCAGGAGCAGCTCGATCAGGTTGCGCTCGGACGACGACTCTTGTGCCAGCTGCGCTGCGGCGGTCATGGGGGCCCCCGGCCTTTGGGTGAAGCGTGAGGAGGCCCGCTTGTGTGCCAGGAGGCGAGCCCGGATCAAGGGCCCACCGCGCTTCGGCGCAGCCGGGAGGTGACTGCCTTCAAGAAACAAGAAACCCGCGATCAGCCACTCGGGAGGGTGGCGACCGCGGGCCCAGGCGGCGCGTCGGGGAGGATTACGCCGCCATGTCTTGTTCCGCGAACTCTCGATCGGTGTTGAAGGACTCCAGGTACCGCGCGAGGAAGGACTTGGTCTTGAGCTCGACCTGACGGACGCGCTCACGGGAAACGCCCCAGCGCTCGCCCAATTCCTCCAGCGTGCGCGGCTTGTCCTGGGTGAGCCGCTCCTGGAGGATGTCCCAACCCAGATCGCCCAGCCGCCGCCTCACCCGCTGCAGGGCCTGGCTGACCTCCTCGTCGCGCTCCAGGGAGAGGAAGGCGCCGTCGGGGGTGGGGCCGGCGTCCTCCAGCCGGTCCATGTAGGTGGTGTCCGCCTCGTCATCCAGCGGGGTGTCGAGCGAGAAGTCCGTCATCGAGATCCGCTCGTGCTCGCCCCCGCGCACGTGGCTGCGGTTGTCCTTCAGGTAGCGCGTGATGTACGCGCGGATCCACCACACCGCGTAGGTGGCGAAGCGGACGTTCTTCTTCGGATCGAAGTGCTCGATGGCCTTCATCAGGCCCACGTTGCCCTCCTGGATCAAATCGTCCAGGCGGCCGCTGCGGCTGGCGAACTTCCGCGCCACCGCCACCACGAAGGGAAGGTTGGCCTGCGCGAGGATGCGCCGCGCCGCCTCGTCGCCCTTCTTCGCGCGACGGGACAGCTCGTACTCGTCTTCGCGGGTGAGCTGCCTGTGCCCACCCATGTTCCGCAGGTAGTGCGAGATCCTGTCCGAGTCTGTGCGACGCATCGAGGCCTCCTGACGGCAACCTTGAACAGGAATTGCTCAAGGCGGACGGCACCAAGATGCGTGGGCAGGAAAGAGGTTTCTCCGGAAAGTGGACCAATCCTGTCCAGATGGTGGGGCCCGACGGAGATCAGCCGCGGGGTGTCCGACACCCCACACCCCTAACCGGGGGCATGACAGGCCGTAAACTGCTGTTTTGACTGGAATTTATTGGCGTGGAGCGAAGATCTTCCCGGGATTCACCAGGCCCCGCGGGTCCAAGAAGTCCTTCAGCCTCCGTTGAAAATCAATCATGGCCGGCGCCAGTTCCAGGCCGAGGAACTCGCGCTTGGCCAACCCCACCCCGTGTTCACCCGTGATGGAACCTTGCAGCTCCACGGTGATGCGCATGATCTCTGCGAGCGCCTGATCAACCCGAGGCTTGTCGGCCGGCGAGTGCCAGAGGACGTTGGTGTGGAGGTTCCCGTCGCCGGCGTGGCCGTAGGTGGCGACGGAGAGGCCCAGTCTCTCGCCCACCGCCTTGAAGCGCTCGATGGCCTCGGGCACGCGGGAGCGCGGCACCACGATGTCCTCGGACAGCTTGTGGCCCTTGAGCGCCTTCAGGGCCGGGGAGACCAGCTTGCGCGCCTCCCACACCCGGGCCCGCTGCTCGCGATCCTGCGCCAGCACCACCTCTGTGGCGCCGTGGCGGGTGCAGACGTCGGCCAGCGCCTGCAGGTCGGCCAGCGCCGCCTCTTCCCGTGAGCCGTCCACCTCGGCGATCACACAGGCGCCGGCGCCGGGAGGAAATGGGTAGCCGCGCCCGCGGACGGCCTCGAGCGCCACGTCATCGAGCAGCTCGAGGCAGCGGGGCCACAGGCCGCTCAACAGGACGCGGCTGACCGCGACGGCCGCCTCGCCCACCGAGCCGAATGGCACCAGCGCGGTCATCACCACCTTCGGCAGCGGAACCAGCTTCACCGTCACCTCGGTGGCCACGCCCAGCGTGCCTTCGGAGCCGACGAGCAGGCCCACCAGATCGTACCCAGCCACGCCCTTGATGGTGCGCCGCCCCGGCCGCAGCACCTCGCCGTCGGGCAGCACCCACTCCAGGCCCAACACGTAGTCCCGGGTGACGCCGTACTTGAGGGCGCGCGGGCCGCCGGCGTTCTCCGCCACCGTGCCGCCCAGCGTGCACCAGTCGCTGGAGTTCGGATCCGGCGGGTAGAAGAGCCCGTGCGCCTCCGCCGCCTTGTGGAGCGCGTCCAGCACCACGCCCGGCTGGGCAATGGCGATCAGCTCCTCCGGGTGCACCGCGAGGATCCGGTTCATCCGCTCCAGCGACAGCGCCACCCCGCCGTGCAGGGGGAGGCTGCCGCCGCTCTTCCCGCTGCGGGCGCCCACCGGCGTCAGGGGCACGGCGTGGGCCTGGCAGGCGCGGAAGACGGCCTGCACCTCGCCGGTGTCCCTGGGGAAGACGACCAACTGCGGCGGGAAGTCGCCCAGCAGGGACTCGTCGCGCGAGAAGGCGTCGAGCGTCTGCGGCGCGTCGGAAGAGTCCACGCCGGCGATGGCGCTGCGCACCGCCTCCACCTGTTCCCGGGACACGGTGCCCGTCATGGTGCCCTCACGTGGAGCGCTGGAGCCGCTGCCACAGCTCTGCGCGCAGCGCCTTCTCCTTCAGCGCGCCTTCGTACGCCTCCGAGTGCGTCACCGCCTGGTGCTGCTCCTGCCCCCGCAGCCGGAAGCAGGACTGCTCGGCGGAGATGAGGCAGGCCGCCCCCTGGCTGCCCAACTCCGTCATCAACGCCTGCGCGATGGCCCGCGCCAGCTCCTCCTGGAGGATGAGGCGGTGGGCGAACACGTCCACCAGCGCGGCCAGGCGCCCGAAGCCCACGACGAACCTGCCCGGCAGGTAGGCCAGGTGCGCCGTGCCCGAGTACGGCATCAGGTGGTGCGGGCACATCGAGCGGAAGTGCAGGCCGGCGACGACGACCAGCTCGCGATCGGCGGGCCTGGACAGCGTGAAGCGATCGGTGAGCGCGTCCGCTGCGGTCTGCGCGTAGCCCGAGAGGAACTCCTCGGCCCAGGCCTTCGTCACCAGGCCCGGGGCCTCGCGCAGGTTCTCGTCGGTGAGATCGAGTCCCGCGGCGGAGAGGAAGTCGGCGACGGCCCGCTGCATCCTGGCGCGCTCAGGGGCGGCGGCGCGGGGCCGGGCCTTCTTCGCGCGCGCGCTCATGCCCGGTAGGTGACGCAGTACTCCGGGGTCTCCCACAGCTTGAGCTCCTGCAGGCCCGGCACCAGCGACGCGAGGCGCTCCCACATCCACACCACCAGGTTCTCGGCGGTCGGGTTCTCGATGATCTCGTTCAAGTGGTAGTGATCGAGCTTCACCAGCACCTTGTCCCAGACGGTCTTCTTCACCTCGTCGAAGTCGCGGATCATCCCGTCCTTGGGCTGGGGTCGCCCGGTGAGGGTCACCCGCAGGACGTAGTTGTGCCCGTGCAGGCGCTTGCAGGGGCCATCGTAGAACGGCAGGGCGTGCGCGGCGCTGAAGTGGAAGTCGACGGACAGCGACATCTCCATGGCGATGCTCCTTTACGGTGGTCCGGCGCGCTTGTCGACGGGGGCCCGCCGGGGCTGGCAGGCTTCCTGGCGCGTCAGAAGAAGCGCAGCGGCTCGGTGCGCCTGAGCTCCGCCACCGGCACGTCCACCAGCACCTCGTCGGTGGGGATGAAGGCGGGGCGATCGATGCACAGGAAGCTCTGCTCCGTGTCGGTAGGGTTCTCGTAGCGGTGGGCGTACCCGCGCGGCCAGACGTGCGCGAGGCCCGCGGCCACCGGCTCGCCCTGGAGCAGAAGCCCGTCGCCCAGCACCAGCTCGGACTCGTCGAGGTGCCGGTGCACGTGGGTGGGCAGCACGGTGCGCGGGTGGATCCGCTCGCGGTACACGCCGCACTCCT
This sequence comes from Myxococcales bacterium, assembly GCA_020846875.1. Classification (GTDB taxonomy): domain Bacteria; phylum Myxococcota; class Myxococcia; order Myxococcales; family Myxococcaceae; genus JADLDB01. The sequence goes on along the minus strand of JADLDB010000056.1, from coordinate 124,523 downwards.
TCGTCTCGAAGACGACGTCCACGAAGCCGAAGGACTTGCGCTCGGTGATCAGCTTGAAGTCCTCGCGGGCGCGGTGGATCTCCAGGGTGGGGATCGCCGCGCCGGACAGGGCCACCAGCTTGGACAGCTTCACGTCCACCGCCTCCACCTGGGGCCGGGGCACGTCCTGGCTGGGAGACGCCAACAGCCACGCTGCCACCGCCTCGGCCGCGCTCTCCAGCAGGCGGAACCGCGAGGCCACCAAGATGAAGCGCAGCTCGCCCAACAGCCGCGCGTAGTCCACCGTCTGCGACAGGCGCGACAGCCTGGCCGCGTCGCGGGTATCGAAGTGCAGCGTCACGTCCAGCTCCACCGGCTGGGGCGTGGTGCGCTCGACCTCCCGCAGGCCGACGATGCAGTCGAAGCGCATCCCCTTGAGCGACAGCCGATCCAGCTTTCGAGTCATGCGGCGCCTGATGTACGGCGCGCGCGCCCGGAAAGCCACTGCGCCGCCACCACCCAAGACATCGGCCGTGGTCCGCGGCGGAAGCCCCAAAAAGAGCGCCCACCGCGGCCACGGCCGACGGGTTCCCCCAAGAGATCTTCGTCAGCCCTTCGCGGCGACGATCTTGAAGTTGAAGGCGCCGCTCTTCGTGGCGCCGTACACGCGCACCCACAGCGGCAGGATGGACTCGGTACCGCGCGCGTTGGTGATGTCGCCCAGATCGAGCAGCTCCTCGTCCTTCCAGCCGAAGCTCTTGAGCAGCTCCTTCACCTGTCCCCTGGCGCCCGCGTCGTTGCCGCAGAGGTAGTTGACGTGGGTGTCGGGCAGCAGGCGCGGGTTCACCATGATCCCGTTCCACATGGTGTTGAGCGTCTTCACCACCTTCGCCTTCGGGAAGGTGCGCTGCACGGCCTCGCCCAGCGAGTCGGTGTTGGAGAGGAACAGCGACGGCGGCATGCCCTTCGTGAAGTCCAGCGGGTTGGAGAGGTCGACGACGATCTTCCCGTCCAGGGCGCCTTCCCCCGCCATCTTGAGGGCCTCGATGGTGCCGGCGCCCAGGGTGCAGTTGAACACCCACTCGCCGAACTTCGCCGCGTCCGCGTAGGTGCCGGTGGAGGCCTTCGCCCCCGTCTTTTCCACCCAGGCCTTCGCCTTCTCGTTGGTGGCCGTGCGGGAGCCGAGCCTCACCTCGTGTCCCAGCGAGACCAGCTTGGTGGCAATGGCCTGTCCCACGTCCCCCGTGCCAAAGACCGCGATCTTCATGTGACCTCCTCGGTGACGAGGAAACTAGAGGCGAGGGCGCGGCCCCAGAAGACCGAGGGTGGCGATATGACTCATTCCGGAGTGGAATGAATCCATGGACCAGCTGCAACAGATCCGGGTGTTCGCCAAGGTGGTGGAGCGCCGCAGCCTGTCGAAGGCGGCGCGGGACCTGGGGGTGACGCAGCCCACGGTGTCGAAGGCGCTGGCGGCGCTGGAGGCGCGGCTGCGCAGCCAGTTGCTGCTGCGCAGCACCCGCAGCGTGACGGTGACGGAGGCGGGGCAGCGGTACTACCAGCGGTGCCGCTCGTTGATCGACGCGCTGGACGAGGCGGACACGGAGCTGGAGGAGCGGGAGGCGCCGCAGGGGACGCTCAAGGTGCACGGGCCGGTGGTGCTGGGAGAGATGTTCCTGGGGCCGGTGGCGGCGGAGTTCCAGCGCGATCACCCGCAGGTGCGGTGCGAGGTGACCTGCCTGGACGCCTTCGTGGACCTGGTGGCGGAGGGCGCGGATCTCGCGCTGCGGCTGGGCGAGGTGAAGGATCCGTCGGTGGTGCGGCGGCGCCTGGGGACGATGCGGCGGCTCTTGGTGGCGAGCCCGGCGTACCTGAAGGCGCACGGCGCGCCCCAGCAGCCGGCAGACCTCGCGGATCACCGCTCGGTGCGCTTCAGCGGTCTGCCCACCGGAGATCAGGTGACGGCGGGCCGGGCCACGGTGACCATGTCGCCCGGCTTCCTGTCGAACAACGCGGTGGTGCTGCGCGAGGCGCTCCTGCGCGGGCTGGGGATCGGCCTCGTCATCGAGTTCCTCGTCGCGGACGACGTGAGGAGGGGGCGGCTGGTGGAGGTACTGCCGGCGCACCCGCTGACGCCGATCGAGGTGAGCGTGGTGTACCCGTCGGCGCGCTTCATCCCCCTGAGGGCGCGCGTCTTCGTGGACTACCTGGCCCGGCGGTTGGCGACGGTGCCGGGCATGGTGAGCGCGGCGAGGGCGTGACGGTCAGGGCACTGGCGGACACCCGTTGGCGCCGCTGCCACGAGCTGGGGGACTGATCACCCCGCTGAGGGTGCAGGAGGTGGAGCCGCGCAAGAAGATGCGCCCCACTCCGCCGCCGCCGCCTCCGCCGCTGTCGCCGTTGTAGCAGTTGCCCGGGGCTCCTCCCGTCGCGTTGGTCGACCCAGCCGCACCATCACCCCCGTCTCCGCCACAGGTGCCACTCGTCGCCCCGGTGACGATCGCCGACGACGCGACGTTGCCGCTTCTTCCGTCTGCGCCCGTGCTTCCGCCCGCCGCTTGGGCTCCGGAGCCGCCGTTGGCGGTGATCGCCCCCATCGGATTCAGGCTGAGCGTGGCTGCTTCGAGGAGGATTCCTCCGCCGCTCCCGGCGCCCCCCCCGCCGCCCCGCGTCCCCGAGTTGCTTCCTCCGGTGTTCAAGCCCCCCTGTCCCCCACGCCCGTAGGCAGTCACGCGGCCGGTCGAGGAGACGAGGAGGGTGCCTGCGACGGTCAATTGCACCGCTCCGCCGCCGTTGCCGCCGATGCCGTTCTGGCTGGAGACCCGCCCGCCGTTGCCGCCGTTGCACCCGCCGCGAAGCGGTACCAGCCGCCCGGTCCCGGTGATCGCGGCACCTGCAGCGCCGGCCGTAGCGCCCTCACCTACTGCGCCTGCGCCACCGTTGGAGCCGAAGGCCCCCCCGCCGCCACCGCCTGCAGTGTTGCTGCCGCTGCCCGTGCCATCTCCCCCGTTGGTACCTGCCGCGCCAACACAGTCCTGGTTGGCGCCGGCGCCGGCGACGTTCGTCGAGCCCACGTCAATCGTGCCGTTGACGGTGGCGTCGTTTCGCACCGCCAGGATCAGCGCCCGCGAGCCCACCGCACGCAACGTGGCACCGCTGGCGACGGTAAGCGAATCCGCAAAGAGCAACACCGCCCCGGCCGAGCCGATCGTCACCTCAGTGAACGCCGGAGCGCCAGGATTGCCCGTACAGTTGTTCGTCCAGGTCAGCGACGACGCGCCCGGGGCTCCCGTGTCCACCGTGGTGGTACCGCAGTCGAAGGTGAGCGCCCCGGCGGTCGCCGGCAACTGCGCCTCGGTGAAGTTGCTCGGAGTGAAGGGGAAAACGTTCGCCGGCTTGGGGACGCAGGCGCCGGCCGCATTGCAGGAGCCGAGGGGCCCAGGCCCGGCGTCGCAGGCGCCTCCGACTTTGACGCTGAAGAGGCACGTCCCGGCGTCGGTGCAGCCCGCCTGCTGCTGGCATTGATCCGGCGTGCAGGCGACGGGGCTGCCCGCGCACCCACCGTCGCCGTCACAGCTATCGTTGGCGGTGCAGTTGTTCCTGTCGTCGCACGGCCCGGGCGGGAGTGGGGCGTAGTCGCAGCCGCCGCCGTCCGCCTCGTTGCAGGTGCCGAGCGCGCCGTAGCAGGCGTTGGGCGGGGTGTCGCACGCCGGAGCACCCACGCAGCCGCCGTCCGCGTCGCAGCTGTCGCCCTTGGTGCACACGCGACCGTCGCTGCAACTCATGCCCTGGTTCAGCCTGTAGTCGCAGCTGCCGCCCGCGTCGGGCAGACAGGTGCCCATCATCTCGTAGCAGGCGGTGTTGGGCGGGCTCATGCACGTCACCGGGCCTGCGGGGACGCAGGCGCCCGAGCCGTTGCAGGTGTCCATGTCGGTGCAGGGATCGAAGTCGCTGCACACCGAGCCCACCGGACAGTCGGAGTCGGCGCAGTCGACAAAGGTGTCGGTGTCGTTGTCCTGGCCGTCGTTGCACAGGCTCATCTCGTTCAGCGCCACGCAGCGGCCGCCGTCCGCGGCGTCACAGGTCCCGGAAGCTCCGCACGTCTGTCCGGTGCAGTCCGCCAGGTCGCGGCAGTCAGGCAGTCCATCTCCGTCGTTGTCTTCCTGGTCGCCACAAGCGATCTCGAGGCACAGGCCGCTGCCGCAAGTCGCCCCGCCGTTCATCGTCACCGCGCACACCTGGAGATCGCAGCTCGAGTCCGCGCAGTCGATGAGCTGATCGCAGTCGTTGTCGAGGCGATCTCTGCACAGCTCCTGGGCGCCAGGCTTGATGAGCGGATCGGTGTCGTCGCAGTCCTCGGGCACGAGGAAGCCGTCCCCGTCTCCGTCGACGCCCGCGTCGCTTCCCCCGTCCAGGCCTCCGCCCATGCCCGCGTCCGTCCCGCCGTCGCCGGAAGGCGGCCCCAGCGTGATCTCCAGCACGGTGACCGGCGTGGCGAAGCGCCCCGAGACCATGTCGCTGACCTCGGCGGGCGTCGTGCGCGAGTTGCAGTCCGCGTCGGAGTAGCCCACCGCCTGCACCGTCACCGGCTCGGCCTGCCCCGTCGGCAACACGCCCACCGTCACCTGTGTCTTGCCTGCGAGGAGGATGGGCCCACTCTCCTCCGGCGTGACTCCTCCCGAGGGGTAGACCTCGACGCGCACGCAGGTGCTCTTCAGACCGGGCAGCAGGTTCACCTTCACCTGGATCGCCCCCGAGGACGGCTTCCCGGAACAGCCCACCGCGAGGACTGCGACGACCAGTCCAACTGCCAGCCAGCGACAGGCGCGCATGACGCGAGAGTGTCGCACGGTCCCTGGCGACCGGCGCAGACCAATACCCGCGACGAGCACCTCCCCCTACATCTCCCCCTTGCGCGGGGATCATTTCACGGCGTTGGAGATCGCCTTGAACTCCGGCGTCCCCGCGCGCCCCAGGGCATCGAAGAGCGCGGCCTCCACGGTGGTGAGCTGCGCGCCGAGATCGCGGCACAGCTCGAGGCCGGCGCGGTAGTCGGTGTCGCTGCGGGACAGCACCGCGTCCACCGCCACGTAGGGAGTCAGCCCCGCGTCCTTGAGCGCGCGCACCGTCTGGAAGACGCACACGTGCGTCTCCATGCCCGTCACCAGCACGCTGGTGCGGCCGGCCAGCCTTTCTTTCACCGCCGGCAGCCAGGCAGAGAACTCGGACTTCTCCACCGGCGAGAAGCCGGGGATCGCCTCGGCGATCGGCTTGAGGGTAGGGCCGAGGCCCTTCGGGTACTGCTCGGTGATCGCCAGCGGCAGGGCCAGCGCCTTGGCGCCTTCGATGGCGGCCTTCGCGCGGTTCACCACCCGCTCCAGGCGCTCGGGGGCCATGGCGGCGGCGAGGCGCTCCTGCAGATCGATGACGAGAAGCGCCCCCTGCTCTCGGGTGAAGCGGTGGATCATGACGTGCCTTCCTTTCCAGCCAGCGCGCGCCTCGACGGTGCGGGATCTGCCCGCCGACAAAGCGCAAAGGGGGCCGTCACGCAACGGTTGCCCCAAGAGCGCAGCGCGATGGGTTAGACAGCGGGCCCATGGTGCTGTCGCCTGCCGATCAGAAGGAGCTGCTCGCTGCTCTCGAAAACGACGCGGCGCGCTTCGGAGAAGAGCTGGCCGCCACCGCGTACCAGCGCGGCCTGGCGGTGACGAAGAAGGAGGACGGCTCGACGAAGCCCATTCCCATCACCGCCACCCCGGTGATCCTCCCGGCCCACGAGCTCGCCCGCCGTCAGAAGCTCGCCGCGCACATCGCCAGCGCCACCCTGAAGCTGTCGCGGCTGGTGCTCTCGGGGGAGCGGGCTGGACTGGTGCTGGACGGGCTGTCGCCGCTGGAGCGCGAGCTGGCGAAGGCGACGTTCACCGCGCTGGCCACGCTGGTCACCACCCGGGTGGACTTCTTCGTGGGACGCGCGGTGATGGCGCTGGAGGTGAACGCCACCATCCCCGCGATGCAGGGCTACTCGGACATCGCCGCGCACACCTTCCTCGAGGTGGTGGGCCGCGCGTGGGGTGCCTCGGCGGCGATCATCGACGGGTGGAAGAAGCAGAACGGCTCCAACGCGCGCGCGCTCTACGACGCGCTCCAGGCCGGCTACGCGCAGGTGCGAGCGGGGAAGGCCGCGCGGACCGTCGCCCTGCTCTGCCGCCGCAACGACGCCCAACTGACCGAGCAGCGCTACCTGTGCGAGCGCTTCGGCGAGTACGGCGCCGATGCCGACGTGGTGTTCCCCGACGAGCTGTCCGGCGACGACGCGGTGCGCGCCCACGCCAAGGCGTACGAGCTGGTGTACCGGCACGTCTTCGTGCGGCGGCTGGAGGAGGCGGACCTCGCCGGCGCCGAGTACGTGAAGCGGCTGCTCCTGGAGAAGAACGGCACGCGCGCGGTGGTGCTGAACCTTCCCGCCTCGCAGGTAGAGGTGAAGGCGGTGTTCGCGCTCCTGTCGGAGGCACAAGAAGACTCGGCGCTGGCGAAGGCGGCGGGCCTCACCGCGGACGAGCTGCAGGCGATCGCCGAAGCCGTCCCCTGGACGCGGCACTTCCGGGGCGAGGCCTTGCGCGCGCGGGTGGCGGCGGAGCCGGATCGCTACGTCTTGAAGCGCAGCTGGGACTACGGCGGCCGGGCCGTCTTCGTGGGCCGCACCCGTCACGAGCCGGGCTTCGCCGAGCGGGTGAAGGCGGCGTACGGGCAGGCGCTCGACTGGAATCAGGTGTGCGCGAAGGCCGTTGAGGATCCCGTGGGCGGCGGCTTCGTCGTCCAGGAGGTCGTGGAGACCAGCCCCCAGGCTCACCTCTTGTGCAGCGGGAAGACGCAGCTCCCCACCGGGCTCTTCGTCGACTTCTCGACCTACGCGTCGGTGGGGCTGGCCGAACAGCCGGCGTGGGGAGGCGTGTGCCGGGGTTCACCCTCCCACATCGTCAACATCGTCGGGGGCGGCGGCGTTCTGCCGCTGATCTGTTCCGAAGTGGCGGCGGGCCTGCTGGCGTCCCACCGGGCATGGGTTAAGTAGTCCGCAGTCTTCTTGAAGAAGGGAGCCGAGCACACATGGCGTTTGAACCTCAGGGACAGAGCGCGTACGGCGACTACTCCGCGGGCGGAGTGCTGGCGCAGGAGTCGGCGCGCGTCTTCATGCAGCGCGTGTACTGGTGGATGACGATGGGCCTGGGGCTCACCGGCATCACCTCGTGGGTGGTGGCGAGCAACCAGGCGCTGTTCGCCGCCCTGGCGCCCCACTTCATGATCCTGATGCTGGGCGGCTTCGGGATCGTCCTCCTCTTCTCCTTCATCGCCCAGAAGGTGAGCGGCCCGGTCGCGGCGGGGATGTTCCTCATCTACGCCTTCATCAACGGCCTGGTCTTCTCGGTCCTCTTCTACGTGTACGAGCTGGGCAGCATCGCCTCGGCCTTCTTCATCACCGCCGCCGGCTTCGCCGCGATGAGCGTGTACGGCACGGTGACGAAGAAGAACCTGTCGGCCTGGGCGCCGTTCCTCTTCATCGGCCTCATCGGGATCATCATCGCGGGGATCGTCAACATCTTCCTCCAGTCGGACATGCTGGGCTTCGTGAAGTCCGCCGCGGCGGTGGTGATCTTCGCGGGGCTGACCGCCTACGACACCCAGAAGCTGCGCCAATACCACGCGTCCAGCGGCTTCTCTTCGGCGCAGTCCCTGGCGATCCACGGCGCGCTGATCCTCTACCTGGACTTCATCAACCTGTTCCTCGCGCTCCTGCGGTTGTTCGGCCGGCGGCGCTGACCAAAGGTGCCAGAATCGTCCCGGCACGGCCCGTTGGGGGTTGACCCCGGCGGGCCGCCGTCCTTTGCAGCGGCCCATGGAGCAGAACAAGAAGACGGGCCTGGCCATCGCCCTCGGGCTGGGCCTCGCGGTGGTGGGCTGCCTGGGGCTGGGGCTGGTCGCCGCCGGCCTCTCGTACTTCGACTACGAAGAGGCGAAGCCACGCACGGTGGGCGGGCCTCGCGCGCTCATCGCCGACGCCGGCGCCGGTGGCGACGAAGCGGTCGAGGGCCCCACGGAGGCCGACTTCGCCCAGCAGCTGCTCGCCTCGCTGGCCGACGCCGGGCACGCCGACTTCGTCTACCAGCCGTCCGACAGCTCTCTGCGCTCCGACGCCGGCACGGTGATGTCCCTCGCCAACCTGTATGGCGAGTACCGGCAGACGCCCGAGCAGGAGCGCGGCGCCTTCGTGGATCGCACCGCCCGCGGCCTGTTCCCCGCGCCGATGGCCGAGAAGTACGCGGACGCGAAGGCCTTCTTGATGCCCAGCGTGCGCGACGCCGTGTACCTGGATCTCCTCGACATCCGCACTCCGGACCACAACGTCGTCCGGCGGGAGGTGGCCGAGGAGCTCGCCGCCGCCCTCGTCTACGACGGCGAGTCCAGCATGCAGTTCGTCACCACCGGGCAGCTCGAGGACTGGGGCGTGACGCCCGAGAAGGCCTGGGCCGACGCGATCGCCAACCTCGAGGCCCGCGAAGAGAAGCGCTTCGAGGAGGTGGTGGAAGGCGTGTACCGATCGCCGTGGAAGGACAACTACGATCCTTCGCGGGTGCTCACCCCCGCGCGCCTCAAGCGGCTGCGGGTGAAGGGCGATCCGGTGGTGTTCCTCCCCCACCGCGACGTGTTGATCGTCAGCGGATCTCAGGACACCGACGGCCTCCTCACCGCGCTGGACGAGGTGGACGAGGCGCTGCGGCTGCCCCGGGCCACCACCGGGCGGGCGTGGCGCCTGAAAGGCGAGAAGTGGGAGCTCTTCCTCCCCGATCCGGACTCGGAGGCCTTCGCCGACCTGAAGGAATACGCCGACGACGCCCGGGTGATGGACGCCAACGATCAGAAGGCCGCGCTCGACGAGAAGCACGAGGCCGAGGGCACCGACCTCTTCGTCAACACGCTCTTCCGCGTGGAGAGCAAGAAGACGGGCGAGCGCTACACCTACGTGGTGCTGACGAAGACCGTGGACTCGCTCATGCCGAAGGCGGACTGGGTGGTCTTCGTCGATCTCGACAAGCCCAAGGAGCAGCAGGTGATCGGCGCGGCGCCCTGGGACGCGTTCCGGAAGATGCTGGGGCGCGCGGTGCAGTCGGCCCCGCTCCCGGGGCCCGATCGCTTCCGGGTGCGCGGGTTCCCCAACGCGAAACAGGTGAAGGCGCTGGAGCCCGGACTTCCCTGAAGGCCGTCAGGGCAGGCGCGCGAGGAAGGTCCCGCCGCCGCCGTGATCGCTGTCGAAGACCACCGCGCAGCCTTCGGGATCCATCACCGGGGTGATCAGGTGCGACACCGTCCAGGTGCCCAGGGACTGGGCCGGCCCACGCCTCGGGGCGAAGTGCAGCTCGCCGGAGCTGGGAAGCTCGTCCAGGATCACCGCCCCTCTCCCGTCCGGAGTCACGCCCAGCAGCCGCGTCTGGCCCCTCGCCGGGAACAGGACGGCGACCGCGCCCGAGGCCGCGTGCCCGAGCAGGACATCCGGCGTGGGGCCCGGGCGGTGAAACACCAGCTCTTCGGTGCCGGGCCAGTCGGAGAGCAGCCGGGTGAGCCCCGAGGCCAGCCGCACCTCGGCGCCTCTCGCGGTGGGAATGCCGCGCAGCTCGATCCCCGACGCGGTGTTGGCGAAGAAGCCGACGTTCACGCCCGAGGAGGTGAAGCGCCGCAGCGGGAACTCCGGCGGGAGCTCGTCCGCGCCCACCGCCCCGGTGGTGAGCACGCGGTCGGCCCCTTCTTCGATCCAGATCGCCAGTTGGTCCACCCCGGTGGCGCCCCTGCGCTGCGCGAGGAGCGTCCGCTGATCAGGCGAGAGATCCAGCTCCCAGCGCTGGTGGGGTCCGGGGCTGATGCTCCGCGCCAGCACGTCGAAGGGACCACCGGCCGCGCGGCGGATCAGCAGATCCTGCACCGTGACGTCCGCGCAGCCCGCCGGCTGCCGCAGGGCAAGCACCTCTCCGGCGCGGGTGATGGTGGGGTGGTGGCAGCCCAGGCCCGAGGTCACCACCAGGCCACCCGCCAGGGTCCGCAGCTCACACCGCGCGCTCCCCCAGAAGCAGCGCGCGTCCACGCCCGCGCCGGTCACGACCGCCAAGCGTTCGCCCTGCACCACCATCGAGAAGCCCGAGGCCTGCGTCGCGATGGTGGTGCGCAGCCCCGAGGCCACGTCGATCCGCTCCAGCGTGCCGTTCCAGTCGAGGTCGCAGCGGGTGACGGTGAAGAGCACGTCTCCTGCCGGGCTGGCGAGGTGGCCGCACACCTCGTCCGCCAGCGGCCGCTCCCCGGCGTCGTCCAGGACGCGCAGGTGGTAACCGAAGGAAGTTCCCTTCTGCAGCAGCACGCGCCCCGACTCCCCCAGCGGCTGCACGTCGTCCACGTCGGTGGCCAGGCGGCGCGCGCTGAGGCCCGGGAGCTCCACCCGGAACGCCTCCCCGCCCGGCTCCGTGGCGATGAGGAGCGCGTCCTTGGTGAAGCGCGCGGCGCGGGCCGTGCCGGGGAGGATCCGCTGCGTCCCCTGGAGGCCGGCGAAGGAGAGACACGCAGGACCGCCGCCTCCTCCTCCCGTTCCCCCGCCCTGGCCGCCTCCGCCCGCGCCGCCGCCGGTGTCAGGTGGGAAGTCCACCAGCCCCGTGCGCGCGCAGCCGGTCAGCGCGACAAGAAGCCACAACACCACGACGCGAAACACCACCGGCGGCCTCCACGGGCAGCTCGGGCTGCCTCCGCGGCAACGATATGCGGGAAGTATGACTGGCCAGCGGTTTCGCGCCCACACCGCTTCGCGCGAGAATCGACGACGTGGCCGAAGCCGCCCACCTGGAGGTCGTCACCGCCGTGCGCCACACCGGCGTGGAGGACGGCCTTCGGGTTCCCCTCGATCGCTCGCCCTTCGACATCGGCCGGCAGGGCGGCGCCTGGAACCTGCCCAGCTACCTGGTGAGCCGCCAGCACGCCCGCCTGGCGCGCCGCGAGGACGGACGGTGGACCGCCGAGGATCGCTCGTCCACCAACGGGACGCTGGTGAACGGGAAGAACGCGCGAACGCCGGTGGTGCTGGCGTCCGGGGACCTGCTGGACCTGGCCGCCACCATCGTCCGCTTCGTGCAGGGCCCCACGGAGACGATCCCCCTGCACCCGGGCCTCGAAGAGGCGATCGCCGCCGATCCGAAGTCCGACGGGCCCTGGCGCGTCTGGGCCGACTGGCTGCTGGAGCAGGGTCACCCGCTCGGCACCTGGCTTTCGGCGGTGGAGCGACCTCCTGCCTCCACGCTCCCCTGGTTGGGGCCGCTCGCCCGCTGGCAGCTGGGCAATCGCCTCGGTGGGCGCCGGATGAAGCTGCGCTGGCACCGGTGGGGGTTGCTCTCCAGCCTCACCCTTCCCTTCCTCCCCGCCGAGGAGCCCGTCCACACCACCTGGGTGCTCCGCCACCTCTCCCTGGTCCCGGCGGCCCGCTTCCTCGCTCTCCTCGAGGTGGAGGTGGAGCCGCGCCAACTCGACGCGCGAGCGCCGGTGGAGGTGCTGCTCGAGGCGCTCTCCGCGGCGGTGCTGCCGCCGTCGCTGCGCACCATCGTCCTGAAGGGGATCGAGCCCGACGCGCCCCCGCGCCGGGCGCAGCGTGCCTTGATGCGGCCCCCGCCCCGCGCGCTGCTCGAGGAAACCTACCTGGCGCTGCGCCGCGCCTGCCCGTACCTGGAGTCGGGGGTGAGCGAGCTCATCGCCTGGGACGACGCCCGGCGATAGTGCTCAGGAGAAGCTTCCTCTTCGTCAGCATCCGCAGGAGCGCGAGCCGCAGGGCCCGCTGTCAGTCCTTCTTCCGCTCGATGGGCAGCTTCATCCGCAGGCGCTCCACCGGCCGGCCCGCCATGACGTGCTCCTCGACGAGCTCCTTCACGTCGGCCACCGTCACCTCGCCGTACCAGACGCCGTCCGGGTAGACGACCACCGACACCCCGCGCTCGCAGGCGTCGAGGCAGCCGGCGTTGTTGGCCCGCACGCCCTTCACCCCGTGCGCGTCGAGCTGGCGCTTGAACTCCAGGCGCACCTCGTCGCCCCCCTTCGAAGCACAGCAGCCGCGCGGGCTGCCGTCGGGGCGACGGTTGGTGCACACGAAGAGGTGGCGCGCGTACGGAGGAGGCATGGGCGATCTCGTGTACTCAAACCGCGCCGCGCTTGCGCGCTTTCTCGTGAGCCCCACGGAAGACTTCGCTGACGGTACGCCTTCGCGCAAAACGGCCCGCGAGGCCGACCTTCCGGCCTCTCCCTGAAGTCTCCAAGGGAAAGCTGATCACCTTGCCTCACGTACAATCAGCAAAGTCGACTTCACCGATCGATGGGGAGCCATGAAAAGTCATGTATTGCTGTGACCATATGCATCAGGCGGCTTCATGAGGGGATCGTCCCACCTGGGCGCACAACCCTGCGCAGAGGCCGATTTTCCGGGGCTGGCTGCGGAAGGGCGAGTTTCCCACAGGCCAAAAACACCCTAAGCCTTGGGTATCGGAAGAAAAATTGACACAACATCTAGTTGGTCGATGCTTGACAGGTGGCCACGACCTTTGGCACTAATCGCCCCCCTCCCGATGCGGGGGACAGGGACTGGAGGGGTCCCCAGGTACGACAAATCCTACCTTTTGCGACTTTCACGCCCCGGGGCCTCATCCCGCGCGGCGGCAGGCACTCGTCGGCTTTCACTCATACTCGCAGTCAACTCTCAACCAGCCACCCAATTCACCCAACTCGTCGCGCCGTTCACACCCACTGCCGTCTGAAGCGTTATGGAGGGGATCACCATGGAGAAGGAAGTCGCTCCCGCTACCACGGGCACGGTCGTTCCATTGGATTCGCGGGCCGTTCCTCGCACCGGCAGGGCCCAGGGGCTGAACGTTCCCCGGTTCTTCACTACGCCGGGCGTCGATCCCGCGGATGAGCTCGCCTGGGAGCTGCGCAGCGCGTCCATCACCGGCGAAGACGGGAAGATCGTCTTCGAGCAGAAGAACATCGAGGTGCCCAAGTCCTGGTCGATGCTGGCGACCAACGTGGTCGCGTCCAAGTACTTCCGCGGCACCCCGGGCACGCCGGAGCGCGAGACCAGCGTGCGCCGGCTGGTGGGCCGCGTCGTCGACACGTTGACCCGCTGGGGCGAGCAGGGCGGCTACTTCGCCGCGCCCGAGGACAAGCACGCCTTCCACGCCGAGCTGACGCACCTGCTGCTGCGGCAGAAGGTCGCCTTCAACAGCCCCGTCTGGTTCAACGTCGGCGTCGAGGAGCACCCGCAGTGCTCGGCCTGCTTCATCAACTCCGTCGAGGACTCGATGGAGTCGATCCTCGGCCTGGCCCGCACCGAAGGCATGCTCTTCAAGTACGGCTCGGGCACCGGCTCCAACCTGTCGCCGATCCGCTCCTCCAAAGAGACGCTGAAGGGCGGCGGCACCGCCTCCGGCCCGGTGTCCTTCATGAAGGGCTTCGACGCCTTCGCCGGGGTGATCAAGTCCGGCGGGAAGACGCGGCGCGCCGCGAAGATGGTGATCCTGAACGCCGATCACCCCGACGTGCTCGAGTTCATCCGCTGCAAGGTGGTGGAGGAGAAGAAGGCCCACGCGCTGATCGACTCCGGGTACGATCCCTCGTTCAACGGCGAGGCCTACTCCTCGGTCTTCTTCCAGAACTCGAACAACTCGGTGCGCGTCACCGACGAGTTCATGAAGGCCGTCAGCGAGGATCGCGCCTGGAGCACCAAGGCGGTCCTCGGCGGGGCGATCGTCGACACCTACCGGGCGCGGGATCTGTTCCGCGAGATCGCCGACGCGGCGTGGAAGTGCGGCGATCCGGGCCTGCAGTTCGACACCACCGTCAACGGCTGGCACACCTGCGCCAACACCGCGCGGATCAACGCGTCGAACCCGTGCAGCGAGTACATGTTCCTCGACGACACGGCCTGCAACCTGGCGTCGCTCAACCTGCTGCACTTCCGCACCATCGACGGCGACTTCGACGTCGAGGCCTTCAAGGCGGCGGTGGACATCACCCTCCTGGGCCAGGAGATCATCGTCGGCTTCTCCAGGTACCCGACGCAGAAGATCACCCAGAACTCGTACGACTACCGCCCGCTGGGCCTGGGCTACGCCAACCTGGGCGCGCTCTTGATGGCGTCGGGCCTGCCGTACGACTCCGACGAGGGCCGCGCCATGGCCGGCGCCGTCACCTCGCTGATGGCGGGCCGCGCGTACCACATGTCCGCGCGCATGGCGGAGCACCTCGGGCCCTTCGCCGGCTACCCCGTCAACCGCGAGCCGATGCTGGGCGTCATCCGCAAGCACCGCAAGGCGGCGTACCAACTGCCGGTGACGGGCGTGGGGCAGAAGCTGCACGCGGCCCAGAAGCAGGTGTGGGACGACGCGCTCCAGGTGGGTGAGCAAGCCGGTTACCGCAACGCGCAGGTCACCGTGCTGGCCCCCACCGGCACCATCGGCTTCATGATGGACTGCGACACCACCGGCATCGAGCCGGACATCGCGCTCATCAAGTACAAGAAGCTGGTCGGCGGCGGCATGCTGAAGATCGTCAACCAGACGGTCCCGCCCGCGCTCGCGAAGCTGGGCTACAGCACCACCGAGACGGACGCGATCGTCAGCTACCTCGACAAGCACGACACCATCGAGGGGGCGCCCCAGCTCAAGGCCGAGCACCTGCCGGTGTTCGACTGCGCCTTCAAGCCGGCGAAGGGCACCCGGTCCATTCACTACATGGGGCACATCAAGATGATGGGGGCGGCGCAGCCGTTCCTCTCGGGGGCGATCAGCAAGACGGTCAACCTGCCCAACGAGGCCACCGTCGAGGACATCGAGATGGCGTACCTCGAGTCGTGGCGCGCGGGGCTCAAGGCCGTGGCGGTGTACCGCGACGGGTGCAAGCGCAGCCAGCCGCTCAACACCTCCAAGGAGGCGAAGAAGGCGGACGCCGTCGTCCTCGAGCCGCAGGTGGTGGTGGAGCGCATCGCCCGCAAGCGCCTGCCCGACGAGCGCCGCGCGATCACCCACAAGTTCTCGATCGCCGGCCACGAGGGCTACCTGACGGTGGGCATGTACGAGGACGGGCAGCCGGGTGAGGTGTTCATCACCATGGCCAAGGAAGGCAGCACGGTGTCGGGCCTGATGGACAGCTTCGCCACCGCCATCTCGCTGTCGCTCCAGTACGGCGTGCCGCTCCAGGTGCTGGTCGACAAGTTCAGCCACACCCGGTACGAGCCGGCGGGCTTCACCAACAACCCGGATCTGCCGATCGCCAAGTCGCTCACCGACTACATCTTCCGGTGGCTGGCGCTGAAGTTCCTGCCGCAGGAGGGCGCCGCGGAGAGCCTGATGGAGGCCGAGGCGAAGGCGATCGCCCGGACTCCGGCGCCCAAGCCCTCGCCGGTGGTGGTGGCCGACAAGGGCGCCGAATTGAGCGCGATGAAGGCGGCCTTCCTCAACCAGGCCGACGCGCCGCCCTGCCCCGTGTGCGGCACCATCACCGTGCGCAACGGCGCCTGCTACAAGTGCCACAACTGCGGCGCCACCACCGGCTGCAGCTGAAAGAGGGTGCGCGGCCGGCGGGCTTCTTTGCGGGAGCTCGCCGCCGCCCACGCGACACCAGGAAACACGAAGGGGCCGGGAAGAGCCGGTCCAGACGGGGGAGGCCTTCGAGCGATCCCTGTCGCTTCATTTCCGGGAGGGGGAGGCGGCTCCGGCTTGATGAAGGCTGGAGCCGCCCTTTTTTCGTCCTCACACCGGCCGGAGCTCGGTGATGAGCGACTGGAGGAAGCGCGCCGCCCTCGAGAGGACAGCGGGACTTCAGTCCTTCCACTCGATCGACGCGCCGCCCGCGCCCTCTACGCGGCTCTTGGGCGGGTTGCCCCGCACGGTGAGATCCACGCCGCCCGAGGCCTTGCCGGTGATCGACTCGGTGGCCACCACGTCCACCTCGCAGCCGCCTGACGCGTCCACCAACACCGTCTGCGCCGTGAGGTGCTCGGCGTCGAAGTCGACGCCTCCCGAGAGGTGCAGATCGACGCTCTCCGCCGCGCCAGAGAGCTCCACCTGCACCCCGCCCGACGCCTGCACCTGCAGCACCGCCAGCTTCACGTCCCGCGCCTCCAGCTCCACGCCGCCCGAGAGCTCCAGCGCCAGGCTGCTGCTCACCCCGTTCTCCACCCGCACGTCCACGCCGCCCGAGGCCACCACCTTGCGCAGATCAGGCAGCGAGATGAAGGCCTTCACCTCGCGCGACGGGGTGAGTGACACGCCGGCCTTCGGGTGGATGCGGAGCAGCTCGCCTTCCACCTTCACCTCGTACGCCGCCAAGATGTTGTCGTCCCCTTCCAGCACCACCCCCGGCGCGCCGCGGCGGATGATCGCGTCGAGGCCCCCCGCGAGGTCGACCTGGTCGAAGCCCGGCAACGCCTCGGCGCGCACCTGCACGATGGTGCCGCTGCCGTGGATCCCGGCGCAGGCGGTGGAGGCCAACAGGAGCGTCGTCAGGGGCAGCAGGGCGCGCATGGCGCTTCTGTAACGCCCTACTTCCGCGGCGATTGCCCACCGTCCGGCCGGCCCGTGGCGGCGCCGCCGTCGGGCGCGTCGAGGGACTTGAGGAACGCCAGCGTTTCCGGGTGCTTTGGAGCGACCTTCAGGATGTCCTGGGCGATGCCCCGGGCCCCTTCGCGATCGCCGGCTTCGGCCCGCAGCTTCGCGATGGACAGGGGCCTGTCGACGAAGCGCTCGAGGGCCTGCTTCGTCAGCTTCCCCCGCGCGTCGGGGGTGATCTTCGCGTCGAGCTCCAGGAACTGCCTGGCCTGCTCGGGGGTGAAGTCGTCGATGCGGCCGGCGAGGAAGGCGTACTCGGCGAGCAGCTTGACCAGCGCCTGGCACTTCTTGCCGTCCGCCTTCGAGGAGGCGCCGGCGCGGGCGATCTCCTGGGCCTTGGCGAGGTCGCCGGTGAGGAAGAAGAGCTTGGCCGTCTCGGAGCGGCTGGGCCCAGGGGGCGCCTTCTGCGGAGCGGCCTGGGAGAGGGCCAGGAAGAGGAGGAGCGCGCGCAGCATGGGCCGTCAGTACGCGTTCTTCGAGAGGAAGCCGCCCAGCGCGGTCCGCACCAGGATCTTCACGTCGAAGGCGAGCGACCAGTTCTCGATGTAATAGAGATCGTAGTCGATCCGATCCTTGATCGACGTGTCACCGCGCAGCCCGTTGACCTGGGCCCAGCCGGTGATGCCGGACTTCACCATGTGCCGCAGGTGGTAGCGGGGGATCTGCTTCTTGAAGGCCTCGATGAAGACGGGGCGCTCGGGGCGGGGGCCGACCAGGGACATGTCCCCCACCAGCACGTTCCAGAACTGGGGCAATTCATCGAGCGAGGAGCGCCGCAGGAAGGCGCCCACCGGCGTCCTGCGATCGTCCGCCTCGGTGGCGAAGCGCGGGCCGTCTTTCTCCGCGTCCACCTTCATGGTGCGGAACTTGAGCATCTTGAAGAGGTGCCCATCCATGCCCATGCGCTCCTGGGCGTAGAAGACGGGCCCGCGGCTGGTCAGTTTCACCAGCGCCGCCAGCACCACCATCACCGGCGACAGCAGCAGCAGCGCCAGCCCGGAGAAGATCACGTCGAAGGCGCGCTTGGCGATCAGGTTCCAGCCTTCCAGCGGCGCGCCCTGCAGGCTGATGATCGGCAGGCCGCCGAACTCCTCGAGGCCCCCGCGCAGGGTGACGAAGCTGATCAAGTCCGGCAACAGCTTCACGTCCACCGTGCGCAGCGCCAGCTCCTCCATCAGCTCCTTGAGCGCGGCGTGCTCCTCCAGCGGCAGCGCCAGCACCACCTGATCCACCGGCTGCTCGTCCAGCACGCGGCCCAGCTCCGTGTAGAGGCCCTTCACCGGCACCCCGTGCACCTCGCTGCCCACCTTCTCAGGACGCCGGGTGAGCGCCCCCACCACCTTGAAGCCCAGCTCGCGGTGTTGATCGATGGTCTCGATGAAGCGCTGGCCGAGCTCCCCCGCGCCCACCAGCAGCACCGTCTTCACGTTGACGCCCTTCCGCCGCAGCGAGTTGAAGAGGGCGCGCGTGGTGAGCCGCACCGCCGTCACCAGGGTGAAGGCGTAGCCCGCGAAGACGAGGATGGTGAGCCGGCTGTAGCGCTCGCGCACGAAGTAGCTGACCGCCACCAGCACCAGCGTGGCCAGCACCACCGCCTTGAAGATCTCGAAGACCTCCCCGATGTGCGAGCGGTTGCGGTTGGTCGTGTAGAGCGCCTGCGCCCGGAAGATGATCGGGAAGATCACCAGCACGAAGCCCAGCGTCACCAGGGTGTCGCCCGGAGGGGGGATCGACTCCCAGGCGAAGAAGGTGAAGCGGGTCAGGTACGCCGCCGCGAAGGCCACCGCCAGCGTGGCCACGTCCGCCAGCAGCTTGATCGAGTTGTAGAAGCGCTGGAATCGCGTGAACACGGCGGGGAAAGCCTCTAGCACGGTCCGGCCAGAGGCTGGCAACCCCCCGGGACGACAGGGCATTCTCGGTGTCTGTGGTACACGCAGGGCGGTGCCACGCCCCCTCGCTCTCGTCGTCGCGCTCTGCCTTTGCGTCGCGGCGCTGTCTTTGGGCGACGAGGTGATGGAGTTCGATCCCGCCCAGTACGCCGACGTGGCGGCGCGGATCCTCGTGCGCGGCGACTGGCTGCACCTCCAGGACATGAACGGGCCGTTCATCAACAAGCCGCCGCTGATGATCTGGGCGCAGGCGCTGGCGATGGCGGTGCTGGGACCGACGTCGGTGGCGGCGCGGCTGCCGGCGATCCTCTTCGCGGTCCTCACGGTGCTGGGGACGTTCTTCGTGGGCAGGCGCCTCCAGGACGTGCGGCTGGGGGCGGTCGCGGCGGCCTTCGTGTCGGGCTCGGTGGCGCTGCACCACGCGGTGGCGGATCCGAAGGTCGACCTCTCGCTGATGGCGATGACGACGTGGGCGATCTGGGCGGCGCTGGAGCGGCGGTGGCTTCTGGCGTGGCTGTTCGCGGCGCTGGCGGTGCTGGCGAAGGGGCCGGTGGGGCCGGGGATCGTCGTGCTGGCCCTGCTGCCCGAGTTCCTGCGCACGAAGCCTCCCTCTCCCCCATGGAGGGAGAGGGGAAGGGCCGTCCTCGGCGCACTCCTCTTCGCGGCGCTGGTGATCCCCTTCTACGCGGCACAGGGAGCCTCCGGCGCCCGCTACCTCCTCTGGACGCAGGCCTTCGCGCGGATCCTCGGGGGCGGCGACTTCCAGGACTCCACCACCCCCCTCTACTTCCTGCACACCGGGCTGTGGGCGCTGTGGCCGATGACGCCGCTGCTGATCGCCGCCCTCGGGCGCGGGGCGCATCGCCTGTGGCGCGAGCGGACGCTGCCGGCGCGGCTCGAGCGGATCCCTGCGTGGTGGCTCCTGCTGACGTTCGCGGTGATCTCCCTCTCCCGCTACAAGCTGCCGCAGTACGTGTACTGGGTGGCGCCCCCAGCGGCGCTGTTGGCTGCTGGCGAAATCCTCCGGCTCTCCGAGGGTGGGCTCCTGGCGTGGCGGAGGGCGTACGCCGCTCTGGCGGTGGGCGCGGCGGCGCTGGGGCTGCTCCTCCTGGCCCTCGTCTTTCCTCCGGGCGGGTGGGGGTGGCTCATCCTCCTCGCGTTGGCGCTCCCGGCGATCGCCTGGGCCGTCACGCGAGCTGGTGAGGCGTGGCTGCGCACGGCCGCGCTGGCGGCGAGCTCCGCGCTGGGCTTCCTGTTCCTCTACCAGGCGTGGCTTCACCCGCGGCTGCTCGACTACCAGCCGTGGCGCGAGGTGGCGGCGGAGGTGCGCGCGCTGCCTCCTTCGGAGCCGCTGGTGCTCGTCGACGTCGCACCCACCTTCGCGCTGTCCTTCTACTCTCAGCGCCCCTTGCGGCCGGCGAGCCCGGGGGAGGTCTCGCGCGAGCGGCCCCGCCTCTTCGTGGCCAGCGAGGCGGCGCTGCAGCACCTCGACGGAGCGAAGTCCGTGCTTCGCCTCCCCCGGTACCCGGTGAGCATTCCTCGCGGGAGGTTCCTGCGCGAGACGACGCGAGAAGGCGAGCTTGGGTGGATCCACCTCGCTGGTTGGTGAGCGGACACGTTCGCCGCTAGGAAGCGCGGGGTGCGGCGGCTGGCCCTCTTCCTCCTGCTGGTCTCTTCGAGCGCGGCGGCCGACTGGCTGGTGCTGCCTCCCTCCGAGGCGTGGATCGAGCGCCCGTCCGCCCGTCCGATGACCCGGGAGTTCACCTTCAAGGCCCGGAAGACGGTGAGCCTGAGCGTGTCGCTCGCGCCGGGGAAGCACCTCCGTGATCCCCTGACGGATCTGGACCAGCTCTCGAAGAGCCTCGAGCGGCGCGGGCGGGAGGAGGCCTTCGGGACGCGGGTCACCGAGAGCCGCGTGGTGTCGATCGGAGAGGCCGCAGCGCTCAAGGTGCGCGTGCACCAGGGCCCGGTGAAGAAGCTGACCTGGATGCTGCCCGTGGCAGAAGGCAGCCTGGCGGTGGACCTGGTCGGCGAGCAGGGAGACTGGGAGCCCGGTGCCGAAGAGGAGGTGGAGCGGATGGTGCTCGCCGCCACCGGGCTGCGCCCCGGCGAAGGACCCCCCCCGCTCCATCGCGCCCCCGCCGTCGGCTCGTCGATCGTCCTCGCGCTGGCCCTCACCGCGCTGGTGGTCTGGCGGCGCAGACGCGTGCGCAGCGTCTCGTGACGCTCGCTGACCCGCACGTGCGCCGGGGAGCTACAGTGTCCCGCCATGGCCAGCGATCTGCGCGACGGCGAGACGACCCAGGTCAAGGGATCGGGCTCGTCGATCTACACGCTGAAGAACTCCGGCGGCGTGTACTCCTGCACCTGCCCCGCCTGGATGCACCAGGGCATCGCCATCGAGCGGCGCACCTGCAAGCACCTGCGGGCCTTCCGCGGCGATGAAGCAGAAGAGGCCAGGCTCGGCTCGGCCCCGTTGAGCGGCAAGCCGACGCGGGCCGCGGCGAAGAAGTCCTCGGGCGAGGACGTGGCGCCGCCGGTCCTCCTCGCGCACCCCTGGGAGAACGACGTCGATCTCACCGGGTGGTGGATCTCCGAGAAGCTGGACGGGGTGCGGGCCTGGTGGGACGGCCGGCGCTTCCTCTCGCGGCTGGGCAACCAGTTCTTCGCGCCGACGTGGTTCACCGAAGGGCTGCCGAATCATCCGCTCGACGGCGAGCTGTGGGGCGGGCGCAAGCTGTTCCAGCGCACCGTGGGGATCGTCAAGCGCCAGGACGAGTCGCCGCTGTGGAAGGAGCTGTCCTACGTCGTCTTCGACGCGCCCGCGCACGGCGGCGTCTTCGAAGAGCGCACGGCCTTCCTCGAGCAGTCGGTGGCGGGCCGGAAGGTGGCCTGGCTTCAGGCGTGCGCCCACCTGCGCTGCGAAGGCGTCGATCACCTGCGCCGGGAACTCGCCCGCGTGGAGGCGCTCGGCGGCGAGGGGCTGATGGCCCGCCAGCCAGGCTCCCGCTACGAGGCCGGCCGCTCGTCCACGCTGCTCAAGGTGAAGTCCTTCCATGACGACGAGGCGCGGGTGATCGATCACCTCCCCGGCGCGGGCAGGCACAAGGGCCGGCTGGGGGCGCTGCTGGTCGAGCTGGCCGACGGCACGCAGTTCAGCGTCGGCACCGGCTTCTCCGATCGCGAGCGCGAGGCCCCGCCGAAGGTGGGCGCGGTGATCACCTTCCGCTACCAGGAGCTCTCCAACGCCGGCGTCCCCCGCTTCCCGTCCTTCGTGGGCGAGCGGATCGACAAGGTGATGGCGCCGTCCTCCCCTTCTCCGAAGGCCCGCCGGGTGAAGGCCGTGACGGCGCCGTCCACGCCACCGCCGGCCTCGGTGCCTCGTTCGGGAAAGGGCCGTCGCTTCGAGCTCGTCGCAGGGACCTCGTCCAAGTTCTGGGAGATCTCCGTCGACGGCGCCGCCTTCACCACCACCTACGGGCGGATCGGCAGCAAGGGCCAGACGACGCTCAAGTCCTTCGGCAGCGCGGCGCAGGCGCAGGCCGAGGCGGAGAAGCTGATCGCCGAGAAGACGAAGAAGGGTTACCGCGAGACGGCCGGGTGAGGTGGGTCAGCCCGTCATCAGCTCGGCCAATTCGCTGAGGAGCGCCTGCTGGAATGCCTCACGGGTGAAGGTCTGCGCCTGGGCGCGCGCGCGGTCCGGCCGGAAGCCCGCCTCGAAGGCCTCGAAGCGCCGCACCGCCTCCACCAGCCCCGCCACGGTCTGCTCCGTCATGAAGACGCCCGTCTGCGGCGTCACCGTCTCCAGCGCCCCGCCCGCGCCAAAGGCGATCACCGGCCGGCCACAGGCCTGCGCCTCCAGCGGGGTGAGGCCGAAGTCCTCCACGCCGGGGAACACCAGCGCGCGCGCGCCACGGTACAGCTCCGCCACCTCGTCGTCGGACACCTGGCCCAGCGCCTTCACGTTCTTCGGCAGCGCGTGCAGCCACTGCTTCGACTGCCCGCTCCCGGCGATCCACAGGGGCAGGCCCAGCTGACGGAAGGCCTCGATGGCCAGGTCGATCCGCTTGTACGGCGCCAGCGCCCCCAGACAGAGGAAGTACCCGCCCTGCCCCAGCCCCTCCAGGGACGTGTAGATGAAGCGCTCCAGCTCGACCGGCGGGTGAAGGACGCGCGCGTAGCGGTGGTAGCGATCGGCGATCTGCTGGGCCACATGCCGGCTGTTGGCCACGAAGCGATCGACGCCCGTCGAGGTCACCACGTCCCACGCGCGCAACGCCGGGCGCAGCGTCCGCGCGGCGACGCGCACCGGCCAGGACGCCTTCCCCGGCCCGAAGTAGTCGTCGAAGCGATCCCACATGTAGCGCAGCGGCGAATGCACGTAGGCCAGGTGCTTCGCGCCGCGGGGCACCGGGATCGCCTTGGCCACGCAGTGGCTGGAGGAGATCACCAGGTCCACCTCGCGCGGGCGCAGCCCCCGGATCGCCGCCGGCATCAACGGCAGCAGCAGCCGGTGCCGCTCCCGCGCCCCGGGGATCCGATTGAGCGCCGAGGTGAGAATGGGGTGCTGCTCCAGCGCCTCGGGCATGGCGCCCCGCTGGTGGAAGAGCGTGTAGATGGGCGCTCCGGGGAACAGCTCGGCGATCGCCTCCAGCACCTTCTCGCCGCCGCGCCAGGTGATCAGCCAGTCGTGGGACAGCGCCACCCGCGCGCCGCGCAACGACACCGGGACCTCGGGCACCACGCCGGACATGGCCAACGCGCCATAGCACGAGGCCGCCCCGTCGCTTACGCTGCCCGCGTGGTGAAGGTCCTGATCGATCTGCGCATGGTGCGCGGAGCGCTGCACGGCATCGCGCGGTACGCCTTGGAGCTCGCCCGGCGCCTGCCTGCCCTCGAGCCCCAGTGGCAGTTCTTCGGCCTCACCGGCCCCGGGGGGGTGCCCGACGATCTCGGCGAGCTGGCGCCGCGGATCCCCCTCGTCCGCTGCGGCGCCCCGTTCCTCTCCGTCTTCGAGCAGCCCGCCCTGGCGGCCTGCCTGTTCCGGCACTCACCCCAGTTGTTCCACGCCACCAGCTTCTCGCTGCCGTCCCTGTGGCCGGGGCCGCTGGTCGCCACGCTGCACGACGCCACGCACCTCGCGCTGCCCGACAGCACCTCGCTCACCCACACCGCCTACTACAAGCTGGTGGTGGGGCCCCGCGCGCAGCGGGCGCGCGCGTTGATCACCGTGTCCGAGTTCTCCCGGAAGGAGCTCGCCGCGCACCTCGGCCTCGTCCCCGAGCGGCTGCAGGTGATCAGCAACGGCGTCGACGCCGCCTTCCACGTCCCCGCCTCCACCGAGGTGGACGACTTTCGCGCGCGCCGCGGAGTGCCGCCCCGCTACTTCGCGGCCATCGGCAGCACCAAGCCGCACAAGAACCTCAAGGTGCTGCTCTCGGTTGCCCAGGGCTTGTCCGAGCCGCTGGTGCTCCTCGCCGGACGCGGCGCGCGGCGGGCGCTGGGCTTCAGCGAGCAGGTGATCGAGCTCTCCCCGCTGCCCGACGCCGATCTGGTCTGCTTCCTCGGCGGCGCCACCGCCGTCCTCGTCCCCTCGCGCTACGAGGGCTTCGGCCTGCCCGCGCTCGAGGCCATGGCCTGTGGCGCCCCGGTGATCGCCGCCAACGCCGGCGCCCACCCCGAGGTGATCGCCAACGCCGGGCTCCTCGTGTCCGCCGACAACCCGCTCGCCTGGCGAGAAGCGGCCCTCAAGGTGGGGCGAGTCTCATCGCTGCGCGCGGACCTCTCACGACGCGGCCGCGATCGCGCTGCCCGCTTCTCCTGGGACGACTGCGCGAAGCAGACGCTCGCCGTGTACCGCCGCGCCCTGCGCCTCTGAGATCCTTCGGAAGCTGGACAGGCTCGACGCGACGCGAGGTGGGGTGACGTGAGGGGCTTGACCCTCTTTCCCTTCCTCGACCACCATGCGCCGCGTTCTTCCTCGTTCCCGGGAGCTTCCCCTCATGCTGCGCTTCCCGCTCGCCCTGTCGCTCCTCGTGTTGACGGCCTCTGGCTGTGGGTGCGGGGGCGGACCTGGCGTGCAGCGGAACCTGGGCGAGGTGGGCGTGGTGTGGCGCGACGCGCAGGGCGAGCGGGTGATCAGCCGCGACGCCCTCTACGACTTCGGCGCGGCGCTGGTGGGCGAGCGGAAGACGCTCACCATGACGGTGCGGAACGTGGGCGTGGGCAAGCTGACGCTGCTTTCCCTCGAGCGCACCGACGGCGCGGAGGTGGCGATCGACGGCGCGGGCACCGCCACCTCGTCCTTCGAGGCTGAGTTCCGCTCAGTCGAGGTCGAGCCGTCCGGCCAGGTGGAGTACGCGATCGCCTTCACGCCGAAGTCCCTCGACGGCGCCTTCGAGGCGAAGCTGAAGTTGACCACCGAGGGTGGGCGCCCCGAGGACGCGATCGCCGTCATCACCCTGCGCGGCTCGGCGCAGCGCGGCGCGTGCGACTTCCCCTCCGTGCTGGACTTCGGGAAGGTGCCGGTGGGCGACTCGCTGCCCTTGACGCTGCCCTTCACCAACCCCACCTCGATCGACGCCCGCGGCTTCGTGGGCGATCTCACCGGCGCCGACGCGCAGAGCTTCGGCTTCGCCGCCTCCAGCCCGCGCGGGGAGTTCACCGTGGCGGCGATGGGCAGCGCCGACGTCACCTTCACCTTCTCGCCCACCGAGAAGCGCCACTACGAGGCCCAGGTGGTGGTGCGCGGCGCGGGCGGCTGCCCCGACGTCACCCTCACCATCCGCGGCGAGGGCGCCGACGAGGTGCTCACCTGGACGCCCAGCGAGCTTGCCTACGGCCACGTCTCGCCGGGCACGGAGAAGCTGCTGCAGGTCACCTTCACCAACGTCTCCAACGTGCCCATCAGCCTCACTGAGGTGACCAGCCAGGCGCCGGGCGACTTCTACGTGGTGCCGGCGCTGGGCGCGGATCCGGCGAGGCTGGTGGTGCCGGGCGGCGGCGTGCCCACCGCGCTGACGATCGCCTGCAACCCGGCGCAGCTCGGCCGGCGGGACTCGACGCTCACCTTCAAGACGCCGCTGACGCGCGTGCCGAGGGGCACCATCGCGCTCAAGTGCACCGGCGGTGGCCCGAAGATCAAGGTGACGCCCAGCCCTGCCCTCGCCTTCGGGCGCGTGGCCTTCTTCCAGGGCGCGATGAACTACGCCGTGGGCCGCAAGGTGACCGTGCAGAACGTGGGCACGACTCCGCCCATGCCGGATCTCACCGCCAACCTCTTCCTCGGCAGCGTGGCGTCTGACGGCACCGTGGGCCAGGTGCCGCTCTTCACCGTCACCCCACTGAATGCCGACACGGCCGCCGACGAGTTCACCGTGGGCCTGGGGAGCCCCTACGACTCCAGCCACGGCCTGGAGGCGGTGGCCGGGCGGAACCTGGTCGATCTTTCGGTGACGCTCACCCCGAAGTCGGTGGGGCTGAAGGAGGCCGAGCTGGTGATCTTCTCCAACGATCCCTCGCAGCCCGAGGTGCGCGTCACGCTCACCGCCAACGTGCAGCTCCTGCCGCCGTGCAACTTCCGCGTCTCGCCGGCGGCCGCCAACTTCGGGCTCGTCACTCCGCCCAACAGCAAGGATCTGCCGATCACCATCACCAACCAGGGCACCCAGCCCAACGAGGTCTGCTACCTGTCGGGCATCGATCTCGCCGCGGGGAGCGCGCCGGCCTACTCGATCGTCGGCGGGCCCATCGTCGAGCACGAGCTGCAGCCACAGGCCGCCTTCACGGTGGTGGTGCGCGTGGCGCCGCAGGGGCCGGTGCCCACCACCCTGGTCTCACTGCTGGGCCAGTTGGCCTTCAACGTCAGCTCGCCCACCACGCCGCGGGTGACGGTGCCGCTCACCACGGCGGTGGGCCCAGCCTGCGTCGCGATCACTCCCGATCCGGTGGACTTCGGCACGGTGAAGCGCGGCTGCAACAGCCCGTCGCGCTCGCTCAACGTCTACAACGTGTGCAACACCACGGTGACCATCACCGGCTTCTCGATCCCCGCGGCGGGTGGGCAGGCCGCCGGAGGGCCCGACTGCCCCGGCACCAGCCCCTGCCCGGAGTTCTTCACCACGGCCACGCCGACGATCCCTGCGGGCGGGCTGGCGCTGCCCCCGGGGATGGCGCCGGTGCAGGTGCAGCTCAAGTACGCGCCCATCGACATCGGCGCCGACACGGGGGCGCTGGCGATCGACGCGATCCAGAACGGCCAGTCGCTGGCGTACCTGGTGGGCCTCGGCGGCCAGGGCGACACGATGGGCCGGCAGACGGACACCTTCCAGCAGAACAACCAGCCCAAGGCCGACATCCTGCTGGTGATCGACGACTCCTGCTCGATGAGCGACAAGCAGATGAGCCTGGCGTCGAACTTCGCGTCCTTCATCCAGTACGCCACCGCCACCAACACCGACTGGCAAATCGGCGTCATCACCACCACGGAGGATGAGATCCCCTGCCCGATCCCCACGCTCTGCCCGGGCGTGCCGGGGGCAGGCAAGCTGGTGAAGAAGGGCAGCGTGGGCCCCATCCTCACGCCCTCGACGCCCAACGTGTCGTCGGCCTTCTCCTCCCTGGTGAACGTGGGCACCGACGGCTCCGGCAGCGAGACGGGCCTGTCCACGGCGGTGATGGCGCTCACCCCCCCGCGGATCGCCAACGAGAACGCCGGCTTCCTGCGGACGGACGCGAACCTGGCGGTGGTGGTGATCTCCGACGCGGGCGATCAGTCCGTGCAGCCGCTGTCGTACTACCAGAACCGCCTGGTCAACGTGAAAGGGTTCAACCGCCTGTCCATGTTCACCTTCAGCGCGATCGTGCCCACGCTGCAGACCCCGCCGGGCAACTGCTCCTACGACGACGCCAGCGGCGCCCCGCGCTACCTGGACCTGGTGGCGTACACCTCGGGCGTGTCCGACGAGATCTGCAGCTCGAACTGGGCCACCACGCTGCAGAACCTGGGGCGGACCGCGTTCGGCTTCCGCACCCAGTTCTTCCTCAACAACGTGCCGGATCTGTCCATGGGGCAGACCATCGACGTGGCGATCAACGGGACGCCGGTGCCGACCACGAGCTGGACGTACGACGCGGCGACCAACTCGGTTGTCTTCGATCCCACCGCCACGCCCGGTCCGGGGCAGACGCTCACGGTCGGCTACAACACGATCTGCTTCTAAAGGCGCGCGACAGGGCGGCTCTGCGCTATGAGCGGCGCGCGAGATGAGCACCGCCGCCGAGCCGAGTGTGAGGACCTCCTCCGACTGGCGAGAGGTGTTGGCGCTCACCGCGGCGCTGCTGGTGGCCTACCTGCCTCAGTTGGGCACGCTGTCCGGGGCCACGCGGCCCGAAGAGCAGTTCAACATGTCGGTGAGCGCAGAGATGCACCGCGCCGGCGCCTGGGCCACGCCCACCCTCGACGGGCAGCCCTGGTTCTACAAGCCGCCGCTGCTCTACTGGCTGGAGCGGCTCACCTACAGCCTGAGCGGCCCGGGCGTCTTCACCTCCCGGCTCCCGGCCGCGCTCGCCGCCATCGCGCTGGCGTTGCTCACCGGCCTGTTGGCGCGGCGGCTGGGCGCCAACCGCGCGTTCGCCACCCTGCTGTGCGGAGGATCGCTGGGCCTCTTCGTCAATGGGCGCATGGCGATCACCGACTCGCTGCTGGCGTTGGGGCTGGCCGGAGCCTTCGCGTGCCTGTGGGAGGCGCACCGGCGATCGGACGGCCGGTGGCTCGTCGCCGCCGGGGCCGCGCTGGGGGTGGGCGTGCTGGCCAAGGGGCCGGTGGCCGGGGCCATTTTCGGGGTGGGCGCGGCGGCCTTCGTGTTCCTCCGGCCGAGGCCGAAGCCGGATCCGCTCCTGCGGCTCCCCTGGCTGGCCCTCGCGGCGCTCGCCGCCCTGGCCGTGGCAGTGCCCTGGTACGCGCTGATGCTGGCGCGGTACCGGGAAGGCTTCTTCGACTTCTTCTTCGTGCAGATGAACGTCGATCGCTTCCGGACGCCGTGGCAGGTGGCGTCGCTGGGCGTGCTGTGGGGAGGCCTCGCCGCGTGGCTGGTGCCCTGGCTGCCGCTGGCGGTGGCGGCGGTGGTGGACGCCCTGGCGCGCGCGCGGAGGAGAGATCCCCGCTACCTCCTCGCGCTCTCCTGGGCCGCGGCGGTGATGATCACCTTCTCCATCCCCGCGCAGAAGTTCCCGCACTACGGCCTGCCCGCGGTGCCGGCTTTGGCGCTGCTGGTGGCGTTGCTCTGGGCCGAGCGGGAGGAGTCGAGGGCCTTCCGCTGGGGCCTCAAGTCGACGGCGGTGGTGTGTGGTGTAGCCGCGGTGGGCGGGGTGGTGAGCGCGCGGATCCTCCCGGTGGCCCTCGCCCTGGCGGTGGCGCTGGCGGCCGGACTGGCGTGCGCGGCGTTCCTCACCCGGCGGATGGTGGTGGCCTCGGCGTGCGCGCTGGCGACGGTGGCGCTGGCGCTGGGCTGGTTGACGCCCGCGGCCGGCTTTCCCCCGTGGCCGGATGGGCCGGTCCCGGAGCGGCCCACCTACGTCTTCCGCGAGGCGCCGGGCCTGGTGGAGTTCGCCAGCCGCCGCGACGTCCGCTACCTCAAGACGCCCGAGGAGCGCGACGCGGCGCTGGCCGCGGGCGGGATCGTCTGGATGGCCGAGTCCGACCACCCGGGCGCGCCGTACGAGGTGATCGCGTCACAGCGCAGCATGCGCGTGAACACCACGCCGGACGACGTGCTCCGGGCGTTCAAGGAAGGCAGTCTGGAGCCGCTGGTGGGGCGGATGGTGATCGTCGGCCGTCCGTGACGAGCGGCGCTTGTCATCAGTGATGCACCCTTTGGCGCACCTCCCTCACGCGACCTCGCCCCGACGGGCAGCCCTCCAGCGCACGTCCACGCGCCACCACAGCGCCAGCACGGCCGCCAGCGGCACCAGCGTCGGGAGCCACGCCGCGGCGCCCACAGGCACATGCTCGCCGAGCGCGAGTCGGCGACCGACGATCACCAGCGAGAAGATCGCCACCGTCACCAGGAGCCCCTCGACCAGCGTCAAGGTCAGGTGCCCCTTCCGCTCCTGCCGCAGCGCGAGGAGCGCGGCCAGCAGCGCGGCCACCCACCCGGTGAAGGGGAGCGCGAACCGCTCGTGCATGGCCAACAGGAAGCGCTCGGTGGGCAGTCCGAGCTGCGTGCGGATCCGCTGCTGGTGGCGAAGATCGACCAGCCGCATCTGCTCGGGCCTCCCCACGCGCAGTTGGAACGTGTCCGGCGTGGTACCAGGCACGCTGAGCTCCACCTCGCGCTCGGCCACCTCGGGCGCCTGGCCATCGCCGGGGAAGCGGCGCCCCGTCACGCCGGTCAGCTTCCAGCGATCCCCCCCCAGAGGAGAGAGGGCCTGGGCGTCATAGCGCGCGGTGAGGCCGAAGGCCGGATCCAGCTCCAGCACCGTCACGTCGCGCATCACGCCGTCTTCCTCGCTCGCGCCGCGCACGTTGAAGACGTGGTTCCCCACCCGGAACCAGCTCTGCGGGAAGTAGTAGAACCGGTAGTCGCCCCACAGGCCGAACTTGTGGACCATGAGCTGATCGACGCGCGGCCCGGCGCGGGTGACGACGAGCTCGCCCCAGGCCACGGCGCCGCCGGTGATCGCCGCCGCGCACAGCCCGACGGGCAAGAGCACCGCCCAGCGCGAGACGCCCAGCGACTGCATGGCCAGCCACTCGCCCCGCTTGCGCAGCACCGACACCGTGGCGCCGGCGGCGAGGAGCATGGCCACCGGGCTCAGTTGATGCACGAGGAGGAGCCCCTTGTTGAGGTAGAGATCCGCCACGTCCGCGGTCGGTTTGCCGAGGAACATCTCCCAGCGATCGCCCAGATCCCCCACCAGGAAGATGGTCAGCGCGCCCGCGATCGTCCCAAGGAAGAGGACCAGGTACAGCCTCGCGACATAGCGGAAGAGGATCGGGCTCACACCGCCCCCTTCCGCGAGATCCGCCACATCAGCGCCACGCCCACCGCCAGGAAGACCAGGTTGGCGAGCTGCCCGCCCAGCAGCGGAGGCACCTTCCCCGTCACCGCCGCCTGCGCTCCGGAGCGCGCCAGCGCGTAGTACGCGGCGAAGCTGGCTAGCGTGAAGACGAAGCCCCAGGTCCGGCCCCCGCGTCGCAGCACCGCCAGCGGGGCGCCCAGCAGGGCGAAGGCCAGGGGCATCAAGAGCTGCCCCAGCCGCCAGTGGAGCGCCGTGAAGAAGGGCAGGGCCTCCCTTCCCTCGGAGGCCGCGCGCACGCCCATCGCCCGCAGCTCCAGCGGCGTCACCTCCTCGAAGGCATTGGAGAAGCGGTTCTGCAGGAGGCGCGCCTCGGACAGCCCGGCGAGGATCTCCGCCCGCTCGAAGACGAGCGTGGAGTACTCCCCCGTCGACGGCTTCGACTGGTGGATGCTGCCGCGCCTCAGCTCGAAGGCCAGATCGTCCGTCGCCCCCGCCGGCTTCACCTGTCCCGACTCCGCGAGGAGCAAGAGCGGCGTGCCGGGATCCCTCGCGTCGAAGAGCAGCACGCCTCTCCACCCGCCGTCTGGCGCACCTGCCTGGGCGTAGAAGGTGAAGTCCTTCACCTCCTCGTGGAACACGCCCGGCTTGATGTCGTGCATGAGGTTGCGGCGGATGATCTCGTTGGCCTCGGCGCTGGCGGCCGCCATGCCCCACGGCTGCGCGGTGAAGGCCAGCAGGGCCTGGACCCCGGCCAGCAGGACACCCAGCGCCAGCGCCGGCTGGAAGAGGCGCGCCGGCGGCACCCCCAGCGCCTGCATCGCCTTGAGCTCGCCGTCCTCCGCCAGCCGCCCCAGCCCCAGCAGCATGGCCAACAGGAACGCCACCGGCAGCGCCTGCACCAGCAGTTGAGGCGCGAGGTAGCCCAGCATTCGCGCCAGATCGTTCCAGCCGACCGCGCTGCCCAGCAGGACGTCGGTGCCCTTGAGGAAGGCCACCATCAGGAAGGTGAAGCCGAGGAACGCGGTCCACGCGGCCAGCGGGGCGAGCAGCTCGCGCAGGACGTAGCGTCGCAGCATCGATCCCCGTCGCCCGTCAGTGCACCGGCGCCTTCGCGGCGATGTCCCGGCGGAAGTGGCGTCCCTCGAAGCGCACCTGCTCGGCCACCTGGTAGGCCAGGACCCGCGCCGCGGCGATCGACTCCGCCTGCGCGCACACCGTCAACACCCGCCCGCCCGCGGTGACCAGCTTCCCGTCGTCCGACAGGCGCGTGCCGGCGTGGAACACCTGCACCCCGGGAGGCTGCGCGCCGTCCAGCCCGTGGATCTGGTCGCCCTGGCGGGGCGTGCCCGGGTAGCCGTGGGCCGCCAGCACCACGCCCACCGCCGCCCCGGAGTGCAGCGCGACGGCGCTCGCCTCGAGCCGCCCCCGGGCGCACGCCTGGAGGTAGGGGACCAGGTCGTCCTTCACCATCATCAGCAGAGGCTGCGTCTCGGGATCGCCCAGGCGCGCGTTGAACTCCAGCACCCTGGGGCCTTCCTTCGTCAGCATCAGCCCCGCGTACAGCGCGCCGCGGAACTCGGCGCCCCGGCGCGCCAACTCCTTCAACGTGGGCTCGATCACCGCGCGGCCCACCTCGCCCAGCTCCGCGTCAGCGAGGAGCCCCGCGGGCGCGTACGCGCCCATGCCGCCGGTATTCGGGCCCTGATCGCCGTCGAAGATCCGCTTGTGATCCTGGGAAGGCGGCAACAGCACGAAGCGCGTCCCATCGCAGAGCGCGATCACCGACAGCTCCGGCCCCGAGAGCCGCTCCTCCAGGAGGATCCGCTTCCCTGCGGGCACCTGCCCCAGGGCCAGGCACGCCGCCGCCGCTTCTTCTCCGGAGTCGGCCACCACCACGCCCTTCCCCGCCGCCAGCCCATCGGCCTTCACCACCACCGGCCCCCAGGCCCGCGCTCGCGCCGCCGCGGCCTGCGCGTCGTCGAACACCTCGCTCCTCGCCGTGGGCACCCCGGCCGCGAGCATCACGTCCTTGGCGAAGGCCTTGGAGCCTTCCACCTGCGCTGCCGCCGCCGACGGCCCGAAGACCTCCACTCCCGCCGCCCGCAGCGCGTCGGCCACGCCGGCCACCAGCGGCGCTTCCGGCCCCACCACCACCAGGTCGATCCGCTTCTGGAGCGCGAAGTCCGTCACCGCGCGGGGCCGGTTGGGATCGACGGCCACCAGCTCGGCGTGCGTGGCGATCCCCGGGTTGCCGGGAGCGGCGAAGAGCGCGGACAACAGCGGGCTCTGCCTCAGCTTCCAGACCAGGGCGTGCTCGCGCGCGCCGCCACCGAGAACGAGGAGCCTCACAGCGCGTGCTTGTACAGCACACGCTTGGCATCGCGGTAGAGCGGATCGTTGAGCAGCACGGTGGTCAGCACCCGGCGCGCCTCCTCGGGCTCGCCGTTGCGCACCTCCGCGTCGGCCATCACCACCTTGGCGCCCAGCAGGGACGGGTTGAACTTGAGGGCGGCAGTGGCCTCCAGCTTGGCCTGATCGACCTTGTTGGCGGCGATCAGCGCCATCGCGCCGGCGTAGTGGACCAGGGCGTTGGTCCTGCTCGAGTCATTGCCCCGGCCGACCATCCTGCTCGCGGTGCCCAGATCCTTTCGCTTGAGCGCCGCCAGCGCCCGGAAGGCATACGCGTTGGCGTTGCGCGAGTCGATGCTCGTCACCCTGGCAAAGTGCTTGTCGGCGGCGGCCACTTCCCCCGAGAACCAGGACACCAGCCCTTCGCAGAGGTGCGGGTTGGGATCCTCGTCGGCGTTGGGTGAGAGCGAGAGGAAGGCGCCGCCGGCAGGCCCGAGGACGTCGGCCGGGCGGACGTAGAGGTGGGTGAGCGAGGCGACGGGGAACGATCCGGGATCGAGCTTGAGGCCGCGCTTGAGGCACAACTCCCAGGCCTTGCCGTCCTTGCGCCCCTTCGCGGCGGCGGCGGCGGCGAGCAACAGCGCGTCGGCCCGGCGCCCGTCGGACTCCTGGACGCCCGAGAGCACCCGCACCGCGTCCTCGAGGCGATCCTCGGCCACCAGCAGCCGCCCTTCCAGGGTGGCCTCGAGGTACTTGTCCGGGAGCCGCCCCTTGAGCGCGTCCAATTCCATGCGCGCGCTCGACGCCACGCCCTTGTTGAGCAGCACCAGGAAGCGCTGCAGCCGTGCCGGCACCGAGTCGGCGGTCAGCTCGAGCGCCTGGTCGAGGAGATCCGAGGCGCGGCCCAGGTCCCCCGACAGCCGCGCGAGGATCGCCAGGTGCACCAGCGCGTCGGCCCGCTCGCTGCGCGCGATCTCCCGGTCGTCCACCAGGGCCTGCAGCTGCGCCTGCGCGCCGTTGAGATCTCCCAGGTGCTGGTAGGCGAGCATCGCCAGGCCCAGCCGTGGCCTCCCGCTCCGCGGCGCCGCCGCCTTCGCCGCCTCCAGCACCTTCTTCGCCTTCGTCACCTCGCCCACGTCGACGTACAGGCGCGCGAGCTCCTCTGCCGCCTCCCATTGATCTTTGTCCAGCTCCAGCCGCCGCTCGAGGTTGGAGATCGCGTCCTTGTAGCGGCCCTGCGAGGCCGCCAGCTGGGCCATGAAGAAGTAGCTGCGCTTGATCT
Source organism: Myxococcales bacterium (assembly GCA_020846875.1). Classification (GTDB taxonomy): domain Bacteria; phylum Myxococcota; class Myxococcia; order Myxococcales; family Myxococcaceae; genus JADLDB01. The sequence goes on along the minus strand of JADLDB010000056.1, from coordinate 90,330 downwards.
TCGGATCGAGCGCGAGCGCGTCCTTGAAGCTGCTGTCGGCCAACTGCGGGTTCTTGGTGAGGAAGGTCTGCCCGATGGCCAGGGCGGCCAGCGCCTTGTCCGAGGCGTCGGGGCTGTTCTTCCCGCGCTCCGCCAGCACCTTGATGTCGTTGGGGTTGCCGCCGCGGGCGATCAGGAAGTGGGCGTGGGCGACGAAGACGCGGGGGCTGCCGCTGCGTTGCTCGGCCGCGGTGAGCATGGACTCCGCCGAGGCGGCGGTCTGCTCGTCGATCTGCGCGGCGCGGCCGAAGGCCAGGGCGAACACCCAGCCGGCCACCGCGCGATCGTTGGTGCTGTCCAGCACCAGGGCCTTCTGGAACTCCTCTTCGGCCTGCAGGTAGCTGAGCGTGGTGTCCTTCGCCAGGAGCTCCTCGCCGCTGTCCACGTACGTCTTCGCGCCCTTGGACGACTCGCCCTGCAGCTCTGGGTAGTTGAGCCGCCACTGCTGGATCACGCCCTCGGCGGGTTTGGCGCCGCCCTGGCTCTTCACCACCAGCGGCGGCGGCTTCTTCGCCCAGGGCTTCTTCACCACCACCGCGATGCCGATGCCCAGCACCACCACCACGCCCATCACGAGCGCGATCACCCGGCCCTGGCCGCCCTCGTCGCGCGCGCGCAGGGCAGATCGCACCGCGCCCAGCTCGGCGGCGGTTGGCGGGGGCACGTCGAAGTTCGGCTGGGGAGGTGGCGCCGCCTGCTCCTGCGCCTGGGCCAGCTGCGCCGCCGAGAGGCGCTTGTGGAGACCGGAGGCGTCGACGCGCTCCACCCGCCCGGCGTCCGTGTCGGGCGTGGGTTGATCGACGACCTGCTGGGCCTTGTTCCGGCAGTCGTCACAGACGCCCAGCGCCTGATCGAACGGATCGGTCATCACCTTGCCGCAGGACTTGCACTTGGTGCCGACCGGACCGGCGGTGGCCAGCGCGTCGAGGGGCACCGCGGGACCGAGCGGAGGAGCTGCGGGAGCAGGCGCGCTGGGCCTGGGCGGCGGCGGCGGGCGCGGCGGGCCGTCGACGAACTCCAGAGAAGCCGCGGCCGAGGAAGGAGGCGGTGGACCGCCGAAGTCGAAGGGCGCCGCGGCCGGCGGCCCGGGCGGGGGCGGGGACAGGGAGCCGAAGTCGAAGGCGCCCGCCGCCGGCGCCGCGCCGGGCGGGGGTGGATTGGCGAAGTCGAAGCTGAAGCCGGCGGCCGGGGGAGGTGCGTTGGGGGGCGGCGGCACGGTGCCGAAGGCGAGGCCGCTCGTGTTGGTGGTCGCCGCCGGGCCGGGCGACGGCGGCTTGCTCAAGTCGAAGAGGAAGGGCGAGGCCGTGCCCGGGCTGGTGGGCCCGTCACCCGGGGGGGCGGCGTCGCTTCGCTTCACCAACTGCAGGTGCCGGCAGCGAGGGCATTGGGCCCGCACGCCCTTGTCGGTGACGAACTTGTCGTCGATGGCGTACGCGGCGGAGCACTTCTGGCAGACGATTCGCATCGAGGGGGCTTAGTGACGGAAGTGGCGGGTACCGGTGAAGATCATGGCAAGGCCGTGCTCGTCGGCAGCGGCGATCACCTCTGCGTCGCGCACCGAGCCCCCCGGCTGCACGACGGACTTCGCCCCCGCCGCGGCCAGCGCATCCAGCCCGTCTCGGAAGGGGAAAAACGCGTCCGACGCCACGGCGCTCCCTTTGAGGCGCTCACCGCCTCGGGTGGCGGCGATTCTCACCGAATCCACCCGGCTTGTCTGCCCTCCTGCCTGCGCCAACAGCTCATTCGGACTGGCAAAGACGATCGCGTTCGACTTGACGTGCTTGCACACCCGCCAGGCGAAGCGCAGCGCCTCCCACTCTTCGTGAGTCGGTGTGCGCTTCGTCACCACCTTCCATTCGGCCGTAGGCTCGACCGCGTCGCGATCCATCACCAGCAGGCCGCCGGACACGCTGCGCAGCTCGAGCTGGGCGCGGGGCTTCGCGTCGCCCTGGGCCAGGCCGGGCCCGGCGGCGAGCAGCCGCAGGTTCTTCTTCCCGGCGAGCAGCTCCCTCGCGCCCGCGGAGTAGGAGGGGGCGATCACCGCCTCGAGGAAGGTCTCGGTCAGGGCCTTCGCGGTGGCGTCATCCACCTCCCGGTTGAGCGCGATGATCCCCCCGAAGGCGCTCGTCTCGTCCACGGCGCGGGCCTTGCGGAAGGCGCGCTCCAGCACCGCGTCGCTGGCCACGCCGCAGGGGGTGTTGTGTTTGATCACCACCGCGGTGGGCCCCTGGGGGAACTCGAGGACCAGGCCCAAGGCCGCGTCGAGATCGAGCAGGTTGTTGTACGAGAGCTCCTTGCCCTGCAGCACCTCGCTGAAGGCCACGGTGGGCTCTCTGGGCGCGCGGGCTTCCCGGTAGAAGGCGCCCCGCTGGTGGGGGTTTTCTCCGTAGCGCAGGCCCTGGGCCCGGGTGACGGCCACCGAGAGCGACTCGGGGAAGGGGTCGCCTTCCTGCTCGGCCAGCCAGGCGGCGATCGCCGCGTCGTAGGCGGCGGTGTGGGAAAAGGCCTTGTGCTGCAGGCGGCGGCGGGTGGCCGCGCTGACGGCCTTCTCTTTCTCCAGCTCGGCCAGCACCGCGTCGTAGTCGGAAGGATCCACCACGATCGTCACGTGGGCGGCGTTCTTCGCCGACGCGCGCACCATGGCGGGCCCGCCGATGTCGATCTGCTCGATCACCTCGTCCCGGGGCGCGCCCTTCGCCACCGTCTCCCGGAAGGGGTACAGGTTGACGGCGACCAGGCTGATGGGGGCGATGCCGTTCTCCTCCAGCTCCTGCCGATCGGACTCCAGGGAGGGGCGCCCCAACAGTCCGCCGTGGATCTTCGGGTGCAGCGTCTTCACCCGCCCGCCGAGGATCTCCGGGCTGCCGGTGTGTTCGCTCACCTTCGTGGCGGGGACGTGGGCGGCTTTGAGCGCCTCGAGCGTCCCACCGGTGGACAAGAGCTTGAAACCCAGGCGAACCAGCCCCTGCGCGAAGGGGACCAGCCCGCGCTTGTCAGACACACTCAAGAGGGCGAGCACGCGGGGCTCGTACCAACCGGCCTCGGGGGGGTCAACGAAGCGGTGAGGCGCCCGGTCAGCTTGAGCGGGGACGCTTGGGCTCGGCTTCGGTGGCGGTGCGGACCTTCTCGAGGCCGCGCGTCTCCACCTGGCGGATGCGCTCGCGGGTGAGGTTCATGATCTCCCCCACCTCCTCCAGGGTGATCCCCCCCTTCTCGGCGACGTCCAGCGCGCAGGTGTACTCGAGCTCCCAGAGCTCCTTGTCGGGGAAGTTCACCTTCACCGAGCCGGTCTCCGGGTTCACGTCGAGGTACAGGTTGTACTTGCAGGACACGAAGACGCAGGGGCGCGGGCTGTTGATGCAGTCGGCGCGCGTCTTCGGGCGCTCGGACTTGAGCTCGGCCAGCAGCGCCTCTTCTTCCGGATCCACCTGCCCCAGCAGGCGGCGCCGGCGCAGCTCGCGCGCCATCTCCTTGCGCGACATGGTCTTGGAGCGGCGGCGCTCATCGCCGTCGCCCGACTTGAGAACGTCGTCTTGATCCCTGGCCTCGTTCGTCATCATCGGTTCAGCCCCTCCCTCGAGTCATGCTTCCTTTGCCACCGCGTGCCCCTGGTCTCGCGCGGTGACCGCACTGCCGAACTTCGACACCTGCTGCAGCAGCTGGCGGGACTGGACGCGGAGCTCCCTGAGCTCGCCGGCCAGCTCCTTCCGGTGCGCCGCTGAGAAGTCGCGCTGCTCGAGCTGCCGCTCGAAGCCCTCGAACACCACCGTCAGCTCCCGGCCGGCATGCTCGATGTGGTTCTTCAGGACCACGAAGGACGCCTTGATGTCCTCGATCGTCAGGCCCTGGGCCATCATCCGCTTGATCGCGTTGATCCGCCGGACCGCCTCCACCGGGTACAGGCCCTGGCTGCCGCGGTGCTTGCCCTTCCGGCCCACCCGCCGGCTCCGGGGCAACAGCCCCGACTGCACGTACTTGCGGAAGGTCGCCTCGGACAGCGCCACGCCCTTCTTCGCGAAGAGCTCGACGATCAGCCGCGCAGGAACACCCTGAGCGTGATCGCGCTCCACCTGCTCGATCTCTTCGGGCCGAAGCAGCTCCACCGAAAGCCCCACTCCCGCTGTCAGGATTCAGCCATTCAGCGCGCGCCTCTGAATGGCGGAGCATGAATATCGGATATTAAAAGGACCTGTCAAGCGGCTTCCGTGACATTTCGATCGCGATCGTGTTCGGTTCCCGAGCGGCGCCGGGGCTGGCCGTCCTGAGATCGGACAGGATCGATCGATCAGCCGTCGCTCATCGAGACAGCCGAGGGTGCCGGACAGCGCGCGGGCGATCAGCCGCGGCGATCCACCAGGCCAGGGAAGTCCTCGTCACTTCACCGGGTTTGAGTGGAGCGCTGATCGGCGCTTGGTGATCCACGATCGACGGCCACCCGAGGCCCTCGCGGCCCGCCCAACCCCGAGAAGAGGGCACCCGCGTCACGGACAGCGATGCACCAACTACCGTCGCACGGGCTTTTCACCGAGCCACTTCACCGGCGAGGCCGGCGGGCGGTGGGACAGGAGCTGCTCCAGCAGGGCGTCGGGCGCCGGATCGACGAGCAGGGCGCGCTCGAGCGCGCGGGGCACGAAGCCCGCGTCGAGGGCGCCGCGGATCCACGCCACCAGCGGCGCGTAGTAGCCAGAGGTGTCCACCAGGCCCACCGGCTTCTCGTGCAGGCCGAGCTGCGCCCAGGTGAGCGCCTCGAACAGCTCATCCATGGTGCCGAAGCCGCCGGGCAGCGCGATGAAGGCGTCGGACAGGGACTCCATCAGCGCCTTGCGCTCGTGCATCGAGCCGACGAAGTGCGCCTGCGTCAGGCGAGGGTGGGCGAACTCCTGCCGCGCCAGCCCGTGGGGGATGACGCCGTAGGCCTCCCCTCCCCCGTCCAGCACGGCGTCGGCCACCGCCCCCATCAGCCCCTGCCCGGCGCCCCCGTAGACGAGCCCCAGGCCGCGCCGCGCCAGCTCGCGCCCCAGCGTGGCGGCCGCCTGCGCGAAGGCCGGCGAGTGCCCCGGCCTGGAGCCACAGAAGACGCACACCCGGCGGATCATCGGAAGCGCCCCGAGCCGGCGAGGTAGGTGAGCGCGCCCACCACGAAGGCGGTGACGGGCAGCGCCGCGGCGAAGGCCTTGCGGCCGAAGCGCAGCGAAAGGCCCAGGGGCAGCCCGGCGAGGAAGCCGCCGAGGTGGCCTGCCCAGCTCACGCCGGGGATCAAGCTGAGCAGCCCGACCTGCACCAGCCAGACCACCAGCTGGCGCCGCCCGGCCGGCTGGATGATCGGCAACAGCACCGCCACCCAGCCGAGGATCGCCCCCGACATGCCCACCGTCTTCACCTCGAAGTTGAAGGCGAGGACGAAGAGCGCCGAGCCCAGCCCGGTGACCAGCGTGACGAGGAGGAAGCGCGCCGCCCCCAGCACCACCTCCAGCGCGCGGCCCACCGTCCACACCACCGAGAGGTTGAAGAAGAGGTGCAGCGGCCCACCGTGCGTCACCAGGCTGGTGAAGACACGCCACCACTGCCCCTCCGCCACCGCCGGCCCCCAGAGGACGCCCACCGCACCGATGCCCCGGTTGAAGCTCCCCCACAGGAACAGGGCCACCGAAATAGCCACCAGCGCGAAGCTGACCGGCGTGAAGGTCGCCTGAGGCTCGGGCCGCTTCGACTGCGGAGGCGGCGAGCCCGCCGGCCCCCCCGGGGGCGGGCCCTGTGGCCACAGCTCCTTCTTCCCCAGCGCCACGGCTTCAGGGCTCCCGCTGGATCACGGTGTCGTGCAGCCAGTTGTGATCGTCCACGTCGGGGTAGTCCAGGGTGTAGTGCAGCCCCCGGCTCTCCTTGCGCCGCGTGGCGCACTCCACGATCAGGTGCGCCACGTCGGCGATGTTGCGCAGCTCCACCACGTCCCGCGTCACCCGGTAGTCCCAGTAGTACTGGCGGATCTCCTCGCGCAGCATGTCGAGGCGCCGCCGCGCCCTGGCCAGCCGCTTCCCGCTGCGGACGATCCCGACGAAGTTCCACATCAGCCGGCGGATCTCCTCCCAGTTCTGGCTCACCACCACCAGCTCGTCCGACGGCACCGCGTGGCCGGGATCCCAGTCGGGCGGCGGCGCCGGCGAGGGCACCCCCGCCTGGAGCTCCTTCGCGCTCTCCACCGCCACCCGGTGGCCGAACACCAGCCCCTCGAGCAGCGAGTTGGACGCGAGGCGGTTGGCGCCGTGCAGGCCCGTGCAGGTCACCTCCCCTGCCGCGTACAGGCCCGGCACACTCGTCTTCCCGTGCGCGTCCACCACCACGCCGCCGCACATGTAGTGGGCCGCCGGCACCACGGGGATCGGCTGCGCGGCGATGTCGATGCCGAAGTCGCGGCACCTCGCGTAGATGTTGGGGAAGCGCTCCATCAGGTACGACTTGCCCAGGTGGGTCATGTCCAGGTGCACGTACCCGTCGCCGGTGCGCTTGATCTCTGCGTCGATCGCTCGCGCCACGATGTCGCGCGGCGCCAACTCGCCCCGCTCGTCGTACCGCTTCATGAAGCGCTCGCCGGTGCTGCGCAGCTTGAGCCGGCCCCCTTCCCCGCGCAGCGCCTCGCTGATCAGGAAGTTCTTCGCCTCGGGGTGGAACAGGCAGGTGGGGTGGAACTGGTAGAACTCCATGTTGGCGATCGCCACCCCCGCCCGGTACGCCATGGCCACCCCGTCCCCCGTCGCCACGTCCGGGTTGGACGTGTACAGGTACACCTTCCCCGCGCCGCCGGTGGCCAGCACCGTCACCTTGCCCAGGAAGGTCTCGATCGCCCCGTCCTCGCGCAGCGCATAGCAGCCCAGGGCGCGGCCCTTCCCTCGCGGCTGGGCCCGATCGAGGATCAGATCGATCGCCGTGGTGTGCTCGAAGAACTCAATGGGCGCCTCGTCGCAGGCGGCCAACAGGGCGCGCTCCACCTCCCGCCCGGTGACGTCGCCGGCGTGGACGATCCGCCGCTTCGAGTGGCCTCCTTCCCGGGTCAAGTCAAACTCGCCCGAGGCCCGCCGGTTGAACTCCGCGCCCAGGCTGACCAGGGCGTTGAGCCGGCCCGGCCCCTCCGTCACGGTGAGCGCCACCACGTCGCGGTGGTTGAGGCCCGCCCCGGCGATCATCGTGTCCTCGACGTGCCGCTCCAAGCTGTCCTCCTTCGACAGCACCGAGGCGATGCCTCCCTGCGCGTACACCGTGTTGCCTTCGGAGCGCGCCCGCTTGGTGAGGACGGCCACCTTCCCGTGCTTCGCCGCCTCGAGCGCGCAGGTCAACCCGGCGATCCCGCCACCGAGGACCAGGAAGTCGAACTGTCGGACCATGGCGCCTGAGCGTTTACCCCGGATGAGCGGGAAAGTCGGTGCGGTTCTTTGAAGGCCCGGCCCTTCGGAGGTAACCTGTGGAGCAAGCTACGATGCGCCTCAACCCGGCCATATTGCTGAGCCTTCTGTGCGCACCCGCGGTGGCGCAGGCCGGCGGCATCTACAAGTACGTCGAGAAGGACGGCACCATCGTCTACACCAACGTGCCGCCGAAGGGCGCCGGCCGCAGCGCGCGCCGGGTGGAAGGCGAGTTCCGCCCCGCGCCTTCCCCTGCCGCACCCGCCCGCGTGACGACCAGCTCGGCGAAGGCGCTCACCACGTACGACGACTACATCGAGGAGGCGGCGCTCAAGTACCGCATCCCCGCCAGCCTGGTGCGTGCGGTGATGCACGCCGAGTCGGCCTTCGATCCCAACGCCGTGTCGGTGGTGGGCGCCTCGGGCCTGATGCAGTTGATGCCGAACACGGCCCAGGAGATGTTCGTGAAGGATATCTTCGACGCCAGGGAGAACATCGAGGGCGGCGTGCGGTACCTGCGTGTGCTGGCCAACGCGTTCGAAGGTGACATGGTGAAGATGGTCGCCGCCTACAACGCCGGCCCTGACGCGGTGAAGAAATACAACGGGCAGGTGCCGCCCTACGCAGAGACGCAGGCCTACGTGCGCAAAGTGCTGTCGCTCTACTTCCAGTACAAGGCGAAGGCCGAGCTCGCGCAGCAGGGCGAGGCGCGCACTTCGCCGTGAAATTGCCCGGCGGGTGACCAAGACAGCCATGGCGAGCATCGCGAGGGGAAGGGATCCAGCCGTGGAAGAGGAGTTCCTCGGCGCGCTCTACAGGGGTGGCGAGCTGCTCGCGGCGGGGAAGATCGCCGAGGCGCGCGAGCACCTCGAGAAGGCCCACGGGCTGCAGCCCAAGAATGAGAAGGCGCAGAACCTGCTGGGGCTCACCTACTTCAAGCTGGGCCTCTACGAGCAGGCCGCGGGGATCTACGAGCTCCTGGTGCGGGAGAACCCGGTCGACCCCACGCTGCGCGTCAACCTGGGCCTCGTCTACCTGAAGACGAACGACCTCGCGCGGAGCATCAAGGAATTCGAGACCGCCACCGATCTCGAGCCCACGCACCAGAAGGCGCACAACTACCTGGGCCTCGCGCTGGCGCAGGCGGGCGAGTACGCGAAGGCGCGCGAGCACTTCCACCAGGCCGGCAGTGAGGCCATGGCGGAGAAGATGACGAAGGCGCTGGTGGCCCGCGCCGAGGCCGCCGCGGACGATGGACCGGGCATGGTGGTGACGACCGGGCGAGCCACGGCGCACGCCGTCACCAACGCGGCCGCGGTGCCCGTGGCCGAAGAGCCGCCCCCGCCCGCCGAAGAGGGACGCCCCCCGTTGCCCGAGCCGCCGGCGCCCCCGGTGGCCGACACCGACACCGGCGGAAGCTGGGAGGTGATGAGCGACGAGGAGGTGCCCTCGGACGCCTACGTCATGCCCGAGGACATCGTGCCCGACGACGTGCCGCCCGGGGCGCCGCCGTCCTCGCCCCGCCTCGACTCCGACTGGGGCGCGCAGTTCGAAGCGCCCGAGCGCGAGCCTCCCCCGGCGCCGCCGGTCAACCCGCCCCCCGAAGAGGAGGAGATGCGCTTCGCCGAGGACGAGGGCCCGTCGTCGTCCACGCTGTCCAGGCCTGGGGGGCCGGCCGTCTCCTCCGACTCCATGCCGGTGCTGGACGCCTCGGCGGTGGAGGTGGAGGTGGAGGTGACCAGCCTCGACGCGACGGTGTCCCACGCGATCGAAGAGGACGCGCTGCCGACGCAGGAGGACGCAGTGAGCTCCGAGGGGCCTCCCGCGCCCCGCGCTTCTCCCGGCGGCGCTCCGGCGTGGCTCACCATGGAGGCCGCGGAGGCGGCCAACGCGCCCACCGACGCGCAGCCCACCGACGCGCAGCCCACCGACGCGCAGCCCGCCGACGCGCAGCCCGTCGAGGCCCGGCCCGCCGAGACCCAGTGGGTGACGGAGGGCCTGTCGGACGTGCCCCTGCCGCCTGAGCAGCCCGCCGCCGTCGAGGCCGAGGTGTCGTGGGGTGAAGGGGCCCAGGCCGCAGACGAGAGCGGCTGGGCCACCGCCGACGCGTACCAGGACAGCGGCATGGCGGCGCAGAGCTGGACGGAGGACGTCGCTTCCGCGCAGGCCGCCCTGGACGGCGGCGCCGAGGCGCAGGCCTGGAGCTCTGGCCTTGAGCCTGCCGAGTACTCCGCCACCGCCGAAGCGACGGGGAGTGCGTCCGAGGCCTCCTGGGACGCCAGCGACGGCTACCAGGGTGGGCCCATCGCGCCTCTCGAGATGCCCGAGGCGACGGCCGCCGCCGAGCCGCCTGCCGAGTCCTTCGACGCTCCGCAACAGCTCCCTCCGCCCCACCCGTCCGGGCCGGATCTGCCGATCGAGGTGGCCCCGCCCCAGAGCGAGCCGCCGGCGGAGATGCCCGCGGGCTACACCGCCATGCGCTCGCAGCGGCTGGTGGACATCGGCGCGGCGAGCGGCTGGGTGAAGGAGCCGGCCGCGGGCCCCTTCCACATGAGCCCCGAGGGCCTGGCCGTCACCGTCGACGGCGAGGTGCTCTCGCGAATGACGGGCCTGGTGGCGGTGGTGGGCGGGCTGGAGGTGCAGCCCGAGGTGCGGCGAAGGCGCGGGCGCCCCACCCAGGAGCCCTTCGGGGCCGGGGCCACGCAGCTGCAGCGGCTGTCGGGCAACGGCCTGGTGTACCTGGAGCCGGGCAAGCACCGCTTCTTCGCGGTGGATCTGGCCGACACCAACGGCGCGTCGGTGGACGACGACGGCGCGTACCTGCGCGAGGAGGCCGTGTTCGCCTTCGAGGAGCCGGTCGCGTACGAGAACGGCCGCATCACCGGGGAGGGCCTGGCGCTGGAGCTGGTGCACCTCAAGGGCACCGGCAAGGCGCTGCTGCAGCTCGCGGGGCTGATGAAGGCCATGCCGATCCCTCCCGGCGCGCCGATGGTGGTGCCGCTCAAGCGCCTGGTGGGCTGGTTCGGCCGGGTGACCCCGCGGCTGCTCGGCTTCGGCGGCCACGGCGCGGTGGAGCTCAAGGGCGACGGCTACGCGCTGTTGGAGACGCCCGGCGAGAGGGCGTGACGTGGCCGACTCCGACGCCAGGCGGGCCCGGCAGGAAGCGCGCCAGCGCAAGCGCGAAGAGAAGCTCCGGAAGAAAGCCGAGAAGGCGCGGCGGAAGGCAGAGAAGAAGGCGGCGCGCGCAGCCCGCGGCCCTTCGGTGCTGCTCAAGGAGTTCTGGAACCTCCCCAACATGCTGACGATGGGGCGGATCCTGGTGATCCCCCTCTTCGTGTGGCTGACCTACGAGGCGGATCCCTGGTCCAGCGTGATGGCGGCGTCGCTCTTCACCCTGGCGGCGATCACCGACGTGGTGGACGGCTTCCTCGCGCGGCGGTGGAACCAGATCACCGTGACGGGGAAGCTGCTCGATCCGCTGGCGGACAAGCTGATCGTCGCGGCGGCGCTGGTGATGATGGTGCGCCTGGGGCGGATCCACGCGTGGGTGGTGATCGTCCTGCTGTCGCGCGAGTTCATCGTCACCGGCCTGCGGCAGGTGGCGGCCAGCGAAGGCCTGGTGATCGCCGCGGGACAGGAAGGCAAGTGGAAGACGGCCCTGCAGTTGTGCGGGATCGTCTGCCTCTGCATCCACTACACGCACTCCATCTTCTTCCTGGTGGGGTGGTACCCGGTGAACTTCAACTTCGTGGGGAAGGTCTTCGTCTACACCTCGACGGCCTTCTCGGTGTGGAGCGCGGGGAAGTACTTCCAGGCCTTCCTTGACCGCCTCGGATCGCGCGGAACCACCGCCGCATGAAGCGAAAGAAGGTGCCGCTGTCGGCGCAGGTGGTGATCGCGGTGGTGCTGGGGACGATCCTGGGCGCGCTCCTGGGCAAGCAGCCCGTCGCCTTCGGGGTGGGCACCGAGCAGTTGGGCGAGCTGGGGCTGCTGGTGATCCGCCTGCTCAAGGCGCTGGCCGTGCCGCTGGTGCTGTTCGCGGTGCTGGACGGGCTGCTCACCACCAACCTGTCGGGGAAGAGCGGCCTCAAGCTGCTGCGGATCTGCGCGACCAACGCGGCGGTGGCGCTCGCCATCGGCCTGACGTTGATGAACACCTTGAGGCCGGGCGACGCGAGCAGGGACGCGCTGACAGCGGTGATGAGCGGCGGGGGGCAGCCCACCGTGAAGGTGTTGCCGGCGGACACGCTGTCGCCCCTGGTCGCGGTGAAGAGCTACGTGCCCGAGAGCCTCGTGGCGCCCTTCGCGGAGAACAGCGTCATCCCGGTGGTGCTGCTGGCCCTGCTGACGGGCGCGGCGATGCGCCGGTTCCAACACACCCCGGGCCAGGCGACGGTGACCAGCTTCGTCCGGGGGATGCTGCAGATCCTCACCCAGATGCTGACGTGGGTCGTCTACACGGTGCCGTGGGCGGTGTTCTGCATCGTCGCGCAGGTGGTGGGACGCGCGGGCGTCGCGGTGTTCGGCGCGCTGCTCCCCTTCATCCTCGTGGTGCTGGCGGGCTTCACGCTGCACGCCTTCGGGTACTACCTGCTGGTGGGCTGGCTCGTCGGCCGCAAGCGCCCGGGCGCGTTCCTGCGCGGCGGGGGCGAGGCGATCCTCACCGGAATGGGCGCCAACAGCAGCCTGGCGGCGATGCCGGTGACGCTGCGCTGCCTCGCCGAGCGGCTCAACGTGTCGGCGGCTTCCGCGCGCCTGTCGGCCTGCATCGGCACCAACCTGAACAACGACGGCATCACGCTGTACGAGGCGATGGCCGCGCTCTTCATCGCGCAGGCGCTGGGCATGGACTTGACGCTGGGGCAGCAGGCGTCGGTGGTGGCGGCGGCGATCTTCGCGGGGGTGGGCATCGCGGGGATCCCCGAGGCCGGGCTGGTGATGCTGCCCCTGGTGCTGGGCGCGGCGGGCCTGACTCCGGAGGTGGCGGCGATCGCGGTCAGCTTCCTGGTGCCCGCCGATTGGATCCTCGCGCGCTGCCGCTCGGCGATGAACGTGATGAGCGACCTGCTGGTGGCGGTGCTGCTGGACGCCGGCGAGCCGCAGCCGGAGAAGGCGCCGCTCACGGATTGAGCGGCTGGCCCGCCAGCAGCCTCTCGAACCACGCCCGGACCTTCTCGTCGGGCTCAGCGGCGGCGCAGCCTCGGACGTACGCCTCCGCCTCTTCGGGCCAGTCCGCGCGAGGCCAGGCCCCCAGGGCCCGAATGGCCAGGTTCCTGTTGCGAGTCACCGGGCTCTTCATCCCGGCCCTGAGGAAGGGCCAGCCCTGTCGGGGAAACCGCGTCAGCGCCTGCAGGACAGAGTCCAGGTGGCCGTGCGCGGTGAAGCCTGGCCCCAGGCCGAGCTGGTTGGCTGGCCCGGTGGCGATCTGCTCCAGCGGGAGCAGCTTCAGGGCCAGCTCGAGGGCGCGCCCGATGCGGTCCTGATCGGTCGTCTCGACCAACTGGAACCAGTAGTCCTCGCCCGCGCTGACTCTGGCGAAGTACTCGTCCCAGGTGTCGATCCCAAGCGCCCTGGCTGACTGCGTCGCGGTCCAGAGCTCCGCCCGGTCCGTCGACTTGAGCGCCTCGGACGTCTTCGCGCTCCAACCTGGACGGCTCGCGATCACCACGGCTTGCTTCAGGAGGCGCTGCCGCACCTCGGGGCTCCAGCCGGCCTCCTGGCGCTCGTCCCACCCGTCGTCACCGGCGAGGAAGCGCTCGATGCTCTTCAGGGCGAGGAAGTGCTTCAAGGACTGGGCGTACCGCTGGGCGTGGCAAAGGTAGGACTCGAGGGCAGCCGGTGCGCTCTCGTAGTCGTCGATGCCCTCTGCGGGCCCGCCCTGGCCGTCGATGAGCGTGGCGAGCAACTCACTCGCGCCGTCGAAGAGCGCGCCGTCTACCTCTGGCCTCGCCAGCTCGCTCTTCAAGTCGCCTGCCACCGCGCAGGTGTACGCGAGGTACTCGTACATCACCGAGTTCCGGTAGCCCTCCCGAAGGAGCCAGGCCTTGATCTCCGGATCCGACGTCTGCGCGAGGCGCTCGACGGTCTGGATGCGACCCCACCCATCGACGCCCTTCGCCAACCGCCAGAGGAGCCGATCGGGCTGCGAGGAGCTGTTGGTGACGGCGACGGCCGCGAAGAGGGTGAACTCTTCGTGCCGCCCCAGGGTCAGCAGCACGTCCTCGTCCGCGGCTTGCCCGATGAGGCCCAGCAGCGCCATGCCCGCTTTGACCGGCTCGCGATCTGCGGCCCTGGTCGCCAGCCACCTCGCAAGGGCGTGGATCCGGTCCGGCTGGAGGTCTCGGTCGCCTTCGATCCTCGCGAGGATCGAATCGACGATCTCGATCGTGCTGTTCGCCTTCAGGGCCGCGTACAGCGCCTCCAGGCTGGCCGGGTCAGCAGCCCTCACCGCGCGGGACAGCGCCGTGACGACGTCGTCCACCGCCTTCGCCTGGTCGCCCTCGCCGACATGATGGCCAAGGACGCCGTCCATCGCGCCGGGCGCCCAGCGCAGCCCACCGTCGTCAGGCTCCGGCGCTTCGTCGGGCAGGCGCTCCCCGCCAGCGGCGAGGCCGTGGCCGCCGGGCTGAAGGTGGCGCTGGATGTGCTCGTAGAGGGACGCCCGCGCTCCCCACGGTGGCTGAACCGCGGTTGGATCCCACGACGCCCCCACGTGCCGGCCTCCTCCTGAAAACAAAAAGCCCCCGGTCTCCCGGAGGCTTTTCTGAGCGGGAAAAGGGATTTGAACCCTCGACCCCCGCCTTGGCAAGGCGATGCTCTACCGCTGAGCTATTCCCGCATGTCCTTCGGGTGAAGCGTCCGAAGAGGGGGCACCTCGTAGCGGCGCGCGGGGGGACGCGTCAAGCACTTCGTGTCTTGTAGAGTGCCGCGCCATGCGCCCTGCCCTGCTGATGCTGGTCCTCCTGGCCTTCGCCGGCTGCAACTGCAGCAGCACCGTGATCATCGGCGGTGACGCCGGTATGGGAGGAGGAGGCGGCGGCGGAGGTGGCGCTGGCGGCGGCGCGGGAGACGGAGGGATGGGCGGCGGCGGAGGCAGCGCGTGCGTGGACGGTACGCCCTGCGGCGACGGCGGCGTGTGCGCGGGCGGGACGTGCTGCGCGGTGGCGGCGGCGTGCGGAAGCGAGTGCTGCGCCTCGGCCCAGTTGTGCTCCTTCAACCACTGCGTGTCGCCCGGCGCCGACTGCCGCGAGAGCAACGACTGTGACGGGGGCTTCTGCGACTTCTCGGGAGCAGTGCCGCCGGACGCCGGCGTGGCCATGGACGGCGGCGTGTGCACCGGCGGCTCCGCGCCGACCGGGCGGTGCCTGCCGAGGCCCCCGGTGTGCACGCCCGTGGACGGAGGGAACCCCGGCGCGGGGGTGACCTGCGTCGAGCAGTGCCGCTTCGCCCCCTCCTCTGCGCCGTTCGCGACGGTGCAGAAGTACGCGTGGGGCGGCGTGACCAGCTCGCCGTACACCAGCGACATCATGATGGCGCCCATCGTCACGCAGCTCGACGACGACGACTGCGACGGCAAGGTGACGGCCAGCGACCTGCCGGATCTCGCCTTCATCACCTTCGCCGCCGGGGCCTACACCCAGCTTGGAACCGTGCACGCGCTGACCGTGCGCGGTGGACAGTTGGTGGAGAAGTGGAGCCGTCCGGGCGTGCTGGCCGCCTCCTCGCAACTGGCGAGCGGGAACATCGACGGCCAGCCGGGCAACGAGGTGGTGGGCTGCGGACTGGGGCGCCTGGTGGCTCTGCGCGCCGACGGCTCGACGCTGTGGGACGTGGCGGCGAACGGGTGCCGGTACGTGTACCTGGTCGATCTGGGCGCCGACGGCTCGGTGGAGGTGGTGACGGAGACGCAGATCTTCGCCGCGGCGACGGGCGCCGTCTTGCGTCCGCTGGCCAGCACTGCGGCAGGGCCGACGGTGGCGGACCTGGACGGCGACGGACAGTTGGACGTGGTCGGCGGCAACGTGGCGCTCAACGCCGACGGCACGGCGCTCGCGGACCCCGGGCTCCCCGGCAGCGCGGCGGCGGTGGCGGATCTCGATCTCGACGGCCAGCCGGAGGTGGTGTCGATCGACTACGCCTCGCACGCGATGTTCGTCTGGCGCTACGACGCCGCCGCGCCGAGCAAGGCGACGGTGGTGCGCGGGCCGGTGGACATCAACAGCACCCTGAGCCCGACGCTGTGCCCCGCGGGTTCGGCCGGCTCGATGCATGGCGGGGGGCCTCCCACGGTGGGGGACTTCAACGCCGACGGGACGCCGGACGTGGCGCTGGCGGGAGGTGTCGGCTACGCGGTGTTCGACGGGAAGAAGCTGATGAACCCGGCGATCGCTGGCCCGGACACCTTCCTCTGGGTGCGGCAGACGCAGGACTGCTCGTCGGCGGCCACCGGGAGCTCGCTGTTCGACTTCGACGGCGACGGGCGCACCGAGGTCGTCTACGCCGACGAGCTGGCCCTACACGTCTACGACAGCGCGACGGGGGCGGATCAGCTCACGCTGTGCAACACGAGCGGCACGCTGGTGGAGTACCCGCTGGTAGCTGACGTGGACAACGACGGCCAGGCGGACCTGGTGGTGGTGTCCAACGCCTACGCCTTCACCTGCGGGCCGGGGCTTCCGGGCACGTCGGGGTTGCGCGTCTTCTCCAGCCAGAGCGACAACTGGGTGGTGACGCGGCGGATCTGGAACCAGCACGCCTACTCGGTGACGAACATCGAGGAGGACGGCACCGTGCCGCGGGTGCAGAAGTCCAACTGGCTGGAGCCGGGGCTCAACAACTTCCGCCAGCAGAAACAGCCGGGCCTGGAGTTCGCCGCGGCGGACGCGGTAGCCAACGTGTCGTCTGCGTGCGAGGGCCAATCGCGGGTGAGGGTGCTGGTGCGCAACCTGGGCGAGGCGCCGCTGCCTCCGGGGATCCGCGTGGACGTGATGAAGGGCGCGCCGCCCACGGGGACGGTGCTCGGCAGCGCGTCCACCACGCGCACCCTGGGGCCCGCGCAGTCCGAGGCGCTCACGCTGACGATCTCCGACGGCGAGGTGCTCAACGGGCTGGCCACCGTCTACGCGCAGGTGCAGACGCAGGTGCGCGAGTGCCGGGTGGACAACAACGCGTCGGCGCCGGTGGTGCTGAGCTGCATCAACTAAGCCAGCTTGATCCGAAGCTGCACGCGTGGCCGCCCAGCGGCCGAGCAGCCGAGCGGCCCGTGCTGGTCATGTTGTACAAAATGACGTCCATCGCTACTATTGCCGCTGGAGGTAGAGCCCATGTCCCAGCCCGCCGAGATTCCAGCCAGCGAGGTGCGAAGCCAGATCTCCGAGGTCATCAGCCGGGTCGCCTACGGTGGCGAGCGCGTCGTCATCTCGCGCAACGGCAAGGCCCAGGTCGCGGTTGTGCCCATCGCGGATTTGGACCGCCTCAAGAAGCTCGACGAGCAACGAGAAGTGGTGGCCCGCAGAGGAGCGGAGGCCATCGCCAGAATGCGAGAACACGCGGTGAAGACCGGGCTCGACAAGCTGACCGACGAGGAGATCGAAGCCGAGATCGCTGAGGCCCGTAAGACACGTCGTCGGTCGTCTCGATGACGACGGTGGTCATCGACACCAATGTCCTGGTGAGGCGCCCCAAGTTCGGCTTCGACCCAGGCGATGTCGCCACCGTCATCGCGACCTTCCAGTCATTGGGGGTTGAGGTTGCTGATGCGACCTTCGCCGGCCATCTCCCAGACCCGGACGATCGGCCGTTCGCCGATGTGGCGTTCTCGCACGGAGGCCGTTCTTGGGCTGATGCCCATGGCGCAGCCGCAGCTCGCACCGTTCCGCTGTGTCGAGCCCGAGGCGAACCAAGCCGACGAGCACTGCGGTGGTGAGGTCTGGAGCTACGACGACAACGACCTCGGACGGCAGCACGCGAGGGCGCTCGGCATCCCTACACGCTGAACCCCGTCAGGGACGCGAGGGGTGAAGAACGTGGTGCCCATGGTCGGCCGGCCTCGCGAAGCGTCTCACCACGCACGACCTGACACAGCTTTGCACATCACCTCGTGATGCGCGGGCGCTCGATTTGCCACCGAGGGGCTCTATGGGGGCAACTGGAGCCGAGAACGAAGCGGCCGGTCCCTGAATCTCTTCGGGGACCGGCCACTTACGAGCCAAAATTGAGAGCGGGAAAAGGGATTTGAACCCTCGACCCCCGCCTTGGCAAGGCGATGCTCTACCGCTGAGCTATTCCCGCTGATGACGCTTCTTCGACGACGGGCGACGTACCCGCAGCCTGACCGACGCGCCAACCCCGCTCCTTCCGGCACATCGCCCGCGCCGCGTAGCTGACGATCACGTCTGCCCCCGCCCGCTTGATCGACACCAGCGACTCGTCCACCGCGCGCTCGAAGTCGATGAGCCCCGCGTCCCCGGCGGCCCGCATCATCGCGTACTCCCCCGACACCTGGTACGCGAAGAGCGGGACGTCGGTGGCCTCACGGGCGTCGCGCAGCAGATCGAGGTTGGTCATGGCCGGCTTCACCAGCAGGGCGTCGGCGCCCTCCTCCACGTCGGCGAGCAGCTCCCGCCGCGCTTCACGCCGGTTGTTCGCCGGCATCTGGTAGCTCTTGCGATCGCCGAAGCTGGGCGCCGAGTGCGCCGCCTCGCGGAACGGCCCGTAGAAGGCCGACGCCATCTTGATCGCGTAGGAGAGGATCGCCGTCTGCTCCAGCCCGCTCTCGTCCAGCGCCAGGCGGATCGCCCGCACCCGCCCGTCCATCATGTCCGACGGACACACGAAGTCGACGCCCCACCTCGCCAACAGCACCGCCATCTCCGACAGCACCCTCACCGACTCGTCGTTGACGATCTCACCGTCCTTCACCAGGCCGCAGTGGCCGTGCGAGGTGTAGGCGCACAGGCACACGTCGGCGAACAGGGGCAGCTCGGGCGCAGTGGCCTTCACTTCCTTCACCGCCGCCTCCAGCGGTGCGAGCTGCTTGTCCAGCCCCTTCCCGTCGTCGCGCTTGTGATCCGGCACGCCGAACAACATCACCCCGCCCACCCCGCCCTTCGCCAGTTGCTGCACCTCTTCCCGCAGCATGTCCGGCGACAACTGCCACAGGCCCACGCCCGGCCGCGTCTCGGCCTTCTGCCCCTTCCCGGGGACGATGAAGTACGGCTGCACCAGATCGCCCGGCGTCACCGACACCTCGGTGAAGAGCGCGCGCATCGAGGGGGTGCGGCGCAGCCGGCGAAGCCGGACGGGAAGGCTCTGGCTCATGACCTGGCTGGCTCCTGACTCGACGTGATCGTCTCCACCAACGACGACTCCGACAGCTCACCCTGGGGCCAGCTCTCGGGCCGGCCCACGCTCCAGGCGCGCGCGGTGGACGCGCCGAAGCACACCACCCGGTCCGCCACGCGCGATCCCCTGGGGCACGCCGCAAGGAAGGCCTTCACCGCGGAAGGGCTCGAGAAGCTCAAGCTGTACGGTGCCAGGAGGAAGGGCTCCAGCCGCTCCTCCAGTCCCTGGGCCGCCCGCGTCTCGTACACCACCGCGCGATCCACCGCGCCCACCGTCTTGAGCAGCGCCACCGCGTTCTCCTGCTCGGGCGCGTGCTGGCCCGCGTCACTCGCCGGGTAGCGGACGTGCCACGCCGGCCGGCCCTGGGCCTGCCACGCCGCCACCAGCGTCCGCGCCAGGCCCTCCGCTCCGCCGTGCGCCCAGAAGTCCACCGGGTGGCCGTGCGCCTCGAGCCAGGCGCTCGTCACCGGCGCCGTCGCCGCGATCAGCCCGGGCGTGTCCTTCGCGCGCCACGCGTCCCCCGGCGGAACCGCCGTCGCCGCTCTCCGGCTGGTGATGAACAGCACCGGCGTCCCGTCGCGCGCTGGCCACTCGGGCCACGCCTTCGTGACGAACTCGATGCACGGCACGCTGGCCCACTTCACCCCCGCCTTCGACAACCCCTCGGCGTCGAGGGCGGCGTCCTCCGCCTCCCTCGTCAACAGCCAGGTGCTGTCCACCGGCGCGTCCATGCACCCGCCTCCTTTGCACAACCCTCGAGGCCTCGGCCGGCCACATGACACTGTGGTGACACTGCTCAGGCGTGGGTAGATGAGTAATGCCGGGAATGAATCCCCGCGCGCGCTTCCTCGCTGCTCTCCGTGGCGAGGCCGTCGACCGCCCTCCGGTGTGGCTGATGCGCCAGGCGGGCCGCTACCTGCCCCAGTACCGCGAGGTGCGCCGCCAGCACGGCTTCTGGGAGGTCTGCCGCCAGCCGGAGCTGTCCACCCTGGTGGCCCGCGAGCCGCTGGAGCGCCTCAGCCTGGACGCGGCGATCGTCTTCTCCGACATCCTCACCGTGCCCGAGGCGATGGGCCTGGGCGTCACCTTCGGCCCCGGCGAGGGCCCGCGGCTGGTCAACACCCTGTCCACCGCGGCCGACCTCTCGGCCTGGACGGTCGACGGCGTCGCGCAGCGCCTGTCCTTCGTCAGCGAGGCGGTGCGTCACCTGCGCACCACCCTGGAAGATCGCTACGGGATCCTCGGCTTCGCGGGCGCGCCCTTCACGCTCTTCGCGTACGCGACCGAAGGCGGAGGGAGCGACGACTTCGCGAAGGCGCGGATCATGCTGCACCAGCAGCCGTGGCTGGCCCAGAAGGCCCTGGGGATCCTCGCCGACGTGGCCGCCGAGTACCTGGCCGCGCAGGCCGACGCCGGCGCCGACTGCGTGCAGCTCTTCGACACCTGGGGTGGGCTGCTGGACGCCGAGGACTACGCGCGCTTCTGCGTGCCGGCGCTCCGCCGCATCACCCAGCCCCTCGCCGCGAGGGGCGTGCCGGTGCTGCTCTTCGTGCGCGGAGGAGCTCACCTGCTGCCCGTGCTGGCGGACACCGGCGCCCACGGCTTCAGCCTCGACTGGCGGGTGGACTGGCGGGAGGCCCGCGCCCGCTTCCCGAGGTCCATCCTGCAGGGCAACGTCGATCCGATCCTCCTCATGGCCGGCGCCGACGTGGCGCGAGATCGCGTGCGGCACCTGTTGGCCACCATGCTGGAGACGAGCCAGTACCGGCGCTGCATCGTCAACCTGGGGCACGGCATCCACAAGGACACGGACCCGGACGCCGTGCACGCCTTCTGCGACGAGGTGACCCGCCATGGCTGATCGCCCCGAGGTGCTCGTCCTCGGCGGCGGCCTGGCGGGCATCGCCGCGGCGTGCGAGCTGAAGGCGGCCGGGCGCGAGGTGCTGATCCTCGAGCGCGCAGAGGCGCTGGGCGGCAAGGCGGCCACGCGCTCCACGGCCTTCGGCGACTTCCCCGTCGGCCCCACCAGCTTCAACGGGCGCAACCCGGTCTTCTGGAAGCTCCTGCGGCACCTCGAGCTGGAGGATCGCGCCCTCAAGCTGTCCCCACGATCCGGCGCCCGCTACCTCGTGCGTGGCGGGAAGCTTCTGGCGATTCGCCCCAACCCCTTGAGCGTGCTCACCACCGGGGCGCTGTCCTTCGGTGACAAGGTCAGCCTGGCGCGGGACCTCCTCTCGTCCCACCGCGGAGCCGGGGGCGCCGACGAGTCGCTGGACGCCTTCCTCGAGCGCCGCTTCGGCCGCGCGCTCGTCGATCACTTCTTCGGCGCGGTGATGACCGGCATCTTCGCGGGGGACCTGAAGAAGCTGTCCGCCGCCTCGTGCATGCCCGCCCTGGTCAACGCCGAGAAGGAGTACGGCAGCGTGCTGCGCGGGGTGCTTGTCGCCCTGCGCAAGCCCGAGGACGACAGCCGCCCCGGCCTCTTCACCTTCGAGGGCGGCTTTTCGGTGGTGGGCGAGGCCGCAGCCCGGAAGGTGCCCGTGCGCACCGGCGTTGAGGTGACCGGCCTCACCGTGCAGCCCACCGGCGTCCGCGTGACCGGGCGTAGCGCCGGCGGCCAACTGCAGCTCACCGCGGCGCAGGTGATCCTCGCCACCGAGGCCTTCGCCGCCGCCCCGCTGCTCGAGGCCAGCGCCCCCGCGGCGTCCAGCGTGCTGGCGTCCTTCCCCTACGCTCCCCTGGCCCTGGTGCAGTGGGCGGAGCGCTTCCCGGGCGAGTCGAAGTTACCTGAGGGCTTCGGCTACCTCTCGGCCCCGGTGGAGGAGCGCTTCGCCCTGGGCAGCCTGTTCGTCAGCGACCTGCTGGCCGAGACGCCCCGGCGCTTCAGCACCTTCGTCGGCGGCGGCGTCCACCCGGAGCGCGCGGCGCTGTCCGACACGGCGCTGGCCCGTGGCTGCGCGAGGGATCTCGAGTCGCTCACCGGCGGCACCTTCGGAGAGATCGTCGGCGTGGTGCGCTGGGCCCGCGGCGTCTTCCAGCCCCCGGTGGGCCACGCCCAGCGGCTGGGGGAGCTGCGCGAGACACTGCGCGGCCTGCCGATCTCCCTCGCGGGCAGCTACCTCGGAGGCGCGGCGATGAAGGACGCGATCGCCAGCGGCTTTGCGGCAGCCGAGGAGGTGCTGCGCCGCGTCCCCGGGTGCCCACCGCCTTCCGCCGTCGCCCAGGAGATCCGGCCTTGACCGTCCCCCTCGCCGTCGTCGGCGCGACGTGGCGGACCGCCCCGACGCGGATCCGCGCGCAGTTGGCCATGCTGACGCCGGAAACCGAGCCGATCGTCTCGCTCCGCCACGGCGGGTACGTCGCCGGCGCGGTGTGCGTGTCCACCTGCAGCCGCACCGAGTTCGTCCTCTCCTCTCCCCAGCCCGAGTGGGCCGCCAACCTGCTCAAGGGCGCCCTGCACGCACGCGTGCCGGGCCTGGAGCCGGATCACCTGCACGTGCGGGCCGGCGCGGGGGCCAGCCACTACCTCCTGCGCGTCGCCGCGGGGCTCGACTCGGTGGCCGAAGGTGAGGCCGCGGTCGGCCGCCAGTTGCTGCAGTCCTTCGAGGAGGCGCGCGCTCAGGGCCTCACCGATCCCCACCTGCGCAAGGTATGGAAGCACGTCGCGCGCTTGATCCACGACCGGCGCGAAGAGGGGCACGGGGCGGACAGCCGCGGCGTGCAGACCCTGGTCCGCGAGGCGCTCAAGGAAGCGGGCGCGAAGAGGGTTGCCGTCCTGGGACGCGGCGAGTTCGGCCAGGCCATGCAGCGCTCGCTCAAGGGCGCGCAGGCCTTCGAGGTCAGCGCCTTCAGCCGCGCCACCGTCGCCGAGCTGTTCGAGAAGATGACCGGCCTCGACGCGCTGGTGGTGTGCACCGGCGCGGCGCACGCCTGGCTCAACCTGCCGCCCCGGCGGACGCCGGGCCTGTGCATCGACGCCGGAGCTCCGCCGCAGGTGAAGGACGGCCCGGGCTGGACTTTCGTGGGTCTCGACGATCTGCTCGCACGCCCCGAGCTGAAGCTGTCCGACGCGGAGCGCGATCGCCTGGAGTCCCTGATGCTGGAGTCCGCCAACCGCCTGGCTGCCACCCTCGCCAGCAAGGGCAACCACGAGGTGCTGGCGGCCATCGACGCCGCGCGCACCGCCTTCCTCCACGAGCAGCTGCCCACGCTGCTGGAAGGCCTGCCCCGCGAGCAGAAGGAGAAGGTGCGCCAGGCGGTGGGCGCCTTCACCCATACGCTGCTCCAGCGCGCCCGGGAGAAGGCCCCGTGAGGACCTTCACCGTCGGCACCCGCGGCAGCGCGCTGGCGCTCTGGCAGACTCGGCACGTCACCTCGCTCCTCTCTGCGAAGGAGCGCTCGATCGCCGAGCGGATCATCACCACCGAGGGCGACGTCAACCTGACCGAGCGCCTCCAGGGCTCGCTGGAGAAGGGCTTCTTCAGCCGGGAGCTCGAGGCCGCGCTGCACGCCAACGAGATCGATTGGGCGGTGCACTCGCTCAAGGATCTCCCCACCCGCTCCCCGGTGGGCCTCACCGTCGGGGCCACGCTGCGGCGGGCACCGGCCGGTGACCTGCTGATCCTCCGGCCCGAGGCGTACGACGAACAGGCGGGCCTCTTGCCGCTCAGGCGCGGCGCGAAGGTGGGGAGCTCGTCGTCGCGGCGCGAGGCGCTGCTGCGGAGCTACTGTCCACACTGCTCGCCCCAGCCGCTGCGCGGAAACGTGCCCACGCGCGTAGAGAAGCTGAAGAGCGGCCAGTACGACGGGATCCTCCTCGCCGAGGCGGGCGTGGCGCGGCTGGGCGTCGAGCTCTCCGGGCTGGTGGTGCTGCGGCTCAACCCCCGGCGCTGGGTGTGCGCTCCCGGCCAGGGCAGCGTGGCGGTGCAGTGCCGGGCCGACGACGTCGAGGTGCGGCAGCTCCTCTCGGCGCTGGACGACGGGCCCACCCGCCACGCCACCACCATCGAGCGCGACTTCCTGCGGGTGCTGGAAGGGGGCTGCACCACGCCCTTCGGCTGCTTCGTGGACGGCGATCGCGCCTTCCTGGGCCTGCTGGCCGGCACCGCATGGCACCAGGCGCAGGTGCCGTTGCCGGCCGAGCTGCCCACCACCGAGTGGCTGCAGCAGCAACTGGACTCACTGTCGAGGTCATCGAGGGAGATCGATCATGAGTGGCTCGCCCGGCGCCTCTGAGCGCCTCTTCGCCCAGGCCCGCGCGCTGATGCCCGGCGGCGTCTCCAGCCCGGTGCGCGCCTTCGGGCACGTGGGCGGCACGCCCCGCTACATCGCCCGCGGCGACGGCGCGTACCTGTGGGACGAGGACGGGCGGAAGTACCTCGACTTCTGCCTCGCCTGGGGCCCGCTGATCCTCGGCCACGCCAACCCGCAGGTGGTGGAGGCGGTGACGAAGGCGGCGAAGGACGGCCTGGCCTTCGGAGCTCCGCACCGGCTCGAGGTGACGCTGGCCGAGCTGATCCTCTCCGCCTACCAGCCCTTCGAGAGGATCCGCTTCGTCGTCTCCGGCACCGAGGCGGTGATGACGGCGATGCGACTGGCGCGGGCGCACACCGGGCGGCCGCTGATCCTCAAGTTCTCCGGCTGCTACCACGGGCACGCCGACGCGATGCTGGTGAAGGCCGGCAGCGGCGTGGCCACGCTGGGCCTCGCGGACAGCGAAGGGGTGACGCCCACCGTGGCGAAGGACACCCTGGTGGCGCCGCTGGGCGACGTGGGCGCGCTAGAGGAGCTCTTCCGCGTGCACGGCGCCCGCCTCGCCGCTGCCTTCATCGAGCCCCTGCCCGCCAACAACGGCCTGCTGGTGCAGGAAAGAAGGTACCTCCAGGCGCTCCGCGCCATCACCCAGAAGCACGGCGCGCTGCTGGTGTTCGACGAGGTGATCTCCGGCTTCCGGCTGGGCTTCCACGGCTACGGCCTGACGGTGGACGTGCGGCCGGATCTCGTCACCCTGGGGAAGATCATCGGCGGCGGGCTCCCGGTGGGCGCCGTCGCGGGCCGCGCGGAGCTTCTCGATCGCCTGGCCCCGGCGGGCCGCGTGTACCAGGCCGGCACCATGTCGGGGAACCCGGTGGCGCTGGCCGCCGGCGTGGCGTGCCTGGAGCAACTGAAGACGGGCGAGCCGTACCGGCGCATCGCGAAGGCGGGCGAGGCGATGGACGCGGCCTTCGTGGGGAAGCAGAACCTGGCCTTCCAGTTGGTGCGGGTCGGCTCGGTCTTCTGGCCGTACTTCGATCGCTCCGCGCCGGTGCCCACGCGCGCCGAGGCGATCTCCGAGGACGCGATCAAGGGCTTCCGCTCGCGCTACCAGGGCTGGCTGGAGCAGGGCCTGTACCTGCCTCCTTCGGCGTATGAAGTCGGCTTCCTCTCCTCCGCGCACGAGCCGGCGCACGTCCAGCAACTGGTGGAGGCCCTCGCGGGAGCATGACATGGCGCCGCTCAAGCGATTCTTCGGCAGGAACCTCGACGTCTTCCTCTTCGGGGCCGCGCTGTCCACCGTCGGCCCGTTGATGGCGTGGTGGTCCGTGCTGGTGCGGCGGAACATCCTCGCCATGGATCGCCTGAGCCGCGCCGAGCTCGAGCTGCTCCCCGACGCCGCCGAGCGCGCCCGCCGCCTCGCCGAGCTCGACGCCCACACCGCCCGCCAGATATTCATGATCAGCGGCGAGACGGCCCTCGCCGGGCTGCTGCTGCTGATCCTCACCGTGGTCCTCTTCGCGGTGGCCCGCAAGCGCGCCGCGGAGAACAAGCGCATGCAGACCATGCTGCAGCTCACCTCCCACCAGCTCAAGACGCCCGTGGCCGGCGTGCGCATGCTGCTGCAGAGCCTGGGCAGCGGCGTGGTGCCCCAGGATCTGCAGGCGCAGCTCATCCAGCGCGGCGTGGCGGAGTGCGATCGCCTGGAGCACCTGGTGGAGACGATCCTCGCCTTCCAGCGCTCGGTGGCGCGCGCCTCCCGCACTGAAGTCGTGCCCAGCGATCGGCTGATCGGTGAGATCCTCGCCCACCGCGAGTCCATCTCTGGGAAGGAGGAGGCGGCGTGGGTGAAGCGTCAGTCCACCCCCATCGCCTGCGATCCGGACGGAGTGCGCGTGGTGCTGGAGAACCTGCTGGACAACGCGCGCAAGTACGGCGGCGGGCACGTCGAGCTGTCCGAGAGCGTGGCGGCCCAGCGCTGGCGGCTGGAGGTGCGAGATCGCGGGATCGGCTTCGAGCCGTCCCACGCCGAGCGCCTCTTCGAGCCCTTCGAGCGCGAGGAGGGCAGCGGCGTGGCGCACGGCAGCGGCCTGGGCCTGTACATCTCCCGCCAGCTCGCCCGGCGCATGCACGGCGAGCTCACCGCGTCCAGCCCTGGGAAGGGCCAGGGCAGCGTGTTCGTCCTCGAGCTGCCGGTGGCCCGCACGCGCGCGCCGACGCCTGCTGGAGAGGTGGCGCATGGCTGATCGGATCCTCCTCATCGAAGACGAGCCGCTGGTGCGCGATCTGGTGGTGCTCAACCTCCGCCACGCGGGCTACGAGGTGCGGACCGCGGGCACCTTCGCCGAAGGTGAGGCAGCCCTGGCCGAGGCGAAGGCCGACCTGGCGATCGTCGACGTGATGCTCCCGGGCGGCGAGGGCTTCGTGCTGGTGCGCCAGGCTCGCGACAACGGCCTCAAGGTCCCCATCCTCATGCTGACCGCCCGCAGCGACGTGCAGTCCCGCGTGCGGGGCCTGGACTGCGGCGCGGACGACTACCTCACCAAGCCGTTCGACGTGGCCGAGCTGCTGGCGCGGGTGCGCAGCCTGCTGCGGCGGGCCTCGGGCACCGTGGCCGGGCCTCCGAAGCAGTTGGAGCTGGGAAAGTTCTGGATCCGCTTCGACACCGGCCGCGCGCTGACTCACGAGGGTGAGGTAACGCTGTCCGACAAGGAGCTCAAGCTGATGGAGCTCTTCGCCCGCAACGAGGACAAGGTGCTGTCCCGGGCGGACATCCTCGAGGAGGTGTGGGGTATGGACGCCTTCCCCACCGATCGCACCATCGACAACTTCGTGCTGCGCCTACGCCGCCTCTTCGAGGCCAACCCGGAAGAGCCCGCTCGACTGATCACCGTTCGAGGCCGTGGCTACCTGTTCAAGAAGGCATGACCGCCGCCCCCGCACTCTCGCAACACGTCACCTGCCCCTCCGGCCGCCGAGGCGTGTTGCTGGTGAACGTGGGCACGCCGGACGCGCCCACCGCGCCGGCCGTGCGCCGCTACCTGCGCGAGTTCCTCGGCGATCCGCGCGTGATCGATCTCCCCGCGCCGGGCCGGTGGCTGCTGCTCAACGCGATCATCCTGCCCTTCCGTCCGCGGAGGAGCGCGCGCGCCTACGAGCAGATCTGGACGCCGACCGGGTCCCCGCTGCTCCTCCACTCGAAGGCCCAGCGGGAGGCGCTGGCGGAGCGGCTGCCGGGCGTGCCGGTGGCCCTGGGCATGCGCTACGGCAACCCGTCGCTCCCGGCCGCGCTGGAGGAGCTGCGGACGCAGGGCGTGTCCCACGTGACGCTCGTCCCGCTGTACCCGCAGTACGCTGGCGCCACCACCGGCACCGCCGAGGACGCCTTCCGGACGCTGATGGGCGACGCGGCGCACTCGATCACCTCCGCCTTCTTCCAGGAGCCGGGCTTCGTGAAGGCGGTCGCCTCGAAGGTGCGCGCGGTGGTCAACGCGACGCAGGCCCAGGCGGTGGTGTTCAGCTACCACGGGCTGCCGGTGCGCCAGGTGAAGCAGGCCTGCACCGCGGCGTGTGACGGGCACCAGGGCGGGGCCTCGGCCTGTGGCCCGCTGGGCGAGTCCAACGCGCGCTGCTACCGGGCCCAGTGCTTCGCCACGTCGCGGGCGATCGCGCGCGAGGGCGGGGTGGCGTCTGGCGTCACCAGCTTCCAGTCGCGCCTCAAGGGCACCGGGTGGTTGGGGCCGCACACCGACGAGACGGTGGCCGGGCTGGCGCGGCAGGGCGTGAAGCGCGCGGCGATCGTCTGCCCTTCCTTCGTCGCGGACTGCCTGGAGACGCTGGAGGAGATCGGCCAGCGCGCCGCGCACACCTTCCAGGCCGCCGGCGGAGACGCCCTCACCCTGGTGCCCGCCGTCAACGACGATCCAACCTTCATCGAGGCGCTGGCGACGCTGATCCGCCGCCACTGGGCGCACGAAGGTGCCTGAGATGAACGCGACCGAGCTGCTGGCCAAGTACGACGTCCCCGGCCCCCGCTACACCAGCTACCCCACCGTGCCGTACTGGGCGACCGCGCCCACGCAAGAGGAGTGGATCACCCACCTCGAGCAGGCCGTCACGCGCAGCCGGGCGAAGGGCGAAGGCGCGTCGCTGTACCTCCACGTGCCCTTCTGCCGCAGCCTCTGCCATTACTGTGGCTGCAACACCTTCATCACCAGGGAGGCCTCCGTCATCGAGCCGTACGTGGCGGGGATCCAGAAGGAGTGGGCGCTGTACACCGCGCGCGTCGGGCGCGTCCGGCTGGAGGAGGTGCACGTCGGCGGCGGAACGCCCACGCACCTCCCCGCGGCCCCATTGGAGCGCATGCTGAGCAGCGTGCTGTCCGGCGCCGACGTGCCCGACGACGCCGAGCTGTCCATCGAGGTCGATCCCCGCGTCACCACGCGCGATCAGCTGGAGGTGCTGGCGAGGCTGGGCTTCACCCGCATCTCCCTGGGCATCCAGGACTTCGATCCGGTGGTGCAGTCCTCGGTGAATCGCCACCAGACGGTGGACGAGGTGCGGCTGGTGAGCGAGGCGGCGCGGTCGCTCGGCTTCGACAGCGTCAACTTCGACCTGATCTACGGCCTGCCGAAGCAGACGCCGGACTCGATCCGCCAGACGATGGAGGCGGTCAACTCGCTGCGGCCGGATCGCATCGCCTTCTACGGCTACGCCCACGTGCCGTGGATGAAGCCGGTGATGCGGAAGTTCGAGGACTCAGACGTGCCCGGCGGCCCGGCCAGGCGGGCGCTGTACGAGACCGGCCGCGAGGCGCTGGCCGAGGCGGGCTACCAGGAGATCGGCCTCGATCACTTCGGGCTCGAGGGCGACGGACTGCTTCGGGCCTCGCGCGCCGGCCAACTGCACCGCAACTTCATGGGCTACACCGAGCGCAGCACGATGCCCATCTTCGCGCTGGGCGTGTCCTCCATCGGCGACACCTGGACGGCCTACGCGCAGAACGAGAAGACGCTGCCCGGGTGGCACGCCCGGCTGGAGAAGAACGAGCTGCCGCTGGCCAAGGGCCACGTCCTCACCGAGGAGGATCTGGTGCTGCGCCGCCTCATCCTCGACGTGATGACGCGCTTCGAGACGCTCTGGGCGCGCGGCCGCGTGCCGTACCTCGACGAGGTGCCGGGGAAGCTGGCGGAGTTGCAGCGGGACGGGCTGGTGCAGGTGTCGGGCGACGGCGTGCGCGTCACCGAGGCGGGCCGGCCCTTCGTGCGCAACGTCTGCATGGCGCTCGACGCCCGGCTGGCGCGGCAAGCGCCCGATAAGCCCATCTTCAGCCGGACCGTGTAGCGGGGCTGAAACGAAGCGCTCCGGGAGTGACGGCGGCGAGCGCAGCCATACACTCGCCTCATGACGATCGACTCCTCGTGGAAGCAGCAGGCTGTCAGCGCCGACGACGCGGTGAAGCACGTCAAGAGCGGTGACAGAGTCTTCGTGCACGGGGCGTCCGCCACGCCCACGCCGCTGCTCGACGCGATGTGCCGGCGCGGCGACCTGGAGAACGTCACCCTCTACCACCTGCACACCTCCGGGCACTGCGCCTACGCCGAGCCTCACCTGGCCGGCCGCTTCTTCTCGGTGTCGCTCTTCATCGGCAGCCACCTGCGGACGCCCATCGCCGAGGGGCGCGCCGACTTCATGCCCGTCTTCCTCTCGGAGATCCCCAGGCTGTTCGGCTCACAGGCGATCCCCCTGGACGTGGCGCTGTTGCAGTTGTCGCCGCCCAACACCCACGGTGACTGCACCCTGGGCACCTCTGTCGACGCCGCGCTGGCCGCCGCGTGGCACTCGAAGAAGGTGATCGCCGAGATCAACGCGCAGATGCCGCGCACGCTGGGGCACTCCGTCTTCCCGCTTCAACGCGTGGCCGCCTTCACCGCCAGCGATCGCCCCCTGGCCGAGATGCCTCCCGCCGAGTCAGGCCCGGTGGAGGCGCGGATCGGCGAGTTGGTCGCCGGCCTGGTGGAGGACGGCAGTTGCCTGCAGCTTGGCATCGGCGCGATCCCCGACGCGGTGCTGGCCCGCCTGGGCGACAAGCGCGATCTCGGCATCCACACCGAGATGTTCTCGGACGGCCTCATCCCCCTGGTGGAGAACGGGGTGATCACCAACCGCCGGAAGAAGGTGCACGCCGGCCGCAGCGTGGTGTCCTTCGTCACCGGCACGAAGAAGCTGTTCGACTTCGTGCACGACAACCAGCAGGTGGAGTTCCACCCCTGCGATCGCACCAACGACACCGCGCTGATCGGCAAGAATGACAAGGTGGTTGCGATCAACTCCGCCATCGAGATCGACCTGTCCGGCCAGGTCTGCGCCGACTCGATGGGCCACCGCATCTACTCTGGCATCGGCGGACAGATGGACTTCATCCGCGGCGCGGCGCGCTCCGAAGGGGGTAAGCCGATCATCGCCCTGCCCTCCACGGCGGCAGGGGGGAAGGTGAGCCGCATCGTCATGCAGCTCAAGGACGGCGCCGGCGTCGTCACCACCCGCGGCCACGTGCAGTGGGTCGTCACCGAGTACGGGGCCGTCAACCTTCACGGAAAGACGCTGCGCGAGCGCGCCGAGCGGCTCATCTCCATCGCTCACCCCGACTTCCGGGCAGAGCTGAAGAAGCAGTTCGCCGGCGTCCGGCACTTCACCCTGCCGTGAGGGACCGGCGATCCGCGTCGGCCTGGGCGCCGGTGAGCGGCACGAAGCGCACCGGGAAGGCCGTCTCGACGGACAGCTCTCCGGCGAGGTCTCGGTGGTAGATTCGCAGGTGCATGTCGTCGTCCCGCCCGACGGGGATCACCAGGCGTCCGCCCCGTGCCAGCTGCTCGACCAGCGGCCGCGGCACCCGCGGGGCACCCGCCGCCACGACGATCCCGGCGAAGGGCGCCACCTCCGGCCAGCCCTGGTACCCGTCCCCCACCTTCAGGTGCACCTGGTTCGCGTAGCCGAGGCGCCCGAGCGCAAGTCCCGCGCGGGCGGCCAACGGCGCGAGGATCTCCACGCTGTACACCTCGCAGCCCAGCGCCGCGAGCAGGGCCGTCTGGTAGCCGCAGCCCGTGCCCACCTCGAGCACCTTCGCCCCCGGCCCAAGCTGCAGCGCCTGCACCATCCAGGCGATGAGCGAGGGCTGGCTGGTCGTCTGGCCGTGGCCGATGTCGATGGGCCGATCGTCGGCGTGGAAGAGCCGCTGCTCGTGGGAGAGGAACTGCTCGCGCGGCACCGCGCTCACGGCGGCCTGCACTCGACGGTCGGCGATGCGAAGGGACGTCACGCCTCCAAAGCTCATCACCCGTCGCGCCGTGTCAAGGCACCGCGAGGGCCCGCAGCTCCCCGATCCGCTGGACCATCGCGGCCGGCACGGGCCCGCCCTCGCTGCCGTGGTACGAGAAGCCGACCCGGTCGGCCAGGCGCTTGGCGCACACCTGGGCCTGCTCGGTGTGCGGCTGGAGCTGCACGCAGCGCTCGAGCAACAGGCCGTCCAACTGCCACAGCGCCGGCTCGACCGAGGTGGTGTGCGCCAGGGCCAGCAGGTACAGGCCGCGCGCCTCCCGCGCCGGAGGCGGGTTTCCGTCGAGCGCCCGCGTCACGTACGCCGCCGCGCGCATGTTCAGGACCAGCCCCTCGTCGTCCGAGAGCATGCGCGACGCAGCGCCCGTCTTCGCGAGGAGCGCCTCGGCCTTCGCCAGCAGCGCCTCGGGCGTCTTCCGCGAAGGATCGAAGCCTTCCGCCCGCCAGGCAGACGCGTCGGCGACCCAGCGCTTGAGCGCGCGCTGCATGAAGCCGGGGTAGTCGCGGCGCTTGAGCTGCGGCGCCACCACCTCCAACACCGCGTCGGGATCCTGCTGCGTACGGGTCAACGTGGCCACCGCCAGCCGCAGCGCCTGCGCCTGCTCGAAGGTCTCCGCGTCGTTGGTCGGGGTGATCGACAGGGCCTTCGTCCACAGCTCCTTCGCGCGGCTGAACTGATGGGTGGCCACGTAGAAGTTCGCGCGCTGCAAGGGCGACAGCCTGAGCGAGTCCACCAGCCCGTCCAGGCCCCGGAAGTCCAGGTTCACCGCCGCGCTGGAGTGGCAGCCCATGCACATGCGCGTGAGCCCGATCATCCGGTGGCGGGCGCTGTCCGGGCGCCCCTGATCGAAGTCGGCCCGCGTCCTCGCCACCTCCTGCCCAAACAGCGAGCCGATGGTGCTGACCGCCGGGTTATCCTGCTGGCGCACGACGTGCTCCATCCGGGCCAGCACGTCGATCGACTCCGAGATCGGCGCCGCGTTCTTCGGATCGCGGAAGGCGTCGGGGCTCTCCAGAAAGGCGAGGATCGACGCGACTTGCGCGAGGTTTGCCTGCATCGCCTGCTCGACCGGCGCCGTCAATGGAGCGTCGGCCGCCAGCAGCATCACCACCAACAGCGCAGTGGAGCCCATCGCGACCTCCTCTCTCGCCTCAAGGTAACGCCGGAATCCGAGTTTGGAAGTCTTCCCGCGGTTTCCGTCGTAGGGTGCCCGGCACATGAGCGCCGTCGTCGTGCCCAGAGCCCGCGCTGGCTTCGTCAGCCCCTACGAGCGCTTCTCGGAGCTCGTCTTCGGGCTCATCATGACGCTGAGCGTCACCGGCTCGCTGGCGGTGGCGTCGGAGTTGCCCGGAGGGACGCGGGAGATGCTCGTGGCGGCGGTGGGGTGCAACATCGCCTGGGGGCTGGTCGACGCGGTGATGTACCTGCTCAACCAATTGCTCGAACGCTCCCGCAACCGGCTGCTCGTCGCGGCGATGGCCGCCTCCACGCAGGAGGAGTCCCGGAAGGTCCTCCTCGACGTGCTGCCGGGCCCGCTCGGCTCCGTGCTGACGGTGGAGGAGCTCAGCGCCCTGCGCCAGAAGTTGATCGACGGACGCTTCCCGGCCGCCAGCCAGCGCCTCACCCGCGACGACTTCCTCGCCGCGCTGGGGATCTTCCTGTGGGTGGCGGTGGGGACCTTGCCGGTCGCCCTGCCCTTCGCCTTCCTTCAGGACCTGTACGTGGCGATGCGCGTCTCCAACGGGATAGCCTTGCTGCTGCTCTTCGTGCTGGGCCTGATGGTGGGCCGGTACTCGGGCACGCGGCCGATCCTGTCCGGCGGAGTGCTGCTCTTGTTGGGTGTGGCCCTGGTGAGCGCGGTGATCGCGCTGGGAGGCTGACGTGGGACGCGCGCTGGCGTTGTTCATCGGGTTGTCCAGCCTGGGCTCCGCGGCCGAGGACGCACCGCCCACGATCGTCGCGACGTCGCCCGCGCCCGCCGACGAGCCTCACCCCTGGCAGGTGGCGCTCTACCTCGACGGCTACATGCTGATGGGCGAGTCCGGGTACCTGGTGCCCACGGTGTTCGCGGACAAGGGGCCGATCCACCTCGAGGCGCGCTTCAACTACGAGGACTTCAACACCGCCTCGGCCTACTTCGGCTGGGCCTTCCGCTGGGGCGATGAGACGAACTTCGTGCGCCTGGTGCCGATGTTCGGCGGCGCGGTGGGCAACTCCTTCGGCATCGCGCCGGGCGTGGAGCTCGAGGCCCAGTTCTGGCGCTTCACCTACTGGTTCGAAGGCGAGTACTTCTTCAACTTCACCGACTTCACCTCCAGCTTCTTCTACACCTGGTCCGAGCTGCAGTTCCGGGTGGTGTCGTGGCTCAACGTGGGTGGCTCCTTCCAGCGCATGCGCCTGGCCCAGAGCGAGCGCGTCCTCGACCTCGGCCCGTCGATCGGCGTCAACGTGGGCGGCTTCGCCTTGTCCTTCTACTTCTACGGGCTGTGGACGCCGACCCGCTGGGGCCTGCTCACCTTGAGCCTGCCCTTCTATTGATCAGCGCGACTTCGCCTTGCGGCTCCGCGACGGCAGGGCCTTGAGCAGCTCGATCGCCTCCTTCGCGTGCTGCCACACCAGGGTGGCCTTCACCGCGCCGTCGGGATCGCCCTGCAGCGCCGCGCGGGCGTTGGCCGCCAGCTCCTGCAGCCGCTCCTGGATCAGCATCATCTGATGGGCGACGTCCTCGCGCAGGCCGCTCTCTGCCGGGGCCGGGACCTGCGCGGCGAGCCTCTCGAGCACCGGCGTGAGATCCGGCAGGGCCGCCGACGCCACCGGCCGGTTGGCGATCGCCGCCAGGGCCTGGGTCATCCGCTCCAGGGAGGGGCCCAGCTCGTCGCGCGGCGCCGGAGGCTGCACCAGGGCGCGCCCCACCTGACCCAGCACCTGGGCGATCGCGTCCAGCTTCGGCCCCACATCCGACGGGCGCGGCGCCTTCGCGCCCAGCATCACCGCTTCGGTCAGCTTCTCGAGGCGCGGGCCCAGCGGCTCCGGAGCGGGCGGTGGAGGAAGGGGCTTCTTCGCCGCCTCCAGCACCACGTCCTTGAGCTGGCCCAGCTCCTCGCCCAGCGAGGCGATGCTGCCGGTCACCCGCACCACCGGATCGTCGTCCGCTCCCCCCTGCACCTGCACCCGCTTGAAGCCGCGCTTGAGCTCCTCCCACCGCGCCTTCTGCTCCGGCGCCTGACGTCCCCGCAGCTCCGCCAGCTTGAGCAGGTTGGCCTCCGCCGCGGTGGTGAGCGTCTGCGACTCGCTGGCGTAGTGGGCGTCCACCAGCGCCTCGAGCTCAGCGTCGGTCATCGCGGCGACGATCTTCTCCGCCAGCTTGTTCATGTTCCGGTAGCTGCCCTGCAGCTTGAAGGGCGGCTCGGTGCGGAAGCGATCGTCCTGCGACGCGCTCTTGATGTACTCCTGGTTGACCTTGAGCAGCGTGCGCTGCACGTAGAGGAAGCGCTTCAAGATCTCGACGATCTCCGTGAGCTCCGCCGCCGAGTAGCCGTGCTCCAGCTCGTTGGCCGACACGGTGGCACCGGCGGCCATGTCGAGGATCCGGCGCAGGTCACCCGACGGCCGGGCCAGCAGCGGCGCCGTCACCGGGTTCGACGTGAGCGCGTTCTCCAGGTAGCTCGAGGCGAACAGCTCCTGCTTCCCCCCGAGGATGTCGCCCAGGTTGTAGGTGTCGGCGCGGTTGGCCAGCATGTCGGGGATCCGGAAGCGCTCGCCCGCCTCGGTGTAGGGGTTGCCCGCCATCACCACGCAGAACTTCTTCCCGCGCAGATCGTAGGTACGCGAGCGGCCGTTCCACACGCCCTCCACCCTGCGGGTGGCGTCGCAGAGGCTGATGAACTTCTGCAAGAGCTCCGGGTTGGTGTGCTGAATGTCGTCCAGGTACAGCATGACGTTGTTGCCCAGCTCGAAGGCAAAGTTGATCCGCTCCACCTCCTGGCGCGCGGTGGCGTTGGGCGCCTCGCCGGGATCCACGCTGACCACCTCGTGCCCCAGCGCCGGCCCGTTCACCTTCACGAAAGTGAGCCCCAGCCGTGCGGCGACGTACTCCATCAACGTCGTCTTCCCGTAGCCGGGCGGGGAGACGAGCAGCAACAGCCCCATGCGATCGGTCCGCTTGGTGTCACCGGCCACGCCGAGCTGCTTGGCCAGGTTGGCGCCGATCAGCGGCAGGTACACCTCGTCGATGAGCCGGTTGCGCACGAAGCTGGACAGCACCTTCGGCTTGAGCTCGTCCAGCCGCAGGCGACCTCGCTCGGTGTCCAGCAGCCCGCGCACCTTGGTCCGGTAGCGCTGGAAGGCGGGCGTCCGCTCCTCGACAAACCAGGTCATGCGCTGCTCGAACTCGTCGAGCCGCAGGCTGAGCGTCTGCCCCTGGATGCGCGGGTGCTGGCCCAGCAGGCCCTTCACCTGGACCTCGAGGACGGCGCTCGACACCTCCCGGGACAGCGCGGCTTCGTCCACGGCCAGCAGCGCGGCGGCCTCCGCGACGGATCGCGTGAAGACCTCCGTGCGATCGCCGGCCCCCTCGGAGTGCGCTTCCAGCCAGGCGCGCACCAGGCGGAAGCGGGCCGCGATGTCTGCGTCCAGCGCCCGCAGATCGTCCTCGAAGACGAGCCGCTGGCCCGCAGCCTCCAGAGTGGACAGCAGATCGTCCCTGAGCGCCACCGCGTGCCGCGACACCACGAAGCGCAGCGGCGCCTCGGCCAGCTCCTCCGACAGGTAGCGCGCTGCCACCGCCAGCTCCGAGGCGGTCACCTCGAAGCGGCTCGCCTCCGCGAAGGCGCGCAGCGCCGGCAGCACCTCCCCCGCCACCGCGTCCAGGCCGGTGCGGCTGGCATACCGGGCCCTCAGCCGCCCCGAGGACAGCGCGCGCCGGTGCCAGGCCGTCTTCTGCGCCTCGTCCCGCCAGCCGGCCCAGAAGAGCGTGCCCAGGGCGCGGGGCCAGGCGGGGAAGCGCAACAGCCCCGAGTCTTCCCGCAGCGCCACCAGGTGCTGGAGGATCGCCGCCGCGTCGGCGTCGTGCACGCCCCGCTCCAGGCCGTCGTCGTAGCGCGCCTGCGCCCAGTCTCGCGTGAGCGCCCAGAGGCCCTGCGGCCCCCGCCCGGCCTCGTGCAGCTTCGCCACCGACAGCCCGCCCTGCCCCGCCTCGGCCGCCCGGAGGATCGACGCCGCCAGGTACTCGGCCCGGTACACCTCCGGCGACTCCGACGGCAGCGTCTGCGCCCAGTACGCGCGGGCGCTGTCGATGTCTGGATCCGCCAGGCGCTGCGCGTAGTCGCTCCCGGTGAGGTGGAGGAACAGCCCTTCGTCGCGAGGGATCACCGTGGCGTCGAGCGGCTGGGTGTTGACGTTGAAGCGGTAGCTGCCCAGCCTCACCACCGCCTGGCCGCCCTCGAAGAGATCCTTGCGATCCCGCAGGCCGCGCAGCGCGTCCTGCTTCGCCGTCTTCAGCCGTGAGTCCAGCTCGTCGGCCTTCACGCTGTCCTTGAGCTCCAGCAACTGCGCGACCAGTTGCTTGAGCTTCTGCAGCATCGGATCGGCCGCGAAGTACGAGTTCAGCTCGTCCTCTGCGGCGAAGCCGGCCGAGCGCCGGGCCACCGACTGGAGGATCCGCTCCCCCGCGTCGAAGAGCTGCTGGGCGCGCCGCTGCCGCTCGTCCACCAGCAACTGCTTGCGCTTGCCGAAGGCCTCCAGCAGATCCTCGCGCCGCGCGGTGAGGTCGGCCGCGAACTCGTCGAAGTCAGAGAAGCGGCTCTCGAGCTCCTCGAGCTGCAGGGTGAGGCGGGTGAGCTGCTCGTCACACTTCTCTGGGGAGTCGGCGAGCGACAGGGCCGCGTCGATCGACTGGGCGAAAAGCTTGAACTGGCTGCCGAACTCGGCGCGCTTCTCGCTGCCCAGCAACTCCTTCCGCTTCGCCAGCACCGTGGCGCGCACGCGATTGAGCCCCGCGAACACCTCGGAGATGTCCTCGAGGATCTTCGCCTTCTGGGTCGGATCTCCCGCCTCCAGGCCGCCGACGATCTCTCCCAGGAGCGAGAGGCCCTGGCTCAGGCGCTCCACCTCCTCCACCAGCGGCGCAAGCTCGGTCGTCTTCCCCACCGCCTGGCACCTCGCGTCCACCTCCTTGACGCCCTGGTGCAGCGGCGCGAAGGCCGCGGGGGTGAGCAGGAACTGCACGCAGCTCTGGCTCACCTCGTCGAAGGCCGTTTTCACCTCGGCCTCCATCGCCTCCACCCGGGCGAGGTCGACGTAGCGGACCTCCTGCAGGGTGATCAGCTGCCCGAGCTGCTTCCGCAGGGCCCCCAGGGCGGCCATGAAGTCGCCGGTGCTGGTGAGCCCCCCGGGGGAAGCCTGCTGCAGCAGCTCGGCCTGGGACGTGCTGGCGCGGGTCAGCTCCTCGGCGGCCTGGCG
Source organism: Myxococcales bacterium (assembly GCA_020846875.1). Lineage (GTDB taxonomy): Bacteria > Myxococcota > Myxococcia > Myxococcales > Myxococcaceae > JADLDB01. Next base: position 52,506 of record JADLDB010000056.1, on the reverse strand, counting down.
CCGCATCACCAGCACCTTCTCGAACTCGTCGATGATCAGCTCGGCGCTCTTCTTGAGCTCCAGCACCTGGGGCAGCAGCCCCACCTCCGCGTGGCCCAGCCAGTGGAACTGATCGACGGTGCGGGTGCAGGCGGCGATCAGCGCCTCGTAGCCGCGGCGGGTGGGCGAGTCCGACTCGGCGAGGCGCCTGAGCGTCAGCACCTCGCTGATCCCCCGCACCAGCTCCGCGTTCCCCAGCTTGCCCAGGGCGGTCCTCGGGGCCGGCGCCGCCGCGGCGTGCTCCGCCGACACGAAGGGCGTCTGCCACACCTGCACCGGGTGCACCCGCGACGGCTCGCTGCCCTGCGCGTTGAGCAGCACCAGGCGCCCGTCGGGGAAGGTCGCGTAGCCGTGGGCGTGGAGCGGGTTGGCCACCTGCTTGCGCACCAGGTTGTACGGGAAGAGCACGTAGGCGCCCGACTCCCGCGCGAAGAAGAGGAACAGCACGTCTTCCCCGTTGGGGCTCTTGAGCGCTCGATGGAAGACGAACTCCCGCGTGTCTTGATCGAACAGCTTGGCCTCGCCCGTCTGCAGCACGTAGCCGCCGGGGAAGGTGATCCCCTGCTCCTCGGGCAGGGTGACGCAGGACTGGCCGATGGCGTCGGCGCGCACCACCCGGCGGGTGCGGGTGTTGAAGACGAGGTAGCGGTACGCCTTCTCCCGGAAGGGCAGCACCTTCAACAGGATCAGCGCGCCCACCTTCGCGTAGTGGAACTCGGCGTCGTCCAGCGACTGGCTCGCCTCCTCCACCGGCTCGGCGTAGATGCCCTGCCCCGTCTCGGTGTTGTTCTCCACCTTCACGGTGAGATCGCCGCCCAGCGTCTCGATGAACACCTCGTCGAGGATGTTCACGTGCGGGTGCCGGCCGGTGACGTACTCCTCGTGACCGGCGCGCCTCCACTCGAAGTCGTGGGTGGGAGGCGCCGCCCAGTCGCCTTCGCCGCGGTTGTCGAGGTAGGTGACGCGCCCGCTGACGTCGACGCCAAAGCGCAGCACCTTCACGTCGCGCTCGGTGAGGCCGGTCCGGAAGATCGCCAGGAGCCGCGCCTCCGTCTTGATCAGCTGATTGAGCCGGGCGTCCTTGTAGAACTTGAAGAGATCCTCGAAGTCCTTCACGAAGCGGCGATCCTCGAGGAAGCCGCCGGCCTCGCTCTTCGGCACCTCGGAGAAGTCGAAGGCGCCGTCCTCCCCCCGCTCGCAGCGGTGCAGGCTGAACACGTCGGAAACGGCCCGCTCCTGCTTGAGCCCCATGAAGACGTTGAAGCCCAGGAGCAGGAAGGGGCCCACCGGCACGGCGTCGCGCGGCACGCAGTTGTTCTCGGTGCGCACGCGATCGCTGCCCAGCACCGACAGCTCCTGCCCGCCGAACTCCTGCCTCCGCCGCGCGTTCAGCGCCTCGGCGCGCTCCGACAGCGCCTTCGCGGTGGCCAGCAGCCGCTCGCGGATGACTTCGTAGCTCCCGCCGGCGAGCGCCGGGTCGGCTTCGGTCGACATGGAGGCCTCCCCCGCCGGCTACTTCTTCGGGCTGCCTTCGCTCTTGACCATCTTCGACAGGGCCGCGGCCACCGCCAGGTTCTGCGCGTCCTGGGTCAGCCCAGGCCGGGACAGGATCTCCTTCAGATCCTCCGGCAGGCTGCGGTTCCCCTCCAGGTAGGGCTTGAGCAGCGTGCGCAGCGAGTCGCCGTTGGTCACCGCGCCGTCGAAGCTGTGGGACAGCGACACCGCCTTGACGAACTGATCGAAGAACTGCCCGTCGCCGCCGACGATGTTGAACTTCGCGTTGGAGAGCGCGCGGGCCAGCACCTCGGCCTGGCTCGACGCGATGTCCTTGCGCACGTGCAGCGACTCCAGCTCGACCTGCTTGTCCTTCTCCAGCCGCAGGCGGAACTCCTCGTGCTCCTTGGTGGCGCCCTGCAGCTTGGCCATGGCCGCGGCCTTCTCGGCGAGCCCCCTCGCCTCTGCGAGCAGCTTCTCCTGCACGCCCACCGCCTCGGCCTGCACCCTGGCGCGGATCGCCTCGCCTTCGGCCACGCCCTTTTGCTGGCTGCCCTCCGCCTCCGCGAGCATCCGGAGCTTCAGGACGTTGGCCTCGGCCGCGCCCTGCTTCTCGATCGCCACCGCGTCGGCCTCCTTCACCCGCACGTTGGCCATGCCCTGCTTCTCCTGGGCCAGCGCGGTGGCCTCCAGCACCCGCGCCTTCGCCAGCCCTTCGGCGGCCACCTCGGCCTGGGTGCCTTCCGCCTCGCGCATCCTGGCGCGGGCGTGCTTGTCGGCGGCCTCCAGCTCGGCGTCGACGGCGATCAGCTTCACCTTCGCCTCGTGCTTGGCCACCTCCTCCGACGCCTCGGCGGACTTCACGCGCTCGATCACCGACTGCTGCGCGGTGGCCTCGGCGGTGATGATCGTCGCCTCCTTCTTGCGCTGGGCCTCAGCGACCAGCCGCAACTGCTTGATGTTCTCTTCCTCGGTGGCGACCTTCTTCTCCACCGAGATGCGGGTGGAGATCACGTCGGCGATCGCCTTGCGCTCCACCTCCAGCGCCTTCTCCTTGCCGATCCGGTTGAGCTCGACCTCCCGCTCCCGGTTGATCGCCTCCAGTGCGCGATCCTTCGCCACCCGCTCGGTCTCGATCCCCACCACGCGCTCGCGGTTCTTCTCGGCCACCTGCACCTGGCGCTGCTTGTTCTGCTCGTTGATCTGCTGCTCCTCCTCCGCCTTGATCCGCGCCAGCTCGGCCTTCAGGTGCTCCTCCTGCTTCACCTTCTCGGCCTCCGCCCACTCCTTCGCCTGGATGGTCTCGATCTCCCGCTTCTGCTTGGCGGCGGCCTCGGCGCGCTGGCGCTCGAGCGCGAACACCGCCTCGTCGGCCTCCACGTTCTGCTTGGTGATCTGCTTGCGCTCGGTCTGCCGGAACTCGTTGGTCAGCACCGACTGCTGGGTGGTCAGCTCGGTGATCTTCCGGATCCCCTGCGCGTCGAGAATGTTCTCCTTGTCCAGCATCTCGATCGGCGTCTGCTCCAGGTAGTCGATCGCCGCGTCCTCGAGGTTGTAGCCGTTCAGATCCTTGCCGATCACCTGGACGATCTGATCCTTGAAGAGGTCGCGCTCCTTGTAGAGATCCTCGAAGTTGAGCCGCTTGCCGACCGTCTTGAGGCCCTCGGAGAACTTCGCCTCGAAGAGCTCCTGCAAGGTGCGCAGGTCCGACGCGCGCTGGCAGCCGACCGACTGGGCCACCTTGAGCACGTCCTCCACCGTCTTGTTCACCCGGACGAAGAAGCTCACCTTGATGTCCGCGCGAATGTTGTCGGCGCAGATCAACCCCTGCTTCCCGCGGCGGTCAATTTCGATGGTCTTCAGCGAGATGTCCATCGTCTCGGCGCGGTGGATGATCGGCAGCACCACCGAGCCGGTGAAGGCCACTTTGGGCTCGTTCTTCATGGTGTTGACGATCAGCACCTGGCCCTGGGCGACCTGCTTGTAGAAGCGCGCGAGCGCGACGCCGAAGCCGATCAACAGAAAGAAGCCGAGGCCGATGGCGACGCCGACGGTGAACAAGATGTCCGGTGACATGACGTGTATTCCTCCCAGTGCGGGTACGGCGAACTTCCAGGCTCTCGTGCTACCGGCGCCGCACGCGGGACGAGAGCACCGTCTCCGCGCGCGCTGGATCTTCCAGCGCCTTCAACTCTTCAGGCAGCAGCCAGTCGACCGGCTCCACCTCGTACGTGTCCTTCGCGCGATCGAAGTCCACCAGCAGCGCGCGATCGCCCTTCTTGAGGGCGTTGGTCCTGCCGCACACCACCATCACGTTGATGCCGGCCCCGCCGTCGTCCACCACCGCCGTGCCGAAGCCGGCGTCCACCTTCCCGCTGGTGATGGTGCACACCTGGCCCAGCACGTCGCGCCGCCGGGTGGGCTTGGCCTGCGCCATCGCCTTCCCGAAGGGCCGGAGGAGGAGCGCGGTCGCGAAGAAGCCGGCGACGAGCGCCGCGAGCAGCAGCCCCACCTTCACCAGCGTCGTGTCCGGGTGCAGCAGCGCCGTGCCCAGCGCCGACAAGGTCCACGCGGTGAGGACGGTGGCGCTCGCGGTGACGGTGATGGGGATGCGGCCGATGCCCAGCAGCGCCAAGAAGCCCGCGTCGTGCACGTCGGCCACCGCGTCGCCCGCCGCGTCTGCCGCGCCCGCCACCGCGTCGCCCACGCCCTTCACCGCGCCCGCCACCGCGTCGCCCGCCCCCTTCAGCGCGCCCGCCGCCGCGGCGCCCGCCCCCTTCAACGCGCCCGCCGCCGCGTCTCCCGCGCCCTTCACCCCGCCGGCGATCGCGTCCGCCGCGCCGCCCGCCGCGTCGAACACCGCCCCCGTCACCAGCGCGAAGAGCCAGTAGAGGACGACCACCCCCAGGGCCACCGTCAGCGGCACCGTCGGGAAGGACAAGATGTTGTGAAGGAACCCCTCCATCTTCGGCGCGGACACCACCACGGACCCCAGGGAGCGGCAACGCAAACCGACGGCCGACTTCACGCGGTTTGTGCTGGCGTCGCCCCGCCAGGCTTGGGCCCGCCCCGGCGCCTTCAGCGCTGCGCGTCGTCGCGCTCCAGCGCCACCCGCACCACGCCGTCGTGCTCTTGCACCTGCACCTGCCACGGGCGGCAGCACACCGGGCAGTCCTCGACGTAGGCCGCCCCCAGCGCATCCTCCACCGTCACCGACACCAGCACCGCCTCGCCGCAGTAGGGACAGGACGAAGGGTGCTCCAGCGCCAGCGCCGTGGCTTCCTGCGCTGTCGCCCCGGCGCCGAACCACCGCGGCCGGACGTCGGCTCGAAACGGCTCCTTCGTCGCCTCCAGGCTCTCCACGAGGGCCCCGCGCAGCGCGTCGACGTCGACGTCGCGCAGGCCTTCCCGCGCCCGCGTGAGCCGCTCGAGCGCGCGTAAGAGGAGCCGGTGCGCGCCCAGCTCGCGCCCGTGCTGGTGGTGGTGCAGCGCCGCCGCCCACAACACCAGCGCCTGCAGCACCAGCCGCTCGTCTCCGTGCGCGTGCCGCCAGTGCGCCTCCCAGGCCTCGTGCGCCGCGTGGTAGCGCGCGGCCTCGAAGTCCCGCCTTCCGGCCAGCAGGGCGCGGTGGAAGTCGTGGTTCATCGGCGTTGAAGGTAACGCCGCCGCCCACACTTCGCTCGCCTTCCCCCCCACCCTAGAGGCTTCAGTAGCCGAGCTGCGGCTGCCGCGGCTTGCCCGCCTTGTCCGGCACGAAGGCCGGTGGCCGCTTGTCGCCGTCGACGGTGAAGGACAGCTCGGCCATGCCCTGCGCCACCGTCACCTCGGCCGTCACGCCCCTCGAGCTGTGCTCGTGCCAGATCTCCAGCACGTACTTCCCTTCGGGCACGTTCTTGATCGTAAACCGGCCCGTGGCGTCGGCCTGGCCGAACCACGGCGACGGCACCACGTACACGTACCCGCCCATCGCCGAGTGGATGTTGCACAGCAGGTTCACCGGGCCCGGGCTCTTGAAGACGAAGTCGCGCGCGGCGCCGCTCTTGTACAACCCCAGATCGAAGTCGTTGGGCTTCGAGAGCGAGAAGACGTTGTGGAAGATCTCGTCGTCGTTTCTGAACTCCACCGTCGCGCCCACCGGCACGGCCAGCACGTGCGGCACGAAGCGCTTGTCCTTCTGCACCACCGCCTTTACCCGCGACGCGCGCGGCCTCGGCGTCGATCCGTCGGCGCGGCGCAGGAAGATCACCGCCCCGCCGGGCCCATTCGAGCCGCCGCCCATGATCACGCCCTTCACCGCCACGGCGGCCTGCCGCACGGCCGGTGCAGGCTCCGACTCCACCGCGGTCATGGTGACGCCTGGCACCAGGCTGGTCTCGGTCGCGATGGGCAACGGCGCCGCCGCCGCCCCCCCGGCGCGTTCGCGCGCGGCCTTCACCAACGGGCGCACCAGCGTGTCCAGCTCCGCCGGCAGGCCCGGCATCCTCAACAGCGACTCCCACTTCTCGGCGGCGGTGGCGAAGTCTTCCCTGTCCCAGGCCACCTTGCCCGACGCGAGCAGGTTGAACTCGAGGTACTGCTTCTCGGCGGCGGTCTTGAAGGCCAGGTCCTCCGGCGTCTGCACCGCCAGCGGCAGCGGCATCTTCTCACCCAGCCACGGGGCGGACGGCGGCTCGGGGCGGGCCTTCGGCGGCGCGGCGATCAACAGCGACAGGAGGAGTGCGTGCATTTTTCAGGTCACCACGTGAAGACGGCCGAGGCCGTGAAGACGTCGTTGTCGACCGCCGGGGCGCCGCCGAGCTCGGCGTTCAGCACCCCCTCGGCCTTGAGCGCCAGCAGCTCGAAGAGATCGATCCGCGCGCCCACCGTGAAGCGCTGCGTGCGCACCTCGGTGTAGCCCTCGAAGGCGGCGTGGCGGCGATCGTACCGGCCGTACAGCGTCAGCCCGGTCAGCACCTCGTTCTTCCACGGCAGCGTGTACGCCACCCGCGCCCAGCCGCCCCAGACCTGGAACCCCGACGCGAGCTCCGCCGGCCCCTGGCCAGTCACCTTGCCGGCGAGGGGCCCAGGCTCGTCGACGAGCCGCAACAGCTCACCGGCGACGGACAGGCCGCTCCAGTTGAGGCGCGCGTCGACGCCCAGCGCCAGTTGCCGGGCCCCCGGCGAGCGCTGATCGTTCCGTGGCCCGTACAGGCCGCTGACGCCCACCTTCGCCTGCACGTGCTGCAGGTTGAGCTCGTAGCCCGCCCGCCCGGAGAGGACCGGCACGCCCACTACGCTGCCGTCCGGCGGCACCAGCGCCTCGATCCGCGTGCCGTTGTTGGTGAGCGCCGCGTTCACGCTCAGCGCCGACATCGCCGAAGGCAACTGCACCCGGTAGAAGGCCTTCGCGCCCAGGGAGTGGCCGGTGGTGTAGCGGGCGATCAGCGACGGCGTGATGCCGGTGCGCAGGTTCGCTTCGTTCTCCAGGTACTCGATGCCGAACACCGAGTCGAACTTGCCGAGGAAGAGCGCGAACTCCTGCGAGGAGAAGGGGGAGACGCGGCCGAAGGCCTGCTGCAGCTCGATCCGCGTCTGATCGCCCGTGGGCAGCAGCCGGGGCATCAACTGGACGCGCGCGAAGGCGAAGATCGGCAGGCCGCGTGGCTGGAAGCGCACGTCGGCGCTGGCGGTGTTGATGAGGAAGCTGGGGTTGCCGCCGATACCCACCGAGCGCGGGCGGAAGCCGTTGGTCCAGCGCTCACCCGAGGAGGTGGAGGCGACGTCGCCGCGGGAGTTGACGGCCGTGGCGAACGGGTCGACGCCGTAGTCCAGCGGCGCACGGGTGTCGTCGGGCACGTAGCTGGTGCCGTCACCGGTGGCCTTCACGAAGCCGACGTCGATGTAGCCGGTCAGCCGCAACGTCTCGTGCGCCTGCTCCTCGCTGGGGGTGTAGCCCTGGGTGACGTCATCGACGTCGACGATCTCCACCTCCTCGACGCCCGCGTCCTGGGCGCGCGCGCCCACCGCCGAGATCACCACCCCCAGCACCAGCAGCCGCGCCTTCACTCGAGCCTCCCGCCGGCCTGGGCGACGTCGATGGCCAGCGTGGTCCCGGTCGGGATGACGTACGCGGGGCCGAGCGGCTCGATCGCGCCCGGGGAGTCCAGCAGCGCGCAGGCGCCCAGCCCGGCGTCGAGGCCGAGACAGGCGACATCGCGGATCACCACCCCCAGCTTCGCGCGCGCGGTGGACGCGTCGACGGGAGCAGAGACGTGCCGCACCCCTAGCGCCCCCAGCGCCTCGGTCAGCGCCGCGCGATCCTGGGGCACGAAGACGGCCGCGGTGGGCGGCAGCAGCACGTCCACGCGCCGCACGTAGGAGCTCGCGAACGGCTCCTGGGGGAGCACCGCGGGAATGGGAAGCAGCTCGCGGCCGCCGTCGGAGCCGCCCACCGCGAAGGTGAACAGCTCGGACTCCATGGGGAGCTGACCGTACCCCTTCACCCGGCCTGCCCCCAGGCCGAGGTACGGCACCTCGCGCCCGTCGATCCACGCGACGCCGTTGTCCGGTGCCTTCGCGCTCATCGGCTCCCCGCCGTCCAGCCCCACGTCCTCGCGCAGCGCCCACGGGTGCACCGGGCCCGCCTCGCCCTCACCCACCACGGCGCCGCCGTCGGCCGGGGCAACGGCGCTGTAGACCAGCGGCCCCGCCTGCATCGGCAGCCGCGCGTCGAGCACCGCCTTCGAGCTCGTGTACTGGTTCTCTGCCGCGCCCGGCGCCAGCACGAACTCGGCGACCCAGAAGGGCGAGTAGAAGCTGCCGTAGGCGTCGACCGGGAACACGGCCTTCGTGCCCTCGACCACCGCGTAGTCAGAGAAGGAGCTGACCATCAGCCAGGCCGGCTGCAGCCACGGCCTGGGGTGGGCAGACCAGATCTCGGTGATCAGGAAGGCCGCGGGCTCGCCCTGCGCGAAGGCCGGGAAGAGCGTCAGCCCGTAGCCGCGCCCCTGCTTGACCTCGACGGCGCCGTGCGGAGGGCTCCGGAACGGGATCGGCGCGCCCTCCAGCGTCACCAACTGGTCCGCGCGCCAGCCGCCCAGATCCTTCCGCTGCGGCGCGAGGCGCAGGAAGTCCTCCACCGTCCACAGCTTCGCCTCGAGCCCGGCCGGCGGCGCGCAGGCGCAGAGCGTGAGGAGGCCCAGCCACCAGGTCGATCTCACGCGCCCTCCCGCGGTGCGAAGCGGGCCTGCTCCTCGGCCAGCTCGTCCTTCAGCAGCGCCTCCATCAACACCTTCAGGTCCGCGGCGCTCGCCGTCTGCCCGGTGGCGCCCACGGCGCGCGCGAAGTCGTCGGCGTCGGCGAAGCGCCCGGCAGGATCGAACTGGAGCACCTTGAGCAAGAGGCCCGACACGGCGGCGGGTAGCGCCCTCACCCGGGCGAGGTCGGCCTCCGAGAGCCCCAGGGCGGCGCGGGTGAGCAGCTCATAGCTGGTGCCGCCCTTGTACAGCGTGTCTCCGGTGGCGGCGTAGAAGAGGACCAGGCCCAGGGAGAAGAGATCGCTGCGCGCGTCCAGCGTCAGGCCCTTGGCCTGCTCGGGCGACATGAAGAACAGGTTGCCCTTCACCACGCCGGTCTGCGTCTTCGTCAGGCGGTGCTCGCCCTTGACGATCCCGAAGTCGAGCAGCTTCACCTCACCGCGCGCGGTCAGCATGAGGTTGTTGGGCGACACGTCGCGGTGCACCAGCCCCAGCGGCCTGCCCGTGTCGTCCGTCTTGGTGTGCGCGTAGGACAGCGCCTTGAGCGCTTCCTGAGCGAGGGCCAGCACCACCGGCACCTCCAGCGCCCGCCCGCGCTTCTTCACCGAGGCCTCCACCACCGCGGTCACGTCGCGCCCGAGGATGTACTCGAGCGCCATGTAGTAGCCGTCTGCGTCGCGGCCGAAGTCCAGCACCGGCACCACGTTGGAGTGCACCAGCGACGCGCCCAGCCGCGCCTCGTCGATGAACTGGTTGACCAGCTCCTCGGTGCCCGACAGCTCGGGCCGCAGCCGCTTCACCACGAAGAGCCGGCGGAAGCCCTCGGCGCCGCGCACCATGGCCAGGAACACCTTCGCCATCCCGCCCTGGCCCAGCGGGGCCAGCTCCTCGTACCGCGACTGGGCCACCGAGGCGCTGGTGGCGGCCAGTCCCAGGTCCGCCTGCGCCTGCCCCTGGCCGGTAGCCCCAGCCGGGTTGAGCGCGACGTTCGGGTTGGAGATGTGCTGCGAGAGCCGCTGCAGCTCCTGCCGCTGGGCCTCGAGCGCCGCCGCCGTCTCCCGCAGCAGCCGCTCGCTGACCTCGCCGGTGGGCTTGCGGAAGGTGACGAAGAGGGCCACGGCGGCCAGCACCAGGGCCACGGCGAAGCTGATCACCCGCGCGCGCCCGGCCGCCGCCTCCCCCGCGCTCAAGAAGCTGGTTGGATCCTTCGCCACCACCAGCCTCAGGCCCGCCACCAGATCCCTCGTCGCGCAGCACGTGGAAGAGAAGCGTGTCCCTTCCGCGAGGAAGCCGTCCAGCCAGGGCCGAGCCGCCGGCACCCCGCCGGACACGGTCGCCGCCGCGCCGCTGAGCGCCAGCGCGACACCCAGCTCGGTGGCCTGGCGCGTCACCGTCGCCTGATCGAGCGGCCGGTACATGACCAACACCAGCCGCTGCGCCACCTTGGTGGGCAGATCGAGGTGGGTGGCCACGATGACGGAGGGGACACCCGCCAGGGACAACAGCTCGGACACCACGCCCCCCGTCTCTGCGCGCCCGGCGAGGGACGCGAGCACCGGGCGCAGGGCCTCCGACAGCTCCCCGACGTGCGCGCCCTGCCGGAACAGCACGCTCTGTCCGCTGGAGCGGAAGGCCGCCCACCAGTCCTCGTCCTTGAGGATGTCGTCGATCGTCCTCGCCAGCTCCTCCGGGCCTCCGGGCTCGTTCAACGCCGCCTCGTCCAGCCGGGTGAGGGAGGCCTTGAGCTTGTGCACGCCGCTGCGGGCGATCGTCTCCAGCTCCGTCTTTGCCGCGCCGACCCGATCCGCCGCCGGGCTGAGCTTCTCCTCGACGGCCGTTCGCGCCTCGGCCTCGGCCCGCGCCCGCGCCGATGCCCCCACCTGAGAAGACACGAGCGCCGCCGCGATGATGAACGCGACCGCCAGAGCGCCCCCCAGGATCTTCCGCGCGGTGTCGGACATCCAGACCACGGTTCTGACCCGCTCCGGCCCGGATTTCAACGACTCAAGAGGTGCGCCCGGGGCCGACACGCCGGCCCCCTCCTCTGGTCCACGACGACCCAGCCCACCCGACGGCTCAGGCCGCCCGCAGCCCCAGCAGCTTCCGGGCCTCCGCCGGCGAGGCGATGTCCCGCCCCGCGTCCCGCGCCACCTTCGCCATCGCGTCGATCAAGATCCCGTTGCTCGACGCCTTCTCACCGTTGGGTAGGTAGAAGGTGTCCTCCAGGCCGGTGCGCAGATCGCCTCCCAGCTCGGCGCAGGCGCGGTGCAGCGCCCACACCTCCTGGCGGCCGATGCCGATCACCTGGAAGTGGGTGCCGGGCAGCATCTCCTCGAGGAGCAGCGGCAGCCACGACGCCTTGTTCGGCATGCCCGACTCCACCCCCATCACCAGTGAGAGGTGTGGCGGGTTGGGCACCATGCCCCTGCGCGCGAAGAGCGCCACGCTGCGGACGATCCCGGTGTCGAAGCACTCGCACTCGGGGACGATCCCGTGCGCCTTCATCACCTTCTCGAAGGCCTCGATCTTCTCCACCGGGTTGTCGAACAGCATGGGCGGCCAGGCCCAGTCGTTGCTCGAGCGCAGCTTGAGGTAGTTGAGCGATCCCGCGTTGAGCGCCGCCAGCTCGGGCTTCACCCGCTCCAGACACGCCACCGGCCCGGAGATGTCCGGCCCCACCACCCCCGTCGACAGGTTCAAGAGAATGTCCGGCACCTCGGCGCGAATGGCGTCGCAGATCGCCTGCGCCACGGCTGGATCCCACGACGGCAGCCGCCCCAGCCCTGGCTCCTGGCTGCGGAAGTGCACGTGGACGATCGACGCGCCGGCGTCCCGCGCCCGCCGCGCCTCCTGCGCCATCTGCTCGGGCGTCACCGGCACCGGGTGCGCTTGCGGATCCGTCAGCACCCCTGTCAGCGCACAGGTGATGACCGCCTTCTTGTTCGCCATGTCGCGACCGCCTCCTGCCCTGCTGTATCGCCAGTGTTGATTCCCAAGTCAACGCGCGCCAGCGCCGGATTTGCCGTATGAGGCCCCCTTGAGAGAGCCGTGGACCTGTTCGATCGCGCCGTGCAGGAAGAGACGAAGGCGGAAGCGCCGCTGGCCGAGCGGATGCGCCCGCGCGCGCTCGACGAGTACGTAGGCCAGGAGCACCTCACCGGACCGGGCCGGCTGCTCAGGAAGGCGATCGAGCTGGATCAGGTGCCGTCGATGATCTTCTGGGGCCCTCCCGGCACGGGGAAGACGACCCTGGCGCGGATCATCGCCAACGCCACCGGCGCCCACTTCGAGGCCCTGTCCGCGGTGCTGGCGGGGGTGAAGGATCTGCGGGAGGCGGTAGCGGCGGCGGAGCAGCGGCGGAAGCTCGACCGGCGACGCAGCATCCTCTTCGTGGACGAGATCCACCGCTTCAACAAGGCCCAGCAGGACGCGCTGTTGCCGCACGTGGAGAAGGGCACCATCACCTTGCTCGGCGCCACCACCGAGAACCCGTCCTTCGAGGTGAACGCGGCGCTGCTCTCGCGGATGCGGGTGGTGACCCTGCGGGGCCTGGAGGAAGACGAGCTCAAGCAGGTCCTCTTGCGCGCGCTGGCCGATCCCCGGGGCCTCGCCAGCCGGGTGCAGGTGGACGACGACGCGCTTTCCTTCCTGTGCAACGTGGCGGCGGGGGACGCGCGGCGGGCCCTCACCGCGCTGGAGGTGGCGGCGCAGCACGCAGGCGCCCGCGTCGATCGCCGGAGCGCCGAGGAGGCCGTGCAGCAGCGCACGCTGCTCTATGATCGAGGCGGCGAAGAGCACTTCAACGTGGTCTCCGCCTTCATCAAGTCGATGCGGGGCTCGGATCCCGACGCGGCCGTCTATTGGCTGGCGCGGATGATCGAGGCGGGGGAAGACCCGCGCTTCATCGTGCGGCGCATGGTGATCTTCGCCAGCGAGGACGTGGGCAACGCCGATCCCCGCGCGCTGCAGGTGGCGGTGGCGGCGCTGCACGCGGTGGAGCTGGTCGGCTTCCCCGAAGGCACCCTGCCGCTGACGCAGGCCGTCACCTACCTGGCCATGGCCCCCAAGGCGAACACCGCGCTCACCACCTACGCGAAGGCGCGCGAGGCGGTGACGAGCCAGGGCCCGCTGCCGGTGCCGCACCACCTGCGTAACGCGCCCACCCGGCTGATGAAGTCCTTGGGCTACGGCGCGGGCTACCAGTACCCGCACGACTTCGCGGGCCAGGTGGTGGCCGAGCAGTACCTGCCCGAGGGCCTGCGCGGGCAGCGCTTCTTCGAGCCGAAGGACAGCGGCGAGGAGAAGGCCCACCGGGAGCGGCTGGCAGAGCTGCGGGCGCTGCGGGCCCCGAAGGAGCCGGGCGAGGACGGATGAGGCCTCAGGGGCCCAGGCGATCGGTCTCGTCTTCGTCGCCCTGCTTCGTCGTCCTGCCACCCACCTCGTACTGCTTGAGCAGCCGGCGGAAGTTCGAGCGATCCACCCCCGCTGCGCGCGCCGCCTCGGACACGTTGTTGCCCGACTTCTCCAGCAGGGCCGAGAGGTAGCGCCGCTCGAAGGCGCGCATGGCCAGCTTCTTGGCCTGGGCGTACGGCAGGTGGGCCAGGCTCAACACCTCCACCTCGCTGCCCCCGCGCTGCTGCTGGCTCCTCACCTCGCCGGGCAGATCCTGCAGCTCGATCACCGGGCCCGCGCACAGCACCACCGCGCGCTCGATGGCGTTCTCCAGCTCGCGCACGTTGCCCGCCCAGCGGGCGCAGGTGAGCGCCTCGGTGGCCCGCGCGGAGATCCCGGTGATGTCCTTCCCCGTCTTCTGGCGGAAGCGAGCCAGGAAGTGCTGCGCCAGGAGCGGGATGTCCTCCGGGCGATCGCGCAGCGGCGGCAGCTCGATGGTGATCACGTTGAGCCGGTAGAACAGATCCTCGCGGAAGCGCCCCTGTGCCTTGGCCCGGGCCAGGTCGACGTTGCTGGCGGCGATCACCCGCACGTCCACCCGGGTGGCCTCGTTGCTCCCCACCCGCTTCACCTCGCCTTCCTGCAACACCCGCAGCAGCCGCACCTGCATGGCCGGCGTCACGTCGCCGATCTCGTCGAGGAAGATGGTGCCCCCGTCCGCCGCCTCGAACAGGCCCTTCTTGTTGCTGGTGGCGCCGGTGAAGCTGCCGCGCACGTGGCCGAACAGCTCGCTCTCCAGCAGCGTCTCGGTCAGCGCCGAGCAGTTCACCGCGACGAAGGGCTTGTCCTTGCGCGGGCTGCGGAAGTGGATGGCGCGGGCCACCAGCTCCTTGCCGGTGCCGCTCTCGCCCTGGATCAGCACCGTGGCACCCGAGAAGGCCACCGTCTCCACCAGGTCGAACACCGCCCGCATCTGCGCCGACTGGCCCACCAGCTCCTCGAAGGACGCGCGCGCCACCAGCGCCTCTTCCAGCACGCGGGTCCGATCGCGCAGGGACTTCTTCTCCACCGCGCGGCCCACGGCCAGCGACAGCACGTCGATGTTCTCGAACGGCTTGGTGAGGTAGTCGTACGCGCCCGCCTTCACCGCCTCCACCGCCGTCTCCACCGTGGCGAAGGCGGTCATCATGATCACCTCCACGTCGGGCCGGTCCTTCTTGAAGGCCCGCAACAGATCCATGCCGGACAGGTTGGGCATCTTGATGTCCAGGCAGGCCACCTCGATTGACGGCTCCTTCATCGCCGCCAGCGCTTCGACCGCGTCGTCGATCGCCAGCACCGAGTAGCCGACGCGTTGGAGGATCTCGGTGGCGGCGCGCAGCACGATCTTGTCGTCGTCCACCACGAGAATGCGGGACTTCTTCGTCTCGGTCTTCATGATCTGGGGGGACCTTCGCTGGGGCGGTGACGAGGGATCTTCACGGTGAAGGTGCTGCCCTGCCCCACGGTGGACTCCACGTGAAAGTGGCCTCCGTGGTCTTCGACGATGCGGTACGCGATGGACAGGCCCAGGCCGGTGCCTTCTCCCGGGGGCTTGGTGGTGAAGTGCGGCTCGAAGATGCGCGAGAGGTTCGCCTCGGGGATCCCACAGCCCGTGTCCCTCACGGAGAAGAAGCAGAAGCCGTCTTCAACCCCCGCCGTCACGGTGAGCTTCCCGGTGAAGTCCGGCAGCGCCTGCAGCGCGTTGTGCAGCAGGTTGAGCGCCACCTGCACCACCTGCGCCCCGTCCGCGTACACGCCCAGCGCCTCGTCCCCCAGATCCACGTCCAGCGTCACCTTCGGGTGCTTGTGGGCCTGGGCCCGGAACAGGAGCAGCGAGTCGTCCATGCAGCGGGCCAGATCGAGCTCGCGGCGATCCTCTGCCCTCGGCTGGCGGCTGAACTTGAGCAGGCTCTCGACGATCCGCTTGCAGCGCAGCGCGCTCTCTTCGATGAGCCCCAGGGAGTCGAGGTCGCCCGCGCTGCGTCCCACCTCCCGCTTCATCAACTGCGAGAAGGCGAGGATCCCCCCCAGGGGGTTGTTGATCTCGTGCGCCACGCCGCCGGCCAGGTTGCCGATGGCGATCATCTTCTCGCTCTCCACCAGCCGCCGGGTGAGCGCGCGCTCGTCGGTGACGTCGCGGTAGCTGCACACCGCTACCCGCTCGTCGCCCATCGGGAAGGCCTGGGCCACGTAGGTCCGGTGCCCGTGCTTGAGCTCGGAAGCGCGCGGCTCGGCCAGGTCGTCGTGCAGCGGGCAGCCGTCGCAGCGGGTGTCCCGGCCGAAGAGGAACTGGTGGCAGAGGGGGCGGCGCTCGATCTCGGTCAGCGCCCGCCCGCTGAGCGCGGCGGCGGCCCGGTTGGCCCGGCGCACCACGAAGCCGTCTTCGATCACCGCCATCGGCGTCTCGATCGCGTCGAAGGACAGCTCCCAGTCGCGCTTGGCTCGGGACAGCATCAGCGTGCGCTGCCCGACCCGCGCCTCCAGGTCCGCGTTCAACTGGCGCAGCTCGACGTTCTGCTCCTGGGTGAGCCGCAGCAGGCGCTCGTTCTCGCCGATCAGCCGGTGCTGCTCGAAGGCGCTGCGCACGGTCAGCAAGAGCTGGGCGTCGTTCCAGGGCTTGCTGACGAAGCGGAAGATCTCCGAGCGGTTGATCGCCTCCTCCAGCGCGAGGTGATCCGCGTTGCCGGTGAGCAGGATCCGCTGCGTCCGCGGCAGCCGCGTCTTCACCCGCGTCAACAGCTCCACCCCGCTCATCCCCGGCATCCGGAAGTCGCTCACCACCACGTCGGGCGCAAAGGAGTCCACCAGCGCCAGCGCCCGCGTCCCCTCCGCCGCCGTCTCGATGTCCCACTCGCCGCTCCGCAGCACCCGCCTCAGCGAACGGAGGATGTTCTCCTCGTCGTCGACGAGGAGGAGCCGTCCTCTCGGAGCTCCTGCTGTCAGCTCGTGCGCCACCGCCGTCTCCATGGTTGCGGGGTCAAAGCAACCTCACGGCCAACCGGTGCACCAAAATACATCAACAAATGAAGGGGGTTCGACAACACGCCTGCCTTCAGTTGGGGTCAATCATGACCCAGCGCTTCGTTTGAGGTCAATTCAGACCCGAGTCGCGCCAGCGGCGACGACGGCGAGGGTCGGCTGGTGGAGGCTGATCTTGTTCCGGCCTTCGCCCTTGGCCCGGTAGAGGGCTTCGTCGGCGGTACGGATGAGCTGGTCGGGAGCGGTGACGGTGCGGCCGGGGTAGCTGGAGAGGCCGAAGGAGGCGGTGACGGCGATCCGCTGCTCGGGGCCGAGACGCAGCCCGTGGAGATCGGCGGCGATCCGCTCGGCGACGGTCAGCGCTCCGGCGAGGTGGGTCTTGGGGAGCAGCACGGCGAACTCTTCCCCGCCGTAGCGGGCCACGAAGTCCGTCTCGCGCACGGCGCGGCGCAGGCTGTCGGCGAAGGCGCGCAGCACGGCGTCGCCGAACTGGTGCCCGTGGGCGTCGTTGAGCTGCTTGAAGTGATCGACGTCGAGGAGGATCAACGCCAGCGGATCATCGTAGCGCTGGGCGCGACGGAACTCCTCCCGCAGCCGCTCCTGGAAGTGGCGGTGGTTGGCGAGCTGGGTGAGCCCGTCGGTGACGCTCAGCTCGTGGAGCCGCTGCGCCTCCGCCTCGAGAAACTTCCGGTGGCGGGCGTGGTCCAACAGCCGCCGCAGCCGAGCCACCAGCTCCACGGGTGGGGTGACAGGGGCGAGCACCTCGTCCGCGCCGGCGTCGAAGAGCTGGGCCCGCTGCTGGCCGTCCGCGGAGGCCACCAACACCACCGGGGTCCGCCCACCGTCTTCGCGCAAGGCCTCGAGCACCGCCCGCCCGCTCTCCCGCGCGAGCGCCAGGTCCACCACCGCCACCTCACACGGCGTGTCCACCTGGAGCTGCAAGGCCTCGGTGACCGACGCCGCGATCAGCACGCGCGCCCCCAGCCCCTCCAGCGCCGCGCGGGTGGACTCCACGTCCCCCGACGGATCCCTCACGAGCAGTGCTGGCCAGCGCTCCCCCGTCATGCGCGCCTCCATAGTGCCAAATCCGAAGCCACACCACCGGCTCCGCCGTCGACCGGCACCTTTGTGATGAGCCTGCACGTTTTCACCAGGCCTCCTCGGCCCGCTTGGACCTACCGGCCAAGGTGTGACACAAACCGGGCCGGCGCCATGGCTCGACCGTCGATCACCGTGTTCTTCCCCGCGTGGAACGAAGAGGACTACGTGGAGCGGACGGTGGCGCGGGCGAAGGCGGTGCTGGAGCGGCTCGCGGACGACTGGGAGATCATCGTCGTCAACGACGCGTCGACCGACCGCACCCGGGAGCTCGCCGAGGAGCTCGCGAGGCAGGACGCGCGGATCCGCTGCGTGTCCCACGAGGTGAACCTGAAGCTGGGCGGCGCGATGCGCACCGGCTTCGCCGCGAGCACCAAGGACGTGGTGGTCTACTCGGACATGGATCTGCCGTTCGATCTCGACGAGCTCGAGCGCGCGCTCCACCTGATGGACTACCTCGAGGCGGATCTGATCTGCGCCTTCCGCCTCGATCGCACCAGCGAGGGGCCGAAGCGGATCGTCTACAGCTTTGTCTACAACACGCTGATCCGCGCTCTCTTCGGGGTGGCCGTGAAGGACGTGAACTTCTCCTTCAAGGTGGTGCACCGGCGGGTGCTGGAGGCGCTCGAGCTGAAGAGCCAGGGCTCGTTCATCGACGCCGAGCTGGTGGTGAAGGCGATCAAGAAGGGCTTCCGCGTCTTCCAGATGGGGGTGGACTACTTCCCCCGCACGCGCGGCGAGTCCACCCTGGCCAGCCCGCAGGTGATCACCACCATCCTGGGGGAGCTGATGACGCTGTTCTCCGAGACGAAGGCGCCGGGCGCTCCGGTGCGGCCCGTGCGCCTGCCGGCCTCGGTGACCGCCCTGTCGGGGCGCCGCGCCTCCTAAAAGCCCGCGATGATCCGCCTCGTCATCAACGCCGACGACCTGGGCCTGCACCCGCGCATCGACGAAGGCATCTTCCGCGCCCGCGTGGAAGGCGTGGTGACCTCGGCCTCGCTGCTCGCCACCGGGCCCACCGCGCCCGAGGCGGTGCGCCGCGCCAACCGCGAGAAGCTGGCCCTGGGGCTGCACCTGTGCCTCACCACCCACCTGAGCCCGGCCGCCCCCGCCCGGGACGTGCGGTGGCTGGCGCCCGGCGGCCGCTTCCGGAAGAACTGGGTCGAGCTGTCCGCGGCGTGGCTGGCCCGGCTGGTGCCGGCGGAGGAAGTCGTGCTGGAGCTCCGGGCGCAGGTGCGGCGCGCGCGCGAGCTGGGCGCGCAGATCGATCACCTCGACACCCACCAGCACCTGCACCTGCTGCCGGGCATGACGTCGATCGTCGAGGTGCTGGCGGCCGAGCTGGGCGTGCCGATGCGCTGGCCGGTGTCGCGGCCCAGCCCCCGCTGGCTGGTGTACCCGCGCTCGGCGCTCAAGGCCGCAGTGCTGACCGGGCTGGCGGGCTTCAAGCAGGAGCGCGGGGTGACGCGGGTGCGCGCCCACGGGGTGTTCGAGTCGGGGCGGCTCAACGAGAAGCGGCTGCTGCGCCTGGTGGACGGCCTCAACGACGGCGACCACGAGATCGTCACCCACCCGGGCATGGATCCCGGCGTGGTGCCGCAGGAGCCCGGCTGGCGCTACGGCTGGGAGCAGGAGCTGACCGCCGTGACCAGCGCCCGCGTCCGCCAGTCCCTGCGCGATCGCGGCGTCACGCTCTGCACCTACGCGGAGCTCACCTGAGCGAAGCGGGTCTCCCTCTCCCCATCGGGGAGAGGGTGAGGAGCAGCTTCAGTTGATGGTCGGCTCGCAGCTGCAGGTGCCGACGTTGCAGGTCAGCCCCGCGCCGCAGCCGCCGCAGTTCATCGGGCAGACGCAGCTGCGCTGACCGGGATCGCACACCAGCGGAGCGACGCAGGTGGAGCCGCAGGGATCGCCGCCCGGATCCGGAGATCCATCGTTCCAGTACTTGTACGAGACGGCCACCTGGACGCCCGCCGCGGAGGGGATGCAGTTGCCGAAGAAGACGATCCGGCGCGTGGCGGGATCGATGTCCCAGCCGTTGGTGCGATCGCGCGGCACGTCGGAGGCGTTGCACATGCCGCGGGTGGTGGCCACCGCGACCTTGATGGTGGCGGAGATGGGCGGCCGCTGAAGCTGGGTGCCGGTGCCGCCGATCACCGCCGAGAGGATCGCGTCGATGGTGTTGGCCTGCTGGGTGCGCTGGGCGGCCGAGGGGTTGGTCGGCTTGAAGACCTCAATGTTACCTACCACCCCGCCGGTGAGGCGGATCAGCGTGTGGTACTTGCCGGGGTTGGTCTCCGAGTCGTCGTCGCAGTTGGCGCCCTCCGGGCAGAGGATGCCGTGCGCTACCGTCCGCTGACCCGGGAAGCGCTGCCCGAAGTAGGTCACCATCGCCTGCGGCGTGATGCTGGACTGCTCGAGCGTGTCGGTGAGGAAGATGAAGTGCGCCTGGGCGTCGGTGCGGAAGGCCCCGGGGTTCGACGGGCCGGTGCGGCCCACGTAGGTCTGCAGGCCCGAGAAGCCGCGCTCGCTGCCACTGCCCCCGGTGCCGAAGGCCGAGAACCAGCCCTGCATGGTGGCTACGTTGGTGGTCCAATCCTGGAACGCGCCGTCGTAGGTGCTCGGGTACCAGCCGGTGGTGACCGCGCCCGCACGCCAGTCGAGCCCGGCGTTCTGCAGCCGGCTGCCGAAGAGCGAGCCCGCGGCCGCAGTGGCTGCCTGGCTGCTGGCCATGGAGCAGCTGTCGTCCACCACCCACAGGAAGTCGACCTTCTGGTTCACCGTGGCCGCGAAGACCTCGCACTGGGTGTTGGCGTAGTCGCCCACCTGCGCCAGCGCGGTGCCGCCCGCGGCGTCGTCCACCTGGAAGAGCGCCTGGCCGGTGTACAGGTTGGCCGGGACGATGGCGATCACCACCACCGCGCGCGTCGAGGTGCGCCACACGTACTCGGCCACCACCTTGAAGGGGCCGGTGACGCCGCCGGTGCCCGAGAGCAGCCCCGTGGCGTTCATGCCCAGGTAGTTCTGGGCGATGGTGTTGATCCGGGCCTTCACGTCCTGGTTGCCGCTCACGTCGTAGACGGCGCGCACGCTGCCGGCGAAGCCGTCCCAGGTGGTGAAGGTCTGGGTGAGCGGGGCCGAGACGTTGCCGATCCGCCCGCGCCCGTTGGACTCCTCGGCGGTGGCGTCGTTGCCCTGAGGCGTCTTGGAGATCGCGATGCCCGCCACCTTGCTGGCCGGATCGAAGAAGGCGAAGCCGCGCTCGCCGGTGGAGTCGGACAAGCGGGAGAGCTCGCTGAAGGACGGCACCAGGGCGACCTGCACGTCTGGGGCGCCGGCCACGTGGAAGCTGATCGGCCGCAGGTTGACGGTGGCGCAGGCCTGCTGGGCCACGCCGGTGCCGTCGCTCATGTTGCCGGGATCGAGCTCGCCCGGGTCCACCTTGCCGTTCTTGTTGGTGTCCTCCGCGCCGTCCTGAATCCCGTCGCCGTCCGAGTCGGGGTTGCACGCATTGGTGCGCACGGAAGGATCGGAGTCGAAGGTGGCGGCGGTGTACGTGCACGCCATCGGATCCGCGCCGGTGGGTTGCAGCCCGCCTTCCACGCCGTCCGGCAGGCCGTCGCCGTCGGTGTCGCGCAGCGTGGGGTTGGTGGCGCAGCCGGCGCCCATGTCCAGCTCTTCCTTGTCGGAGTAGCCGTCGCAGTCCGAGTCCTTCTTGAGCGGGTTGGGCTCGTTGGCGTCGACGCGGCCGTTCTTGTCGGCGTCTTCCTCGCCGTCCGACAGCCCGTCGCCGTCGGTGTCGGGCACGGTGGGGTTCGTCTTCGTGCCGGGCTGCGCGTCGGCGACGAAGGTAGCGCTGCAGGCCGCCGACACCGACATGGTCTTGCCGTACTCCACGCCGTCCCGCACGCCGTCCCCGTCCGTGTCTGCGTTGCAGGGATCCGTCTTGGCGTTGTTGCCGAAGTCGGTGCCGTACTCCTCGAGATCGGACAGGCCGTCGCAGTCGGTGTCGCGCGTGGCGTTGTCGAAGGCCGTCGGATCGCAGCCGGTGACGATCGTCCCGCCCCCGCCGGAGCCGCCGCCTCCCCCGCCGCCCCCTCCGCCACCGCCGGTGTTGCCCGCGCGGCACTCTCCCATCGAGCAGATCTGGCCGGGATCGCACTCGGCCTGCGTGGTGCACTTCTTCGCCGGCGTCCCACACGCGCACGAGGTCAGCCAGGCGCTACCGAGCGCCAACAAGAAGAGTCGTTTCATGACGAGGTGTTCTCCCGGACGGTCAAAACAAAGGCCCCGTGGTACCAGCGGCCCCCCTTGAGCGGTCCGCATCCTACACGGAGCGCGCCTCGAAAAGCACATGCGGGGTGGTAGAGCCGCGGCTGAGCTTGAGGACCTCCTTCACCCGGAACCCGGCCCCTCTCAAGGCCTCGAGCGTCACCTCGCGAGGCTGGAAACCCAGACCTCCGCTGGCGCGTGTACGCCCAAGTCCCACCATCACCTTCTCCTGGAGCAAGGCCTTCCTCACGCGCCAGGAGCCGTCGTCTTCGGCTTCTTTGAGGAGCAGCTGGCCGCCGGGCTTCAGCGAGCGGTGACAGGCGCGCAAGAAGTCGGGCCACCCGGAAGACGGCAGCAGGTACAGCACGTCGGCGACGGTGACGGTGTCGAAGGACGCGGGCTCGCGCTGCGCCAGCGCGTCCACGGTGACGGCCTCGAAGCGGGTGTGGGGCAGGCGACCCACCGAGGCGCGGGCCCAGTCCACCTTGCGTGGATCGGGATCGATGCCCACCACGAGTCGATCCGGAAAGCCCACGGCCAGCAGCGCGCAGAGCACGCCATGGCCGCAGCCCACGTCCAGCACCCGCGGGCCTTCCACCCGGCGGGCGACCTCTTCCAGCGGCGCGGAGAGGAGCCGGGCGCGGACGAAGAGCCGCTCGCCCACGGACAGGCGATCGAAGACGCGCAGCGCCGGGTGAAGGAAGGACAGCGCCACTTCAGTAGAAGCGGCGCCCGGCCTTGACGTACTCGGTGAGCAGCGGCGCCGGCGTGAAGCGCTTGCCGAAGCGCTCCTGGTAGTGCTCGGTGCGCTCGAGGATCTTCCCCGGGCCCTGCGCGTCGACGTAGCGGAACGGCCCGCCCAGGAAGGGGGGGAAGCCCAGGCCGAAGATGGCGCCGATGTCCCCGTCGCGCGGGCTGCGCAGGATGCCTTCGCCCAGGCAGCGCACGGCCTCGTTGACGAACTGCAGCACGCAGCGCTCGGCCATCTCGTAGCGGTCGAAGCGCTTGCGCTCCTTGCCGTGTGGCAGCAGCGCGTAGACGGTCTCGTCGACCTCTTTCTTCTTCGCGTCGTCGTAGGTGTAGAAGCCCTTCTTCGCCTTGCGGCCCAGGCGGCCGTCCTTCACCAGCGCGTCGGTGGTGTCGGGCGCCAGCATCCGGTCGCCGAAGGCCTCGTGCATGATCTTCCCCACCTTGGCGGCCACGTCGATGCCCACCTCGTCCAGCAAGGTGATGGGGCCGACGGGGAAGCCGAAGTCCACCAGGGCGCGATCGAGCTCGGCGACGTCCGCCCCCTCGGCCAGCAGGTACGCCGCCTCGTTCAGGTACGGCGCGAGGATCCGCGAGGTGTAGAAGCCCACCCCGTCGTTGACGACGATCACCGTCTTGCCCTGCTTCTTGCCCACCTCCACGCAGGTGGCGGTCACCCAGTCGGCGGTGCCCTTGTGGGTGATGATCTCCAGCAGCGGCATCTTGTTGACCGGGCTGAAGTAGTGCATCCCGATGACGTTCTCCGGGCGCTTGGCGACTTCGGCGATCCGGGTGATCGGCAGCGACGAGGTGTTGGACGCGAAGATGGTGTGCGGCCCGCAGGCGGCCTCCACGTCCTTCACCATCTGGTGCTTGAGCTTGAGATCCTCGAAGACGGCTTCGATCACCACGTCGCAGCGCCTGAAGCCGGAGTAGTCGGTGGACGCGGTAACCAGCGCCATCTTCTTCTCGGCGTCGCGCCAGGTCATCGAGCGCTTCTTCACCCGCTCGTCGTACAGACCGCGCACGTGGGCCAGAGCCCGCCGCACGCCCTCGTCGTCCTTGTCCTTGATGCGGACCGGCACGTCCTCCAACGCCGAGCCGACGTAGGCGATGCCCGCGCCCATCAGGCCGCCGCCCAGCACGCCCAGCTTCTGCACCGGCCGTGGCTTCACCGACGGATCCTTGGTGCCGTTGTCCTTCTTGAGCGCGGTGGTGGCGAAGAAGATCTCCACCAGGCGCCTGGACACGTCGCTCATCACCAGCTCGCCGAAGGCCTGGGCTTCCGCCTCGAGGCCCGCCTTCATGCCCTTCTCGAGGCCCACCTTCACCACCTCGAGCGCCTTCTCGGGCCCGGGGTACTTGCCGCGCGTCTTCTTGAGGAGCTGCTTCCTGGCCTGATCGAAGAGCAGCTTGCGCCCGACCGGGTTCTCTTCCAGCGCGAGCTCGGCCCAGGCGCCGGAGTCGGTGAGGCCCTTGAGCAGCTCGGTGAAGGACTTCTTGCCGGCGACGGCGGTGGCGAGCCCGCGGGTGCGCTCGGGCTTCAGGAGCCCGTTGGCCAGCTCCAGCGCCCGCTGCTTGCTGACCTCGAGGAGGATCGGCGCGGGGACGACCTCGTCGACCACGCCCAGCTTGAGCGCCTTCTTCGCCTTCAGGTTCCGGCCGGTGAGGATCAAGTCGAGCGCGGCCTGCGCGCCGATCAGCCGCGGCAGCCGCTGCGTGCCCCCCGCGCCGGGGATGAGGCCCAACTGCACCTCGGGCAGGCCCAGCGACGTCTTCGGGCTGTCGGTGGCGATGCGGTAGTCGCAGGCCAGCGCCCACTCCAGCCCGCCGCCCAGGCACGCGCCGTGGATCGCCGCCACCACCGGCTTCTCGAAGGCGTCGAGGCGATCGAAGCTGGTCTGCCCCTGCCGGGAGAGCCCGGTCCCCTCGGCCGGGGACTTCACGGCCTGCAGCAGGTCGATCTTCGCCCCGGCGATGAAGCTGTCCTTCTTGCCGGAGATGATCACGATCGCCTTGGCGGCCTGATCGCTGGCGGCCTTCGTCATCAGCGCTTCGAACTCGGCGGAGATGGCGGGGGCCAGGGTGTTCACCGGCTCGCCTTCCAGGTCGAAGGTGATCACCGCCACGCTGGAGTCGACGACGTACGAGAAGTTCTTCGAGGCAGTAGCCATTGTCAGCGCTCCAGGACGACGGCCGCGCCATTTCCACCCTGGGCGCAGACGGTGACGAGGGCGGTGCCGAGGTTCTTCCGCTTCAGCGCCCGCAGCACCTGGTGAATGATCCGCGCGCCGGTGGCGGCGAAGGGGTGGCCCAGCGCGATGGAGCCGCCGTGCACGTTGAGCCGGCTGCGATCCACCTCGCCCACGGGCCCGGGCCGCCCCAGCTTCTCGGCGAAGGCCTTCGAGGCGAGCGCCTGGAGGTTCGACGCCACCTGGACGGCGAAGGCCTCGTGCATGTCGACCAGATCGATGTCCTTGAGCGACATGCCGGCGCGATCGAGCGCGATGGGCGCGGCGTAGGCAGGCCCCTGGAGCAGCTGATCGCCGGGATCCGTGGCGGCGAAGGCGTGGCTGCGGAGGAAGCCGAGGGGCTGGTAGCCGAGCGCCTTCGCCTTCTCCTCGCTCATGAGCAGGAGCGCGGCGGCGCCGTCGGTCAGCGGCGAGGCGTTGCCGGCGGTGACGGTGCCGTAGCGGCGATCGAACACCGGCTTGAGCGCCGCGAGCGCCTCCAGGGTGCTGTCCTCGCGGACGATGTTGTCGGTGGAGGCAGTCTCCTTGTACCGGGGCGGCACCGGCACGCGCATCACTTCGTCGGCGAAGGCGCCCTGCTTCCATGCGCGCGCGGCGTTCTGGTGCGAGGCGAGCGCGATCTCGTCCTGCTCGCGCCGGGAGATGCCGTTCTCCTTGGCCATCTTCTCCGCCGAGTCGCCCATGGACATACCGGTGGTGTACTCGGCGATGGCCGGCGGCACGGGGAGCAGATCCTTCGCCTTGATCTTCTGGAAGGGTTTGAGCTTCGCCGGCAGGTTCTTCGCCTTCGACGCGCTCACCAGGGCCTGCGCCAGAGGCCGCGAGGTGAAGAGCGGCGGATCGGACATGGACTCGGTGCCGCCGGTGATGGCGACGTCGGCGTTGCCCAGCGAAATCTCATTGGCGGCGGCCACCATCGACTGGATCGACGTGGCGCAGGCGCGCATCACGGTGTGCGCTTCCACGCGGCGCGGCAGCCCGGTGAGCAGGACGATCTCCCGCGCCACCGAAGGCGCCGTCAGCGTCGGGATCACCTGACCAAAGACGACCAGGTCGAGCTCCTTCGCGTCGAGCTCCGTGCGCTGCACCAGCTCCTGCACCACCAGGCGGCCCAGATCGAGCGCGCTCAAGTCGTTGAACACCGTGTTGGCTTTCACGAACGGCGTGCGCAGACCTCCGACGATTGCCACTCGCCGGTGCCCGTTCGCCGGGACCTTCGCCTTCGCCATGACGACCTCCTCGCGCAGAGACGAGGGAGCTTCCTAAGGAGGATTGATTCGGGGGTCAAACCAATTTGACGCAACGCGTCGCCCGGCCGCGCGAGTGGCAAACAGCGCAGGCGCTGGCCCCAGTCGGGGGAATCCGGCGATCGGCCGTGAGCGTTCTCTAGCCGCGCGGGGCGAGCGTCACGTGCAGCGGCTCCTTCCCCGGAGTCACCGTGAGCAGTCGATTCACGCCCGGCTCCCAGCGCACCCCGGCGGTGTCGCGCGTCAGCCGCTTGAACTCGAACACTCCGCCGACGGGCAGCAGCAGGGTGGCCGGTAGTCGCACGCCGCGATCCGGTTTCCAGTCGCCCAGCTCCGGGCCGGAGCCCACCACGTAGCCCTCGCCGTCGAAGGTGACGGCGCGTGCCTTCTCACCCTTCGACTCGCTCGCCGCCCGCGCCTGGAGCGCTGCGAAGTCACCCTTCACCGTCCGCACCGTCACCCCCGCCGGCACCGGCGTCACGTCCGGCTTCTGCTGGCCGTCGAGCAGCGCGGCCACCGCCGGCGCTCCGGAGTGATTCACGTAGATCACCGACGCCTCGGCCTGGGCCACGCGCGCCACCACCAGCTTCTCGTCCGTGGCCTCGAGGATCAGCGTGGCGCCCTCGCTCAACGAAGGCCGCTCCCTCCGCGCCTTCAGCCACGAGGCGATCAACGTCCGGAGCGGGTGCTCCACGAAGCGCATCGACTTGCGGTTGTCCGGCTCCTTCTCTCCGTCCAGGCCCACCTCCGTGCCCCAGGACAGGGACGGCACGCCCCGCGCGGTGAGGAGGAAGGTGAGCGCCTCCGCCACCTTCGCCTCGTCCTTCCCGCACACGCTCATCAGCCGCGGGAGATCGTGGTTGTCCACCAGCGTGACCAGCGCCGCCGGATCCGGATAGCGGCGATCGTTCGTCAAGGTGGCGGCCAGCTTCGCCGGCGGCTCGCCCCGGCAGAACACGTCGGCGATCGCGAAGCCCAAGGGGAAGTCGAACATCGCGGTGAAGCCGCCCCGGCTCCAGGTGCGCGCCACCTCCGACGGATCGCCCTCCAGCAGCTCCCCCAGCCGCGTGAGGCCGGCCACCCCTGGCTCCGCGTTGAAGCGCGCCCAGAAGTCCAGCGGCACGTGCTTCACCGCGTCGAGGCGGAGGCCTTCAGGCCGGGCGAGCTCGAAGCCACCTCCGCGTGCCGTCCACCAGGTAGCGGTACACTTGGCGATTCTCGGTGGCCAGATCCGGCAGCCCGTGCACGTCGTGATCGACGAGCTGCTGCGGGTTGGTCCAGTCCGTCACCCCGCCCTTCTTGTGAAACCAGTCGGGGTGCTCCGCCAAGAGCGGCGCGTCCGGGCCCACGTGGTTCACCACCACGTCCAACACCAGCTTCATCCCGCGGCGATCGAGCGCGGCGCGCAGCGCCTTCACGTCCGCCTCGTCGCCGAAGCGCGGCTCCACCGCGCCGAGCTCCCAGGTCCAGTACCCGTGGAAGGCCCCGTACCCGTGCCAGGGCTGGGTGCGCATCTTCGAGATCGGCGACAGCCACACCGTGTCCACGCCCAACGCCTGGACCCAGCCCAGCCGGTCGATCAACCCCTGGAGATCTCCTCCGTGGAACGCCTGCGGATCGGCCGGGTCGGCGTCACCGTCGTTCGAGCGATCACCGTTCGCGAAGCGGTCCACCATCACGAAGTAGATCGCCCTCGGCCGCCCCATCGAGCCCTTGGGCTTCTCGTTCCCCGCGCCCGCCGGCGTCGCCTTCGGGAGCTCGGTGGCACCAGCCAACAGGCCGTCGAGCAGCGCCCCCACCCGCGCCGCGACGTCGGGCGCAGACTGGGCGATCGCCTCCTTCTCGCGCTCGTGATCGTAGAGCAGCACCACCGGGTGCTCGAACGTGTCCTTCGCCACCGCGCCCGAAGGCCGCCCCGCGCTCACCGCGGTGCCGACCTCCCAGCGGAACCGCCCGTCGAGCTGCGAGAAGAACGTCACCTTCTGCTCGATCAGCACGACGAAGGGAGCGTCGCCTCCGGCCCGGCGCAGCGCCTCCACCCGCGCGTCGGTGAGCCGCTGCCCACCCAGCGCGTCCATCGGCAGCTCCACCACCTCGAGGTTGCGTTGCTCCAGCTCGCCCGCCACCGCCTTCTTGAGTCCATCCGGCGGCGACCAGCTCTCGCCCGCGCGCGACGGATCCACCACGTACACCACCGCCACCTTCGCCCGCTCCGCCAGGCGCTGCCTGGGGATCTTCGGAATGCAGCCAGAGGCCACCGCCACCACCAGCCCCAGGGCTGTCCACCGCATCGCGCGCCGCATCTAGAACCAGCCCTCCGCTTCCAGCGACACGAGGTGGTGCCACGAAATGGTGCCCGTAGGGGTGAAGGCGTCGTACTGATCGAGCCGCGTGGCGAAGCCGTTGCCGAAGGCCGCGTGCTGCGTCGAGTACTGAAAGCCGTACAGCAGGCGAATGGACGGCCGGGTGTAGAGGCCGCGCCCCGTCGGGTTCAGCACCACCCCCGTCTTGAGCTGCCACGTCCTCCGCACCGGCGAGTCGCCGTACTCCAGGCCCCGCGAGTCGGCCTGCCCCCCGGTGCTCTCGAAGATCGAGTCGTAGTTGCTGCGGAAGAGGTTGCCGTTGAGGCTCCGCTCCTCCGCCAGCGAGTTCTCGAGCAGCACGTGCACCACCCGCGTCAGGTAGAGCTGCAGCCGGAGGACGCCGGAGACGTAGGTGCGGTTCGCCTCCGACGCCTGGATGGTGTTCGCGAAGTCGCGGTCGAAGCCGTAGAAGAAGGCCACCGCCGCGTCCAGCCACTCGGGGATGAGCTGCAGTTGCGCCTCGTCGCCCACGTTGAAGACGTAGCGATCGCGCGACAGATCCGCCGTGTAGACCTGGACCGCCTGCTGCTGCCAGGTGTCGGTGTAGAAGTTCTGCGGGTGCAGCCGCTGGTAGCGCGCGAACAGGTTGTTCCACTTGAGCGGCCCCAGCTTGCCGAAGCCCAGGTAGCCCACCACCCGGTACGAGAGGCTGGTCTGCGTCGCCGGCGCCGGCAGGGGGAACGAGTCCACGCCGCCCATCGGGTTGTCCTCGAGGTAGCGCCGCAGCACCTCCTTGCGCGCGTAGTCCTCGTAGCTCACGCCCGGCGTCACGTACGACGAGAAGCGGTTGCCGACGATCAGCGGCTCCACCGCCAACTGCCCTCCGCCGCCCACCTCGACGTAATCACCCAGGCGCAGGCGCACCGCCCCGCCCACCGTGAGGAACGGCACGTACTGGGTCGACCGGTTGAAGAAGCCCGAGTCCCCCACCGCGAGCAGCGCGTCCACCCGATCGCCCAGGTAGCGCACCGAGAGGCCGATGGTGTCCTCCAGCAACTGCGCGGGGCGGAAGTCGTACAGGCCCAGATCGCCGAAGTAGTACTGCTGCGTGCCCAACTGCCACACCAGCCTCGGCGCGATGATGTTCCCCGCGCGCGCGTACAGCTGCGAGAGGCGGAAGAAGAGGAAGCTGCCGTTGAACGGATCCGCCGCGTTCACCGAGCCGCCCTCGATGCGCGCGTGCAGGCTGGCCCAGATCTCGTTGGTGCCCGGCGGCGCCTGGAGCAGATCGAGCTTCATCTCCAGCGCCGCGTACGGCCCTTCGTTCATCAGCCGGCCGTAGAGGTTCCAATAGCCCAGCCGGCCGTTCCCCCCCTGGAAGTCCGGCCGCGCCATCACCCGGAAGTAGCCGCCCGCGCTGAAGCGGCTGTCGGGCGCCTGGGCCTGCGCCGCCCACCCAGCCGACACCACGAAGAGGAACAGAGTGCGCTTCACGGGGAGGGCGCGCCTTGTACCACGCACCTCACCGCCCTGAAGCGCGCAAAGAGCCTACGGCCGCTGGAACTCGCTGCGCAGCTTCGCCACCGAGTCCGACAAGCGCTCGTCGAGCTGCTCGAAGCGCACCCCCATCGCCTGCGGCGACGACCACATCACCCGGCCCATCACGTCGATCGGCCCGCCGTACGGCAGCTCGAGCCGCAAGCCCACCAGCGCCATCACCGGGAGCGGCTGGGTGGTCTCCAGGCCCACCCCGCACTCCGAGACGTCCCGGGCCCGATCGCTGATCCGGAACCCGTCCGTCTTCAGGATGACTGGAAAGTCAGCCGGGACTCGTTGGTGCCGGCGCTCCTGCGAATACCTCGCCCCCTTCACCACGAAGAACTCGACGGCTTGCATGTTGACGCCCCCCACTGTGGCGACTGAAGAAGGTCTAGAGGATGAACCGTCCTGCTGGCAGATGCAATGTGCGCCGCGGCATTTCCAACCCTCGGAATGCACACGGGTTGCCGGCTGGTTAGAGTGGAGCCGTGATCTTGGTCCCTCGCCCTTCCAGGACGCGCCGCAGCGGGTGGTGGCTGGCGCTGCTCGCCCTGGTGCTGGCGGTGGGCGCCCACTTGGCCGTGGTGGGCCTCGTCGTCCTCACCGCGCTGATGGGGTGGACGACGCCTCCACGCCAACCCGCAAGCGACAAGCCGGTGGTGCTGCGGGGGTTGAGCAACGAGCAATGGGCGAAGAACCGCGGCCCTGACGCGCCCGCGGACTCCCGCGACTCGCGCAGGCTGGCGAAGAACGACGTCCCGAAGAAGGACGTCAAGAAGCCCGAGGACATGCCCACCGGGCAGGTCGTCGACGTGGCGCCGGGAAACAAGGAGCTCGATCCCAACGCGAAGTACGTCGCCGAGACCAACAACAAGGCGGACAAGCAGACGCGGGCGAAGGAGCAGACGGCCTTCTACCGCAACGCCATGCCCCAGCGGACCGCCCCCCAGAAGATCGAAGGCGCCGGGACCGACCCGGTGACGAAGGCCTCCCGCGCTGGCAACGACGGACTGGGCGACGACGATCGCCCGCTGCGGGACAGCCCCGCGAAGCTGGCCTTCGAGTTCCCCGACGTGAAGCGCCAGCAGGAGGTGACGATCAAGCCGTCGGTCGGTGGGCCCGGCGTAGCGGTCGCCAACCGCGAGGAGGCCGAGGAGACGAGGGGCAACTCCCACCGCCTCAACGTGGCACCCGGGCTGGTGAACCCCGACGGTGAGGAAGGCTCCTCCGGCCGCAAGGGCACCCCAGGCGCGCCCAGCCTGCTGCCGTCCCCCGCGGTGCTGGACAAGATCACCGGCGCCGCCGCGAACGATCACCTCGAGGA
The DNA here is from genome assembly GCA_020846875.1 of Myxococcales bacterium. GTDB lineage: Bacteria > Myxococcota > Myxococcia > Myxococcales > Myxococcaceae > JADLDB01. Next base: position 21,543 of record JADLDB010000056.1, on the reverse strand, counting down.
CGTGGAGGAAGGCGACGGCACCTTCCTCTCCACGCGCGAGTGGCGGTACGCCAGCTTCTTCAACCGGGTGAAGCAGTCGGTGGGCCAGCAGTGGAACCCCGCCGGCCAACTGCGCCTGCGGGATCCCACCGGCAACGTCTATGGCGGGCGCGATCGCTACACGCTGCTCACCATCACCCTCGACGACCAGGGGCGGCTCAAGGACGCCTTCGTCGACAAGAGCTCGGGCCTCGACTTCCTCGACCTCGAGGCGATCAAGGCCTTCGAGCGCGCGCAGCCCTTCCCCAACCCGCCGCCGGGGATCCTCGCGGCCGACGCCACCGTGCGCTTCCAGTTCGGCTTCTTCCTCGAAATGTCTGGACGCCCGGGGATGCGCTTGTTCCGATCGGCTGACTGACGCGGGGCGGGGTGCCCGGCGCGCATTGGACGCGGGTGCGGCGATGACGGAGGCCCGGCAGGCCCGGCAGGAGCGCGCGGCGGAGCGGAGCCGGGCGATCCGCGTGGTGCTCTGGTCGATCCTCGCGGCGAACTGGGCGGTGGCCGCAGCCAAGGTGGCGCTGGGGCTGGCGATCGGCTCCACCTCGATGACCGCCGACGGGCTGCACTCCTTCATCGACGGCGGCTCCAACGTGATCGGCCTGGTGGCGATGCACTTCGCCTCCCAGCCTCCGGACCGAGAGCACCCCTACGGGCACCAGAAGTTCGAGGCCCTGGCGGCGCTGGCCATCGGGGTGATGATCGGTATGGGCGTGCTGGAGCTGGGCCGCATGGCGTGGGGGGCGATCGTCCACGGCACCCACCCCACCGTGGGGCCGCTGGCGGTGGGGGTGATGCTCGGCACCCTGGCGATCAACCTGGTAGTGACGCGGGTGGAGAGGTCCTGGGGCGAGAAGCTGGGGAGCGCGCTCTTGCTCGCCGACGCCCGGCACACCCTGTCCGACGTCTTCGTCACCGCGGCCGTGCTGAGCTCCCTGGCGCTCAGCTGGCTGGGGGTGCGCCGCGTCGACGGGGTGGTGGCCCTGGCCGTGCTGGTCTTCGTGGCCTGGACCGGGTGGACGATCCTCCGCCAGGCGGTGGGGATCCTCGCGGACACGGCGCGGATCGAGCCGCAGAAGATCCGCGAGGCAGTGCTGGCGCTCCCCGAGGTGCTCGCCGTGCACGACGTGCGCAGCCGCGGCATGGAAGGCAGCGTGTACGTCGACCTGAAGATCGACGTCGACTCCGCCGCCACCGTCGAGCACGCCCACCGGCTGTCGGACGCCGTGGAAGAAGCGCTGACCCAGGCCTTCCCAGAGATCGTCGACGTGGTGGTGCACGTCGAGCCCCGGGTGCGGTGAAGCTTCAGTCGTTGGGCGTGCCGGCGGGGATCCGGATCTCGAAGGTGCTGCCCTTGCCGACCTTCGACTTGCAGGCCGCGCCGCCGCCGTGCTCTTGGGCGATCTTCCGGACGATCGCCAGCCCCAGCCCGGTGCCGTGCTTCTTCCCGGCGGTGACGAAGGACTCGAACAGCTTGCCGGCGATCTCCGGGGGAATGCCCGGGCCGTTGTCCTGGGCGCGGAAGATCAGCTCGCCGCCCTCGCGCTCCACCGACACCACGAAGCGACCGCCGCCGGGCATGGCGTCGATCGCGTTGCGCGCCAGGTTGAAGATCGCCCGCCGCAGCTTGGCCTCGTCGAAGCGCGCCAGCCCGGTGTAGCCCACCTGCACCTTGCACTCGACCTGCGAGCCAGAGAACTCCTGCTGGAGCTGCTCGTCCAGGTCCTTCATGAAGGCGTGCAGGTACACCTTGCGGACGAAGACGGTCCGCTCGCCGCGGGCGAAGGCCAGGGTCTCGCGCTGCATGACCGCCATGTTCTCCAGCTGAGCGAGGATCGCCTTCGACATCTCCGCGCGCGTCTGCGCGTCGTCCTCCACCGCCATCATCTCGGCGTAGCCGGCGATCACCGTCATCGGCGTGCGCAGATCGTGCAGCACGCCGGCCATCAGCTGGCCGATCGCCGCCAGCCGCGCCTTGCGCTCCGCCTCCTCGCGCGACTGCCGCAGCACCAGCGCCCGCCCCACCTGCCCGGCCAGCAGCACCGCCAGCCGCTCGTCCCCCGCGCGAAAGCCACCAGGCTTGTTGAGCAGCTCCAGCGCGCCCACGCTCTTCCCCTGGACCTGGATCGGCACGCACAGCACCGAGCCCACCGGGTAGCCCAGCTTCTTCGCCAGGGCCTTGTCGAAGTGATCGCTGGCGTCGGCGTCGTCCACCCGCACCACCTCGCCCGAGGCCGCGACGTAGCCGGCGATGCCCTGCCCCGCCTTCAGCCGCACCGCCTTGAGCGCCTCGCTCTTCTCGCCGCGTGCCGAGCGGAAGTACAGACTGTCGCGGTCGTCCTCCAGAAGGAGCACGCTGCCCGCCTTCGCGCCGATCACCTCGGAGGCGCGGGCGAGGATCCCGTCCAGCAAATCGGCCTGCTCCCCGGTGCCCGAGAGCCCCTGCTCCACCTCGAACAGCACGTCGAGCTCGTGCGCGCGGCGGGCCAGCTCGGCGCTACGGGCCTTGAGCTCTTCCACCAGCAGCACGTGATCGAGCACCGCGGCCACCTGCGAGGCCACGCCTTCCACCAGCGCCTTGTCCTCGCCGTTGAAGACGTCGATTCGGCGATCGAGCACCTGCAGCACCCCGTTGACCCCGGCGCTCATGTGGCGCAGCGGGGTGGCGATCACCGAGCGGGTGCGGAAGCCGGTCCGCTTGTCGATCTCGGGGTTGAAGTGGATGTCGGAGTACGCGTCGCCAAGCAGCAGCGTCCTGCCGGACTTGAAGACGTAGCCGGCGATGCCCAGGTCGGCGGCGAAGCGGATCTCCTTCAAGCTGGTGCCGCGCAGCACCCGGCTCCACAGCTCGTCGGCTTCCGGATCGTACATGAAGAGGGTGGCCGCCTCGGCGCCGAGCAGCCCGGTGAGCCGGTCCATCACCGTGGCGAGCAGGCCGTCCACGTCGCGCGCGCGGCTGATCTCTGCGCCGATCTCGATCAGCGCCGTGAAGCGCTCGGACTGCCGCGCCACCGAGGCCTCCAGCGCGTTCAGGCTGCTCGCCAGCCCCGACACCAGGGACCCCGGATCCGTCTTCACCGCGTTGCGCGCCATGTGGTGGTGATCTCCCCCTTGGGAGCGCGGGAGTGTAGCGCCAGAACCCGGCTGCGCTGAGCCGTTTCAGTGCGCCTCTGCCCAGCTGCGCCCGATCCCCACGTCCACCACCAGCGCCACCTTGAGGCTCGCCACCTCCGCCATCGCCCGCCTGGCCAGCTCGGCCAACTGCTGCGCCTCGCCCTCGGGCGACTCGAAGAGCAGCTCGTCGTGCACCTGCAGCAGCATGCGTCCCCCGAGGCCCGCCCGGGGGATCGCGCGATCGAGCTCGAGCATGGCGCGCTTCACCAGATCCGCCGCCGTGCCCTGGATCGGCATGTTGATCGCCGCGCGCTCGGCGGCCATCGCCACGCTGCGGTTGCGCGACACCAGGTCCGGCATGTACCGGCGCCGGCCGAACAGGCTCTCGACGTAGCCCGAGCGCTTCGCCTTCTCGATCGTCTCGTCCACGTACCGCGCGATGCCCGGGAAGCGGGAGAAGTAGCGATCGATGATCGACCTCGCCTCCTCCACGGGGATGTTGAGGCGGGTGGACAACCCGTGCGGCGACAGCCCGTAGGCGATCCCGTAGTTGACCATCTTCGCCGCGCGCCGCTGATCCGCCGTCACCGCGTCGATCGCCACCCCGAAGACCTCTGCCGCGGTGCGCGCGTGCACGTCGGCCTCCTCGGCAAACGCGCGGACGAGCCCCTCGTCCCCACAGATGTGGGCGAGGATCCGCAGCTCCACCTGGCTGTAGTCCGCCGACACCAGCACCTGGCCCGGCGCGGCGACGAAGGCCCGGCGGATCTGCTTCCCCACCTCGGTGCGGATGGGAATGTTCTGGAGGTTGGGGTTGGTGGACGACAGCCGCCCGGTGGCCGCCGCCGCCTGGTGGAAGGTGGTGCGGATCCGCCCGTCCGCGCCGATCAGCCCGGGCAGCGTGTCCAGGTAGGTGCTCTTCAGCTTGGCCACCTCCCGGTACTCCATGATCGCCCCGGGCAGCGGGTGCTGCTCGGCCAGCTTCTCCAGCACCTCGTGATCCGTGGACGGTCCCGTCTTGCCCTTCTTGAGGATCGGCAGCTTCAAGTCCTCGTACAGCACCTGCGCGAGCTGCAGCGGGGAGCCGACGTTGAACTCGCGGCCGGCGTGCTTGTACACCGCCTGGAGCAGCGCGCCGCAGGCATGGTCCACCTGGGTGGAGATCTCCGCCAGCGCCCCGCGATCCACCAGCACCCCCGCCGCCTCCATCTTCGCCAGCACCGGCACCAGCGGCAGCTCCAGCTCCCGCGCCAGCCCGGCCAGTCCCACCCCTTCCGCTTCGGTCCACAGCTCGGGAGCGAGGCGATCGATGGCGTCCGCCGCGGCTCCGAAGACGGCGGCCCGGCGAGGCACCGGCACCTCCACCAGCGCCGCCTTCCCCCGGCCCGCCACTCCGTCCGGCCAGGCGGGCAGCTCCGTGCGCAGCCGCTCCCGGGCGAGGTCCGCCAGCGCGTGCTCCTTGCGCGACGGGTTCATCAGGTACGAGAGCAGCTCGATGTCGGTGGCCAGGTGGACGCCCTCGATGCCCACGGAGCGCAGCAGGTGGAGCAGCGCCTTCCCGTCGTGCGCCGCCACCTCCAGGCCCTCGCGCTTGAGCGAATGGCCCAGCGCTTCGCGCACCGCGGGTCCGCCCGCCGCCGCCACGTCCACGTAGAAGCAGCTGCCCGCGGCCAGCACCCCCAGACCCGCCAGCGTCGCCGAGTGCGGCTCCCCCTCGAAGGCGGGCGCGAAGGACGCGCGCGACGCCCGCGCCAACGCGTCGGCCACCTCGCGCAGGCCCGCCGCGTCGGCCACCACCTTCGCCTCCTGCTGCAGGGGCGTGGGCGGCGGGGCCGGCATCTCGCCGATCAACCGGAAGAACTCGAGCTCGGTGAAGAGCGCGCGGGCCTCGGCCTGGTGCAGCTCGCGGCGGGCCAACGCTTCGGGATCCGCCTCCACGGGCAGATCGCGGCGGAAGCTGACCAACTGGAGCGCGCGCAGCAGTTGCTCCCGGTTCGCTTTGATCGCCTCCCGGGTCTTCGGCTTCGCCACCTCGTCGAGGCGGGCGAGCAGCGCGTCCACCGAGCCGAACTGCTTGAGCAGCTCGGCGGCCGTCTTGGGGCCGATCCCCGGCACCTTGGGGATGTTGTCGATCGGATCGCCCACCAACGCCTGGTAGTCGCGCAGCTGCGCCGCGGCGACTCCGTACTTCTCCAGCGCGTCCGCCTCGGTGATCGGCTTGTCCTTGACGGGATCGAACAGGCGAACGTCGTCCGCCAACAACTGCAGCAGGTCCTTGTCGCTGGAGACGATCTCGACCTGGAAGCCCTTCGCCCGCGCGCGGTCCACCAGGGTGGCGATCACGTCATCCGCCTCCCAGCCCTCGACCTCGATGATCGGCAGGTTCAACACGCCGGCCACCTTGCGGATCAGCGAGAACTGGCTGACGAGGTCGGCGGGCGGCGCCTCCCGGTTGGCCTTGTACTGCGGATCGATGGCGAGGCGGCCCTTGCGGCTGTCCTTGTCGAAGCACAGCGCGAGGTGGGTGGGCTGCCGCTCGCGCAACAGCTTGAGCAGCATGCGGGCGAAGCCCAGCACCGCGTGGGTGGGCACGCCCTTCGAGGTCGTGAGCGGCGGCAGCGCGTGGTACGCGCGGAAGATGAAGCCTGACGCGTCCACCAGGGTGATCGTCCTCGGGCCGGCGCTCTTCGGCGCTGGCTGCGGCTGTTGGGGCTCGGCGCTCGCCCGCGGTGCAGGCGCGGGATCCACCGAGAAGAGTTCCCCCTGGCGCGAGACCATGGGGGGCGAGGTAGCACGGGCCTCTGCTAGTTGCAGCCCTGCTCGGCCATGGCGGCTTCGGCCTGCTGCTTGAAGCCGTCGCCGTCCACCGCGAAGTCCAGCACCTGCTGGAGCTGCGCGCAGTTCGACGCCTGATCCAGCGTGGTGCGCGCCTTCTGGGTGCAGACGTTGGTGAGCGCCTTGAGCAGATCGATGTTGCCGCGGCTGAAGGAGGCGCCCAGCTTCCAGATCTTGCACGCCTGGCGGAAGTCCTTGCGATCGGCGAGCGCCTTGCCGCGCTGGTAGCAGTTCGACGACATGGTCTCGACGATGGTGCGGCGCACGAAGGACGGCCGGCGATCGACCTCGCGGCGGCGATCCTCTTCGCTCATCTTCGCGGCCCGGTCCCCCAGCATCAGCTTCTCGTCGAGCGTGAGCGCCTTCTTGAAGGGCTCCTCGGCCTTGTCGGGCCGCTCGTTGGTCAGCTCGGTGACGCCGTTCTGGTAGTAGTTGATGACGTTGTTGACGTCGAGCAGCAGGGCGCGCGCGCTCTGGTGGTGCTGGGCCTTGCTCACGTTCTCCAGCACCTTCTGGATCGGCACCGGCGCCTCGTTGAACTTCCCGTCGAAGTACAGCGTCAACGCCCGGCCCAGCTCGCTCTCGGGGAACCGGCGCACCAGCTCCTCCTTGAAGGCCTTGCCTGGATCGGGCGGAGGCGGCGGCGGGCGGAAGGCGGGGATCTCCGGGCACTGCCACATCGGCTCGCCGGGCTTCACCCGCTCGCGGGCCTTGAGGAAGTTGATGTACAGCGGATCCTTCGGGCGCCAGTCGGCCTTGCCCAGGGGCCCGTCCAGCTTCAGCCTGGTGAGCGCCGGCGGGTACAGCTCGGACGGCTCCATCGTCTGGCAGGCCAGCCGGGCGTACACCTCGCAGCGCAGGAAGGCGTTTTCCCACTTGGCGTTGGTCGCGTAGGTCTTGCAGTCGGCGGCGGCCAGCTTCTTCACCTCGGCCACCGGCTCCCTCGATCCAGACAGGGCGCGCAGGAAGTACACCGGGCAGTCGGGCTTCACCCTGGCGTAGGCGTCGAGCGCTTCCTCGAGGCGGCCGGAGGCCTGGAGCTCCCTCGCCTTGTTCAGGTTTTCCTCGCACAGCTTCTCCACCCGGATCTTCTTGAGGAGCTGGTTGGCTTCCTCGTGGATCGGCTCGAGCTCGATGATCTGATCGCAGGCCGCCTGGGCGCGCGCCCAGTCCGGGTGCCCGGTGTCCGCCGACGAGTACTGGCGGCACTCGGCCAGCAGCGACTCGATCTGGGTGACGGGATCGTCGGCCGCCACCGCAGGGCCCTTGCTCGTCCCCGGTCCCATCGACACCGGGCCAGTGTCCACCACGTCCGGAGGTGCGGTGAGCGCCTTCACCAGCACCAGCACGAAGAGCAGCCCCACCACCGAGCCGCCGATGATGAAGAGCCGCTTCTTCTTCGGATCCATCGGCGGGCCGCTGGCCTCGCCCGTGGGCACGTTGCGCAGATCCTCGTCGTCGTCGCGGCTGCGCAGGGGCCGCCCGGGCCGCTCCGATGAGCTGCCGGGCCGCTTCACCGGCGCGCGGGAGCCCGAGGAGCCACCCGTCTCGAACATCAGCTCGACGATCCCGAACTGGATGATGTCGCCCGGGTTGAGGATCGTGTCCTCGGAGATGGGCGCGCCGTTGACCGTGGTGCCGTTGGCGCTGCCGAGATCGCGCAGGACGATCTCCCGGCCGTTCACCACCACCTCGGCGTGGCGCCGGCTGACCGAGTCGTCGTCCACCTGCAGATCCACGCCCGCGACCCGCCCCACCAGCATCGTCCCGGACAACGAGAAGGTCTGGGCCGTCACCGGCCCGGTGAGGCCGCGCAGCTGGGGCCCGGCGGCGCGCTGAGGACCGGGCCGCTTCACCAGCGCGCTCCCGCCGCTGGGCTTCACCGCCTGCACCACCCGCGTCGAGCGCGGCGCCCCGGCCTTGATCGGCTTGCCTCTGGCGGCGGTGGGCTCCTTCGAAGGCTTGGCCGCCGCCTTGTTGGGCCTGGGCAGGGCCTTGCTACCCACCTTGAGGGAGATCTCGTAGTCGCCGATCACCACCTGGCTCTTCGAGCTCAGCTTGACGGGCGCCTCGATCTTCTCGCCGTCCACCCACGTCCCGTTGGCGCTACCCACGTCCTCCAGCAACACGTCGGCGCCTTCCAGGAAGAAGCGGGCGTGGTTGCGGGACACCCCGCCTTCCGACAACACCAGGTCGTTCCCGTCGGCGCGGCCGACCGTCAACTGGCCGGCCACCTCCTGCTCCTGCTGGCTCCCGTCGGGGTTGCGGATGACCAGGGTCGGCATCGCTTGCTCTCACTCCTCGCGGAAGATGCCCATGTTGACGGGGATGCCGCGCCGCTGCAGCTCGTCGTAGAAGCGGGGCACGAAGCCGGTGGCGACGTAGCGGCCGCGCACCTTGCCGTCTTCGGTGAAGCCCTCCTGCTTGAAATAGAAGATGTCCTGGAGGGTGACGATGTCGACCTCCATACCCGACACCTCGGTGATGTAGCTGACCTTCCGGCTGCCGTCGCTGAAGCGGGTCTGCTGGATGATCATGTGCACCGCGCTCGCGATCTGCTCGCGGATCGCCTTGATGGGCAGCTCCATGCCCGCCATCATCACCATCGTCTCGAGGCGCGCGAGGCCGTCACGCGGCGTGTTGGCGTGCAGCGTAGTCAGCGAGCCGTCGTGGCCGGTGTTCATCGCCTGGAGCATGTCGAGCGCCTCGCCCGATCGACACTCTCCGACGACGATCCGGTCCGGCCGCATGCGCAGGCAGTTCTTCACCAGGTCGCGAATGGTGATCGCGCCCTTGCCTTCGAGGTTGGGCGGGCGCGACTCGAGCTGCACCCAGTGCTCCTGGTGCATCTGCAGCTCGGCGGCGTCCTCCACGGTGATGATCCGCTCCCCCTCGGGGATGAAGGAGCTGATCACGTTGAGCAGCGTCGTCTTGCCGGAGCCGGTGCCGCCCGAGATGACGATGTTCTTGTGCGCCTTGACGCACATCTCCATGAACTCGGCCATCTGCGGGGTGATCGACTTGTACTTGATCAGGTCGGCCACCTGCAGCTTGTCGCGCTTGAACTTGCGGATGGTGATGCACGGCCCTTTGAGCGCCAGCGGGGGGATGATCGCGTTGACGCGGCTGCCGTCCTTGAGGCGCGCGTCCACCAGAGGGCTCGACTCGTCGATGCGGCGGCCGATGGGGGCGACGATCCGCTCGATGACGCCCAGCACCGCCTGGTTGGACGAGAAGATCTTCTCGGACAGGCGCAGCTTGCCCTTCTTCTCGATGTAGATCTGGTTGGCGTGGTTGACCATGATCTCGCTGATGTCGTCGTCAGCGAGGAAGGCCTCCAGCGGGCCCAGGCCGAGCGCCTCGTTCAAGACGTCGACCAGCAGCATCTCCTGGTCGACCTCCTCGGGGATCTCTCCATCCCCGTCCATCTGCGCGAGGATGTCGCGGATCGCCTTCTCGGTGCGGCGCCAGAGCTCCTCGTCGCCCAGGCGATCCATGTCCAGGCGGCGCAGGTCCAGGTACTCGATCAGCCGATCGTGGATGTCCTTCTGCAGGTTGGCGTACGCCTCGACCCGCGGATCGATGTGGCGCTGGCGCCGGCGCATCGCGTTCTGCAGCGACGCGGGCATGTTCTTGCGCTCTTCCTCGGGGGGCGCTTCCTGTTCCTCCTCCTCCTCCTCCTCCTCGGGCGCCGCCTCCTCCTGCTCCTCCTCGTACTCGCCTTCTTCCCCGCCTTCCTCGCCACCCTCCTCGGCCGCCTCCTCCTCGTACTCGCCTTCCTCGCCGCCCTCCTCGCCGCCGTCGGGCGCCGCCTCCTGCTCCAGGTCCTCAGGCGGCGCGTCGACGTTCAAGATGTAGTCGCCGATGTAGATCTTGTCGGTGGGCTTCACCACCTGCGGCGCGGCGATCTTCTTGCCGTTGACGAAGGTGCCGTTGGTCGACTTCAAGTCGACCACGATGTACTTGCCGTCCTTCAGCACCAGCTTGGTGTGGTACTTCGACACGTTGCCCTTGTTGAGCACGATGTCGTTGCCCGCCAGCCGGCCGATGGTGACCTCGGGCTTCTCGAAGAGCAGCTCCTGGGTGTCGCCGCCCTTCTCAGCCATGGTGATGAAAAACATGGGTGGGACTCTAGCAGACGCGGCAACCCGTCGGTTTGCGAAGAGAAAACCCGGCCTTCGGTCCACTTGACCGATCGGCCAGCACCCATCGCACCTCGGGGCGCGCCAGGCCGTCAGTCGAAGATGCCGAAGCTGACCTCGCTGCGGGCCTGCTTATACCGGCTCTTCACGTCGTCGATGATGGTGCGGATCTTGTCGGAGTCCGGGTTGACGATTCGCGGGGTGACGAAGATCACCAGCTCGCGCTTGTTGGAGTCGAACGCGCGGTTCTTGAACAGCTCGCCGATGATCGGAATGTGGCCGAGGCCGGGGATCTTCGACACCGACTTCTGCTCGTCGTGGGCGAACACGCCGGACAGCACGATCGTCTCGCCGTGGCGCACGGTGACGTTGGTCTTCACCTTGCGGGTGCGGAAGCCGGGCACGGACGCGCCACCGCCGGTGGACACGGCGACCGACTGATCGACCTCCGACACCTCGGCCTCGATCTCCGTCTGGATGTTGCCGTTCCGGTCGGCGGTGGGCCGCAGGCGCAGGATCACCCCGTACGGCTTGAACTCCACCGCGAACTGGTTGTTGGTGATGAGGGGGATGGGGATCTCTCCGCCCGCCAGGAACTCGGCCTTCTCACCCGACGCGCACACCAGCTTGGGCTGGGCCAAGAGCCGCCCGTAGCCGTCGTTGTTCTGGAAGCCGATCGCGAACTGCGAGCTGCCGCGGGCCAACGCCGACAGGTCGCCCTGCGCGAAGTTCCCGGGGAAGAGCTCCTTGGTGATGTTGATGGTCGCGGTGGCCGTGCCCGAGATGTCCGTCGGGTACTTGATGCCGTAGCGATCGGTGCCCTGGCGGCGGATCTCCACGAACTGGACCTCGGAGAGGATCATCCGCTTGATGCCGACCACCAGCAGGTTCTCTACCTTCTCGCCGATGGCCTTGGTGATCAGCTCGGCCTTCTGCAGATCCTGCTGCGACTCCACCGAGCCCTCGAGGAAGATGGTGGACCCCACCACCGTGGCCTGCACGTTCTTGAGCCCCGCCTTCTGGAACGCGGCGTTGAGGTTCTGCGCCACCAGCTTCTTCGCGTTGGGGGCGATCTTCACGAAGCTCTTCACGTTGGGGTACAGGCCCACCACCTGATCGATCCGATCCGCGTCGGCCTGCGTGTAGGCCTGGCCGTCGAGGTAGATGCGATCGCCCACCATGCGCACGTTGACGCCTTCGATCTCCCCGAGGAGCTTCTTGATCTCGCTGATGATCTCGTTGGGATCCTGCCGGCGCACCGACACCAGGTAGCTGACGCGCTGCCCCGACGTCTTCCAGAGGAGCAGCGTCGTCTTGCCTTCGGCCGCGCCGATGATCAGGAGCTGGTTGTTACCGATCGTCTTGACGTCGGCCACCGCGGCGTCGCCGACCGCCACCCGCTGAATACCGGGCACGTTGATCACCTTCTGCGTGCCGACGCCGAGGCTGATGTTGCCGCCTTCCTGCGCGAGGGCCGGCAAGCCCAGCACCATGGCCAGCACCACTGCCCCGCGGACAAGACCCGTGCGCATCTTTGACTCTCCTCCTCGCGCGCATCTCAACGTGAAAGAAACCCACCGCTGCTTTCACCCACCCCCGCCGCCCAGCCGGTCCCACCACATCGCCCAGAAGCTGCCCAGCGCGATCGCCACGCTGTAGGGGATCTGCCGCCTTGGGGCTTGCGCCTGCTGGCTCCCCTTGCCCTTCCGGAACCTCCCCGCCCAGGACTTCAACGTATCAGACACCGCGCCTTGCCAGAGCAAAGAGATCACGGCCTGGGCCGCCCCCGCCAGCGTGATGAACATGAGCGCCCCCAGCACCAGGGGGAAGCCCAGGGCCGCCCCCACCGCCGCCGCCAGCTTCACGTCGCCCCAGCCCAGGCCCTTGCCGAAGCGGGCAAACGCCCCGAAGAGCACCAGCGCGGCGATGAGCCCCAAGAGGCCGGACAACAGCCCGCCCTCCAGCCCGCCCACGCCCTCGAAGTACGCGCGCAGCCCCAGCGCCGCGGCCGCCGCCGGCAGCGTCACGACGTCGGGGATCCGGCGGTTCCTCAAGTCGGTCACCACGCAGATCACCAGCGCGGCGCCGAGCAGCACGAAGAGGGTGAGCTTGAGGGGCACAGCGCCGTTCCCAGCGCCTCTAGCGGTAGACGAACTTCACCTTCTCGCTGCAGATGAAGTACTCGTCGCCGTCTTCCACCTTGCGGCGCTTGATCCGCTGCTTGTTGAACCAGGTGCCGTTGGAAGAGCCGAGATCCTCGATGAAGTACTCGCCGCCGTCGCGGACGATCACCGCGTGCTCGCGCGACACCTTGCCGGAGTTGATCACGAAGTCGCAGTGCTTGCCGCGGCCGATGACGAAGCGCTCCTTGGCGATCCGATCGAGCTCCCCGCCTTCCAGCATCATGTACAGCGCCGGCGCCCCGCCCTGATCCGATGCGCCCACGTCCACGTCCACGTCGTTGTCGAAGCCCTCGTCGCCGCCCTCGGCAGCCTCGGCAGGCGCCTGGCCACCCTGGTTCTTCGACTTGATGAGGCGCTCGAGCTCGGCGGCGGTCTCCAGCACCTTCTCCTGCACCTGGCGCCGCACCGGATCGTCGTCGAGCGAGCCTGGGGGCTGCTGGACGGGCTTGAGCTGCGGTGGCGCGGCCCCTGGGCGCTGTGGCGCGCGCGGCGGAGTCCCGTTGGCTGAGCGCGCCGAAGCTCCGGCGCCGCTCCCGCCGGCTCCCTCGAGGAAGCCGTTGAGCCGCGCGAACATGAACATCGCCTGGTTGATCAACGCATCGCGCTCCGAGCCCATCTGGCTGGCCATGTCTTCGAAGGCCTGCCAGATGTGATCGGCGATGGCGACTTTCCGCGGTGGACGGCTGGCTGGGTCCATCATGTCGGGCGCTCGTTACCCCTGCTTCGTGTGCGACTTTGATCCAACGATACCAGCCCTTTGCCAACAGGGCCAATCTACCGATGGCAGCGCAGCCCGTCTCCGGTGGTGACGACCCCCCGGAAGGCCCCCGACAGCGGCACCTCGAAGACAGAGTTCCCCGAGGGCAACACCCCTGCAGCAGTCCACGGGAAGGTGAGGCCCGCCGTCTCGGACAGGGTCGGCAATTGCGCCAGCACCAGCCGCCCGGGGAGATACGGGGAAGCGCAGCTCGCCGGATCCAGGCTGAGCCGGTAGCTGGCAAGTGCGCCGTCGATGGTGAAGCTCCAGTAGGCCCCGGTCACCAGAGGCAGGGAATCGCCCAGCGTCACCCGCAGCGCCGGCCGTGCTTCCTGCCACCCCAGCGGCTTCGCCAGGTAGCGCTTCGTGTAGGTGAGAGTGTCACCCACCGCCGCCCGGCCCAGGTACCCTTCGAGGTCTGCGGCGGCGACGTAAGGCTTCGCGCCGGCGGCCCGCACGCTGTAGCTGGTTCGATCCAGGCAGGCCGGAGGCGTTTGGTCGACCTCCAGCACACCCGCGTCGATCGAGACGACTTCGGCCTGCCCGCACTCGCCCACCTGGGTGATGCCCCCGTCCGAGAAGCCGCCAGAGGGCTCGGAGTCGACATAGAAGAAGACGTGATCGCCCGGGGCGGCGCGGCCTTCCTGGCCCGTGGTGACGGGCAATGAGGTGCCATCGGAGTAGGTGGTGGGCTGGCGGACCAGCCCTGGCAAGTACCCCTGGTAGATGACCACCAGGTCCTGGGAAGGCAGGTACCCGTCGGAGACGTCCAGCACGTAGGGCGCACCACCTCCACCGTCCGCGTTGGCCACCGAGACCACGCGCCAGGGCTCGGTGGTGGCGCCGCCGTCCTGCACCAGGGGGATCGTCTCACTGAGCGGCCCGTCCTCCTCGTAGCCGAGGAAGCCGCCGTCGGGCCCCGTGTAGCCCAGCCCTCCGTCTTCCTGCACCCCCGGCACCAGGACGGTCGCCTTGGTGACGGTGGATCGCCGCGCGTCATAGTCGATGGGGGTCGCAGCCAGCGCGTCGAAGAAGGCCAGCTCCCCGGTGGACGAGGCCACCACGCCGAGCAGCTCGTAGGTGACCAGCGCCAGGCCCACCTCCCGCGTCATCGAGCCGGCGTCGTACGTCTCGTAGCTCTGCCGCAGCACCGCCCCCTGCCCCAGCGCCAGCCCAGTGGGGAGCGCGTCGCCCGTGCGAATGGTCTGCATCGGCTGCCCGGAGAAGTCGGGCGATCGGGGGAAGCCGGCGGTCCCTAGGGCGGTGAAGACGTCGACCGCCACCACCCCGCCACACGCAGGACTGCCGCAGGCCTCTTCATCCAGCACCCCGAAGAGGCGTGAGCCGTTGCCGGCGGTCGCGTAGTCGCGGATCGGCGCCTGGAAGTCCATCGGCACCGACTTGAGGGACACCGGATCGATGAGCAGGTTGCGGCCTTCCCTGCCGGCCGCGCGGCGCGTGGCGATGGCGAGGCAGGCGGTGGTGTCGCAGAAGGGCTGGCCGTCGGCGGTGCGCCCGGCCAAAGGCGGGAGAAGCTGCAGCGCCATCACCGCCTCTGCGTCGACGTCGAAGAGCACTTGCGCCTTGATGGCGGGATCCTGTGGCGTGGCGGCGGCGAGCGCGGCCCGCAGCGTGGCGGGCGAAGACGGCAGGGGGATGCGGTACACCGCGCCGCGGCTCCCGTCGAAGGTGGCCACGAAGAGCTCGGTGGTGTCCGGCAGCTTCGTCAGGCCGGTGCCCATCCAGGTGGCCATGGCGGTGACCGGCCCCGGCATGGGGATGGGGCTGGGCGTGATGACGCGCAGCTCCTGCTCCGCGGCGCCCACGATGGAGATGACCGAGCTGCCCGGCCGCGCCGCGTACACGTAGCTGCCGGTGACGCGTCGGCCCAGGTCGTTCAGCCCCTCGTCGACCGCCAACATGGACGGCCGGGCGATGACCGGGATGGACAGCGTCTCGATCGGGTTGGGCGCCGGCACGAAGGTGCGGCCCAGCTCGGTTTCCCGGTACATCTGCAGCACCCGCAGCTCGTTGGTGTCCACCGAGGTCACGAAGAGGTACTGCGACGGCATGCCCGCTCTCTTGGTGTTTCCGTCCTCCACCCTCACGTCCGCAAGCCCGCCGCCCTCGGGGAGCTTGTCGACCAGCACCAGATCCTGCGAGCCCGCCAGCTTTGCCAGGTTGGCGGTCGGCGCCTGCGAGCACGCGGACGAAAGGGCCAGCGCCCCGAGGAGCAACAGGCGCCTCATGGGGTGACCCCGGTGGTCATGCAGCCCGGCGTCGTCGTCCCCCGCGTCAGGCAGAGCTGCTGCAAGCCGAGGTAGCCCGCGATGCGCGCCTCCTGGGGGCGATCAAGATCGGGAATGTCGATCAACGCCACGCGCCCGTCAGAGAAGTTGGTGACGAAGAGCCGGGCGCCGGGCGGCCGCAGCGCATAGGCGAGCCCGAAGGACTGCAGCCCCACGCCCTGCACCTGCGCGACCAGATCGCCCACGTCGTCGTCGTACAGCACCACCACGCCCTGCCCGGTGCAGGTGATCGCCACCAGGTCGCTGCGCCCCGGCCGAGGGATGGCGCGGATCTCATTCGAGCCTTCGGGCAGGGGGATGGCGCGCACCACGTCCAGCAGCGGCGCCTCGGCGGTGGGATCGCTGATGTTCACCACCACCAGGGTGTCCGGTCCGCGGCCCACCAGGTACAGCCGGCGCTCGTCCGACGACAGCGCCACCCCTCGGGCCTCGGCCACCCGGTAGGTGGACTCGAGGCCGGCGCTCACCACGTAGCTCCGCAGGCCGCTCTCGCCGGTCCCCGTCGTCAGGGCCTGACGCACCAGGCGGACCAGGTGCGCGGGCGCGTTGGAGGCGTAGGCGCGGCCAGTGACGTACGCCCAGCGGCTGCCCTGCACCACGCTGCTGGTCGCGCCCTGCCCCAGGTTGACGTAGTTCGACTCCGACAGGGCCAGCGCGTCGGTGTCCATGCGGACCGCGTAGCCGCGTGGATCCTTCCCGCTGGCCAGCGGCGAGTCGGCCTGGGTCAGGTGCGTCACCCACACGTCGCCGAAGACATCGCCGTTGGCCGCGCGGCAGGTCCCGTTGTCACACGTCCGGCCGGCCTCGCAGTCGTCTGCGCTGGTGCAGCTGCGGGCGCGGACCGAGACCCCGAAGGGAGACGGGGCGCGCGGCACTCCGGTCTCGTTGAACTCGAGCTCGGTGAGCGACGGCGCGGTGGAAGGGCAGTCGGTCAGGCTGGCCCCCTCCGGCGCGTTGGGCGGCAGCACGCAGGTCAGCCTGGGCCGATCGTCGGGGCCGATCTCCACGTCGATCGCGTGGAGCTGGTTGCCTTCGCTGCGGGTGGGCACGAAGAGGCGCACGCCCCCGTCCCGCGTCTCGAGGCCGGCCATCTCTCCCGAGAAGCTGGCCACCTGCACCACCGCCTCAGAGCCGATGTTGAGCCCCGTGAGCTGCGGCGCGCCGATGGCCGGATCGAAGGCGCCGAAGGGCGGAATGCCCTGGATGCGATTCAAGTCGAAGCCCACCACGCTGCCGGTGGCGAAGCGCTTGTCGAAGTTCGCGTTGGCCACGAAGAGCAGCCCGTGCGGGTTGCCCGGGCGATCGACGTGGACGATCCCCGTCGGGTAATAGAGCTGGTTGATCGGCGGCCCGCTGTACGCGCCCGTCGTCGGGCAGCCCGACAGCATGACCGCGAAGAGGCTGGCGCTCAAGAACCGCATGCGAAGGCGGCGCACCCTAGGCCGCGCCACCCATGGCAAGCAACACAAAGAAATTCCTCAGGATTCCGACTGGAGCTTCGAGAAGTCGGCCACCGTCCCGAAGAGCGCGCCGATGTCCATCAACAGGCGCACGCGGTTCTCGCGCAAGGCCTTGTCCTCCGCCATCACCATCACCTTGTCGAAGAAGAGATCGACGGGCACCTTGAGCGGCACCACCTTCGCGAGCGCGCCCGCGTAGTCGTCGGCGAAGAGCGCGGCCTGCACCGCGTCGCGCACCTTCGAGACGTCGCCGTACAGGGCCTTCTCGGCGGGATCGACGAGGCGCTGCTCGTCCACCGGCGCGCGGGTGACGTCCTTCGCCTGCTTCTCGACGATGTTGGCCACGCGCTTGAAGGTGCCGGCCAGGGCAGAGAAGTCGGGGCGGCTGACGTAGGTGGACAGGGCCTCGAGGCGCCGGTGGGCGGCGACCAGATCGTCGAAGCCGGCGGACAACACGGCGTCGACCACGTCGGCGCGGTGGGCCTCGCGCCAGAGCGAGTCGAGGCGGCCCTTGAAGAAGTCGAGCACCTGGTCCTTCACCGGGGCCTCACCGGGCTTCTTCTTCGCTTCGGCGTGCCTCGCGGCGAGCAGCTTCAAGGACCCGTCGATCGCCGCGCCCAGCGAGAAGCGGTACGCGCGCGCGGTGACGATGCGGATGAAGGTGATCGCCGCGCGGCGCAGGGCGAAGTCGTCCTTCGCGCCGGTGGGCTTCTTGCCGATGCCGAACAACCCACAGAGAGAGTCGAGGCGATCCGCCAGGCCGATCAGCGCGCCGGGATCCTGCGTGGGCAGCCCGTCGGAGGCGCCGCGCGGCAGGTAGTGCTCGAAGATGGCCAGCGCCACCTCCTTCGGCTCACCCGAGGCCAGCGCGTACTCCCGGCCCATCACCCCCTGCAGCTCGGGGAACTCGCCCACCATGCCAGTCTCGAGATCGGCCTTGCACAGGGACGCCGCGCGCTCGACGGTGGCCCGCACGCTGCCCTTCCCGGTCAGCTCCGCCAGGAGGATGCCCAGGGCGCGGATCCGATCGGTCTTCTCCGCCATGCTCCCCAGGGCGGCGACCCAGGTGCGGCGGTGCAGGCGCGTCACCCGATCGGCGAAGGGGACGCGGCGATCCTCGTCGAAGAAGAAGCGGCCGTCGGTGAGGCGGGCCCTCAAGACGCGCTCGTAGCCCTTCACCGACAACCTCTCGTCCTTCACCGGCGTGTTGGAGACGGCGATGAACTTCGGCAACAGCTTCCCGCCGGCCCCGGTGAGCGAGAAGTAGCGCTGGTGGCTCTTCATCTCCTGGATCAGCACCTCGGCAGGCAGATCCAGGTGCCGCTCCTCGAAGGTGCCCACCACCGGCGAGGGCAGTTCCACCAGGTTCACCACCTGCGCCTCGAGCTCTTCGTCCTTGAGCAGCGCGCCGCCGGCCTTCTTCGCCGCGGCCTCGATCCGCTCGACGAGCTGGGCGCGGCGCTTCGCGAGATCCGGCACCACCTGCGCCTTCTCCAGCAGCGCCTCGTAGTCGGCCGGCTTGTCGATGGTGATCGCCCCCGGCGCGAGGAAGCGGTGGCCCTTCGTCACCCGGCCGCTCTTGACGTCGGCGTAGACGACCGGCACCACCTCCTGGCCCAGCAGCGCGACGATCCAGTGCAGCGGGCGCCCGAAGGCCTGGTCCACGTCGCCCCAGCGCATCGACTTGGGAAAGCCGATCTTCCGCACGCAGGCGGACAGCACCTCGGGCATCAGCTCGATGACGCGGCGGCCCTTCTCTTCCACGTCGGCGGCCAGGTACTCGCCCTTCGGCGTCTGGACGCGCTTCAACTTCTCGACGGGCAGCTTGACGCTCTCGGCGAACTTCGCGGCCGGGACCTTCGGCGCGCCCTTGTCGTCGAAGGCGGCCTTCACCGACGGGCCCTGCACCTGCTTCGTCACGTCGGGCGTCTTCTCGGCGACGTCCTTGACGTAGAGCGCCAGGCGGCGCGGCGTGCCGAAGCGGCGGATCGCGCCGTGGGTGATGCCCAACGCCCTGCACTGCTCGGTGAAGACGCGCTCCACGTCGTCCAGCGCGGGCGCCACGAAGCGCGCGGGCAGCTCCTCGCTGCCCAGCTCGAACAGCAGCTCAGCCACGGGCGGCCCCCTTCTGCTCCTTCTCGGCCTTCGGCTGGAAGGACACCGTCTTCCAGTACTCGCTGGCCGGCTTACCTTCGAGCAGCGGCGGTTGCTCACCCACCGTCCACTGCGTCTTGCACAAGGGGTAGCCGACGCGCTCGCGCATGGCGAGGTACCCTTCCGCGCACAGCCGCGCGTTATCCCTCACGCGCTTGATGTACTGGGCGCGCTCCGTCACCGAGATCGCCCCGCGCGCGTCCAGCAGGTTGAAGGCGTGGCTGCACTTGAGCGCGTAGTCGTAGGCGGGCAGCGGCAGGGCCTTGTCCACCACCAGCCGCTTGCACTCCTTCTCGTACGCCTCGAACAACTGGAAGAGCATCTGCGGATCGGACTCGTGGAGCGCGTACTTCGACATCTCCACCTCGTTGGCGTGGAACACCTCGCGGTACTTCACGCCCTTCACCCACTCGATGTCGTACACGTTCTCTACGCCCTGCAGGTACATGGCGATGCGCTCCAGCCCGTAGGTCAACTCCGCCGCCACCGGCTTGCAGTCGTAGCCGCCGCACTGCTGGAAGTAGGTGAACTGGGTGATCTCCATCCCGTCACACCACACCTCCCAGCCCAGCCCCCAGGCGCCCAGCGTGGGCGACTCCCAGTCGTCCTCCACGAAGCGAATGTCGTGCGACAGCGGATCGATGCCGAAGGCCTTGATCGAATCCAGGTAGAGCTCCTGCACGTTCTTCGGCGCGGGCTTCAAGATCACCTGGAACTGGTGGTGCTGGAAGAGGCGGTTGGGGTTCTCGCCGAAGCGGCCGTCGGCGGGGCGGCGGGACGGCTGCACGTACGCCACGTTCCACGGCTCGGGGCCCAGCGCGCGCAGGAAGGTGTACGGGGCCATCGTGCCGGCGCCGACCTCGAGATCGTACGACTGCGTGACGATGCAGCCCAGCTTCGCCCAGTGGCTCTGCAGGGTGAGCAGCAGGTCCTGAAAGTACATGGCGGCGCGCACCTTAGCCGTTTCGTGCAAGGCCTGAAGCACTCACCCGAATCGTCTTGAGGAGAAGGTCCCCGACTGGGGTAGCCTCCTGGGCTCGTGACGGCGGCCTCCAAGACCTGCCCCACCTGCGGCCTCGAGGCGCCGCCGGAGGCGGCCGTCTGTCCCCACGACGGCGCGGAGCTGGTGGGCGGTGACGAAGGCACGCTGATCCGCGATCCGCTGATCGGCCAGCCGGTCGGCGAGTACACGGTGCGGCGCCGGATCGGCTCGGGCGGCATGGGGATCGTCTACGAGGCCGTCCACCCGATCATCGGCAAGCGCGCCGCGGTGAAGGTGCTCAAGCCGGAGTTGGCCGAGGATCCGGACCTGATGGAGCGCTTGTTGTCGGAGGCGCGCGCGATCGCGTCCATCCAGCACCGCTCGGTGATCGCCATCTTCGGCTTCGGCCAGCTGCCCGACGGGCGCCACTACATGGTGATGGAGTACCTCGACGGCGAGCCGCTCGACTTCATGGTGCACCGGGTCGGGAAGCTGCCGCTGCTGGAGGCGCTGACCGTCTTCGACTCGATCCTCGCGGGCCTGGGCGCGGCGCACGCGGTCGGGGTGATTCACCGCGATCTCAAGCCGTCCAACGTGATCCTCGTGCCGCAGCCGGACGGGTCGCGCGAGGTGAAGGTGCTGGACTTCGGCCTGGCCAAGCACGCGAGGCCCAACGAGGTGACGCCGCAGACGGTCGCCGGCCGCGTCCTGGGCACGCCCGAGTACATGGCGCCCGAGCAGGCGCGCGGGCTGCCGATCAGCGCGCGCACCGATCTCTACGCCGCGGGCGTCCTCGCCTATGAGCTGGTGGTCGGCGAGGTCCCCTTCTCCGGGCCCAGCCCGGTGGAGGTGATGCTCAAGCACCTCCACGACGACCCGCCGCGGCCCTCTGCGAAGGATCCGACGCTGCCCCGGGCCTTCGACGAGCTGATCGGCCGGCTCCTCGCCAAGGACGCCGCCGAGCGGCCCGCCAGCGCCGAAGAGGTGCGCGGGTTGATCGCGCGGATCACGAACCCCGTGCCCACCGCCAAGCTCCGCCCGTCACGCCCGAGGACCAACGCCGAGGTCCGGGGGATTCCACCGCCACCGGCGCAGCAGCCTGGCCGCGGCTTCGAGCGAACCGAGCCGATGGGCCGGACGCTGTCCGAGGCGGACTCCGACGCCCCGAAGGCCGTGGCCGCCACCATGCGCGAGCTGCCACAGGTCGCCGCGCAGACCGACGAGGTGAAGGCGCACGATCCCTCGCTGCCCGCGGTAGATCAGGCTGAGACCTCGAAGGCCCTGCCCCGCCTGGACGACAAGCGTCCCTCGCCTCGCGCGACCCCCTACGAGGGCGGCGGTCTGGTCCCGGTCGCGCCCACCGCCCGCCTCGCGACGGAACTGGAGGTGCCTAAGAGCCCCTCCACGCTACGGACGGAGGAGCTGCGGCAGCCGCGGAGCCGGGGACCGATCATCGGCCTGGCGTTGGGCGGCGTCGCGCTGGTGGCGATCCTCACCTGGGCGCTCTGGCCGGGCTCTCCGTCCGGTGTCGACGAGCCGGCCCCCCTGCCGAAGCCGCCTCCCGCGCTCTC
>JADLDB010000055.1 GCA_020846875.1 Myxococcales bacterium | reverse complement strand
CGCTCAGCGCCGTTCCCGCGGGTTGACGCCGGCGGGCGGGATCGCTGGCGCCGTCACACGTGCGCACCCCGGCCCCCCAGACACAGGCCGGCGTCGAGGTCACGCACGCCTGCCGGAAGGACACGATTCAGCTGACGCCGCAGATGCGGCTGTTGCGTGCCAACTACCACGAAGCCCGCGAACCGCATTATGGGGAGTCTCATTCGCGCGACGAGTATATGTTACGAACGCAAATTTGGTACCTAGAAAAGAACAGATGGAGTGAAGAAGAACAGGAAGAACAACTGGTGAAACCGCGGGCTCGGTCGAGGAGCGGAACGCCCGGCACCGCGGAGTGGAGCACGGCGAGGCGCGGGTTGGCGAGCGCGGCGAGGTGGTGTGCGGGGCGGAATTCGGTGGGGCGCGCACACCTCCAGCGCGACGGGCGGCGACGTGGACGACAGTGCGGGGCTACTCCACGTCCAGCATCAGCTGAGGCGGGGCGACCACAGCGGGCTCGTCTACCAGCGGCTCAAGCGACTGCCCGAAGCCCAGAAGGAGATGGAGGACGCCCTCGCGATCCAGGGCGGCGAGGCCGACGACTGCCTGGAGAAACACCCGCCGCTGAGGGGCTACTGACGGCGCGGCGGCGCTTCAGCGCATCAGCTTCTTGAACGCGGGCCGGTCGCGCAGCGGCGCGAGGACCCGCTCGTCCCGGTGGGCCTTCACCTGGACGCCCCCGGCCTTCGCCTGCGCCAGGGCGTCGAGCGCCGCCTCATGCTCAGCGAGCTCCATCCAGACGAAGGCGGCGTTCAGGAAGATGGCGGGGTTCTCCGGGCCCAGCGGGAGGCAGCGCTCGAGGTAGCGGCGCGCTCGCGCTTCGTCCACGCCGAGGTGGTTGTTGTCATCCTGCACCGCGTACAGGGGGTTGGCGGCGGTGCTGGCCTCCAGCTTCACGTCGTACATGACCGCGTCGTACAGCTTGAGCGCGTCGGCGAAGCGGCCGCGCACCATCAGATGGACGCCGGCGTTGGCCAGCGGGGTGGACAGGCCAAACTCGGCGATCGCTCGCAGCCGAGCGGGCGGGAGCGCGAGCAGCACCTGCACGTGGGCCTCGTCGTCGCGAAGCGCGCGGCCCAGGCGCCTCCAGTCCTTCGCGGCGATCGCCTCGTGGAGCTGCTCGACCCCGTCGGGCGCGCGGCTGGGCTTCGGCCCGCGCAGCCGCAGCGCGAGGCCTTCGTTGAACTTCTCCGGCATGCGGATGGAGCTGGGAGACAGCTTCTGCGCGAGGGCGAGGTGGTGCCGCAGCACCAGATCCACGTCGAAGTCGTGGCCCGTGAGGCCGGGCAGGCGCTCCATCAGCTGGTCGGTCAGGATCGCCCGCGCGGAGCCCTTGTGGCCGCGGGTCAGCCGCCCCAGCGCGGCGTGGACCAGCTCGGCGCGCGGGGCCTGGCCTCTGAAGGCCTTGATCAGCACCGCGTTCACGTCGGCGCCGCTCCAGCCGGTGAGGCGCCGGCGCTCGACCAGGTAGGTGTCCGCGGCCCGCACCAGGCGCTCCAGCGCCGCCAGGATGCGCTCGACGTCGGCCAGCGACTCCTCGTGCCACGAAGAGAGGCTCGTCCCCTGGGGCTGCACGACGAGGCTGAGCGGGACCTGCGCGTGCGCCGCCAGCAGCGCCTGATCGCGCTCCGAGGTGTCCGCGAGCGCCTTGAACCGCGCCTGCACCACAAGGCCGTCCCGCTGCAGGCCACCGACGTTCTTCAGGTGGCTCAGCCGCGCGAGCAGCGGCTCCGCAGACGCCTCCGGCTCGGCGAGGGCGATCCACAGCTTCGCCGAGGGCGCCGCCCGGCCGTGACCGAGAAAGGGGAAGGGCCTCACGCCGGGCCCTCGGCCGTGGTTGCGGTGGCGCCTGCCGCCCCCGGACTCACCCGGAAGGCGCGGACGGCCAGCGCCAGCCCCACCGCCACGCAGGCCGCGCTCACGAAGAAGGGCGCTCCCGGCAGGTAGACTGGCGCCGCGGGTGAGATGAAGACCCCGAAGACGTTGGTGGCGATCAACGGCCCGATGGTCATCGTCAGGCTGTTCGTGGACGACACGCCGCCCTGCAGCAGGCCCTGCTCGTTGGGCGCTACCGCCTTCGACATCAACCCCTGCATCGCGGGCGCCGAGATGGCCCCCAGCGCGCCCACGCAGAGGATGACGTAGAGCATCCACCCCTGCGTCGCGAGGCCATAGGCGGCGAAGGTGAGCCCCGCCAGCGTGCCGCCGAGGATGAAGCTGCGCCGCTCCCCCAGCGCCGGGATGAGCCGCCGGACCAGCACGCCTTGCACCAGCGCTGCCGCCAGGCCCACCACCGTGAGCGACAGCGACGTCTGCAGCACCGTCCAGTGGTAGCGGTGCATGGTGTACAGCACCCACACGCTCTCCATGCCGCGCTGCCCCAGCGCGAAGAAGAAGGCCGAGGCCAGCAGCCCCAGCACCACCGGGTACTTCCCCAGCGCCAGCAGCGTGCCCACCGGGTTGGCCCGGCGCCAGTCGAAGGGCCGGCGGTGCTCGGGCGGTAACGACTCCGGCAGCACGAAGAAGCCCCACGCCAGGTTGACGAGGATGAGGACCGCCGCGGCGAGGAAGGGCAGGCGCAGCGAGTAGTGGCCGAGGAAGCCGCCCAGCGCCGGGCCCACCACGAAGCCCAGCCCGAAGGCCATGCCGATGAGGCCGAAGTTCTGCGCCCGCTTCTCCGGGGGGCTCACGTCGGCGATGTACGCCGCCGCCGTGCCGAGCGACGCGCCGGTGAGGCCCGAAACGACACGCCCCAGGAAGAACCACGGCAGCGTGGGCGCCCACGCCATCAACAGGTAGTCCAGCCCGCTGCCCGCCAGCGAGAGGAGCAACACCTTCCTGCGGCCCACCTGGTCCGAGAGGCTGCCAATCACCGGTGAGAAGAGGAAGAGCATCGCCGCGTACGACGCGGTCAGCAGCCCCACGTACCGCGCCGCCGCCGTCTCCTGCCCCCTCGCCAGCTCCAGCACCAACTGAGGGAGGATGGGGATGAGCAGCCCGATGCCCAGGACGTCGAGGATCAAGGTGACGACGATGAAGCCCAGCCCGGCCTTCCTCGGGGGGCTCACAAGGCGCTCACGTCGATGCCGTGCTTCTTGATCAGCTTGTGGAGGTACACCCGGTCGATGCCCGCTTCCCGCGCCGCCTTCGACACGTTGCCGTCGAAGGTGCGTAAGAGGTGCGCCACGAAGTCGTGCTCGAAGGCCGCCAGCGCGTCCTCGCGGGCCTGGTGGTAGTCGATGCGGGCCGGGGCCGCCTTGCCGGCCTCCGCCTCACCCTCGCCGCCGCCCGGCGCCTCCAGCTCGCCCAGCGCCACCGCCCGCTCGATCAGGTTCTTCAGCTCGCGCACGTTGCCCGGCCAGCGGTGCCGCGCCAGCTGGGTGTACAGCTCCGGCGTCAAGGTGAAGCCCCGCGCCCGGGGGCCCAGCGCGTCGAGGATCGCCTGCACCAGGTGCGGAAGGTCCTCCACCCGCTCGCGCAAGGGGGGAAGTCGCACCCGCACCACCGAGAGGCGGTGCAGCAGATCCGCGCGGAAGCGGCCGGCCTTCACCTCGGCGTCGAGATCGCGGTTGGTCGCCGCCAGCACCCGCACGTCGATCGGCCGCCACGCCTCGTCGCCCACCCGCCGCACCTGCCGGTTCTCCAGGGCCCGCAAGAGGAGCGGCTGCAATTCCAGCGGCAGCTCGCCGATCTCGTCGAGGAAGAGGGTGCCGCCGTGCGCCCGCTCGAAGGCGCCGGGCCGGGTGCGATCGGCGCCGGTGAAGCTGCCCTTCATGTGGCCGAACAGCTCCGAGGCCGCCAGCTCCCTGGGCAGCGAGCCGCAGTCCACCGTCTCGAAGGCGGCGCCCTTGCGGGGGCTGGCCTGGTGAATGGCGCGGGCCGTCACCTCCTTGCCGGAGCCGGTCTCTGCCTCCAGCAGCACCGTGGCGTCGGACGGCGCGACCCTCTTCAAGGCCTCGATGGCCTTCGTCATCGGCGGGGCGATGGAGGTGAGCGGCCCCAGGCTGGCCCGTCCTTCGTCGGTGCCGTCCTCGATGCGCAGCTCCGCCTCGCCCAGGACCAGGGTGGCGCCCACCGGCACGAAGGCCTCTTTGATCCGCGAGCCGGCCAGCCGGGTGCCGTTGCGTGACTCGAGATCCTTCACCAACAGCCCGCCGCCGCGAAGGGACAGCTCCGCGTGCTTGCGGGACACGGTGTCATCCTTGAGCACCAGGTGGCAGTCCTTCGAGCTGCCGATGAGGACGGTGCCCTGGGTGAAGTCGAGGCGGGCCACCTCCTTGCCCCTCGAGCGGGCGACGAGGCGGATCTTCGAGGGCAGGGCGCCCAGCTTCCCGCTGATCGATCGAGTGGAGGGCTCCACGGGGACAGGCACCCTAACAAACCCCTCCAAAGGCGCGAGGGTGACGCGCGGCTCAGGGGCCCTTCGCCGGCTCGGGGGGGCTCATGAACCACGTGACGATCGCCGCCACCGCCAGCCCCGCCGCGAGGCCGTACGCGAGGTCAGCGCCCAGCGCCTGGCCCTTCACCGCCGAGGCCTTCTGCTCGTACTGGGGGTCCAGCGCGGACAGCGAACTCGACTGCGCCAGCACGGAGGCACCGAGGCCAATGCCCACTCCCAGGCTCACCACCGCGCCCGCCCCCAGGCCCAGGGCCACCTTCCGGCCGGTCGGCATCCCCGGCGCTTCGGCGACGACGACGGGCGGCTCGGGCGGAGGCGGCTGCTTCGGGACGAGGCTCGTCTCCTTCGGGGTGTCGTCGGGTGGAGGAGGCGGCTTCACCGGAGCGGGCTCCACCTTCGCCACCTCGGGCGGCGGCAGCTTGCCCACCAGCTCCTTCGCCAGGGCCTCCAGCTCCTTGCGCGGCGTCTTGAGCGGGACGGAGCGCGTCGCGGCGGCGAGCGTCTTCCCGCTGGCGCTGTCCACCACCGAGACGTCCATCGCCACGCTGGTGCCGATCTTCACCAACTGCACCGCCACCAGCCGGCCCAGCCCCGACAGCTTCGCCAGGCTGGCGACGCAGGCAGCGGCGCCGTTGCACACCGCGGTGTCGGGGAAGCCGGCCTTGCTCAGGGTGTCCGCCAGCTCCGTCAGCGGCACCTCCTTGCCCAGGGCCGGCGCCGAGAGATCCTTGAGTTCGACGCCCAGGCTGGCGGTGAGCTCCTGGGCCCGCTGCGCGTCGACGCCCAGCCGGCGCGCCACCACCAGCGAGTACTGATCGGACGCGGCGAGGACGGCGGTGAGGACCAGCGGCAGCGCGCCCATGACGAGGGGAAGGCTAGCAGTGCGCGGAACAACTCGCCCCCGTCACCGTCAGGGCTCTTCGCCGTCAAGGGCCCCGGCCACGAAGTCGTTGAGGCTCTCGGTGGCCTCGCCGCGCGCCCCGCCGCCGAGCTGCTTGCCGATCTGATCGATCATCAGGTCGAAGATGCGGCGGTCCTCTGGAGCGCGGGCGGCCCGGGCCTTTGTCCACGCCGCGCGGGCGCGCTTGTAGCGGTTGGTCAGCGCGTCGGCCTTCACTGGCCGCGGCTTGTCTTCGGCCCCGGGCGCCTCAGGCGGAGGTTTCCTGGTGGTCGTCACCACCGTGGGTTCGGGCGGCGCCTTCACCGGCTCGGCGGGCTTCACCTCGGCGGCCTTCTCAGCCGGTGGCTTCACGTCTGCCGGCTTCGCATCAGCGGGCCTCACGTCCGGGGGCTTCGCCTCGACGAGCGGGGGCGGCGGCTGGGATCCACCGGTGACCTCAGGGACGAACTCAGGCTCCGAGGGGCGCAGCGCGATGGTGGCGATCGCCCCCAAGACCAGGAAGGCGACCGCCACGGCGGTGATGACGAGGGTGCGGCTGCGGCCGCCGACGCCGGTGATGGCGCTGTGCTCGTGCGAGCCCGTGGAGACGATGCGGGTGTTCTCGGGAGGTGGCCGCTTCGCCGACGCCGGGGACGGGAGGATTCGCGTCTCCTTCGGCTGGGACGCCTCCTCGTCCAGGGCGGTCAGCTTGGTGCCCACGCCGCTGTCGGTGACGCGCCCTTCCGGCTGGGTGAGCTCCACCTCGCCGCTCGGCCCGGTCAGCACCGGCTGGACGAAGGCGGTCATCGACGACACCTGGTTCACCAACTGCGTCGACTGGCTCTTGAGCGTCTTGCGCAGCCGTCGCACCTCGGCGCGCACCAGCTCGCAGGACCCGGGGCGATCCGCCATGTCCTTCTGCATCAGCCACAGCACCAGGTCGTCCACCTCGGACGGCACCGCCGCCACCACGCTGGACGGCACCTGCACCGCCTCGTTGAGGTGCTTGTTGACGATCTCGAAAGGCGTGGGGGCGTCGAAGGGCGGCTCGCCGGTGAGCATCTCGAAGAGCACGCAGCCCAGGGCATAGAGATCGGTGCGCGGGCCCACCGCCTCGGCGCGCGCCTGCTCGGGGGCCATGTACTCCGGCGTGCCCAGCACCCGGCTGATGCGCGTCTGCGGCGTCTCGCCCCGGGCGTAGGCCGCCTGCTTGGCGAGGCCGAAGTCCAGCACCTTGACGAAGTGGGAGCTGTCCGGCTGCCGCACCAGGAAGATGTTCGACGGCTTGAGGTCGCGGTGAATGACGCCCGCGCCGTGGGCCGAGCCGACGGCCGCCAGCATCTCGTCGATCAGCTTGAGCGCGTCGTCGATGGGCAGCGGCGCGAAGTCGCGGATGTAGCGGGACAGCGGCTGGCCCGACAGGTACTCCATGACGAAGTACTGCCGCCCGTCGGGCAGGGCGCCGAAGCCGAAGATGTCGATGATCCCCCGGTGGCCGATGGCGTTGACCGCCCGCGCCTCGGTGAGCAGCCGCTGGGCTTCCTGGGGATCGTTGGCGATCTCGCGGCGCAGCAGCTTGATCGCCACCCGCTTGCCGATGACGGGCTGCACGCCTTCGAAGACCTGCCCCATGCCGCCTTCGCCGATCACCCCTTTCACCAGGTACTCGCCCACCATCTTCCCCAGCATCGACTCGTCGCCGGCGTCCGGATCGTGGGCCGGGGCGCCGTCGCGGGGGCACACGGGCATGCCCGCAGGGACCTTCTGGTGGCAGACGGTGCAGACGCGCATCGGTGAGCGGCCGAAGCCTACTCGTATTGATCGGCGCGTGTGACGAGGCGGGGTGGGCAGGCGGTCATTTGACCGTCCAATGCAGGGTCTCCACCACCGTCAGCTCACCGTCGTCGAGGTGGACCGTCTGCCTGCGGTGGAGAGGCAGGGAGGTGGCGTCGGAGAGGCACAGGCTGGCCTCACCGGACCGCTTGCCCTGCACCTCGACGCCGAAGGTCAGGCGGTGACACGGCTCTGACGCGACGGTGTCCGGCCCGCCTTCCTTCACGTCCACCGCCTTCACCCAGCCGTCCACGCCACCCTGGGCGTGGTCGACGCCCTGGTCGCCGATCAGCCGCGCCACGTTGTGCAGCAGTCCCATGCGGGTGAGGCCCAGGCAGACGGCAAGGGTCAGCGCGGGCGCGGGTGGATCGCGGTGGCCGGACACCTCGGCGCCCTTCGAGGTGCTGCGGTTCACCTCTCCCGAGCGCGAGTCCAGCTCTGCCTTCACCGACTCACCCGCGAAGGTGCCTTCCGCGACCAGGGACAGGGCGTTGGGGCTCACCAGGTGCAGCGTGCCCGTGAGGGTGGCCTGCTTGCTGCCTTCGGCCTCGATCTCGAAGGTGGCGGAGACGCCGCGGGCCTGGTCGAGCACCGCTTCCGAGAAGGCGAGCCGCTCGGGGGCAGAGAGCGCCGAGGGCATGGGCCGCGGTCCGGCCGCGCAGGCGCCGAGGAAGAAGAGCAGGACCGCCCCGGCCAGCGCCCTCACGCCACCGCCCCCGGCCCCTTGAGCGTCATGAGGAGGCGGTCTGCTTCGCCGCCGGTGGGCCCTTTCGGATCGAGCGCCCTCGCCCGCTCCAGCGCGCTGCGGGCCTGGCCGGCGTCTCCCTTCAGCTTCCAGGCGATGCCCAGGTTCAGGTGCACCACCGCGTTGTCGTGGTCCATGTCGAAGGCGGCCTGGAAGGCTCTGAGGGCCTCGTCGAGGTCGCCCGAGAGCAGCGCCTCCTTCCCGCGGGCGATCTGCTTCTCGCTGTCGTTGACCAGCTCCACGTCGATGATGGTGCGGCCGGCGAGGTTGAAGACCAGCGCCCGCAGCAGGCCGGTCCAGTAGAAGGTGGCGCCTTCCACCGCCAGCACCGCCGCCAGCGGGATGTCGGGGAGCAGCTGCTTGCCCCGGAACTTGAAGCGCACCTTGGTGTAGCGCCCCTTCTTCGCCCAGCCCACCAGCTGATCTCTGAGCTTGTTGAGCGAGGCCTCGACCTTCTTCGGGTCGATCTCGAAGGGGAGGATGCCCGGGCCTTCCTTCGAGGTGCCGGCCGGGGCCTTGTGCGCGGGGCTTTTCTTCGCTGCCGACCTTCCACCCTTCTTCGTCGCCATGGAAGGTACGCTAGCATCCGTCCCGCCATGACGATGTACACCGAATCGCTCCGGGCCTTCCTCAAGCCCATTGTCCAGTACCTCGACGACGAGTCGGTCTCGGAGATCATGATCAACGGGCCCGAGGACATCTGGATCGAGCGCAAGGGCATGCTCACCAAGACCGAGGCCCGCTTCTCGGAGGAAGGCCTCTTGGGCGCGGCGCGGAACATGGCGCAGTTCGTCGGCCGCCTGATGAACGACGAGCGGCCCCGCCTCGACGCGCGCCTGCCCGACGGCAGCCGCATCCACGTGGTGCTGCCGCCCATCGCGCGCAAGGGCACCACCATCTCCATCCGCAAGTTCTTCAAGGACAAGCTCAAGCCCGAGAGCCTGGTGGGCTTCGGCTCGATCACCCAGCCGATGATCCGGGTGATTGAGGCGGCGGTGCGGGTGAAGCTGAACATGATCGTCTCGGGCGGCACCGGCTCGGGGAAGACGACGCTGCTCAACATCCTCTCGTCGCTCATCCCCGACGAGGAGCGGATCCTCACCATCGAGGACTCGGCCGAGCTGCAGCTCCAGCAGTCGCACCTGGTGCCCTTCGAGTCGCGGCCCGCCGACAAGTTCGGCAAGGGCGAGGTGAACATGGGGCACCTGCTGCACTCGGCGCTGCGCCTGCGGCCGGATCGGATCATCGTGGGCGAGGTGCGCGGCGGTGAGGCCTTCGACCTGATGCAGGCGATGAACACCGGCCACGGCGGCTCGATGGCCACGGTGCACGCCAACACCCCCACCGACTCGCTGCGCCGCCTGGAGGCGCTGTGCCTGATGAGCGCGGTGGAGATGCCGATGGTCGCGGTGCGGGCCCAGGTGGCCAGCGCGATCAACTTCATCGTCTGCTGCGAGCGCTTCCAGGACGGCAGCCGGAAGACGATCGCCATCTCCGAGGTGCTGCCCCTCAACGAGAAGGGCGAGTACCGCACCCAGGATCTGTGGCTCTACATCCCGGTGGCCAAGGACGAGAACGGGAAGATCCTCGGCTACCACGCGCCTACGGGCATCCTGCCGACCTTCATGGCGAAGGCCCGCGCCTACGGCTTCGAGGATCTCGAGGAGGCCTACTTCGATCCCGCCACCTACGGGGTGCCGCCGCCACCGTTGATCCACGGCCTGGGGGAGCAGGTGACGACGCACTGGGCGCCGTCGCTCAAGCACCGCGAGAAGCACCTGCCCGATCCCGACGAGTACAAGGAGCGCTGGCACGAGTTCGAGGACAAGCTGAAGGCCGACGCGAAGGCGAGGAACGCCGACAAGGCGAAGGGCGGGGTGCAGGTGCCCGCCGGCCCGTCCGCGCAGCAGCCCCCCCGCGCGGCGCCGCCCGCCCGTCCGCCGTCGGCCCAGGCGCAGCAAGTGGCGCGGCCGGTGGCGAAGAAGGACGACGCCACGCCGCCGCCCACCCGCAACCCGCTGCTCAACAAGCGTCCGCCCGAGCCGTCGCCGTCCGAGACGGGTGATGAAGAGGCGCTGGGTGACGCGCCCGACGAGCCCAGCGTGCAGGTGGCCGAGGGCTTGCTGGAAGAGGAGTCGGATCCGAACAGCACCAACATCAAGCCCAACCCGCTGGCGGCGGGGCGCCGCCCTCCGCCCGCGGCCGGCCAGCGTCCTGCTCCGCCGCCCGGGCGCGTGCCCCCCAAGCGGTAGCGCCACCGAGGGGTTTGCCTTCCGGAGAAGACGACGCGCCGGCCCTCGCCTTCCGCCGGGCCGGCGCGCGTCCGCTTCCCTACCGGGGCCGGGTGAGCCGCGGAGGAGCGTGCACCAGCGGGCGCTTCAGCGTCGCCCGGTGCAGCTCGCGCGCGCGGCGGGGCGTGGGCTTCTTGGCGTGGGCCCAGTGACCCGCGGCGAGGCTCGCTCCCACCAGCGCGAGGAGGAAGACGGCTCTCACGCCGCCTCCTCCTTCACCTCCGGCGCCGCGCCGCGCTCGCCCGCGAGGATGCGGGTCGCCAGCGCTTCGGCTTCGACCGGGTGCTCGCGCAGCCACTCGACGGCCCGCTCGCGCCCCTGGCCCAGCCGCTCGGCGCCCAGCGAGAAGAAGCTGCCCGCCTTCTCCACCAGGCCCAGCGCCACGCCCAGGTCCAGCACCTCGCCGGCCCGGCTGATGCCGCGGTTGTAGACGATGTCGAACTCCGCCTCCTGGAAGGGCGGCGCCACCTTGTTCTTCACCACCTTCACCTTCGCCCGCGAGCCGATCACCGCCTCGCCTTCCTTCAGGTTGCCCGCCCGGCGGATCTCGCAGCGCACCGACGAGTAGAACTTCAGCGCGTTGCCGCCCGTCGTCGTCTCGGGGTTGCCGAACACCACGCCGATCTTCATGCGGAGCTGGTTGATGAAGATGATGCAGGTGCCGCTGCGGCTCACCGCCCCGGTCAGCTTGCGCAGCGCCTGGCTCATCAGCCGCGCCTGCACGCCCATGTGGGCGTCGCCCATCTCGCCTTCGATCTCCGCCTTCGGCACCAGCGCGGCCACCGAGTCCACGACGATCAGATCGACCGCCCCGCTGCGCACCAGGTGCTCGGTGATCTCCAGCGCCTGCTCGCCGGTGTCCGGCTGGGAGATGAGCAGTTCCTCCACCCGCACCCCCAGCTTGCGCGCGTAGGACACGTCCAGCGCGTGCTCGGCGTCGATGAAGGCCGCCACGCCGCCCTGCGCCTGGACCTGGGCGATCGCGTGCAGCGTCAGCGTCGTCTTACCGGACGACTCGTTGCCGAAGATCTCCACCACCCGCCCGCGCGGGTAGCCGCCCACCCCCAGCGCGCGATCGAGGCCCACGCTGCCGGTGGGGATCACCGCCACCGGCTGCACCTCGCTCGCCTCACCGAGCTGCATCACCGCGCCCCGCCCGAACTGCTTCTCGATGGCCGCTACCGCCGCCGCCACCGCCTTCAACTTCTCCGCTACCTTGCTCATCGTCGCCGCCCTTCCGTCCTGCTCGTCTCATTGAAGTGAATTGGCGCGGGCGGGAACCATTCCCGTCGCGCTGGGGAGCGAGAGAGCAACCTGCGTGCCGTGGAGCCTCGCGAGGGGCCTGGAGGCAAGAGGCCGTGCGCCGGGTGAGACGGCGCGCCGCGCCCCACGGACGAGCGTGCGTGCACCACTTCTGCTCTCGGAACGCGAGAAAGCCGCGGCAGGTCCTTCCGAGTCGCTCGCGGGTCCTCCGAGCCTCCCCCGCTCAGCCGCTCGCCGACGCGGCCTCGTGGTTGACGGTCGCTGAGGCCGGGCCGGCGGGAGGCAGCAGCGCCCGCAGGAAGTCCCGGGCCCGGTTCACCTCGCGCCGGTACACCCACGCCACGAGGGCCACCGCGAGCAGCGGGAAGGGCGCCAGCGTCAGCACCGGAGTCACCGGCACCTCGGGCGGCAGGGTGAAGACGAACCAGCCCAGCACGCCCGCGGCCGCCAGCGCCCACAGGGCGAAGAAGATCGACACGTGACGAGGCAGCGCCATCGACACCGCCACCTCCGCGCCCTGCGGCACCGCGCGCACCTCTCCGGTGACGATCGGCACGAAGCTGTTTCGCCCCAGCACCCGGCGCATGATCGAGAAGCCGGCGTCAGAGACCTTCCCCCGGAACTCCTTGTCGTCGCGCCGGCCGAGGCCGAAGTCCACCGCCACCACGGGGCCTGCGTGCACGCGCGCCTCCAGGGCCTCGCGCACCTGCGCCGGCGTGAGCAGCGTGGTCCACGTGAACGCCGTCTTCCGCTCCGCCATGCGCGCAGCTTACGACAGACCGCCACCCGGCCGGCGAAATCGCGTGGTAGATCGCTGTCCCCCCACGATGCCGCCCCAGGGTCACCCGGCGTACGCCGTCCTCGCCGTGCTCGCCGCGCTGATCCTCCTGCGACTCCACCTCTGGCGCGCCGTGCTCTTCCTGCGCCCGCAGTCGGTGCGGATCGAGACCGACACTCCCGACGGCAGCGTGACGGTGCCGGGCCGCCTCGAGGCCCCCTGGGATGCGCTCAAGGCGCTGGGCTTCACCCCGCTCGGCTCTCACCTCGAGCACGCGCGCTTCTCTGCGCCGGTCACCCTCTACGACGCCGCTCATCCAGCCAAGCAGCTCTTCGCCTCCGTCTTCGCGGGGAAGGACGGCCGGGCGCGCGTGGTGCTCCTCACCCCCACCGAGCAGGGCTTCGTGCTCACCGCCAACTACCGTCGGCCGGCGCGCGAGGTGCCGGGCCGCTACTCCTCAGGGGGAATCGAGGGCGCCAGCGTCGAGCGCCTGGTCAACGCCCACGCACGCCGGATCTCGTCTCACAGTCAAGCGAAAGGTCCATGGACGCTCGAAGCGCGCGTCGACGCCGCCCGGCGCTGGTACGGCGACGCGGGAAAAGCCGAGTTACGTCAACAGCATGCAGTCGGACTGTTGTGGACGCTCGGCGCCCTTGGCATGGTTGCCGCCGCACTGTTGGGACGGGGTTAGGAAAACGGATCGATGAAGAGCATCTCGAAGAGCGAAGAGATCGTCTTTCTGTCGGGCAAGCGCACCGCCTTCGGCACCTTCGGGGGCGCGCTCAAGGAGCTGTCGGCCACCGAGCTGGGGGCAGAGACGGCGAAGGCCGCGCTGGCGCAGGCCGCCGTTCGCCCGGAGGACGTCGATCACGTCGTCTACGGCAACGTGATGCAGACCAGCGCGGACGCGATCTACCTGGCGCGCCACATCGGCCTCAAGGCGGGCGTGCCGGTGCCCGTGCCTTCGCTGACCGTCAACCGCCTGTGTGGCTCGGGCTTCCAGGCGTACGCCACCGCGGCGGAGCTGATGCTGACGGGCCAGGCGCAGGTGGTGCTGGCCGGCGGCACCGAGTCCATGTCGCAGGCGCCGCACGTGGTGCGCGGTGCGCGCTGGGGCCTGCCGCTGGGCAAGTCCGCCCTCGAGGACACGCTGACGCTGGGCTTGTTCGACACCTGGGCCGGGATCCCCATGGGCATGACGGCTGAGAACCTCGCCGAGCAGTACCAGCTGACGCAGGACGAGGTCGACGAGTACGCGCTGCTCAGCCAGAAGCGCTGGGCCGCCGCGCACGAGGCCGGCCGCTTCGCCGCCGAGCTGCACCCCGTCGAGCTCAAGTCGAAGAAGGGCGTCACGGTGTTCGCGAAGGACGAGCACCCGCGCCCCGAGTCGACCCTGGACGGCTTCAAGAAGCTGCCGAAGGTGTTCAAGAAGGACGGGGTGATTCACCCGGGCGCGGCGTCGGGCATCAACGACGGCTCGGCCTCGGCGGTGCTGGCCACGCGCGGGTGGGCGGACAAGAAGGGCGTCAAGCCCCTGGGCAAGCTGCTCCACTGGGCGTCGATGGGCTGCGACCCGAAGATCATGGGCATCGGCCCGGCGCCGGCCATTCGCAAGCTGATGGAGCGCGCCGAGTTCAAGCTGTCGGACGTCGATCTGTTCGAGGTGAACGAGGCGTTCGTGCCGCAGTACCTGGCGGTCGAGAAGGAACTCGGGCTGCCGCGCGATCGCACCAACGTCAACGGCGGCGCGACGGCGCTGGGCCACCCGCTCGCTGCTTCGGGCGCGCGGATCACCCTGCATCTGTTGTACGAGCTCAAGCGGCGCGGCGCGAGGTACGGTGTCGGCAGCGCGTGTATCGGTGGTGGTCAGGGCATTGCTGTTCTCGTGGAGGCCATGTGACGAACGTTCCAGACGCGAAGGCACTTCGTGAGCGCGCCAAGCAACTGGCAGAGGAGCGCCGCACCGAAAGGAAGAACCGGAAGCGCAAGTGCGCGATGTGCGGCGTCGAGGAGTCCGACAAGCTGCCCTTCGTGGCGCACCCCGACGGCATCGGCCCCACCTGCAAGGATCCGTCCACCTGCGAGCACTACCGCGCCGGCAGCCGCCCGCCCGCCCGCTGACGGGGACGGGGTTGCCCTCGCGCCCGGAAACGGGCAGACAAGCGCTTGAAGACTCACCCCGACGGGCGGAGGCGAACAGGTCATGGCCAGCAGCGCCAACAGCTTCAATTCGGTGAAGGTGTTCAGCACCACGCTCGCGCGCGATCGCGAGCAGATGGGCGAGAACATCACCAGGTGGCTCAAGGACAATCAGGGCATCGAGATCGTCGACCGGACGGTGACGCAGAGTTCCGACAAGGAATTCCACTGCCTGACGATCACGCTCTTCTACAAGTCGAAGTGACGCCCGCGCGCGGCGTCGGTGTCGAGTTGATGCGACCGGGAGCGGGCCCATGCCGCGGGTGATGTTCCAACTGCCACCGGCGCGCAGCGCCGCGACGGTGATGGCCGTCACGCTCATCGCCGCCTCGGTGGCGATCGCGATCTTCAAGCCCCTGGCGACGTACACGTACCTGGTCCCCGAGGCCGTCTTCGGGCGGTACTTCGTCTGGGAGGTGCTGACCTACGCCTTCGTGGAGGCCACCCCGCTGGGTGTGATCTTCGGCGGGCTGATCATCTGGAGCATCGGCGGCGCGCTGGAGGCGATGTGGGGACGCAGGCGCTTCCTCTGGTTCTCGCTCGGCGTGGTGGTGGCAGCGGCGATCGCCACGCTGCTGCTTTCGCTGGCCATTCCGGCGCTGGTGGCGCGCGGGTACCCGGGCGGCGGCGCGCTGACGGGGACCTTGTGGGTGGCCTATGGCCTGCACCTGGGCCGCAGCCAGGCCAACTTCTGGGGCTTCCCGATGACGGGCAACATGCTCGCGCTGCTGGGCGCTGCCTTCGTCTTCTTGAACGCCGCCTTCTCCGGCCTGCACACCGTCATTCCCGAGGCCTTCGCGCTGCTCTTCACCTGGTTCCTGCTGCGGGTGGGCGGGCCCGGCGCGCTGCTCACCCGCTTCCGAAGCTGGCAGTTGGAGCGCGACCTGAAGAAGCGCAGCGCGCACCTGAAGAGCCTCGAGGGCGGGCGGGGCGGCGATCGCGGCTCGGACAAGTACCTGCACTGACTCAAGGCCGGCCTGCGTGGCCCCCGTTGCGCCCACCGGCCTGTTTGGGGGATGACGGGCCTTCGCATGCGTCGCCTCGTCGCGCTTGGTTGCTGGTTGCTCCCCACGCTCGCCCTCGCCTGGGGCTTCGACGGCCACCGCAAGCTGTCCTCGATGATGCAGGATCCGCTGCCCGCCGGCTCGTGCCTGCGGCAGTGGTTCTCCGCCCGGCAGACGGCCGATCTCCAGGACAGCGCGTGCGACCCCGATCGCTGGCGCTACACGTCCGCGGGCGCCGCGTACGATCCCAACGAGTGGCCCCGGCACTTCCTCGAGCCCGACTGGGTGAGCCCCATCACCGATTACCCGCGCGACTTTCAGGCGGTGATCGCCAGGGTGGGCAGCCTCAACGCCACGCGGAACGGCACCGTGCCCTGGAGGGTGGAGGAACTGTACGCGCGGTTGGTCGACGACTTTCGATCGCGCGACCCCAACCGCATCCTCGCCTCGGCCTTCCTGCTCTCGCACTACGTCGCCGATGCCTTCTCGGTGCTGCACGACACGAAGGACAGCGATCCCAACAACGGGCTCCATTCCCGCTGGGAGTCCGACATGCTGCAGTCGTCCGCCCACCTGAACGGCGTGGCCAGCGCCGCGGTCGGCTACTACGGCACGGTTGGCCGCGCCGATCCCCGCAACAACATCTTCGACGTGGTGCTGGTGGGGAATGGTCTGGTGAGCGCGTTGATCGCCGCCGACTCGGCCTCCACCACCCTCGCGCAGCTCTACACCGCCACCCGGGAGCTGACCGCCCGCCGCTGGGGCGACGCGCTCACCTTGATGGCGTCGATCCTCTGGACCGCCTGGGCCGAGGCCGGCGCGCCCGACCTCGCCGGCTTCACCGCCGGCTGCAGCCGCGCGCGGCCCACCATGGAAATCGTCCTGCGCGGCTACCCGCCCCCCATGGGCTTCACCCACCTGGACGGCGGCGTCCCCACGGGCGGCGGCGCAGGAGGCGGGACCGGCGGCGGCAGCGCAGGAGGCGGGGGCGCGGGCGGCGGAGGAGCAGGGGGGGGCACCGGCGGAGGTGAGGCCGGCGGCGCGGGCGGAGGCTTCGTCGATCCCTTCGACGCGGGCACCGGCGGCGAGCCTCCTCCTCCGCCCACCGGCTGCGGCTGCGCCGCGTCGGGGCTGCGCTTCTCCGTGGCGCTCGCGGCAGCCCTCGCGCTCATGCTGCGCCGTCGCCGGGCGCCTACTGCTTCCTCTCCACTACCTCCGGCACTGGCAGACGCACCCGGAACGTCGTGCCCTGCCCGGGCACCGTGTCCACGTCGATCGCGCCGCCCAGCTCGTTGACGATCTGCCGGGAGATGGCCAGCCCCAGCCCGGTGCCCCCGTCCTGCTTGGTGGTGAAGAAGGGATCGAAGATGCGCCCCAGCACCTCCTCGGGAATGCCCGCGCCGGTGTCCGACACCTTCAGCACGATGGACGGGCCTTCCTGCTTGAGGCTCACCTTCACCACGTTGGTGGAGCGCCGCGCCTCGTCCAGCGCCTGCGCGGCGTTGATGAGCAGGTTCAGCACCACCTGGCCCACCTGGGTGCGCGACGCGCGGATGCGGGGCACTTCGCTCAGCTCCTTCACGAGGCGCCCGCGGGCCTTCACCTCGCCCAGCACCGAGCGGATCGCCAGCTCCACCGTCTCCTTGAGATCGATGGAGGCGACCTCCCGCTGCCGCGTGGACAGCTCCATCGCGGCGGTGATCTCGATGATCGCCTCCACTGCCCTCGTCGCGTCCACCAGGTTGCGGTCG
Organism: Myxococcales bacterium; assembly: GCA_020846875.1. GTDB lineage: Bacteria > Myxococcota > Myxococcia > Myxococcales > Myxococcaceae > JADLDB01. The sequence continues at coordinate 63,328 of JADLDB010000055.1, read as the reverse complement.
GCGGCCTGGCGCTGCTCGTCCTCGAAGGGCTTCTCTTTCAACAACTGCCGGGCCAACTGCAGGCACAGCGACACCGAGGTGAGCGGGTTGCGCAGCTCGTGGGCGATCCCCGCCGCCACCACCCCCAGGGCGTAGGTGCGCTCGGTGGCCACCAGCCGCCGCTCGAGCTCCCTGGTCCACTTCGTCGCGATGTAGCGATCGCGCGCCTGGGTCAGCGCCAGCGTCAGCTCTGCCGGCTCCCACGGCTTCTTGAAGTAGGCGTCGACCTTACCCTTGTTGATCGCGTCGATGGAGGCCTCGAGGTCCGAGTAGGCGGTGATGAGCAACCGCACCACGTCGGGGTGCTCGGCGCGCACCTTCTCCATCAACTGCACGCCCGTCATCCCCGGCATCCGCTGATCCGCCAGCAGCACCGCCACCTCGTGCTGCTTGAGCAGCGCGAGCGCCTCTTCGCCGCTGGTGGCCGTGAGGATCGGCAGCGCGCCGCTCAGCCCGGACTGGAAGACCACCAGGTTGGCAGAGTCGTCGTCGACGTACAGCACGTACGGATTCAAGGCTTCTCCAGAGGAAGATCGACGGTGAAGGCGGCGCCCCCGCCCGGCCGGGGCGCGTAGGTGAGCGTACCCCCAAAGCGCTTCACCGACTCCGCCGCGATGAACAGGCCCAGCCCGGTGCCTTCCCCCGGGGCCCGGCTGGTCGCGAAGGGCACGAAGAGGCGCGCGACGATCTCCGCCGGTACGCCCGGCCCGTCGTCTTCCACGCACACCTTCGCCCGGCCGCCCTGGCTGTCCACCTTGAGCCACACCGTCCTGGCCCCGGCCTTGCGCGCGTTGTCGATGAGGTTCAAGAAGACCTGGTTCAGCTCGGCCGCCGGCGCTACCACCCGCGGCTGCGCAGCGCCCTCGCGCACCACCTTCACCTGCGCCAGCTCGTGCTGCATCAGCGCCAGGGTGGCCTCCAGGCCCGCGCGGAGGTCGACCGGCCGCCACCCGCCGCGATCGCCGGGGCTGGCGTGGTGCAGCAGCGCCGCGCTGATCCGCTCGATGCGGCCGGCGCCTTCCTCCACCACCTTGAGCAGCTTCTGGTCCGCGTCCTTCACTCCTTCGCGGGCGAGCAGCACGCGCACGCCGTTGAGCACCGCGTTCACCGGGTTGCGCACCTCGTGGCCCACGCCAGCGGCCAGGGTGCCGATCGCCGCCAGCCGCGCCTGGGAGGCGAGCTGCAGAGAGAGCGCCCGCAACTGCAGGTGGGCCGCCACCCGCGCCAGCAGCACCCGCGGGTGGAAGGGCTTCTCGATGAAGTCGTCGGCGCCGGACCCGAAGCCCTCCAGCGCGGACTCGGGGCCGCTGCGGGCGGTGAGGAGCAGCACCGGCGTGGAGCGCAGCGCCGGATCCTGCTTGAGCGCGTACACCAGCTCCGTCCCGGGCATAGCCGGCATCATCACGTCGGACAGGACCAGGTCAGGAAGGCTCTGCTTCGCCGACGCCAGGCCTTCGGCGCCGTCCACCGCCTGGAGCACCTCGCAGGTGGGCGCGAGCAGCCCGCTGAGCAGGTCCCGCATCTCGTCGTTGTCCTCGACGACCAACACCCGCGGCCGCCTCCCCCCCTCGAAGGAGATCGGCCGGCCCTCCGAGAGCACCGGGGCGTCGCCGTGAGGCTCGGGCACCGGGGTGGTGCTGTTGCCGAAGGCGTCCGCGGCGCGCCGGCCTTCCTTCACGTCGATCTGCAGGCGCCGGCGCTCGAGGACCTCGGGCCGGAAGTGCGCGCGGCCCTTCGGAAGGGTGACGGTGAAGGCCGAGCCTTTCCGCAGCTCGCTCTCGACCGCGATCCGGCCTCCGTGCAGCTCGGCCAGGTTCTGCGCCAGCGCCAGGCCGATGCCCATGCCTCCGCGGCGCCGGACCCCTTCGCTGGTGCCCTGGTAGAAGCGCTGGAAGAGGTGCGGAAGATCCTCCTGGCTGATGCCCGGGCCGGTGTCGGTGATCTTCAGCAGCACCTGCGCGTCCGTCTCCGCCAGGGACACGGTGACGCGGCCCCCGCCCGGCGTGTACTTGAGCGCGTTGCTCAGCAGGTTCCCCAGGATCGACTCCAGCCGGTGGCGATCGCCCCACACGTCGCGGGTCGCGGCCGGCACCGAGGCCAGCAGCGAGATGCGCCGCGAGTCGGCGGCGCGCTGGAAGGTGGCCAGCACCTGGCGGGTGAGCGCGGCGAAGTCGACCGCCACGATGTCCAGCCGCAGTTGACCGGCGTCGATCCGCGAGAGGTCGAGCAGATCGTCCACCAGCCGCAGCAGGCGGTCCGCGTTGCGGCGAATGCTCAGCAGCAGGTCCCGCTCCGCAGGGGCGGCGGCGTGGGGCAGGCGATCGTCCAGCGGCGCGAGGATCAACGTGAGCGGCGTGCGCAGCTCGTGCGACACGTTGGCGAAGAACTCGCTCTTCATGGTGTCGAGGCGCCTCAGGCGCTCGAGCGCATCTTCCAGCTCGCGGGTGCGATCGGCGACCCGTTGGTCCAGCTCCGCGTTGGCGCGGTGGATTTCTTCCGCGCGTCGCTGCAGCTCCTCCACCGAGCGGGTGAGGCCGGCGGTCTGCTCGCCCAGCCGCTCGTCCTTCTCGCGGGTGACGCGGCGCAGGTCCAGCCAGCCGCCCAGGAAGAAGCCCAGCGCCCCCAGCGCGGCCCCCAGCACGGGAGGAGGCGCCTGGCCCCAGGTGGCGGTGGCGACGCCCGCGGCGAGCCCCGCCAGGCCGAACACCCAGCGCCGCCACTCCACCGGCGGGCGGGCGCGCCACGTGAGCTCGTAGCGGCACGAGTCGGCGCCGTCGACCAGGCACTGGGTCTCTTTGACCGTCGCGTCCGGCAGGCCCCAGATCCCGGGGAAGGCCGCGTAGCTGGCCTTGCGTATGGTGCACAGGTTGTGGTCCTTCTCACGGACCCGGCTGGAGTAGCGCAGGGTGAGGTGGGTGCTCCCCTGGGACTCGATGTGGAAGGTGCCAACGCGGTTGTAGGTGGGCCCGAGCTCCACCGTCTTCTGGTAGACCAGCTCTGGGGTGCCGACGCCGCGGAGCATGAAGTACGCGAAGCCCAGCGCCTCGGGGGAAGCGATCGCCCGCCCGGCCTTGTCCAGGAACTGGGGATCGCCTGAGGCGTCGAGGAGCGTCTTCATCAGCAGCTCGAGGAACGCCAGAGAGATGTAGTTGGACAGGTCCTCGACGTGGGAGAGCGGGAGCGGCAGCTTCGCGTCGCGCCAGACCTGCTCGAGCCGCTTCCGGCCATACGTCTTCGAGAAGTAGAGGAGCAGCACCTTCACCGCTCGCACGCCCAGCTCCGGCGTGTCCCAACGGAACTCCGCCGCCGCCCCCGCCTCCCCTCCCGTCATCGGCGCGTCCCCTCCACGGTCAGGATGACGGAGTACTTGAAGGCCTGAGGGTCAGCCAGCACTTCGAGGTAGGCCCGCGCGAAGTCCCGGTAGGCCGCTTCCTGACCGAAGGCCGGCACCATCACCGGCGCCAGGGTGTCGAAGCGCGTTCGCCAGTCCGCCAACAACTGCTCGTCGGCCGACCCAGCAGTGACGTGGAAGGGCGAGAGGTGGACGCGCACGTCGCTCAGCCCCACTTCACGGAACAGGCCGTAGAGCTTGCGCCCGATGAACAGGTCGAAGCCCGTGGAGGCGAGCGCACGGAGGAAGATCGGCTTGCCAGCCTCCACCACAGGCGACTCGGGCCAACAGGCCAGGCCGAAGCCGTCGATCTCGGACACCACGACCCGGCCACCGGGCTTCGCGAGGCGCTGGAGCTCCGCCAGCGCGACGGCGGGAGTCCGCAGGTACTCGAGGACGAACTGGCACCAGACGTAGTCGAAGGTCTCGCCGGGCAGCCCGGTGTTCGGCAGCGAAGCCCGCGCGAAGGTGACGTGCGCCGCGCCCCGGAGCTGGTCCTGGGCCAGCACGAGCCGCTCGTCGCTCTGATCGACGGCGACCACCGCGCCGCCCGGGCCGACGAGGTCTGCCATCGCCAGGGTGACCGCCCCGGCGCCACAGCCGATGTCGGCGGCGTGGTGGCCTTCCTTCAACCCGGTGAGGCGCAGCCGTGCGGCGCTGGGGTTGGCTGCTTCCTGCGCGAGCAGCCGGTGCCCTTCGGCCTGTCCCTCCATCAGGTAGGTCACGCGTCGTCCCCTTCGGCGCGGAGGTCGTCGCTTCGCCCGCGCCGAGCCAGCCGCTCGAAGATGGCCATCAACTGCGCCGTCATCTCCCGGTTCATCGAGCGGTGGGCGCAGAACTCGACCACCTTGCCCAGGTTGGCAAAGCCGCTCTGCTCCAGCGACGCCACGTCGGCGTCGTCGGCGAGGCAGTGCGTGACGGTCCGCCCCCGGGAGCGGGCCTCCGCCAGGGCGTAGTGGACCAGCGCCAGGCGCACTTGCTCGGAGTCATCAGCGAACGGCTCCGCCAGCACCAGGCGGAAGGCGTCGTACCACTCCGCCCAGAAGAGGCCGGGCGTCATTCGCTCGATCAACACCCAGCCGCGCACCCCGTGCGGCCCCGAAACGACGCCCACGTGCCGAGAGCGCTCGAGGCCGACCTCGGTGAAGCGACGGGACAACGTGCTCAGCTCGAGCTCGCCGTCCACCAGATCGTCGGCGCGCAGGCGCACCGGATCCCAGCTTCGCTGCAGGTGCCGCAGCAGGCTCTGCCGCTCGCTGGCCGAAGAGGGGTGGGCGACGACGGTGGGCGCTCCGCGAGGCTGCGAGACGGTGGCCCGCATGGGCGTGAAGGAAGCCAGGTACGACAGGCCAGGGCGGATGAGCCGTGAGGTGGCGGCGCCGTACACGCGAGAGGTCCAACGATTGGAAGTCCTCCACAACCCCCGGAGGTACTCCACGTCGCCCAGCGCCTCGCCGTAGTCGAAGGACAAGTTCACCAGCGCCTGGGAGATGTGGGTCTGCCGGTGGTAGCCGCTGCGGACGGCGAGGTGCTGAGACAGCCAGGTCTTCGAGTGGGTTCGCAGCCCGGACGCGTGTCCGAGGATCAGGCCGTCTTCCTGAAACACGAAGGACTTCCCCAGCCCGTGCCGGCCGTCGCCCATCTTCTGGTGGGCGGCGCCCAGCGTCTCCACGGTCTGTGCTGCGTCGAGCGGGTAGTCGGGGAAGCGCACGCCTTCGTGGCGGAACAGCTCCCACAGCGCTTCAAACCCGAAGCGCGAGCCGCAGGCCACGTCGGGCACCAACTCCAGCAACCACGCGTCGACGAGGAGCTGCCGGTCGGCGTCGCTTGGGGCCAACAGGCGCAGCCCCACCCGCCGCCAGCGCCCGTCGTCGCTCAGCGCGACGTTGGTCCGCACCACCGCGGCGCAGCGGCAGCGCCGCCCGAACAGCTCCAGCTCCACGTCGGGCAGCACCAGGCCGCAAGGCAGCGCGTCCTTCGAGGCGTCCAGCTCGATGGAGGTGCCCATCGGGTGCAGGTCGAGCAGCGGGCGGGTGAGGATCTTCCCGCTCAGAGGCTGGTGCAGGGTGATGGTGGCGCCGGGCCGCTCTCCCAGGCGGATCCGCAGGGCCTCGCGCCGCTCCCTCCGGCGCGCCGAGCGGGGCAGGGAGACCACCGCGCGGGTGTCATCGGCCTCCAGCACCGCCGTCGCCGCCTCCACCTGGCTCCCCAACAGCTCGAAGGACAACAAGGCGATCTCCCCCGCGCCGAAAGCGTGCCCGGGGCGCGGTCGCCCCAGCACCAGCCGGCCCGAGGCGTCGAGCGCGGCCTCGGTGTACTCACGCCACCCTGAGCCGTCGGACCGGTGCAAGACGAAGCGCGCTCGCCGGTTGATCGCCCGCCGCACCAGCCCGCGGATCTTCACCTCGTCGTGCAGCCGCACCGCCGGGCGCCCGGACTGCTCCGCCGGGAGCGGCTCGATGGTCACCCCGAGGTGGAGCCGTCCCGCGCCACCTGGCTCGCGGCGAAGGGTGCGCACCGCCCACGTCCTGTGCTCCACGACCACCCTGGCCTCGCAGACGACCGTCGCACGCGCCAGGCTCCGGCCAGGGGTCAGCCCTTCGACCGGTGTCCCCGCGGGCAGCGCCAGGCCCAGCCCGTCGTTGCTCAGCTCCACCACGTCCGCCAGGTAGTCCACCTCGCCCACCAGGAAGCTCGCCTTGAGCGGCCGGACCGGAACGAGCCTTACCGAGCTGCGGGGGTTCATCAGCTGCTTGACCGTCTCCGGAGCGTGCTCGGGGATGGTGGCGAACTCGTAGCCCTCGCTGGCCAGCTCGGCCAGTTGCCGCAGCGCCTCGGGGTCATCCGGGCACAGCACCGCGCGGGGCGTGCCCGGGGTGTGGCGCTCGAGATCGCGCAGCAGGCGGCGGAACTCCAGGGCCTGGGACAACACCAGCGACAGCGCCCCCGACGCCAGCAGCGGCACCGCCTGGGCCCGGCTCTCCGCCTCCAGCACCTCACGCTCGGCGAGGAGCGCCTTGAGCTCGGTTCTCCGCCGCGGATCCGAGTGGATGATCAGGACTGGACGAGACGACATGCTGCACCTCCGGGGCGGCGTTCCGTTCGCCACCAGCTCACAACCCCCCGGAAAGCGCTTCAGGGCCCTGGCGCGTTCTCCCGCGCGAGGAGTCCCAGCAGCTGAAGCTGCTCGATGATCGCCGTCGTCTTGAGCGGCTTGGGAAGGAAGGCGGCCGCCCCCGCCTTCTCGAAGCGCGCGATCAACTCGTCCGAGCGCCGCCCGCTCATCGCCAGCACCGCGATGTGCGCCGTCTGGGGCTCGGACTTGATCCGCCGGCAGGTCTCGGGCCCCTCCAGCCCCGGCATGTAGGCGTCGAGCAGCACCACGTCCGGCCGCTTGAGGCCGATCTTGATGAGCCCGTCCACCGCGCTCTCCGCCAGCTCCACGTCGAGGCGGGGATCGGCCCGCCGCAGGGACTCACCCAGGGAGCGCAGGAAGCCTGGCTCGTCGTCGATCACCAACAGGCGCAACCGCGGGGCCTCCAGCGCCCGGGGCACCGGCATCCTCTGCGCCCGCAGGAACTCCAAGAGCTCCGCCGTCCCCACCCGCCGGTGGCCGCCCGGCGTGCGGAAGGCCCGCAGCATCCCCTGGTCGATCCACCGCAGCACCGCCGACGGGCTGACCTGCATCAGCGACGCAACCTCGTGAGAAGTCAGGACCCGGGGTTCCATAGGAAAGACAGCTATGACAGGTACAATAGGAAAGGTAGGTGTGGCAGGTCAAGCCCCAGCGCGGCGGGACGCGCCTTGAACCGGGTGCCCGGCTTCACTAGGGGCTCTGCCTGCGGTGTCCCGGTCGAGCCTCTTGAGCCTGGTTTTCCTGTTCGTCGGCGCGGGCTGCCGCGACGAGGGAGCGGAGCGCTACGAGAAGGCCCGGCGGCAGTACGAGGCGCTGCTCTCGCAGCACGCGCTGCCCGGCGCGCCGGGCTTCGACCTGGTGCTCTCGGAGCTGGACCTCGTGCCGAGAAGCTCCGCGAAGGCGCAGGACGCCGAGCGGCTGGCCCACGCCATTCGCCTCGCGCGTTCGCCCACGGTGCGCACCCCGCTGGCGCTGGCCCCCAAGGACGGCTCGCGCCCGCCCGCGCTCGAAGCGCAGCTCGCGGCCTGCGCGCGCCTGGCCGAGCTCGCCGGAGCGGACGGAGGCGTCGGGAGCCGCGCGCTGGAGGCCCTGGAGGACTGCCGGAGGAAGGCAGAGCGCCTGGAGCTGTCGCTCTCCCACGGTGACGACGCCCACGACGGCGGGACTCCGTGACGGGCGATCGCGATCTCCTCTGCGCGCTCTTCGCCCAGCAGCTCGGGCTGGCCACCGCCGACGCCATTCTCCACGTGGGCACCGCGTGGGTGTCGAAGCGCGGCTCCGCCACGCGCCTGAGCGACGAGCTGGTGGCCAGCGGCGCGCTGGACGCGGCCTCACAGCGGTTGCTCGAGGGACTGGTGGACGAAGCGCTGGCCCTCAACTCGGGCGACGCCCAGGCGACGTTGAAGAGCCTTCCCCCGCGCGTGCAGGACAGCCTGTCCAGCCTGTCGGCCACGCTGCGGCGCGGGGCGAGCGGGCCGGACGCGTCCTTCGACAGCCTGGAGTCTCCAGAGAACGTCACCCCCGAGGCGCGGGGCCGCTACACCGAGGACACCGGGCCCGACGGGCGGCCGGTGGAGCTGGGGCGGGGCGGCGTGGGGCGGGTGCTGGTGGTGAAGGACCACGTGCTGCAGCGCGAGGTGGCGATGAAGGAGCTGCTGCGCGACATCACCACCAGCCACAAGTACGACACCCTGCACATCCACGGGCTGGAGGCGCGCTTCCTGCGCGAGGCCCGCGTCACCGGCCAGCTCGAGCACCCGGCCGTGGTGCCGGTGTACGAGCTGGGCCGCCGCAAGGACGGCACGCTGTACTTCACCATGCAGCAGGTGAAGGGGCGCACCCTGGCCCAGGCCCTGGCCGACGCCGGCTCGCTGGAAGGCCGCCTGGCCTTCGTGCCCGATCTCCTCACCGTCTGCCGGGCCGTCGCCGCGGCGCACCACCGGGGCGTCATTCACCGGGACTTGAAGCCGCAGAACGTGATGCTCGGAATGCGCGGCGAGACCTTCGTCATGGACTGGGGGCTGGCTCGCGTGCTGGGCCACCGCGAGCCGTCCGAGCGCCCCATCTCCCTCGCGCCCGATCTCACCAGCGGCTCCGACGCCGGCCCAGTGGGCACGCCTTCCTACATGTCCCCCGAGCAGGCCTGGGGCGAGCGCGAGCAGATCGACGCGAAGAGCGACGTGTGGGGCCTGGGCGCGCTGCTCTTCGAGGTGCTGTGCGGCCGCGCGCCCTTCGTCGGCGCGAGCCCCTGGGACGTGCTGGCGGACGTGCGTAGCCAGAGCGCGCCGAAGGTGGCCAGCGTATGCCCCGACGCGCCCCCCGAGCTGGCGGCGATCTGCGACCGGGCGCTCGAGCGGAAGAAGGAAGATCGCTACGAGGACGCCGAGGCGATGGCGAAGGATCTCGAGGCCTGGCTGTCCGGCCAGCGGGTGAGCGCCTACGAGTACACACCCCAGGTGGTGCTCCGCCGCCTCCTGAAGCGGCACCGCGCCCTGTCCGGCGTGGCGGTGGCCGCGCTGGCCGGCCTGGTGGCGCTGGCCGCCGTCACCGCGGTGAGGGTGCGCCGCGAGCGCGACGAGGCGCGGGCCATGGCCACCTTCTTCCTCAAGGACGTGCGGGAAGAGCTCAAGCGCTCCACCCAGTCTGCCGCGGTGCTGGACCAACTGTCCCGCTCGGCGCTGGAGGTCTACGCGGCCAACCTCGATCTCGAGTCGGGGCCGCGGGACGATCGCCTGCTGCTGGTGGACGTGTGGTTGGACGTGGCCAGCACCCGCTGGGCGACGGGCCGGGGCCGGGACGCGGCCGCGGCGCTCCGCGAGGCCGACCGCGCGCTCACCCCCCTCGAGGCCCAGCTCCCCGCCGACGCCGACGTGGAGGCGCGCCGCGTGCTGCACCGCATCCGCGCCCTGGATTTGGCGCTGGACGAGGGGCGCGAGCAACAAGCCCTCGACGGGCTGCTCGAGCTGCGGGCGCTGGCCAGCCACGTGGCGGCGGCCGTGCCCCCGACCGCGGAGCGCCTCGCGGCGCCCCAGCTGCTCGAGTCCCGCCTGGCCGTGCTGCTCGGCAATGCCCAGCGCCTCGACGAGGCCTTCACCGCCGGTCAGCGGGCCGTGGCCCTGGGGGAGGCGCGCGTCGCCCTGGCCCCCGGCGACGTGGTGGCCCAGAGCGAGCTCGCCGACGACACGCTCCTGCTGGGCTGGCTGCTCGACGCGCGGGACGAGCGGCCGAAGGCCATCGCCGCCCTGGAGCGGGTGGTGACGCTGCTGCGGGACGCCCGGCGCACGCGCGACTCCACCCGCCTCAAGCGCTCGCAGTTGACCGGTCTGCGGACGTTGGCGCCCTACCTCGCCGCGAGTCAGCCCGAGCGTCGCCTGGCGCTCCTGGCCGAGGCGCGCCGGCTGGGGGACGAGCTGCTCGTCCTCGCCCCCACCGACTCTTCGGTGCTCTACGACCTGGTGTGGCTCGCCCTACAGGAAGGAGACCCGCACCGCGCCTGGGACTACGCCCAACGCCTCGACGCCCTGGGTCTGGGCGCAGAGTTCGTCCAGGTCTACCTCGAGGCGGCGTTGGAGGCCGGCCACGACGACGTGGTCCTGGCTCGCGGAGCCCAGGTGACCGGCTCTACCCGCGGTGCTGCCCTGGCGCTGGAGAGCCTCTCTCACGCCCTGGCGGGCAGGACCGAGGAGGCGGCCGCCGCGGCGCGTGAGGCGACCGAGCTGCACGGGGAACGCCTGCTGTCCTTGTTCCCGTCGTTGCTTGGCGCGCGCCTGGCGTCGGCTTCGGGGGGAGAAGGAGCGCGAGCCGTGGAGGCGCTGCTGGCCCGGCTGCCTGAGCACGCGCCACGGCCGGTCGAGGTCGAGGCCGCCTGGCGCGAGTACACCCAACGGCTGACCAGGGCCGTAGGAGGCGCGCCGTGACTCACCCGACCGAGCTGCTCTTCGGGGTGCTGGCGGCGCAGCTCGGCTTCTGCACCGCGGACGACGTGCTGTCCGCCAGCCGGGAATTGATCGGCCAGTCAGAGCGCTCGCTGGCGGACGTGCTGGAGGGGCGGGGCCTGTTGAGCGCAGGAGCGCGCCGGCTGGTCGAGCGGCTGGCTGCGCGGGCAGCCTCCGACGCGGACGGCGATCCCCGCAAGCCCTTGGCGCTGCTGCCCAGGAGTGCGCTGCGCCCCCGCCCCACGCCGGATCCCCTCACCCGGATGGGCGAGAGCGTCGCCGCCGACGAGCAGCCCGGCCGCTACGCCCCGGTGGTGGACGGCGACGGCAAGCCGGCGGTGTTGGGCGACACTCAGACGGGCCAGTTGGTGCTGTGGAGCGACGGGGTGCTGGGGCGCGAGGTGGCGGTGAAGCTGGCCGGCCGCGACGAGCAGGCGCTGTTCGACGAAGCGCGGCTGACCGGGCACCTCGACCACCCCGCGGTGGTGCCGGTGTACGAGCTGGGCCGGCGCGCCACCGGCTCTGCCTACTACACGATGCAGCGTATCTCGGGGCGCAGCCTCACCCAGGTGATCCGCGAGTCGCGCACCACCTTCGAGCGCCTGGCCCTGGTCCCGGCCTTCCTGGTCGCCTGCCGCTGCATCGCGGCGGCCCACCAGGAAGGGGTGGTGCACCGCGATCTCACCTCGGACCACGTGATGCTGGGCCGCTTCGGCGAGGTCTACGTGCTGGAGTGGGGCCGCGCGCGCCGGGGCGAGCTGCGCAGCGAAGAGCGGCGCGTGGATCTCAAGTGCCTGGGCGACGTGCTGGGCGCGCTGGTGGCCGGCGGCTCGGGGGGACCTCCCTCAGACGCCCCGCGCGAGCTGCTGGCCATCGTCCGGCGCACGCGGCTGCCGCCGCAGGAAGGCGGGCTCGACTCGGTAGACGCCCTGGTCCGCGAGCTGTCGGCCTTCGTCGAAGGGCGTCGGGTGGCGTCGTACCGCTACTCGGCGGTCGAGCTCCTGCGCCGCTTCGTCGCCCGCAACCGGACCTTCACGCTGGCCACCGCGGGGCTCTTCGTCTTCCTGGTGGCGGCCGGGGTGGTGGCGCAGGGCCAGGTGCGCGAGGAGCGTGATCAAGCGCGGCGCTTCGCCCAGCGCTTCCTGGACGACGTGGCCACGCGCCTGGTGGCGGTACCGGGCGTGGAGAGGCTGGTCAACGAGGTGACCAGCGCCGCGGTGGCCCACTACGAGCGCACCACCGAGCTCGATCGCGCGCCAGCCGAGGAGCGCCGGCGGGTGCTGGCGGCGATGCTTCGGCTGGCCGACGTGGCGCTGGAGCTGGGGCGCAGGGACGACGCGGATCATGCCCTGGCGTTGGCGAGGCGCCTGGTCCAGAGCCTGGTGGCCGCTGAGCCCTCCGCCGAGCACCTGGTGCTGGCGTCCCGCACGCGGCTGGCGGAGGCTCGGCTGATGGCGCTGTACGGCGACTCCCGCCGGCGGGCTTTGGTGGAGCAGGGGCTGGCCGACGCCGAGCGCGCGCTCGAGAAGGAGCCCGCGCGGGCCGACGCGTACCTGTCCGCGGCGGTGGCGTACCGCGAGCTGGCCCAGCTGGTCGACGTCGGGGAGCGGGAGCCGCTGCTGCGGCGCGCGGTCGAGCGGGGAGCGAAGGCCATGGCCGGCGCGCCCGGCGACGTCGAGGCGTCGCTGTCCCAGGCGCGGACGTTGGCGTTGCTCGCCTTCCGGGCGGGCGTGGAGCCTCACGTCGAGCGCCACCAACTGGTGACCGAGGCGCTCGCCCTGGTGCGCGCTGCGCTGGAGCGGGAGCCTGACTCGGACGCCGCGCGCCAGGCGCTGGTGGCGCTGCTGGTGGAAGCGGGAATCATCGCCGAGGACGAAGGCGAGCCGGCGAGGGCGAGGGAGGCCTTCGAGGAGGCGCGGTCCATCGGCCTGCAGTTGCTGGAGCGGCGCCCGGAGTCGATCAGCGCCTCCCCGCTGGTGGTGCGGGCCGACGTGCACCTCGGGCGCTACCGTGACGCGTGGGAGCGCCTCCGGCTGCTCGAGCAGCACGGCGCGCTGGGCGAGCTGGGGGCGCTGAGGCCGGCGGTCGCCTTCCTTGCCGGGGAGGACGAGGAGGCGATTCGCCTCGCCCGGCTCCCCGACACGGAGGGCACCGGCGGCGCGCTCGTCTTCCGGGCGCTGGCCGCGGCGATGCTGGGCCGGCCGGGGGACGCGCTGATCGCCGCCCGGGCCGCGCGGGGCAAGCTGGAGGAGGTGCCCTGGCTGCGGTCCGCCGGCTTCGCGCGCGCCGTCACCAGCGGGAAGCTGGAGCAGCCGGGGCCGCGCGCGGTGTTCGACTTCGCGCTGGCGTGGGACGCGCCGGAGGCCGACGCGGCGGCGCGCGGCGCGGCCCTGGAGCACTTCATCGCGTCGCTGCAGAAGCAGCTGGACCGCTGAGGGGCTCGACGAAGGCGTGGTCACTGTGAGGCTCGTCTGGTACGCCTCCGCGCATGTTGGCGTCGCCGCGTCGCTCGCTCTGCCTCGTCTCGCTCTGCTCGTCCCTCACCGCCGCCACCGCGCTCGCCCAGCAGCCCGCGCCTACCGCCGACATCGAGCAGGTGTGGCTCGATCCCGCCGCGCGGGGATCCCTGTGGGTGGGCAACGGACAGACGCTGCGCGCCCTGGACTTCCGCGTGGGGGCCTCGCTCTTCTTCTCCGGCGGCGCGCTCCGCTCGGCCAACGCGCAGACGTCGCAGGCGCTCGTCGCCAACCGGCTGGGCGTGCAGGTGGTGGCCGCGCTGGGCCTGAGCGACTGGCTGGAGCTTTCCGCCAACGTGCCGGTCATCATCTACCAGGACGGGAGCAGCGCGCTGGGCCTGGGCACCGCGGGAATGGGGAACCCGTGGGTGAATGGGAAGGTGGCCATCCTCGACGACACGCGCCCGGTCGCACTGGCGGTGGGCCTGGGCCTGGGGCTTCCGCTCGGCACCGCGGTGGCCCAGGGCAATGGCGGGCTGGAGGTCGCCACCCGGGTGCAGGTGGGCAAGGTCTTCTCCAGCTTCCAGTGGGGGGCCGAGCTGGGCTTCCTGTACCGCCCGACGGTGGACTTCATCAGCGTCACCGGACAGATGGATGACCGCGTCGGCTCGCAGCTGTGGCTGGCGGGCGCGCTGTCCACCGCCAACACCTCCGGCCCGCGCGGAGAGCTTTCCCTGCGCACCTTCGTGCCGATCGGCGGAGGTGCGCCCGGCGTGGAGGGCCAGGTGGGCGTGCGGTGGACGGTGGGCAACGTGGAGCTCTTCGGCTCGGCGGGCCCCGGCTTCTGCGGCAGCCCCACCACGCCGTGGGTGCGCGCGTACTTCGGCGCCGCCTTCGCCAACACGCCGCTCACTCAGCCGCCATGCGTCGAGGGGCGTGACTACCGCCTCGAGGAGTGCCCGGACCTGGACAAGGACGGAGACGGCGTGCGCAACGGCGTGGACGCGGAGCCGCTGGTGGCCGAGGACAAGGACGGCTTCGCCGATGAGGACGGGGCGCCCGATCCGGACAACGACGCCGACGCCATGCCCGACGCCCAGGACGCCTGCCCAGACAAGGCCGGCATCGCCCAGGACAAGGGCTGCCCGCCGAAGGACTCGGACGGCGCCGCCCTGGGTGAGTACGAAGACAATGCAACAAGGTGACTCGCCCGCCGCACGCGAGGCAAACCAGCGCGTCGAGCTCTCGCGCGGCACTTGATCGGGTTGAAGCAGCGGCCTTGAGCGAACGATGGTGCGCAGGGAGAGGCGTGTCGCCCAGCGCGCGGCAGCCCCTTCACCCCTTCACCTCTTGACGAGGGGACCCGGCCTTCGGGCCTGGCCCCGGGGGGACCACGGCCCCGCCGCACGGCGATCCGGACTCCCCAATCCAGTGCCAGCCCGCTCGGTACGCCCGAGGTCGTTCACCGCACAGGAGCGACCTGCTCAGGCCCCGCCCGTGCGTCGACGGCGGCGGAACACGAGCGCAGCAAGCGCAAGCAGCGGCAGGAGCCCAGGCGCTGCTGAGCAGCCTCCCGGCGCCGACGGCTCGTCCTCCGCCGGTGGATCGTCCCTGGGCGGTGCCCCCGCGTCCGCCTCCTCTGCCTGGCCTGCGTCTGGCCCTGGCTCCTCGAACCCCGCGTCCGGCCCCAGCCCTGCGTCCGGCTCCAGGCCCGCGTCCACCTCGGGCACCCCCGCGTCGATTGTGCCCGCGTCCACCGGGTCGATGCTCGGATCACACGCATCTCCGACTCGATCGCCGTCGACGTCCAGTTGGCTCATGTTCGCTACCCGCGGGCAGTTGTCGTCCTCGTCCGGCACGCCGTCCGCGTCGTCGTCTCCGTCGCAGACGTCCCCGTCGCCGTCCGCGTCCAGATCCGCCTGGCTGGCGTTCGCGTCGTCGGGGCAGTTGTCGGCCGTGTCGGTGACGCCGTCGCCGTCCGTGTCCGTGGGCGGAAGCAGCGACAGCCCGATGGATCCCCAGATGGTCTGCCCCGACGCCACCGTGCGCGTCGCGGTGCCCGTCGTGTAGCCCGGCTTCGACGCCGTCACCGTCCAGGAGCCCGGCGGCAGCGAGAAGCTGTACACCCCCGTGGACGTGGTGGTGATGCGCGGCCCACCCGTCACCTGCACCGTCGCGCCCGCCAGGCGCTTCGTCGTGTCCGGCGACTCGTAGATGACGCCGGTCAGCGTGCCCTGCGAGCCCGCCGTGGGCGCGAAGATCGCCAGGTGGTTCGCCACCACCCGCTCGCTGCCGTCCGATGGCCGGTTCACCACCCCCTGGCCCTGCACGTACATCGCCGAGGAGCCGCCACCGTCCAGGTTCATCGCGTGGTACGCGCCCAGCCCTTGCAGCACCGCCGCCAACTCCCCACACGTCATCCCCGCTGCGCCGGTCCGCCGGCCGTCCACGACCACCAGGTACAGCTTCTTCGAGTCCTGCGAGAGCCCCACCGCCGTGCGCGGGTGCCGCGCGGTGCACAGGCTGCCTGTGTGCTGGCTCGAGGTGACCGCCCCGGAGCGCAGCAGATCGGGATGCCCAGAGACGACGCCCTGCATCCACGTGCCGTTGAAGGGCACCACGGCCGACTTCGCCCCCAGCTCCACGCGCCCCGTCCCGAAGGCCAGCGTGCCGGAGCCCGTCCCGTCCACGCTCCCCGGCCAGGCCGTGCCGTTGCCCGCCGCGAGCCCGGACGTCGAGTAGTCCGTGTAGCTGAAGAAGTCCGCGTTCACCGCCAACTGCGCGCCCACCAGCGCCGCGAAGGACGAGGGTCGGCGTTGCCGCTCGCTCGAAGCAGTGCTGCGCAGCCGGATGCCCGGCGTGTCCAGGTTCACCTCCAGCGCGTGGATCTCCTGCGCGGGGGAGGAGGTGGTGCGGAACAGCTTGCGCACCCCGGGAAACGGCGTGGTCCAGGTGTCCGCGGCAGAAGCCACCAGCGGGAACCAGAGCAGCATGCAGAGTGCGGAGCGGCGCATGCCCCACCGCGTAGCACCCGGCCCTTCCACCCCCCCAGCCCCGCCAGGGCTGGACTGTCACGCCCCGGAGACGCCCACCTCGTCACACATGCCGTGAAACTCGACCGTCCGCGCTCCGAGGCGCGCGGGTAGTATCCGCGCTCCCCGTGAGCACGCACTTCGAGGTCTGGCCCGGCGTTCCCTACCCTCTGGGCGCCAGCTACGACGGGCAGGGCGTCAACTTCGCCGTCTACTCGGAGCACGGGACCGCCGTGCACCTGTGCCTGTTCGATCCGGCCAACCCCCAGGTGGAGGTGGCGCGCCTGCCGCTCGTCGATCAAACCAACCACGTCTTTCACGGCTACGTGCCGGGGCTCCGGCCCGGCGCCCTCTACGGGTTACGCGTCAGCGGACCGTGGGAGCCGAAGCAGGGCCTGCGCTTCAACCCGAACAAGCTGCTGGTCGACCCTTGGGCCCGCGCCATCCACGGCAAGGCCGACTGGAGCTTCCCCCTGGTGGGCCATCGCCTCGACGGCTCCACCGAGGTGATGGACGAGCGCGACTCCGGCCCCGGTGTACCCAGGGGCGTGGTGATGCACGACGACTTCGACTGGCGCGGCGACGTGAAGCCCGAGGTCATCTGGCGAAAGGCGATCGTCTACGAGCTGCACGTGAAGGGCTTCACCCAGCTCCACCCCGACGTCCCAGAAGCGCTGCGCGGCACCTACCTGGGCCTCGCGCACCCCGCGGCCATCGAGCACCTGGTCCGCCTGGGCGTCACCAGCGTGGAGCTGCTCCCGGTGCAGGAGTGCAGCCCCGAGGGCTTCCTGCATGAGCGCGGGCTGACCAACTTCTGGGGCTACAACACCCTGGGCTTCTTCGCGCCCGATCAACGCTTCGCCTCCTCGAAGGCCCCCGGCGCCGCGGTGCGCGAGTTCAAGGAGTTGGTCCGAACGCTCCACCAGGCGGGCATCGAGGTGATCCTCGACGTCGTCTACAACCACAGCTGCGAAGGCAACCACCTGGGGCCCACCCTGTCCTTCCGCGGGCTGGACAACCCCACCTGGTACTGGCTCGACGGGGACGATCCTTCCCGCTACCGCGACTTCACCGGCTGCGGCAACTCGCTGGCCGCCAACAACCCCGCGGTGGTGAAGCTGATCATGGACTCGCTGCGCTACTGGGTCAGCGAGATGCACGTGGACGGCTTTCGCTTCGACCTGGCCACCACCCTGGCCCGCAACAAGCACGAGGGCGTGTGGGACCCACGCGCCGACTTCTTCGTCACCCTCCAGCAGGACCCGGTGCTCTCGCGCGTGAAGCTGATCGCCGAGCCCTGGGACATCGGGGAAGACGGCTACAAGGTCGGCAACTTCCCCCTGGCCTTCGCGGAGTGGAACGACCACTACCGGCAGACCCTGCGCCGCTTCTGGCGCGGAGATCCAGGCCAACTGGCCGACCTGGGCTTCCGCCTGTCGGGCTCGAGCGACCTCTTCAAGGCGTCGGGGCGAAGGCCCACCGCGTCCATCAACTACGTCGCCTGCCACGACGGCTTCACCCTGCGGGACCTGGTCAGCTACGCGAAGAAGCACAACGAGGCGAACAAGGAAGAGAACCGGGACGGCACGGGCGAAAACCACTCGGCCAACTGGGGGACGGAAGGTGAGAGCGCCGATCCAGAGGTGCTGGCGCTGCGCGATCGCATGACGCGCAACTTCCTCGCCTCGCTCTTCCTCTCGGTGGGCACCCCCATGCTGCTGGCCGGCGACGAGCTTGGCCGCACCCAAATGGGCAACAACAACGCCTACTGCCAGGACAACGAGCTGTCGTGGGTGGACTGGGCGCTGGACGAGCGCGCCAAGGCCACCCTGGAGTTCACCCGCGCCTGCATCGGCCTGCGCCGCTCCGAGCCGGTGCTGCAGCGCCGCAACTTCTTCCTGGGCGCTACTCTGGAGGACTCGCGCTTCCGCGACCTGGTCTGGTTCCACCCCACGGGGCGCGAGCTGCAGCACACCGATTGGCAAGACGCGCAGTTGGCGTGCTTCGGCATGTTCCTCGGCGGTGACGCGATCGCCACCCGCGGCCCCAGGGGACAGAAGGTGACCGGAAACACCCTGCTCGTCTACGTGAACGCGACCGCCGAGGCGGTGCAGGTGGCGCTGCCTCCGAAAGACTGGGGCGCGGCCTGGGAGCTGCTCCTCGAGACGGCCGAGGTGCCGCCCCGGAAGCTGTCCCGTGAGGCTGGTGGCTCGATGGTGGTGCCACCGCGCTGCGTCGCCGTCCTGCGGCTACGCCATTGACGGCGCCTGCCAGCCTTGGCTGCCGCGGCGAAACCGTCGATTGACCCTCCGGCGTCCCGCCCATACATGGGGTGACTCTCGTGGGTACTCCGCTCCTCTGGGCAGGCTTCCTCGTCGGCGTCGTGGTGGTGATCGCCATCGATCTCTCGGTCTCTCGCGGCTCGGAGATCACCCCGAGGAAGGCCGCAGCGTGGACGGCGGTGTGGGTGACGCTGTCCCTGGGCTTCGCCGGGCTGCTCTTCCACCTCGGGGGGGCGACGGCGGCCTTCCCGTTCCTCACCGCGTACGTCGTGGAGTACGCGCTGTCGGTCGACAACCTCTTCGTCTTCCTCGTCATCTTCTCGTACTTCAAGGTGCCCAAGGCGGCGCAGCACCGGCTGCTCTACTGGGGCATCATCGGCGCCTTCCTGATGCGGGGCGCGATGATCGGCCTGGGCACGGCGCTGGTCGCAAAGTTCACCTGGCTCCTCTACTTCTTCGGGGCCTTCCTCCTCTTCACCGCGTGGAAGCTGCTCTTCTCCGGCGCGCAAGACGACGAGGTCGATCCCGAGTCGAACAAGGTGCTGAAGCTGGCCCGTCGCGTGCTGCCGGTGTCCACGAAGGAGCACGGGCTGGCCTTCGTCGTGAAGGAGGAAGGCCGCCGCCTGGTGACCCCGCTCTTCCTGGTGCTGCTGGTGGTAGAGACGAGCGACCTGCTGTTCGCCCTGGACTCGATCCCCGCCGTGCTGGGGATCAGCCAGGATCCCTTCATCGTCTTCAGCTCCAACGCCTGCGCGATCCTGGGGCTGCGCTCGCTGTTCTTCCTGGTGTCGTCGCTGATGGACAAGTTCCGCTACCTCAAGGTGGGGCTGGGGATCATCCTCGCCTTCGTGGGCGTGAAGCTGTGTCTGGAGACGGCCTTCTCGGAGTGGGCGCACCACCACGAGAAGATCGTCATCGGGGTGTCCTTGGGCTTCATCGCGCTCAGCCTGACGGTGTCCATCCTTGCGTCGGTGATCATCAAGCCGAAGGATCAGCCGGTGGCCCTCGAGGTGCCGGTGGGGCGCCCGGAGCCCTGAAGTCATGTCCGAGACCACCACCGACGGAATCCAGGTGAAGGTTGAGGCGACCTTCTGGCCCGAGCGCAGCGCGCCGGAGAAGGGGCAGTGGGCCTTCCAGTACACGGTGAAGGTGCGGAACACCGGCGCGCGCACCGCCACGCTGCGCGCGCGCCACTGGATCATCACCGACGCCACCGGCCGGGTGGAGGAGGTCCGCGGCGAGGGCGTGGTGGGCAAGCAGCCGCGCCTCGAGCCGGGCGAGGCCTTCGAGTACACGAGCTGGGCCATGTTGCGCACGCCCTTCGGTACGATGCGCGGCGAGTACCAGATGGAGCGCAGCGACGGTGCGCGCTTCGAGGCGAAGATCTCCGAGTTCGTCCTCGCGCAGCCCCACGCGCTGCACTGAGCCCCTGCCGGCTCGGCAGCCCCCCAAGGGCGCGGACGTCCCGGCGAGCACCGCCGACTCCAGCTCGACGGGGCGGTCTCGAGCACCTCGACGGAGCGACCCTCGGCATCGACGTACACGACGCGCTTCGCGAGGCTGCGGCGCTCCGAGAGGGGCACGACGGCGCTCGAGCCCCCAACGCCTCCTGGCGCAAGCAGCGCCTGCCGCACCTCACCGCCTCGGCGCGGCCGCACGCGCGAGCCTGTCTCTGACCGCGAGCCCCAGCCCGGACTCCGGCGGCGGCACCGCGAGGATCACCTCGCCCAGGCGATCCGCCTCGCGCAGCCGCGCGTACAGCACCTGGGCGAAGCCCGTCGCGTCCTCGGGGACGTCGAGCCGGATGACGGCTGCCGGCGCGACGGCGCTGGCCGGGGCCAGCACCACTACCCGCACGCCCTCGTCGAGTCTCCGCGACGCCTCCGCGGCGAGGCGCGGTGCGTCCACCAGCCACAGGCCAGCCCGCGGGGCGTAGTGCGACTCCAGCATCCCCGGGGCGCGCACGTCGGCGACCTGCGTGGCCAGCGCCAGCGGCCGCCCCAGCGCCTCCTCGAGCGCCTCGCGCGCCAGGCCTCCGGGACGCAGCAGCCGCGGTGCCGCTCCCGTCACGTCGACGATGGTGGACTCCACGCCCACCTGGCTCGGCCCCGCGTCGAGGATGAAGTCCACGTCCTCGCCCAGTTCCTCCCGCACGTGCTGCGCGGTAGTGGGGCTCACCTTCCCAAAGCGGTTGGCGGACGGCGCGGCGATGCCTCCGTCGAAGGCGCGCAGCAGCTTCAAGGCCACCTCGTGCGCGGGCACGCGGATCGCCACCGTGTCCTGTCCCCCGGTGACGGTGTCCGACGCCAGCGCGCTGCGCCGCAGCACCAGGGTGAGCGGCCCGGGCCAGAAGGCGCGCGCCAGCAGCTCTCCTTCGGGAGGCACCTCGGCCACCCACGCCCGCGCGTCCTCCAGGCTGGCCACGTGGACGATGAGAGGGTGGGTGGACGGCCGGCCCTTCACCGCGAAGATGCGCCGCGCCGCCAGCTCGTTCTGCGCGTCGGCGCCAAGGCCGTACACCGTCTCGGTGGGCAGCGCGACCAGGCCTCCTCCCCGGAGCACCTCCACCGCGCGGGCGATGTCACCGGCCGTCTGCACGCAGCAGCGTTTGCCGCAATTGCGCTGCGCGCGCCAGCCCGGTACTACGAGCGCCCGCCATGCCTTCTCAGCCCACCAAGCACCTGGAAAGCTTCGACAACCCGGCGCCGGATCGCGACTATGAGATCGAGTTCGACTGCCCCGAGTTCACCTGCCTGTGTCCGCTCACCGGCCAGCCCGACTTCGCGCACTTCAAGATCCGCTACGTGCCGGACAAGAAGTGCGTGGAACTCAAGAGCCTGAAGCTGTACCTGTGGAGCTACCGCAACGAAGGCGCCTTCCACGAGCGCGTCACCAACACCATCTGCGACGACCTGGTGAAGGCCTGCGCGCCGAGGAAGCTGACCGTGCACGGGCACTGGTTCATCCGCGGCGGCATCGCCACCGACGTGACCGTGACGTACGACAAGCAGGCGAAGCGGAAGCGCTGACGTCAGCCGCGCTTGAACAGCGCCAGCGGGGAGAGGGCCGGGGAGAAGGGGTTACCGGGTGGGGAACTCGCGGTTGAGCGGCGAATCCGCCCGGGCTGCGTACCGTCCTCGCGCGGCGTCCCACTCCCGGCGCTCGATGCGCACCTTGAACGCGCGAGGATCGAGGTCGTACACGTGGTAGCCGCAGCCCTTCACGTGGAGATCCGTCGCGCTGCCGGCGTTGATGGTCTGCCGGCGCTTCGTCGGCACCACGTACGGCCGGTGCATGTGGCCGTGGACGACGAGGTCGACGGTGACGTCCTCGCGATCGACGAGCGCCATGAGCTCGAGATCATCGCGCAGGCCATGGCTCCTGCGATCGCGCTGCCCTTCCGCCCGCAGCAGCCCATAGTGGAGCGCGACGACGACGAAGCGCTCCTTGAGCGACGCGTCGGTGAGGATCTCCTGTACCCGGCCCAGCTGCTCCTTCCCGGCGAGGCCAGACGAGTCGATGACGGACGAAGGCCGCGCGACGTCGAGGCCCACCAGCGTCACGCCCCCGGGCAGCGCCTTGGCGAAGGGGAAGCGGGCGCCCTCGCACAGCTTCGCGAAGTGCTGCTCGAAGCGGCCGGCGGCCTCGCGCACGTAGCGATCGTGGTTGCCGGGGATGACGGTGAACCTCTGGGGCTGATCCAGCCGCGGGCCGAACAACTGGGCGACGCGCTTGAACTCGCCCACGGTGGACACGCCGGTGAGATCGCCGGTGCACAGCGCGTGGTCGACGCCCAGCGAGTCCACGTCCTCGAGCAGCCTGGCGATCCGCTCGTCGCTGCCCACGAAGTGTCGCCCGCGCCCGGCGAGGCTGTAGCTGGCCACCGCCGCCAGCCGCTTCATGGTGAAGGAGCCGGTCAGCGGGAAGTGGGTGACGTGGATGTCCGAGAAGTGGGCCAGCCTCATGCCGCCCCCGCCGTGGCGCGGAAGAGCAGCCCCTCGCCGAAGAGCTTCAGCGGCCCCTCGTCGGCGCCCACGAAGAGGCTCTCGCCCTGGTCCAGGTCCAGCACCTCCTCGCCGCAGCTGACCTCCAGCGCTCCGCGCATCACCAGCAGCAGCTCCGGGCCTCGACGGGCGAGCTCCACCGGCCCCGCCACGTCCAGGCGTGAGAGGCGGAACTCGGGCGCGGGCGTCTCGTACACGGCCTCCGGGCTGCCCGAAGGGCGCAGCACCCGGGCCGGGCCGTCGCCAAAGTCCAGCACCTTGAGCAGCTCCTTCACGTCGACGTGCTTGGGGGTCAACCCGCCGCGCAGCACGTTGTCGCTGTTGGCCATCACCTCCACGCCCACGCCTTCCAGGTACGCGTGCAGGTTGCCCGCGGGGAGGTACAGCGCGTCGCCGTCCTCCAGGGTGACGAGGTTGAGCAGCAGCGCGCCCACCACGCCCACGTCCCCCGGGTACTGCCTGGAGAGGCGCACCGCCCAGGCGCACTCGGCCTCGAAGCCGGGGGCAGGCCGTCGGGCGCACGCCTCGGCGGTGGCGAAGGCCAGGGCGCGCTGATCCGCTGGGGGCAGCGTCACTACCTGCTGGAAGGTGGCGCGCAGGCCGTCCTGCTCCAGGCGCTCGGCCAGCGGCTTGCCCAGCGCGCGGAACAGCTTCACCGAGTCGGCGAGGCGGCGGAAGCCGCAGAGCGCGTGGAATCTTCCCAGCGCGCAGATCAGCTCCGGCTTGTGGTTGGTGTCCCGGTAGTTGCGGTGGGCGGCGGTGCGCGCAACGCCGGCGCCTTCCTCGCGCTCAAAGCCTTCCTTCGCCTGGGCGAGGCTGGGGTGCGCTTGCAGCGACAGGGGCTGACTTGCGGCCAGCACCTTGAGCAGGAAGGGCAGGGTGGGGCCGAAGCGCGCTACGAGCCGCTCGCCCAACAGCGCCTGCGGGGCGCGGGCGATCACCGCGTCGAGGCCCGCGTCGCCCACCACCTGCGACGGCGCCGAGGGGTGGGCGCCCAGCCACAGCTCGGCCTGGGGGACGCCGGTGGGGGGGCGGCCGAGCAGCGCGGGGATCGCGGTGAGGCTTCCCCACGCGTAGGGCTGGACGGGGTTCTCGAGGCGCAGCACGGGCTTGGGGGACTACCACGGCCTCAGGCCAGGAGGCTGCGGAGCATCCACGCGGTCTTCTCGTGGACCTGTAGCCGCTGGGTGAGGAGGTCCACCGTGGACTCGTCAGCGCCCTTCTCTGCGCGGCTGAACACCTTGCGGGCGGTGCGGGCGGCGGCCTCGTGGCCCTTCACCAACTCGCGCACCATCGCGGTGGCCTCGGGCACGCCGCTCGCCTCGGGGATGCTGGAGAGCTGGGCGAACTCGCTCCAGGTGGCGCGCACGGGCAGGCCCAGCGAGCGGATCCGCTCGGCGATCACGTCGGTGGCCGTCCACAGCTCGTTGTAGTGCGCCTCGAACATCAGGTGCAGCGTCTGGAACATCGGGCCCACCACGTTCCAGTGGAACGCGTGGGTCTTCAGGTACAGCACGTAGGTGTCCGCCAGCAGCGCGTTGAGGCCTTCCGCGATCGCCTTCCGGTCACCCTCGGCGATCCCGATGTCCACCGCCATGCTCCCTGCCGTCGCCTTCTTCGCCATGTGCGCACGTCCTCCTGTTGGGGGTCACTCCTTGAGATGACGCAGGGCGGCGGCGGTTTCAACCTCGTTTTGGGTTGACGCCGTCAAATTCTGGATTAGGTCTAAGTCCGAAATGAATCCAGACCTGGTCACGACCTTGAGGGGCGCGGGCATTCAGCCTTCGGCCCAGCGGCTGGCGGTGGCGGGCTACGTGCTCACCACCGAGGACCACCCGTCGGCGGACCAGGTGCTCGAGCGCGTGCAGGCCCGCTTCCCCATGGTATCGCGGGCCACGATCTACAATACGCTCAACCTCTTCGTGGACAAGGGCATCCTGCGGCAGCTGGTGCTGGCCGAGGGCAAGGTGGTGTTCGACCCCCGCCTCGAGGCCCACCACCACTTCATCGACGACGAGTCCGGTCGGATCGAAGACGTGCCCTGGGAGGCGGTGAGGGTGGGGGACGTGGGCCGGCTCAAGGACTACGAGGTGCGCGAATACATGGTGGTGATGCGGGGCCGGAAGCTCGGCGGGTCCCGCGGCAAGGCAGAGAAGGCGAAGCGCTGAGCAGCAGCTCCAACAACCAACCCAAGCAAGCGAGGAACACACATGCTCTCCCCTGGAACGAAGGCCCCCGACTTTTCCACCAAGGCTTGCGTCAGCATCGAGAAGGGCCAGGAGTTCAAGACGGTCACCAACAAGGACTTCGCCGGGAAGTGGATCGTCTTCTACACCTACCCCAAGGACTTCACCTTCGTGTGCCCGACGGAGATCGTCGAGTTCGACAAGAAGGCCAAGGAGTTCGCCGATCGCGGCGCGGTCGTGCTGGGCGGCTCGACGGACAACGAGTACAGCCACCTCGCGTGGCGCAAGGATCACGCCGATCTGCGGAAGATCAACCACCCGCTGCTGCACGTGAACCACGCCATGGCTGAGGCCTTCGGGTTGTTGCAGCCCACGGCGGGCGTCGCCCTGCGCGCGACGTTCGTGATCGATCCCACCGGGGTCGTGCGCCACGCCTCGGCCAACGATCTGTCGGTGGGCCGCAACGTGGACGAGGTGCTGCGCGTGCTGGACGGGCTGCAGACGGACGAGCTGTGCCCGTGCAACTGGCACAAGGGTGAGGAGACGCTCACCCAGAAGCTGAAGAAGGCCAGCTGACCCGCGCTGCCTGTGACGGACTGACGAGCGAGGGGCGTGGCCGACGGCTGTCCAACCCGTCCGCTACGCCCTTCGCCTTCCTTCCTGGAAAGGACCTTCGACATGGATCGCCTCAACGCCCTGCGCGAGCAGCTCCCCGACGCCGCGCGCGACATCAAGATCAACCTGCAGAACGTGCTGTCGCAGACCGAGCTGTCGAAGGGGCAGGCCTGGGGCACGGCGCTGGCGTGTGCGTACGCGACGAAGGACAAGCAGCTCAGCCTTGCGATCCTCGAGGACGCGAAGGCCGCGGGCGTGGAGGACGGCACCCTGGACGACGCGAAGGCCGCCGCCATCCTGATGGGGATGAACAACGTCTACTACCGCTTCCGGCACATCATCGGGAAGGAGGAGTACTCCCAGCTCCCGGCGCGCCTGCGCATGCTGCGCACCAACCAGACCGCGGGCAGCAAGCAGGACTTCGAGCTGTTCTGCATGGCGGTGTCGGCGATCGGCAACTGCCAGTCGTGCGTGCAGTCGCACGAGCGCGTGGTGCTCGAAGGTGGGCTGGCGGTGGGCCAGGTGCACGACGCGGTGCGCATCGCCGCCACCATCAACGCGGCGGCGGTGGCGCTGGCCACGGTGCCCTGAAGGCCGGCTCATCTGCTAAGGCGCGCGAGCAGCAATGGACTCCGCCGCGCCCGCCGAGGTCGTGCCCGCCGCCCCGTCGAAGTGGACGGCGCTCCTGTGGACGAGGATCGGCGCGTCCCTCCTCTTCCGCCTCGCCTGCTACGGGGTGATGGTGTGGCTGGCGCTGTGGGCCGAGGCCCGGCCGGCGCCCACCCTGCCCGACGCGGTGCTGGCGCAGGTGCCGTACGTGCCGTGGATCGACCGGAACAACTACCTGCTGTGGATCGCCGCGTACGTGCCCATCGCGCTGGCGCTTCTGGCCGCCGACGCGGAGCGCTTCATCCGCTACATGTGGACGGCGGGCGGCCTGGCGCTCATCCGCGGGCTGTGCATCGTCGCGACGGGCTTGGGACCGGTGAGCGGCGTGGACACCCACGCGGGGATGGACGGCGCGGCCCGCTGGCGCGCCTTCCTCGAGTTGGGCACGCCCCTGGGCTTCTTCGCCCCCGACGGCGGCGCGCGCGTCTACCTCACCAAGGATCTGTTCTTCTCCGGGCACACCGCCACCACGCTGCTGCTGCTCCTCTACGTGTGGCGCTACCCGAGGCTGCGCGCGCCGATGCTGGTGGCGCACCTGCTGGTGGTGGCCAGCGTCTTCCTCGCGCACCTGCACTACACCATCGACGTGATCGGTGCGTACGCGGTGACGCTGGCGGTGTTCGCGCTGCGCGAGGGGAAGCTGGGTGCTGCGGCTCCCCCCGCGCGCGCTTGAAGACGGCTCACTCCGCCAGGGGGATCGCGTCGGCCAGCTCGGCCGTGACGATGGCGCGCAGCTTGTTCTCGATCTGGTAGTAGCGCGCGACCTTCTTCTCCGGCACCGCCTTGCGGAACTTCGCCAGGTACGTCTTCATCAGCTTGGCACGATCCGCCTCGATGGCGACGGCTTCATCCAGCAGCTTCTTCGCCGTCTTGTCGTCCATCGCGTCGAAGCTCTTCCCGAACTCCTCGATGACCTTCAGCGTCCGGTCCGCCAGGCCGGTGAGGTCCTTCTGGTACGCCTCGTAGACGGGGTCGAACTTCTTCGCCTCGTCCTCGGTGAGGCCCAGGTTGGCCAGGACGACGGCCTTCTTCTCGGTCTTGATCCGCTCGCGCAGGGTGGGCTTGGCGGCGGCGGCCGGC
Organism: Myxococcales bacterium; assembly: GCA_020846875.1. GTDB lineage: Bacteria > Myxococcota > Myxococcia > Myxococcales > Myxococcaceae > JADLDB01. The sequence goes on along the minus strand of JADLDB010000055.1, from coordinate 36,503 downwards.
TTCGCCTCGGGGGCCTTGGCCGGCGCGGCGGGGGCCGGGGCCTTGGCCGGCGCAGGGGCCTGGGCAAAGGCGGGGAGGGCGAGGGCGGTGCTCAGCGCGACGGTGCGGACGATCGACATGTGGTGAGGCTCCAGGGCGCGACGGGTGGAACGGCGGCGCACCGTACCCGAGCCGCGCCGATCGCCAAGCGCAATCCCCGGGTGTGGCTACTTCCCGTCCACCACCCGCCAGAGGAACCAGCTCGCCACGGTGCGGTATGGCCGCCAGCGCTCGCCGTACGCGAGCAGCACCTTCGGCTTCACCAGCTCCTCGTAGCCCCAGCCCAGGGTGAAGCCCTTGCGCACCCCGAAGTCGTCTACCGGCAGCACGTCGAGGCGGCCGAGGTGGAACATCAGCATCATCTCCACCGACCAGCGGCCAATGCCCCGCACTTTCGTGAGGCGCTCGATGATCGCCTCGTCGTCCAGGCCGCGCAGCGCGCGCGCCTGGGGCACGGTGCCGTCCAGCGTCTTGCGGGCCACGTCCTGAAACGCCTTCGCCTTCGCCTCCGACAGCCCGCACGCGCGCAGCGAGGCCACCCTGAGCCGCACCAGCTTCTCGGGCCTGGGCCAGCGCCCCTCGCCCAGCCGCGTCTTCACCCGCGCCACGATGGTCTGCGCGGCGCGGCCGTTGAGCTGCTGGTGGGCGATGGAGGTGAGCAGCGCCTCGTAGGGCTGGAAAGGCTTCTTCTCGAGGTCGCAGGGCGCGGCCCTCGCGATGATGCGCGAGAGCACCGGGTCGGCCTTCCCCAGCGCCTGCTCGGCGTGACGCAGTTGACGGCGGAAGGCGGCGAGGCTCACGGCGCCTTTGGACTGTAGCAGCGGTGGTCTGACGACCCGAGCGCCAAAGGGAGCCCTCGTCTATGCTCCGGCCGCGACCATGGCCGAGGTCTCTACCAGCCGGAAGGGGCGGATCCTCGTCATCGACGACGATCGCTCGGCGCGCCTGCTGCTGGAGCGCGTGCTGACCCGCGCCGGGCACCAGGTCCAGCTCACCGACAACGCCGCCGACGGGCTCGCGGCGCTGGCCACCGGTGGCATCGATCTGCTCCTCACCGACAAGAACCTGCCGGACGTCGACGGGCTGGAGCTGCTGCGCCGCGCGCGCGAGTCGAACCCCGGGCTGCAGGTGGTGCTGATGACCGGCTTCCCCACCGCCGAGACGAAGAGCCACGCGCAGGAGCTGGGCGTCCACGCCTACGTCACCAAGCCCTTCGGGGTGCACGACATCCTCTCGGTGTGTGAGGCGGCGCTGGCTGGCAAGCCGGGGGTGAGCCCGTGAGCACCCGCGTGTTGATCGTCGACGACGACGCCGAGGTCTGCAGCCTGCTGGGCAAGGTACTGGTGCGCGCCGGCTACGACGTGCTGACCGCCACCACCGGCGAGGCAGGGCTCGAGGCGCTGAAGGCCGGCCCGGTGGGCTGCCTGGTGGTGGACAAGCTGCTCCCCCGGCTGGGCGGCCTCGAGGTGATGGCCGAGGCGCGGCGGCTCCACCCCGGCCTCCCGGTGGTGTTGGTGACAGCCCACCCCGAGCCCTTCGTGCTGGGAGACGAGCGCCCCGACGCGGTGCTGGCCAAGCCCTTCAAGGATCTCGCGGCGGTGGAAGAAGCGGTGCAGGCCGCGCTGGCGCCCCGTTCCCCCGCCCGGCTGGCCGAATTGCGCGAGCGGGTGGCGGCGGTGGTGGCAGAGATTTCCCCCCTTCGCCGGAACCGGCGGGAGTAGCCATGGCCAGCGCCGTCGCCGAGGCCGCGCTGACGAAGGACGTGGCGCTGGCCGTGGGCGGGTTGCTGGTGGCCGCGGTGACTCTGGGGCTGGCGCTCACCTCCACCGGGGACGAGCCTTCCACGCAGAGCCCCACCGTGGCCCACGTCGCGTCCGCCGCCGGCGGCAGCAAGCTGCGCCCGGGCGCCACGCTGCTGTGGCGTGGCCTGTCTGACGGCATGGACGTGCACGACGGTGACGCCGTCTTCGTGCCGCCCGGGGCGGAGGCCACCCTGCGCTTCGTCGACGGGACGGAGCTGGCGCTGGACGAGCGCTCGCTGGTGGTGGTGGAGCCTCCCCGCGGCGGCCGGCGGGCGGTGACGCTGCGCCAGGGATCGCTGTCCGGGCGCGCGGGCGACGCGGGGCTCCTCTTGTCCACCCCGGTGGGCGAGGCGCGGCTCGATCCCTCCAGCGAAGCCCGCGTCGAGCTGACCGGCTCCGAGCTCGAGGTGGCGGTGAGGCAGGGGCAGGCGAAGGTGACCTCCCAGCAGGGCGCCGAGGTGAAGGTGGCGTCGGGGCAGCGCGCGTCGGCGGGCCAGGAAGGCTCGCGCGCCCTGGCGGCGTGGCCGGTGTCGCTCACCTCCCCAGAGGCGCGCTTCAGGCACTTCTTCCAGGGCAGCCCGGAGGAGCTCACCCTGGCGTGGCAGGGCAGCGTGCCCGAAGGCGCGCGGCTGCAGGTGGCGCGCGATCGCCTCTTCGCCTTCGTGGAGGTGGACGAGCCCGCCGCCGAAGGGCGCTTCGTGCTGCGAGGCCCCCGGCCCGGCATCAGTTGGTGGCGCGTCGTCGACGAGCGCGGCAACGCGGTTTCCGAGGCCCGGCGCTTCAGCCTCGTGGAAGACGTCGCCCCTTCCACCATGTTCCCCCGGGCAGGTGAGGTGGTGCTGGCTCCGAAGGGGACGCAGCTGGCCTTCTCGTGGACCCCGCTGCCGGGGGTGACGCGCTTCCTGGTGGAGCTGTCGCCCTCGCGGGGGTTCGAGCCCATCACCCAGGCCGAGGTGGTGAAGGGCAGCTCCGCCCGGCTCACGGTGTCTTTGGAAGAGGGCTCCTGGTACTGGCGCGTGCGCGCCGAGCGCGACGACGGTGAGCCCGGGAGGCCCTCGGAGCCCTCGAAGTTCCGCCTCATCCACAAGGGCATCCCCGCGGCGCCCGAGCTGCTCACCCCGCAGATCGAGGTGACTCCCTGAGGGCGGCGGCCCCGTGGCTGGTGGTGGCGCTGTCCGTGGCGGCGTGGGCCCAGTCCGCGCGGATCGTCCTGCGCTGGAAGGAGGTGCCCGGCGCGAAGGCCTACGAGCTGCAGATCGCGAAGGATCCGTCCTTTGTCGAGGTGGTGCTGCAGACGCAGACGAAGACGCCCGGCTACCGGTGGGAGGAGCTGCCGGCTGCTACGCACTGGTACCGGGTGCGCAGCTTCGACGCGGAAGGCCGCCCCAGCGAGTGGAGCCCGGCCCAGGCGATCGCCGTGGACTCGGCGGTGCCCGCGCTGCTCCAGCCGGACGAAGGCGCGGTGGTGACGTGCGGCGGGGCGGTGACCTTCGAGCTCGGCGCCAACGCGCTGGTGAAGGAGTACGTGCTGGAGCTCTCGGCGACGCAGGACTTCGCGCGGCCGCGGGTGCTCAGCGGGGCCACGCCGGCCTTCACGGTGAGCGACCTGTCCCCCGGCACCTGGTGGTGGCGCGCGAAGGCGGTGGACGTGAAGGGGCGGGCGGCCGGGCCGGGCCCCGCGCGCAGCGTGCAGGTCCGCCTGGCGGCGCCGAAGCCAAGGCCGGTGGGCGACGTGGTGCTGGGGACGCAGCAGGTGACGCTGGGCTGGGGGCAGGTGGCCTGCGCGGCGCGCTGGGTGGTGGAGGCGACGCACGACGGGAAGGAGCGCGTCTCCATTCCCTCCACGCAGCCCACGCTGGCCTTCAAGACGGGCACCGCCGGCGAGTACCGGTGGAAGGTGGCGGCGGTGGACGGCGCTGGCCGCACCGGTGAGTTCAGCGCGGAGCAGACGTTCCGCGTTCGCCTCGCCACGCCGCAGGCGAGAGGGGAGTCGTGGTCCGGGCGCGTGGCGGACTTGTCCTGGTCCCCGGTGCCCTCCGCGACGGCGTACCGGGTCGAGCTGTCCTCTGGGGAAGGGACGGGCACGCCGCGCTCGTCCGCCGTCGTCGGGGTGACGACCTGGCGCACGCCGGAACTCTCGCCCGGCCGCTACACCTGGCAGGTGACGGCGAAGGACGCCCAGGGACACACCTCGGCGGCCAGCGCGCCCCGGCCCTTCGAGCGGGGACTGCCCGTCGTCCTCCCCGCGCCCGTCCTCGAGGCGCCGCGTGAAGGGCAGGTCTTCGAGGGCGCGGTGGACGTCGAGCTGTCCTGGGGCGCCGTCCCGGGCGCGCTCCGCTACGAGGTGCAGGTCGACGAGGCGAAGGTGACGGAAGTGGGAAGCCCGCCCTTCAGGCCGGAGGCCCTGGCGGAGGGTGCCCACCAGGTGAAGCTGCGGGCGCTGGGCGGGGACGGCGTGTCGCCGTGGAGCGCGCCGCGGCACTTCCACGTGGGGCTGCCGGAGGTGGCCCGCGCCGACCTGTCCCTGGTGGGGCTCGAGGTGCGTGTCACGCTGCGCGACTCCGCAGGCCACCTCATCGAGCGCGCCGAGCCGAAGCTGCGCGTCTCGTCCGGCCAGCTAGGGCCGGTGGAGGCGCGCAGCGGCCAGTGGGTGGCGCAGTGGACGCCCCCCGCGGAAGGAGACGACACGCTGTCGCTGGAGGAGCATGCCTTTCGCGCCGAGTGGCCCCTGCGGCCTCCTCAGCCGGCGCCGCTCGTCGTCGGGGCCTTCGCCGGAGGGCTCTTCAGCGGCGGGGCGGTGGCCTCCCCGACGGGCGTGGTGTCCGTCGCCTGGAAGCTGCCGGTGCTGAAGCGGCGGCTTGCCCTGGAGCTGCGCGGCGGCTTCTACGCCACCTCCTCGCAGGTGCCGGTGGGCCCGCTGACGGTGGCGGGCAGCGGGTGGCTGTTTCCGCTCGCGCTGATGGTGGGCTGGCACCAGCCGGTGGGCGCGTACGTGCTGCGGGGCGCGCTGGGGCCGGGCCTGCAGTTGGGCACCTTCGTGGTGGACGGGGCGCGCAGCACCGCGGCGGCGCCGGGGCTGGAGCTGGTGGCGGGCGTGGGGCGCCGGCTGGGGCCGGGCCGGGTGGAGGTGGAGCTGGGCTACGCCTGGGCGCGCTTCGAGACGGCCACCTTCCGGCTGAATGCAGGGGGCGTCGGAATTCGCGTGGGCTACGCTGTCGACCTGCTGGGAGGGCGCTAGCGGTGCGCTGGAGCATTCGGGCACAGGTGGTGGCGCTGGTCGGCCTCGTCCTGTTGGCGGCGATGGGCGTGTACCTGGCCCTGGCCACGCGGATCGTCACCTCCGACAAGGAGGCGAGCGTCTACGACGTCAACGCCCTGGTGGCCGGCACCGTGGCCGAGCAGATCAGCCGCACGGTGCAGGGCATCGCCGACAAGCTGCGCTACTTCGGCCAGGAATACGAGGCGACGCCCGGCGAGGCGGAGAAGCGGGCGCGCTCGCTCTTCACCGCCGACGAGGCGGTGTTGTCGCTGGAGGTGTTCCGCCGGGGTGAGGGTGGCTACGAGCGCACCTTCCTCTTCGTCGATCAAGCGCGGCTGGCGGCGCTCAACCTGACGGCCGATGACTTGACGGAGGCGCGCAAGCGGGCGCCTCCTCCGTTGGACGCGGTGGCCCAGGCGGGAGTGGTGCTGCAGAACGCCAGCCTCGCGCCCGATCTCGCCCTGGTCCGCCTGTCCACCGCGACCGCCGACGGCAAGGCGGTGGTGATCGCCGACCTGCGCCCCGAGTGGCTGCTGTCCACGGTGTCGACCAGCCAGGTGTACCGGGTGTTTCTGGTGGACGCCCTGGGGCGGGTGCTGGCGCACCCCGACGCCGCGCGGGTGATCAACCACGAGGACCTCTCGGCGCTGCCGGTGGTGAAGAACGCGCTGGGCGGGAAGGGGTCGCGCGGCGCGGAGGAGTACGCCAGCGACGGCCAGGAGCGGCTGGCGGCGTGGGCGCGGGTGGAGGCGGGTGGCGGCGCGGTGGTGGTGGAGGTGCCCCGCGACGAGGTCTTCAAGGCGACGCGGGAGCTGACGCGGCGCTCGCTGCTCTTCGCGGTGGGGGTGGTGGGCATCGCCCTGGCGCTGGCGGTGGCGATGGGCCGCAGGCTCACCCGCCCGCTGCTCAAGCTGCAGAAGCAGATGGCGGTGGTGTCCGCCGGTGAGTACGGCGTGGCGGTGGCGGTGGACGGCCCGGCGGAGATCCGCGCCGTAGGCCAGGCCTTCAACAACATGAGCCAGGAGTTGGTGCGGCGCGCCGATGAGATCCAGCGCACGCACAGCCAACTGGTGCAGTCCGAGAAGCTGTCTGCGGTGGGCGAACTGGCCGCCAGCGTGGCGCACGAGGTGAAGAACCCGATGGTGGGGATCGTCGGCTTCTCCCAGCTGGGCCTGGAGTCGAAGGACCTGGCCGAGCTGCACGAGTACTTCAAGCTGATCGAGCAGGACGCCTTCCGCGCCAACAAGATCCTCCAGAGCCTGCTCGAGTTCAGCCGCCCGCCGGAGATGGAGCTGGAGCTGCTCGGCGTCAACGAGGTGGTGAACGGTTCGCTGCAGCTGTGCCGCCACCAACTGCAGATGCAGGGCGTGAAGGTGGAGTCGGCGCTGGCCGAGGAGCTGCCGCCCATCAAGGGCAACTCCAACCAACTGCGCCAGGTGTTGCTCAACCTGATGCTCAACGCCGGTCAGGCGATGGAGAACTCGCCCACCAAGCAGCTCAAGGTGACGACCACCGCTTTAGAGAACGGCTCGGTGGAGATCCGCGTGGCGGACTCGGGGCCGGGCATCCCCGAGGACGTGCGAGGGCAGCTCTTCAAGCCCTTCTTCACCACCAAGCGGCGCGGCCAGGGCACGGGCCTGGGGCTGTCCGTCAGCCGCAGCATCATCGAAGGGCACCGCGGGAACATCCGCCTGGACAGCGAGCCGGGGAAGGGCGCCACCTTCGTGATCCGGATCCCCAGGGCCACGCCGTCGAGAGAAATATTGCTGGCGAAGGCGGGCGGCGGCCTCACGGGGCGATGATCTTCTTCGCCTCCAGCACCAGCTCCTCTGCGCCCTGGTGGATCAACACCCAAGTGGCGGTGTTCTCGCTGCGGGCCCAGGTGCCCCCGGCGGGATCCGTGCCCACCTCCAGCCAGCCCTTCGCGGCGCCGCGCAGCGAGTAGTCGATGCGCAGGGCGGGCTTCGGCTCGCCCACCTTCGGCACCTCGCCCTCGCCCAGCACCTCGGTGACGATCAGCCGGTTCCAGATCTTGTCGTGCCAGTTCTTCGCCATCTCGTCGGGCTTGTCGGGGCTGGCCTTCTTCGCCACCTTCGCGGTGACGGGGACGTCGGCGCCGGTCTGCACGAAGTCGCCCGACGTCGCGCCCAGCTTCACGGTGAAGGCGTCGAACTCGCTCTGCTTGAAGGTGTGGAGCCGGCGATCGACGAGCAGGGTGGAGGAAGGGTCGAGCTCGCTGAAGACGGTCGAGGGCAGCAGGAAGACCTCCTTCGTCTTCTCGTCCATCACATAGCTGCCGATGATGCCGGACACCGGCTTCGAGGCCACGAGGCGGCGGGTGGCCCCCGCGATGGTCAGCTCGAGCGTCCGGCCGGAGTTGACCAGGCCCAGCTCGTCCAGCTTGGCGTCGGGCAGGACGCCCAGCGCGCGGGTGCCGACGAAGGGGGTGAAGCGGCCCCACAGGGTGTCGCCGCGCTCGTTGGCCCGGGTGGTGCGGTTGGGCGGAGGCTCGGGCGTCTTCACCGTGACGGGCAGCGCGCCGCCGTCGGGGGCGCCGCCGTCCAGGACCTCCACCGAGAGGCCTGCGTCCACCACCGGCCGCTTGCCCTCGAGGTAGCCCAGGGTCACCCACAGCCGGCCGTCTCCGGCGCGGCGGGCCACGTCGACGAAGCGAGTGCCGTCGTCGAAGTGGACCTGCTCCAGCGACTGCTTCGTCGCCTCCAGCACGGTGACCTGATCCGCCTTCACCGTCTCCTTCGGTCGCTGCCAGGTGAGGTACGCGGCCGAGAGCCCCACCACCGCCAGCGCTCCGTAGATGCTCACGCTCCGGGCCTTCACGACTTCGCCTCCTTCGACGGCTTCTTCATGCGGCGTCGCGCGACGAGGCCCAGGCCGAGCACCAGGACGGGCGCGAGGAAGGTGGTGCCGTAGAACCACGCCGAGTCCATCTGCCGGGTGCGCGTCAAGGGCACGTCCTGCTCGGTGTTGGTGGCGCCCACCAACTGCTCGTCGCCCAGCAGCCACTTGAAGCCGTCCACCACCAGGTACTGGTTGCCGGGCAACAGCGGCAACAGCTCGTCGGCGATGTTGTCGGAGTCGGACAGCACCAGCGCCCTCAGCTCCTCCTCCGCCTTGTTGGACTTCGCGCGGCGGGTGACGGCGGCCACCAGGCCGTGAGCCTTCTTCGTCTCGCCGGAGGCTTGATCGAACTCGAAGTTGTTGTTGGCGTCGTTCCACGCGTCGGGGATGGAGCGCACCGCGAAGTCGATCACCAGGTCGGCCGGGTGCTGGCCCAGCTCCTCCAGCGGCGCGGCGCCCACGAAGAGCACCGCGGCGTTGGCGCGCCCCAGGTAGGTGACAGCGGGGTGAGAAGAGAAGGTGCGGGTGACGATGTTGACGCGATCGGCCAGCGACGGCGGCGGGCGGATGTTGGCGGTGCCGCGCTCCTGGGCGATCCGCTGGGCCTTCATCGACAGGCCCAGGGGCTTGAGCAGCTCCTCGAAGGTGAGGCCGGCCTCGGGATCGAGCGCGAGGAAGAGGCGCCCGCCGCGCTGCTCGTAGGCGGCCAGGGCGTCGGCCTCCGGCTGGGTGAAGGGCTGGGTGGGCCCCAGCACGAAGACGGCGGCGGCGTCCTTTGGCACCTCCTGGCCCAGCCCTTCGGCGGCGGACAGGGTGCGCACGTCGAAGTTCTGATCCTGCAGCGTCTTGTAGAGGATCTCGATGGTGGCGCGTTGATCGGCGCCGCCCAGCGGATCCTGCGTGCGCTCTCCGTGGCCGGCGGTGAGGTACACGGTGCGGCGGGACTTGGCGACCTGCAGGATCCGCTTCTGGATCTCTGCGTCCAGTCCGCGCAGTTGCGTGCGCGCCTTCTCGATCTCCACGGCGATGAAGACGCTCTCCTTCCGCGCGCCCTTCTTCAGCACCACCGTGCCGTTGCCGGTGACGCCCAGCTCCTTCGACTTCGCGGGCTCGAGCGCGTAGTCCAGCGTCGTCACCTTGAGCAGCGGTGAGGCGACCTGGAGCTCCTCGAAGTAGCCCTTCACGGCCTCGGCGCTGTCGCTGCCCGGCGGGAAGAAGAGGTACGCCTCCAGCGGCTCGTCCATGGAGGCGACCAGCTTCTTCGTCGCCTCGCCTGCCCGCGCCACGCGGAAGTAGGACAGGTCGGCTTTGCTGTCGCGCTCGCTGGCCACGTACTGCGCCGAGAAGGCGAAGGTGAGGACGAAGGAGAGCGCCAGGCCCGAGAACATCGCCTCCTGCACGCGGCCCGCCTCCAGCCTGGGGGCGAGCACCATGGAGGCGAAGGACAGCTCCATCAGCAGCGTGGGCGCGAGCGCGGTGACGAGGAGCGCCGGCCACAGCGCGGCCAGCAGCCCGGCCAGCGTCGGGCTCGACGACTCCAGCGAGGCCCCGAAGGCGCGGGTGTAGAGATCGGACTGCGCCGCGTACAGCACCAGCGCCCCCAGGGACAGGCCGGAGAAGCTGGCCAGCCAGCGGTGGATGCGGCGCGCGTCGGCTTCCCCCTGGCGGCTCTTCACCAGGCGCAGCACGAAGGACACGGCCACCAGCAGCACGCCCAGGCCGGTCAACGCGCCGCGGGCGGTGGGGTTCTCGACGATCCGCTCGCCGACCCACGCCAGCACCAGGCCCACACCGAGGAGAATGGAGAGCGTCATGGCCTACCTCCACCTCCGCGCTTCCAGCACGCGCGTGGCGGCGAAGAGCGCCAGGAAGGTGACCAGCGCGAAGTACGTCACGTGCTTGACGTGCACCAGCCCGGTGCGGAACGCGTCGAAGTGGCCCCACCAGGCCAACTGGGTGACGATCTCGGTGAGCGGGCGGTCGGTCACCTTGGTGAGCAGCCAGCAGGTGGTGAGCGCCAGGCACATCACCCCCGACAGCACCGCCGCCACCACCTGGCTGCGGGTGAGCGAGCTGCCGAAGGCGCCGATGGCCAGGCTGGCCGCGCCCACCAGGGTGAGGCCGAAGTACCCGGAGAAGACGTGGCCCAGGGACACCTTGCCGTAGGCCGCCACCAGCGCCGGCATGTAGAGGGTGGAGGCGAAGAAGACGAAGAGGAAGCCCAAGGCCGCGAGGAACTTGCCCAGGACGATCTCGACGTCGTGCAGGGGCGAGCTGTAGAGCAGCGAGATGGTGCCGGTCTGCCGCTCCTCTGCGATGAGGCGCATGGAGAGGAAGACGGCGCCCACCATGGTGATGCCGCTGGTCATGGTGAAGAAGTCGGCCAGCACCTCGCTGGACTTCTTGGCGGTGCCGGGGACGGCGAAGGCGTTGAACAACAGCCCGTCGATGAAGAGCATCACCGCGATGATCACGTAGCCGCTCATGGTGCGCAGGTACGCGGCCAGCTCGCGGCGGGCGATCAGCATCACGTTGCGCATCACGCGGCCTCCTTCCCGTGGGTCAGCTTCAAGAAGATGCTCTCCAGCCGGGTGGCGGCCCGGTCCACGCGCAGCACGTCGATGCCGGCGGCCACCAGCGCCCTCACCAGCGCGGGCCGGACCTCGGCGCCGGCCTCCACCTTGAGCGACACGCGCTCCCCGTCCAGCTTGACGACGGTGACGTCGGTGACGCCGGCCACGGGCTTGAGCGCGTCGATCGCCTTCTGGGCCACGCCCTTGAGCTCCAGCTCGACGGTGCCGGCGCCGCCCAGCTTCCTGGACAGCTCCTCCTCGGAGCCGCCGGCGATGATCTCTCCCTGCTGGATGACGAGGAAGCGATCGCAGATCTGGGAGATCTCCGTGAGGAAGTGGCTGGACAGGAGCACCGTGTGCTCGCCCTTGAGCTTACGGATCAGCTCGCGCATCTCGACGATCTGCACCGGGTCGAGGCCGCCGGTGGGCTCGTCGAGGATGAGCAGCCGCGGGTTGTGCACCAGGGCCTGCGCGAGCCCCACGCGCTGCCGGAAGCCGTGCGAGAGGGTGGCGATCACGTCGCCGGAGCGCTCGCTGAGCGCCGTCTTCTTCATCGCGTCGGCCACACGGGCGGGCACGTCGGCCTTCGCCACGCCGCGCAGCTCGGCCACGAAGCCCAAGTACCCCTCGACCGTCATCTCCTCGTAGAGCGGCGGGGTGTCGGGGAGGAAGCCGATCCGCTTGCGGATCTCGTGGGGGTCCTTCGAGACGTCGAAGCCGTCGATCACCACCTTGCCGCTGGTGGGCAGCAAGACGCAGCCCAGCACCTTCAAGGTGGTGGACTTCCCCGCCCCGTTGAGGCCGAGGAAGCCGATGACTTCGCCCTTCTCGATGTTGAAGGTGAGATCGCGGATGGCCGCGCGCTGCCCGTAGTACTTGGTGAGACCTTCGACGTGGATCATCGCGAGCGCTCGTTTAGCCGTGAGCGCCGCGGAGTCAAGGCGCGTGCGCTTGAGGCCGGGGCCAGAGCGCCGTGGCGATCACCGCCGCCGCGAGCAGCACCGCCGTCCACCCCGCCGCCTCAGGCCCGAAGTCACCGCCGCTGAAGAAGCCGGGCTGCTTCGGCCAGCGGGCGGTCAGCACCGACGTGCCGGGCAAGAGCCCACTCACCGGCTGCCCGAAGAGGACGCCTTCCGCGAAGTTCCACCCCACGTGCAGGCCGAACGGCTTCCACAGGCTGTGGGTGCGCACCGCCACCGCGCCGAACCACGCGCCCACCAGCGCCACGTTCACCGCCGCCACCCACGACGCGCTCGGGTTGCTGAGGTGCAGCGCGCCGAAGGCGAGGCCCGTCATCGCCACCGCCGCCACCGGGTGCAGCCCCCGGGACAGCGCCTTGAGCGGCACGCCGCGCACCAGCAGCTCCTCCGCGAAGGCTGTCGGCGCCACGCAGAGGGCGTGCTGGGCCAGCACCACCACCAGCCTGGAGGCCGGGACGCCGCTCCACGCGAGGGTGGTGACGCCCGCCACCGCCGGTACGCCGCAGGCCAGCGCCACCAGCCCCAGCGAGAGGCCGAGGCCCAGCGCGAAGTGGCGCCCCGCCTTCGTGCGCGACAGCCCTACCTCTTCTCTCAGCAGAAGGCGGCCCACCAGCGTCGCCGCCAGCGCCGCGAAGGCCGTCGACCAGGTGACGAAGGCGAGCGAAGGATCGTCGAGCGTGCGCACCGCCTGCCCCAGGCCCGTCACCGCCAGCGCCACCTGGGCGCCCCCCATCACCACCGTGGCGACGGCGGCGAAGGCGGCCACCACCCAGCCGCTGCGGACACGGCCGTCCTCGGAGACGAAGACGTGCTTCACGCCCAGCCTTGAAGGACGAGGCCGCGCTTCACGAGCGCCGCCCGGGCCCGGGGATCGACGAAGGTGGCCAGCTCGACTTCCCGCTGCGCGCCGTAGCCGCTGGTGACGTGGGAAGGCCGGTGCCCCGGGTGACACATCAGCTCCACCAGGCCATGGGCGGGCAGGCAGTCCAGCTGCGCCTCGAAGCGCTCCAGCGTCCAGTACGCCTCCAGCCCCGCGTCCCCGAGGAAGGCGTCGTTGGTCCCGACGCCCCGGGCCCGCAGCGCCGCGCGCATCCCGTCGGAGATGCTGCGCACCGACAGGCCCCACGCCCTCGCCGTGCGCGCGAGGCCCTCCAGCACCGCCGGCTCCCGGTGCGCGTGCTTGTGCACGTCCAGGTGCGTGGGCCGCCGCCCCAGCAGCGACTCGAGCTTCGATAGCTGCGCCTGGGTCTCCTTCGCCACGAAGTCCGCGGAGAGCGACGACAGTGCCTGCTCCTCCAGCACCCGGCCCGGCTCGCTCACCGCCTCGAAGCGCACCAGGTTGAGGTGGAGGCCGACGGACAGCCCCGCCGCGCGCCCGGCCGCGTCAGCAGACCACGGCGAGTTGACGATCATCGTCGTCGAGCTCACCACGCCCATCGTCATCGCCTCCACGATGCCCGCGGTGACGGCCGGGTCGTACCCGAAGTCGTCCGCGTTCAAGACGAGGCGGCGGCTCACTTTAAAGGGGGGGCGTGGGGGGGACGGAGCAGCGGGTGATGATCGCCTCGGCGTCTTTCGGGAAGCGCTCTTTGAGCTTCTTCTTCGCCGCCTCCAGCTGACCCTCGGGGCCGGCCATGGCTTCAAGCTCGCACAGGGCCGTCAGGGGCCGCGCGTCGTCTCCCGCCAGCGCGTCGGCGGCGGTGTACGCTTCGCGCGCGGCGGCCAGGTCGCCCTTCTGCACCAGCACCGCGCCCAGGTAGTAGTGGGCCACCATCAGCCCTGGGTCGTCCTTCACCGCGCCCTTGAGCAGCCGGAGCGCCTCGTCGGGCTTCGACTTGCGGAACTTCACGAAGCCCAATTCGGCGGCCGTCGCTGGATCCGGCTTCGCCCGCATCACCTTGTTGAGCGCCAGCTCGGCTTCGTCCAATCGGCCGGCCTGGGAGAACCAGTAGCCCTGGCGCGCGAGGTACTCCGTGGTGCCCTTGCTCTTGCGCGCAGCCTGGGTCCAGCCCTCCAGGGCGCCGCTCGAGTCGCCCTGCAGCTCGCGCAGCCGGGCCAGGGCCGCGTCCGGCCGGGGATCATCGGGGGAAAGCTTCGAGGCCTCGGCGATGGCCGTCTCCGCGCGCTTGCCGAAGCGGGCCGCGGTGGCCGCCTCGGCTTCCACCAGCCGGGCGTCGAAGCTCTTCGGGTTCTTGAGCAGCCACGCGTCCACCAGCTCCAGCGTCAGCTTCCAGTCCTTCGCGTCCCGCACCATGCCAGCCGCCGCCTTGAGCTGCTCCTCGGTGACGTCCGGCGCCTTCACCAGGGGCTCCAGCAGCTCGAGCCGCTCCTCGGGCGTGGCCTTCTCGGCCAGGGCCAGCCGCTCGGTGGGCGAGAAGGACGGCTCGCGGAAGCCGATCATCGCGATCAGCACCAGCGCCACCAGCACGCCCACGCCGACGAAGATGGGGGTGCGCGAGCGCTTCGGCAGCTCCTCCGGCGCCAGCGAGGCGGGGCGATCGGCGTTGAGGTCCGGGAGCACCGGCCGCTCCATCTGGGTGGGCGGCTCGGGAGAGTCGTCCACGGGCTGGGAGGCGCCGCTCCCCGGCGGCTCGAAGACCGGCACGTAGTCGGTGGCGCGGCTGGCCACGCGCGCCTCATCGACGCGCTGGGGCGTGGGCATGGTGGCGCCCAGCGGCTCGCCGGGCTGGGGCAGGCGCGTGCCGGGGTGCGACGGGTCGACCTCGCGCGCGCGGCGCAGCGTCATCCGCGTCGCGTCGTCCTTCTCCGGGAAGAGGGAGTTGACGTACTGGGCCACCTCCTCCGCCGAGGCCACCTGGGCCTCACCGCCCACCGCTTCGATCGCGTCGGCCAGCACCTCCAGGGACTGGAAGCGGGAGTCCACGTTGCGGTTGAGCGCCGCCAGGCAGATCGCCTCCAGCGGCGACGGCACGGCGGGATCGTACGTGGTGGGCGGCGTGGGCTTGCCGGTGGCGATCTTCATCACCACTTCGTCCACGCTGGTGCCGGTGAAGGGCCGGCGGCCGCACAGCTGCTCGTACAGCATCACCCCCGCGGCGAACACGTCGGCCCGGTGATCGACGGGCTTGGCGAGGATCATCTCGGGCGACATGTAGAAGAACTTGCCCTTGAGTGTGCCCGGCTCGGTGCCCGCGCCCCACGACGCCGTCTTGGCGATGCCGAAGTCGATGACCTTCACCTCGCCGTGGACCCCCACGTGGATGTTGTCGGGCGTGAAGTCGCGGTGCACCAGCGCGAGCGGCTGGCCGTCGTCGCCCTTGGCCTTGTGCGCGGCGTCCAGCCCCCGGCACGCCTGGGTGAGGATGTAGAGGGCGACGCCCATCGGCATGCGGCGGCCGTTCTCGGCGGCGCGGTTGCGCAGGTCGGCCCAGGTGTGCCCTTCCAGGAGCTCCATGGCGATGAAGGGCTCGCCGTCCACCTGGCCCAGCTCGAAGATGCGCACCACGTTGGGGTGCTGGATCTGCGCGGTGATCCGCGCCTCGTTGAGGAACATCCTCACGATGGAGGTGTCCTTCACCAGGTGGGGCAACAGCTTCTTCACCGCCACCATCGGCCCCAGGGTGCCTGCCTCGTCGACGTGCCGCCCGACGTACACCTCGGCCATTCCGCCCGTCGCCAGTCGCGACGTCAGACGGTACTGGCCGATCCACGTGGGTTGACCCGGCGTATCCACCCCGGCGGCAGTCTAGAGCAGCTTGCTTCGGGAGGGGATCGGCTTTTCCCTACAGCAGCGCTTCCAGCTCGCGGCGCAGGGACTGCGCGGTGGCGCGCTTGTTCCAGGCCGAGGGGGTGGTGATGATCAAGGAGCCGTCGGCGAAGGACGTGAGCGGCTGAATACCCAGCGCCAGCTTGACCGCCTTGACGCGGCCGCGCAGCGCATCGGCGCTGGCCGGCGCGGCGGCCACTTCCAGCAGCACCCGCTGGGCCAGGCGGAGCAACCAGCCGAGCGGCTCGAGCGCGGCCTCGTCGTCGCCCAGCTCCAGCTCGAAGGCGATGGGCGTGCCCACCTTCTCGGCCAGCAGCTCGGTGGCGGAGGCGGCGCGGGCCAGCAGCTCCTCGCGGGTGGGTGGCGGAGGCGCGTCGGCCGGCGGCCGGTCCCAGGCGGCCACGTCGTGCACCGTCACGGCGTCGAGGGTGGCCCAGGGGACGTGGGTGACGTCGACCCCCGCGGGGTGTGCGGCGGCCGGAGAGCGGATCAGCACGGTGCGCCCGCCGGCGCGGTCGCCGTACACGTCCAGCACGAAGCCGGTCACCTCGCGGCCGCTGCGCAGGAAGAGGGTGACGCGCGGCACCCGCACCTCGTCCCCGTCCTTCCAGCGGTGGCCGAGCTCGGCCAGGTCCTCGAAGAGCTGCTCCAGGTTTCTGGAAGGCCAGCGCTGCAGGGCGCGCTCGGCGTCGGTCCGGTCGCGGAAGCTCATCGGCGCTCTAGGTCCCCAGGTGAGCAGCCAGGGTACGGCCCACGCGCGGCACCGCCTCCTCCACGTGCTTCTTCGCCTGGGGGCGCAGTTTCTCGTAGGCGCCCTTCAAGGTGGCGTGCCTGGCCTTCTTCGCGCGGTCGTCGGTGATGCCCAGCAGCGCGTCAGCCACTTCCGCGCCGCGCTTGTTCAGCGTCTCCCCGAAGGCGCCCGGCGCCGCGCCGTCCTTCCGGTGGTCGACGTAGAAGGGCTCGAGGCGGTGGACGAAGTCGTCCAGCAGTTGGTCCATCGACTCGCGGATGATGCCCGGCTTCACCGCGCACACCACCTTGTACGCCGCCTTGATCGCCAGGCCGGACAGGCCGCCCTTGCTGGCCACCTCTTCGTCGATCAGCTTCACGCAGTCAGCGAGGATGACGGGGCGCTTGCCCTTGTCGGCCAGCAGGCGTCCAGTGAGGGTGTCGGCGGTGGGGTCGCTCATGGCCCGGGTGGTTTGTCAGCATTGGGCCCGGCCGTCCACGGCGGCGTTTTACAGTCGAACAGGCGACGAGCAGGGCTGATCCTTGACGTGGGCCTTGCGCACCGGGCCAGGGTCGGGTGTCTTCACCCCACTGTGCGCGCTCTTCGGCTCTTCCTCGTGGCGGCTGCCCTCGGCGGCCTGTTCGGTTTCTCCTGTGGTGGCGGCAAGCCGCCCTGCAACGCCAGCACCTGTTCCCTCGGGTGCTGCGACGCCAACGGCACCTGCCAGACGCCCTCGCAGATCGCCTGCGGGCAGCAGGGGCAGGCCTGCCAGCAGTGCGTGCTGGGCCAATTCTGTAGCCTCGGCGTGTGCCTGTCCGTCAGCAACGGCGGTGGCGCCGGCGGTGGCTTCGGCGGAGGTACGGGCGGCGGTGTCGGCGGCGGCGTCGGCGGAGGCACCGGCGGCGGTGTGGGCGGAGGCGTGGGTGGCGGTACCGGCGGCGGCGTCGGCGGAGGCGGCGGCGGAGGTCCGGGCGGAGGCACGGGCGGCGGCGTCGGCGGAGGCACGGGCGGCGGCGTCGGTGGAGGGACGGGCGGCGGCGTGGGCGGAGGTACAGGCGGCGGCATCGGGGGCGGCGGCGGCGGAGGCGTAGGTGGCGGAGGTGGTGGCGGAGGTGGCGGGGGCATCGGCGGCGGCACGGGCGGGGGCGGTGGACCTCCCTGCGGGCCGGGCAACTGCGCGGGCTGCTGCGACTCGCTGGGGCGCTGCGTGCCCGGCAATACGCTCGGCACTGAGTGTGGGCGTCAGGGCCAGGCCTGCATGGCGTGCTCGACGACGCAGTTCTGCAACCAACAGGGGAACTGCACCACCACCACCGGCGCGCCGGGCGCTGGCTGCTCTGACAACTCCGGCTGCGTGGTCCCCTCGGGTGAGACGGCCACCTGTCTGGGAGGAGCCTTCCTGCCCGACGGTGGCGCCGACATGCCCGGTGGCTATTGCACGCCGAGCTGCAACTCCGGCACCTGCCCTTCCAATTCGCAGTGCATTGGCCTCGTGCAGCAGGGCACCACCTTCAACCAGTGCCTCGGGAGCTGCGCGCCGGTGAGCCAGCACGGCAACTGCCGCTACGGCACCACCTGCGTCCCGGTGACGCTGGCGGACGGTGGAACAGGGGCCCAGGGCGTGTGTTTCTACGACTGCGCCTTCGTGGGCTGCGCCCCCGGCCGCACCTGCAACGCCAGCACCGGCCTCTGCCAGTGAGAGCGCTGCGTCTTCGTTGAGCTGAAGACCGTGCGCCGCGAGCCCCGGGTGCTGTTCGCCACCGACTTTCACGGCGACGTGAAGGGCGGGCTGCACCTGGCGACGCGGCTCGCGGCGGAGCGCGCGGCGACGCTGGTCATCCTGCACGTGGTGCCGCTCGATGCGCAGGCCGGCGAGGGCATGCTGCACCAGTCGGTGTCGGCGCGGCGGGCGCGCCCCGAGGGGGCGCTGCTGAGCCTCGTGCCCGATGATCCGGCGGTGCCCTTCCTGCACGCGCTGGAGCAGGGCGATCCGCTGGAGACCATCGCTGCCTTCGTCGCGCGCGAGCGGGTGGATCTCCTGGTGATGGAGGTGCGCCAGCGCCCGGCGTTGGCGCGGGCGCTGGGCGGCCGGGGCCTGGTCCGACGGCTGCTCGAGCGGCTGGAGTGCCCGGTGGTGACGTACCGCGCCGGAGGCGTGGCGCTGGAAGCTGCTGCTGCAGCGGCGCCGCGCGCGCCGGTGGTGCCCGCGGAGGTCTTGCCGGCGCTGCTGAACGCGCGCGTGGAGGCGCTGGTGAGCTGGCTGGCGTTGAGACGCGAGGCGGCGCGGCGCGTGAGCACGAGCGCCTCGTTGCGAGACGGCGCCGCCGCGCTGTTCCGCGCCACCCGGCCCGCAACCGGCGGGGTGTTCGCGCCGCGCCTGCGCCGGCTGCTGGAGCTGGAGCTGACCGAGCACCAGCGGGCCCAGGGTGCGCTGGGGGTGTCGCTGGTGGCCTGCGGGGAGGCGCTGGTCCAACTGGGGGTGGGCGCACGGGCCGACGCGGCGCTCGCCCGGTTCTCCGAGCAACTGGAGCGCGAGGGCTCGGCGGCGTCGCTGCCGCTCGAGCCGGCGGAGGCGCGGTGGGATCTCGGCCTCGTCATCCTCGCCGGGGCGCGGCTGGAGCTCCCGGGCCTGGAGGCGGCGCACCTGGTGTTCACCTTCGACGCGCGGCGCGACTTCCTGCGCATCCTCGCGCAGCCGGGGCCGGCGCCGTCGGCAGAGACCTACGCCTTCGATGCCGAGGGGGTGATGCTGTCCAACAGCCGCTTCCCCGATCAGCTCCAGCGCGCGGGGCTGCTGCCGCGCGATCCAGGCGCACAGACGCCGCGACGAATCCGGGTGTGCGATCCGGCCGGGGACGGGCCCGGGGCGGCGCGCCCGTTGACGCGCATGGCCGCCGACGCGACGGCGGGTCACGACGGCGCCGACTTCACGGGCTACCGCGACTACCGCGGCGTCCAGGTGGTGGGCGCGTGGCGGTGGCTGGCGGAGCACGGCTTCGGCGTGGCGGTGGAGATGGATTGGCCGTCGCCGTCAGAGAGGAAGGAAGACTCCGAGCCGGTGCCCTGACGGGCGCGTCCGCCTCAGCAGGGCGTTTCATGCGCGCCGGGCTCTGGTAGAACGCCCGCCACATGGACCACCTGCGCTTCAACTTGAACGGGACGTGGGTGACGGAGCGCAACCTGGCGCCCACCACCACGCTCCTGCGCTACCTGCGCGACGTGAAGGGCCTGCCGGGCACCAAGGAGGGCTGCGCTGAAGGCGACTGCGGCGCGTGCACCGTGGCCGTGGCCGAAGCGAGGGCCGCCGGCAGCCCTCAGTGGCGCGCGGTCAACTCCTGCCTGCTGCTGTTGCCGATGGTGCAGGGCAAGCACGTCGTCACCGTGGAGGCGCTGCGCGCGCCCGACGGCGCCTGGCACCCCGCGCAGGAGGCCCTGGCCCGCGCCCTGGGCAGTCAGTGCGGCTACTGCACGCCCGGCGTGGTGATGTCGATGTTCGAGGCCACCTACCGGGAGGATCTCGACCAACCCTGGAAGCTGGACGATCAGCTGTGCGGCAACCTCTGCCGCTGCACCGGCTACCGGCCGATCCGCGACGCCGCGCAGAAGATCGCCGGCGCCTGCCCGAGCGATCGCTTCGCGGCCCGCGCGCCCGAGTCGATGGACCTGCACTACCAGGCCCACGGCCAGCGCTTCGTCACCCCCGTCACCTTCGACGCGCTCTTCGACGAGCTGGTCCGCCACCCGGACGCGCGCTTCGTGGGGGGAGGCACGGACCTTTCCCTGGAGATCACCAAGCGCTTTGCCGCCCCGCCGAAGCTCATCTCCCTGGAGGGCCTGGCGCCCCTGCGCGCGGTGGAGGAGTCGCCTGAGCTTTTCCGCATCGGCGCCGGCGTCACCATCTCCGAGCTGGAGGCCTTCAGCGAGCAGCGGCTGCCGTCGCTGCACCGCATGGTGCGCTACTTCGGCGCGCGGCAGATCAAGCACCGCGGCACGGTGGGAGGAAACCTGTGCACCGCGTCCCCCATCGGCGATCTGGCCCCGACGCTCATCAGCCTGGGGGCGTCGGCCGTCATCCGCGGGCGGGCGGGCGAGCGCACGGTGGCGCTGGAGGCCTTCTTCCCCGCCTACCGGAAGACGGCGCTCTCGCCGGGGGAGCTGCTCGCCGCGGTGCTGGTGCCCCGCGTGCCCGCCACGGCCCGGGCCGCCTCGTACAAGGTGTCGAAGCGGCGCGAGCTGGACATCAGCACCGTGTCCGCCGGCCTGTACGTGGAGACGGACGGAAAGGGCGTCGTCACCCTGGCGCGGCTGGCCTTCGGTGGCATGGCGGCGACGCCGAAGCGCGCGTCGTCGGCGGAGGCCGCCCTGCTGGGCCAACCCTGGGGCGAGGCGTCCATCGAGGCCGCCGCCGCGGCGCTGGTGAAGGACTTCACGCCGCTGAGCGATCACCGCGGCTCGAAGGAGTACCGCGCGCGGGTGGCGGCCAACCTGCTGCGCGGCTTCTTCGACGAGACGAAGGAAGTGAAGCAGCCCCGCCTGGCGAGAGGCCACGCGGCCACCGTGCAGTCCGCCGCGGAGGTGAGCCGTGCGTGAAGAGAAGCTCGCTCCTTCCGGCGCGCCCGGCGCCAGCCCCTCGGCGCCGTTGACGCCGCTGCACCAGCCGCTGCTGCACGAGAGCGGCCTCAAGCACACCTCGGGCGAGGCGCGGTACGTGGACGATCTTCCCGCCCCGCAGGGGATGCTGGTGGCGCAGGTGGTGCCCTCGCCGCACGCCCACGCCCGGCTGCGCGGCCTGGACACGAAGAAGGCGCGCGCGGTGCCGGGGGTCCTCGCGGTGCTCACCGCCGCCGACATCCCCGGCGAGAACAACTCTGGCGCGGTGGTGCACGACGAGGAGGTGCTGGCGAAGGACACGGTGCACTTCCTCGGGCAGGCGGTGGCGCTGGTGGTGGGTGAGACGTACGAGGCGTGCCGCGCAGGCGTGGCGGCGGTGCAGGCGGACTACGAGGTGCTGCCGGCGATCGTCACCCTCGACGAGGCGATCGCCAGGGGTAGCTGGCTGTCCGACGAGCACAAGCTGGAGCGCGGCGACGTGGCGGCGGCGTTGGCGTCGGCCGAGGTGCGCCTGTCGGGCGAGCTGCGCACCGGCGGGCAGGATCACTTCTACCTGGAGACGCAGTGCACGCTGGCCGTCCCGGTGGAGGACCGCGCGCTCGAGCTCTGCTCCTCCACCCAGCACCCCAGCGAGCTGCAGGCCCTGGTGGCGCACCTGCTGGGTTGGCACCGCAACCAGGTGAACGTCACCGTCCCGCGGATGGGCGGCGGCTTCGGCGGCAAGGAGACGCAGGCCGCGCCGTACGCCTGCCTCGCCTCGCTGGCGGCGGTGAAGACGGGCCGGCCGGTGAAGGTGTGGCTCAACCGCGACCAGGACATGATGTGGACGGGCAAGCGCCACCCCTTCCTCACCCGCTACGAGGCGGGCTTCGCGAAGGACGGCGCGCTGGTGGGCCTCGCGGCGGAGCTGGTGTGCGACGGCGGCTTCTCCACCGACTTGTCCCGCGCCATCCTCGATCGCGCCCTCTTCCACCTCGACAACGGCTACTTCCTGCCCGCGGTGCGGGTGACGGGCCGGGTGGCGAAGACGAACCTGCCTTCGAACACGGCCTTCCGCGGCTTCGGCGGGCCGCAGGGCATGGCGGTCATCGAGCACGTCATGTCGCGGGCGGCCGAGGTGCTGGGCCTGGATCCGGTGGCGCTGCGGCGGAAGAACTTCTACGGGCCGGCGCCGCGCAACGTGACCCAGTACTGGCAGGAGGTGAAGGACGGCCCCCTGCCGCGCCTCTTCGACGAGCTGGAGCGGAGCAGCGACTACCGCCGCCGCCTCGCCGAGGTGCAGGCCTTCAACCAGCGGAGTCGGTGGAACAAGCGGGGCCTGGCGATGACGCCGGTGAAGTTCGGCATCAGCTTCACCACGTCCTTCCTGAACCAGGCCGGCGCGCTGGCGGTGCTCTACGCCGACGGCAGCCTGCAGTTGAACCACGGCGGCACGGAGATGGGGCAGGGCCTGCACACCAAGATGCTGGCCATCGCCGCGCACGAGCTGGGGCTCTCGCCGCAGGCGATTCGCGTCATGGCCACCGCCACCGACAAGGTGCCCAACACCTCGGCCACCGCAGCCTCCAGCGGGGCGGACTTGAACGGCCAGGCGGTGAAGCAGGCTTGCGAGGCGCTGCGGGAGCGTTTGAGGCCCGTCGCGGCGCGGCTCCTCGGTGTCCCGACGTCGAGCGCGGGTGAGCTGCTCTTCGCGGGGGGGCGCGTCTTCCTCCCGTCGCGGCCGGAGCTGGCGCTGCCCTTCGAGAAGGTGACGGCCGAGGCGTACCTGCAGCAGGTGCCGCTGTCGGCGACCGGCTTCTACAAGACGCCGGACATCCACTTCGACAAGGCCACCGGGCGCGGCAAGCCGTTCCACTACTTCGCGTATGGCGCGGCGGTGAGCGAGGTGGAGGTGAGCGGCCTGACGGGCGAGCACCGCCTGCGGCGCGTGGACATCCTCCACGACGTGGGCGCCAGCCTGGTGCCCACCATCGACAAGGGCCAGGTGGAAGGCGCCTTCATCCAGGGCTGGGGCTGGCTGACCATCGAGGAGCTGAAGACGGACGAGAAGGGCTCCTTGCGCACCCACTCACCGGACACGTACAAGATCCCCGCCTTCGGTGACGCGCCGATCGACTTCCGGGTGGCGCTCCTGGAGAACGCGGTGCAGGACGACGTCGTCCACGGGAGCAAGGCGGTGGGGGAGCCGCCCCTCATGCTGGCCCTGTCGGCGGTGGCGGCGCTGCGGCACGCGGTGGCGGCCTTCGGCCCGAAGGGGCGCGAGGTGCACCTGGGAATCCCCTGCACCCCGGAGGCAGTGCTCTTCGCGGTGGAGAGGCAGCGCGCGCCGTGAGGTGGCTGGCCGTGGCGCTCTTGTGCGTCGGGTGCGGACGCAGCGGCCTGAGGGACCTCGCTGACGGCGGCGACCAGGCGCTCGACCGCGTGGACGGCGGTGGGGTGGGCGCGAAGAGCTGCAGCGGGAAGATCACCTTCACCCAGGCTGAAGGCTGCCTGAATGACGGCGCGCTGGAGCTGTGCGCCACCGACGACGCCGCCACCGAGGCGGAGCTGGCGAAGGTGGTGCCAGGCGTGTACCGCGTGGGCACGCCCGGGCGCAGCCGCTGCCTGCCCCCAAAGACTGCGTACCTCTGGCCGCTGGAGCCCGGGCACTGCGTCAGCTACCACGGCGCGATGACGGACGAGGCGTGGGCGGCGGTGTGCGCGCTCGCGGCCCAGCCGCAGGTGAGCCAGGTGTCCGCCTGGTGGGCGGAGTAGGCCCAGCGCGCCTCAGACGGCGAGCGCGAGCAGCTTCATCGACGCCCAGGCGATCGCCGCGGCCATGGGCAGCGTCACCACCCAGGCCATGACGATGTTGGTGGCCACGCCCCAGCGCACCGCCGACAACCGCTTGGACGCGCCCACGCCCATGATGCAGGCGTTGATGCAGTGGGTGGTGGACACCGGCACGCCCAGGCTGCTGGCCCCGAGGATGGTGAGCGCCCCGGCCGTCTCCGCCGCGAAGCCCTGCAGCGGGGTGATGCGGATGATCTTCGTGCCCATCGTCTTGATGATCCGCGTCCCGCCGGCCGCCGTCCCCAGGGCGATCGCCGCCGCGCAGGCGAGGATCACCCAGTAGGGTACG
The DNA here is from genome assembly GCA_020846875.1 of Myxococcales bacterium. GTDB lineage: Bacteria > Myxococcota > Myxococcia > Myxococcales > Myxococcaceae > JADLDB01. The sequence goes on along the minus strand of JADLDB010000055.1, from coordinate 12,802 downwards.
TGATCGCCCCGCGGCAGGACCCACGCCGGCATCCACCCGGGCAGCGCGTGGCCCGCCGCGCCGAAGGACAGCAGCGCCAGGGTGATGATGCCCATCGACTTCTGGGCGTCGTTGCTGCCGTGGCTGAAGGCCATCAGGCTGGCCGAGAAGAGCTGCATGCGCCTGGAACCTCGCTGCACCGTGAGCGGCCGGAAGGGGCGGATCAACCACACCAGGGTGATCATCAGGACGAAGGCGAAGACGAAGCCCAGGGTGGGGGAGACCACCAGCGGCACCAGCACCTTCGTCCCCAGCGCGCCCCAGTTGAAGGCGTCTCGGCCCGCGTGCGCCACCACCGCGCCGGCCAGCCCGCCGATCAACGCGTGCGAGGAGGACGAGGGGATACCGAACCACCAGGTGATCAGGTTCCACGCCGATGCGCCCAGCAGCGCCGCCAGCACCACCGCCTGGGTGACGATGGCGGGATCCGCGAAGCCCGAGGCGATCGTCCTGGCCACCGCCGTCCCGGTGATGGCCCCGGCGAAGTTCAGCACCGCGGCGATCAGCACCGCGGTCCGAATGGGCAGCACGCCCGTCGACACCACCGTGGCGATCGCGTTGGCCGCGTCGTGGAAGCCGTTGATGTAGTCGAACACGATGGCCATCACGACCACCGCGAGCAGCAGGCTAGCCATGCTTGACGGCCAGGTTGGCGAGCAGATCGGCCACGTTGTCGCAGTAGTCCACCGCCGCCTCCAGGTGATCGAGCGCTTCCTTCTGCTTGAGCAGCTCGCGGAAGTCGCCGTTCTTCTCGGCGAAGAGCGCGCTGATCGCGCTGCGGTAGATGGTGTCGGCTTCCTTCTCGATCGCCCGCACCTTCCGGCCGCTGGTGAGCAGGTCCTCGAAGTGGTGCTTGCGCAGGTGAGGCACCGAGGCCGCGATGAGGCCGGTGGCCTCGTCCAGCTTCTCCATGATCTGCACCATGGGGGGCGTGGGCCGCTCGAGGTGGTAGAGGCTGAAGCACCGCGCCGCCAGGTTCATCAGGTCGATGATGTCGTCCAGCGCGCCGCTCAAGCGGTGCAGATCCTCGCGATCGAGCGGCGTGACGAAGGTCCGCGCCAGGGCGTCTTCCATGCGGCGCACCACGTCGTCCGCCTGGTGCTCGAGCGCCTGCACCGAGGTCTGCACCACGCTGGCCGGTTGATCCTTGAAGACCAGCAGCGCCTTGGCGGCCTCGTGGCCCAGGCGCGACAGCTCTTCCAGCATGTCGTACCAGTGGTCATCTTTGGGGAGGAAGAAGCGGATCACCGACTGGAGGGCCATGGCCCGACTTTGAGCAGAAGGAGTCGCCGACGGCAGCAACAACTCGGTGACGAAATGGTGAAGCCCCAGCGCTCAGGCACTCAAGCCCCGGGATTCACTGGCAGCGCCGGAAGACGTCAGGTGCGGGAGTCGAGCATGCGGGCCAGCTCGGCCAGCTCGCCGGGCAGGCTCTTCTGCGCGGCCTCGACGCCGGCGCCCCGGACCAGGCGCTTGGTGAGCGCGTAGCCGGTGCCGGACAGCGCGGCGAGGCCACGGGCGCGGATCAACGCGGCGGCGAGGACGGCTTCAGGCGCGTGTACCGACTCGGCGATGTGCATCGACAGCGCCTCCAGCGGCGTCAGCACCCGGCCGTGCCCGACGAACTCGGTGAGGCGGGAAGGCGAGATGCAGGCGCGCGCCAGCTCGACGGCGTAGGACGGCACGAAGAGGCCCAGCTGCACCTCGTTCAATCCGAACTTGTACGGCCCGTCGGCGAAGACGCGCAGATCTGCCGCCAGGGCGAACATCGCGCCGCCGCCCAGCGCGTGGCCCGACACCGCCGCCACCACCGGCTTGGGGAAGAGGAAGAGCTTCGTCACCGCGCTGCCCATCGCCGCCACCAGCTTCTGCTTCTCTTCCAGGGACAGGGTGGGCAGGGCCTTCAGGTTGAGCCCCGCCGAGAAGTAGCCGGGGCGGCCGGTCAGCACCACCGCCAAGGCGCTGCTGCGCTCCACCGCCGCCAGCGCACCCTCCAGTCCTTCGAACTCCGGCACCAGCAGCGCGTTGGCCTTCCCGTCATCCAGTGAGATGACGGCCACGTCACCGTCGCGATCGATTTTCCACTCGGACATGGCCTGCGCCTTTAGCTGGCCCGGGCCTTCCGGGAAAGCGGCGTGCTGCGCCGCGCCACCAGCGCCAGGCCGAGGAGAAGGAGCGCCAGGCTGGACGACGCGCCGCCGGCCCCCGCGCAGCCGCAGCCGCCGAGGATCGTCTCCGGCTCCTGCGTGGTGGGGGGAGGCGACGTGCCGGCGTCGGCCGTGAAGGACACCGGCGCGCTCCGGGTGAAGTGGCCCGCGGCGTCCCAGGCGATCGCTACCACCGTGTGAAGGCCCCCCGCCACCTCCAGCGTCGTCTCCCACGGCGCCGCCTGCGGCTCGGCCACCGTCGCGCCGTCCAGCTCCAGCGTCACCTTCGTCACCCCCACGTCGTCGCTGGCCTCGGCCGACAGCGTCACCGTGAGCGCCGTCGTCGCGCTGCCCGCGGGGGAAAGCACCGAGACGGAAGGAGGCGTCGTGTCCACTGGGCCAGCGCCCACCACCACGTCCACGCCGTCGCTGGTGGCGCTGTTGCCCGCCGCGTCACTGGCCCGGGCGGTCAGCACGTGCGGCCCGTCGGCGAGCGCGCTCGAGGCCGCGGGAAGCGTGAAGGGCGCCTGCGTCACTTCCCCCAGCTTCGTGGCGCCGTCGGCGAAGAACTCCACCTTCACCACCCCCACGTCGTCGGTGGCGTCGGCGGAGAGCGTGAAGGTCCCCTGGAGGCGCGCGCTGGCGGCGGGCGAGGTGAGGGACACCGCGGGCGCCTGGGTGTCGGGGGCCGCGCCCACGGTGAGCTGCGCCGTGGAGGACAGCCCGGCCCCGGTGACGGTCAACACGTGCGGGCCGCCGGGCGCCGTCCCCGCGGTGAAGGTGCCCGCCGCGTCCACCGTGCCGCCCCCGGCCACGCTCCAGGTGAAGGCGGGTTGGGGTGCGAGCGGGGCGCCGAACTGATCCTCCGCGGTGGCCGCGAAGGCCTGCTGCTGGCCTACCTGCAGGTTCACCACCTGCGGCTGCAGCTCCAGGCGCGTGGGCGTAGCCACCACCGTCACCTCGGCGAGGCTGGTCACCTGGTTCCCCGCCGTGTCCGTGACCGTCACCAGGAATTGGTATTGCCCGGGCTGGGTGAAGGTGGCGGTGCTGTCCTTCGCGGCGTTGACGGCGTTGGCCGAGAAGGTCACCGGCGCGGGCGCGAGCGGCGTCGTCCACTGGTAGGTGAGGGAGGCCTCGCCCGCGTCGTCGTCGGCGCGCACGGACAACAAGGTGGTGGTGCCGGTGACGGCGCTCGGCGTGGCGGAGGCGGGCGTCACGATGGTGGGGGCGCCCAGGCCCGTCACCGTCACCAGCGCCGTGGCGTAGCGGCCTGCCGCGGTAGCCGTGACGGTGTGCGGGCCTCCGGGCGTCGTCCCGGCGGTGAAGGCGCCCGTCGCGGAAATGGCGCCGCCGCCCGAGACGGTCCACGCCGGCGTGCCGGCGAACATCGCGCGGCCGAATTGATCCGTCCCCTGCGCGGTGAAGTTCTGCGTGGCGCCCGTCAGGACGTTGGCCATCGAGGGGCTCACCGCCAGCGCCACCACCTGTTGCTGCACCTGCACCTGCACCTGGCTGCGCACCGACAGGCCGCCCGCGTCGGTGAGGGTGACCTCCAGGGTGTAGGTGCCGGCGCCGGAGAAGGTGGCGGTGGCGGCCTTCGCGCCGTTGGTGCCGTTGGCGCTGAAGGACACCGGGTACGAGCCGGTGGCCGTCCACCGGTAGGTGAGCGACGCCTCGCCGCCGTCGTCGTCGCCCAGCACCGACAGTTGGGTGCTGGTGGCGGTGGTGGGGCCGGCCGGGTTGGCCACCGCGGCCGTCACCACGGTGGGCGGCAGGTTGACGACGGTGGTGGCGAAGTCCTGGTTCAGGAGGTTGGCGGTGGAGACGGTGACGCTCAGCGTCGTCGGCACGAAGGAGTACGTCGCGAGCGCCGGCGTCAGGGTGTGGCTGCCCGCCGGCACGCCCACCAGCACGTAGCGGCCCAGGGAGTCGGTGGTGGCGGTGCGGGTGCCGTCGCTCACGGTGACGCCAGGCAGCGGCGTGCCTCCGGTGCGCACCGTGCCGGACACCGTGTAGGTGGTGCCGCTCGCCACCTGGAAGTCGAGGTTGCTGCGGGCCATGCCGCCGGAAACCGTCACCGGGTTGGTGAAGCCGGCAGGCGTCAACGTCACGCCGGGCGCGCTGGCGACGAGGTTCCAGGTGCCGTTGGGCACCGAAGAGAGGAAGTAGTTCCAGGGGAAGCCCGGCTGCGGCTGGGTGGCCGTCACGGTGCGCACGCCGTCCGTCACGGTGGGCGCGGTGGCGATCGACGCGGGCAGGGTGCCCTGCAGGTAGGTCCCCGAGGCGTAGAAGTTGTGGTTGGTGAGGTTGCCGCCCATCACGTCCAGCGGATTCTGAAAGCCGGACTCCCTGAACTGCCAGCCGGCCTTCGTGGCGGTGATCGTATAGCGGCCGGTGGGCACGTCGTTGAGGGTGTAGTCGCCCGAGGCGTTGGTGGTGGCCGTGCGGCTGCCGTCGCTCACCACCGCGCCCGCCACGGCGGCGCCTCCCGCGGTCACCTTCCCCTGGATGCGGTAGCCGGTGATGGCCGCGGCGGTGAAGTCCAGGCCCGGCGCGTCGGCGCTCACCGCCAGCGGGGCCGCAAAGCCGCGGGTGAAGGTGAAGTCCGGCTTCGTCGCGGTGACGGTGACGCTGCCGGCTGGCACGTTGGTGAGGAAGTAGCGGCCGTCGGACGCGGTGAAGGTGGCGCGCGTGCCGTCAGAGATGCGCACCCCCGCGAGGCCCACGCCGGAGTGGGTCACCGCGCCCGAGAGGGTGAAGGTGGTGGGCGCACCGACGGTGACCAGCAGCGAGGCCGTGGTCGTCTTCCCCCTCATGTCGCTCACCGTCACCGCCACGTGGTGTGTCCGGGCCGCGCCGAAGGTCTTGGGAGCGACGGCCGCGTTGGGGCCCAGGGTGTCGTCGTCGAAGTCCCAGTGGTAGGCCAGCGCATCGCCGTCGGGGTCGCTCGCCGTCGCGGTGAAGGTGACCAGGCCGTTGGCAGCCACCGCCAGCGCGCTGGCGGCCAGCGAAACCGTGGGCGCACGGTTGCCGGGGAAGGCGCCCAGGTTCACCACCACGTCCAGCGACGGCGGCGTGGTGCCGCCCAGCCCCACCGGCGTGAGGTGGATGCCGGCCAGCGGATCGCTGAAGGTGCGACCGATGGTGAGGGCGGAGTTGGAGCGGCTGCCGTCGCCGGGCGTCACGTCCAGCAGGTGCGCTCCGGTGTTCGACGGGTAGCCCCAGTTGAGCGACGCGCCGTTGCGCAGGCGCACGTTGTTGGGGCCCGGGCGGAACTCCACCCAGTAGTCCTTCTGCGCGTCGCGCCGCACCTTGAGCGCGTGCAGCCCGCTGGCGACAGGCTGCTCCAGCGCCTGGATCCGGAAGGTGCCGCTGGCCGCCACCGCCTCCACCTCGGGGCTCGTCACCCAGTCAAAGCGCCGCTTGAACCAGGCCTGGAAGTGCTCCTGCCCGCCGCCCATCACGTCGAAGGGGTTGCCGTACTCCTGGTTGGAGCCGGCGCCGATGACCGTGTTGCCCGCGCTCCAGAAGTTCGCGTGGTACACGCCGTAGTTGTGGCCCAGCTCGTGCGCGGTGACGCGCAGGCTGAAGTTGCCGTTGAGCCAGGTGCCCTTGCCGCCCACGTAGCCGCGCCCCGCCCAGCCCGAGAAGGTGGACTTGAAGCCGACGATCTCCAGTTGGAAGTTGGCCAGCGTGTAGCCCGCGGCGGTGGCGGCGGCCCGCGCGTCGAACATCAACTGCGAGTAGTTCTGGTTCGTCTGGTACTCGGCCTTCGTCTTCGGCAGGCGCAGCGTGGGCGTCACCGTGGTGGACAGGGACGTCTTCCCGAAGGAGTTGGCGCCGAAGAAGTTGTTCACCTGGGTGTTGATCAACGCCTCGGCGGACGACTGGGAGATCGGATCGCCTGGATCGTCCGAGTAGTCCACGCGGATGAAGAGGAGCGTCTTGGGGCCTTCTGTCCACGACGACGCCGGAGGCAGGCCGTCGCCGGCGGCGTCCTGCTCCTCCGCGGCGCCCAGCGCGGCGTCGTACTCCGCGGCGTGGGCCGGCACGCAGAAGCCCAGCAGCTCGTCGCCGGCGTGGAAGATCAGGGCCGCCTCCGCGCGCTTCTTCGACACCGGGCAGGCCTTCGGGAACTCGACGGGCAGGGTGCGGGGCTCCGTGGGGAAGAGGCGGCGCAGCCGCGACTCGGTGAGGGCGATGACGCCGTCCAGGGCCACACCGTGCAGGCGGACGCCTGGCCGCGTCACCTGGGCCAGCCGCGCTCCGAAGACGCCCGCGCGCAACAGCTCGTCCTCGCCGTCGAAGCTGACGAAGCGCTCCACGGGCAGGGGCACCGACGGATCCTCCGCCAGCGCGCCGATGACGTGCAGCGTGCCCCGGCCGTCGCGCCAAGCCTCCACCTCGGCGGCGATGGAGGGGGGCAGCGCGAGGCGCTCCACCGGCGTCAGCGCCATGGTCAACGCGAGCTCCGGCTCCTGCAGCAACAGCGCGCGCAGCAAGGGACGCCGCGCCGAGGCGAGCCTCACGCCCTTCTCCTCCAGCGCCGGCCGGCGGCTGGGCGACGCCGCGAGGTAGTCGTCGAGCCACGCGCGGAAGGCAGCCTGGGCGGCGAGCGCGGGGGTGGGGTCCGCCAAGGGCTCGGGGGCGGCGCTCACGGCGGCGCGCGAGGTGCCCGAGGGCCCGGGCCCCGGGGCGTCAGCGCACGCGGCCGCGAGGACGAGGACTGCCAGCCAGCCGCGGACTTGGGGAATGGCGCGCATGGGGCGCTGCCTCGAGCAAGGGGTGGGCCAGCGTCCCACCCGTGATTTCGAGGGGACGCGAGGCGGTGCGCTACGCGCCCGGTGCACGTCGCACACTTTTCACAGCGCGCGGTGCGAGGTGTGGGGGACTGTCCGCCCCGCTGTCTGACAATGAGCCAGGCGGACGAAGCGGTCAGAACATCAGCGCGTTGCCCACCAGGCTCATCCCACCGTCCACGGGGTAGACGCCGCCGGTGCAGTAGCGGGCCGCGTCGGAGGCGAGGAAGACGGCCAACTGGGCCACCTCGTCTTTGGTGCCGAAGCGCTGCAGCGGCATGGCCTGCTCGACCTTCCGCTTCGTCTCGGGATCGCCGGCCAGGCGCGCCATCCCTTCGGTGTCGTCGATGGGCCCGGGCCAGATGGAGTTGACCCGCACGCCCGCGCCGCCCCACTCCAGCGCCAGCGACTTCACCAGCATGTCCACGCCGGCCTTCGCCGCGCAGACGTGGGCCTGCAGCATGTACGGGTGGCCGGCCTGGGGCGCGGAGATGGCGATCACCGCGGCGCCCGGCTTCTTCAGCTTCTCGAAGGCCGCGCGGCAGGCGTTGAAGCTGCCCAGCAGATCGATGTCCATCACCGCCTTGAAGCCGTTGGAGGACATGGCCACCGCGGGCGCGGGGAAGTTGCCGGCCGCCCCGCACACCAGCACGTCCAGGGGGCCGAGCGCCGTCACCGCGGCGGCGAGGGCCGCGTCCAGCGCCGGGTAGTCGCGCACGTCCGCCGCGTAGCCTTCCGCCCGCAGGCCCTGCTCGCGCAGGCCCTTCACCGCCGCGTCCAGCTTGTCGGGCTTGCGGCCGTTGATCGCCACCTTCGCGCCCAGCGCGCCGAAGGCGTGGGCGATCTGCAGGTTGATGCCGGACGAGCCGCCGGTGATGAAGACGTGCTTTCCCTGGAACAGCCCTTCGCGGAAGACGGACATGGCGCTTACCCCTTCTTGCCCTTCGCGGGCGGCGGCGGGGCGGGCGGCGGCGCGGGCGAGGTGACCCCGCGGGCGCCGTTCAAGAACAACAGGCTCATGCCCCGCAGCATGTCCTTGAGCGGCATGATGGCGCTGGTGGTCCACGAGGCCATGGTGGCCATGCAGGACAGGAGGAAGAAGTCGGCCAGGGCCTCGGACGGCACCAGCGGCGAGAGCTCCCCGCGCTCGGCGGCGGACCTGAAGCGCTGGCCCACCAGCGCGCGCACCTCCACCGCTTCGCGATCGGTGACCACGGCCGTGCGGCGCAGCGTCACCGAGAAGACGTCCAGCACCAGCCGGGGCTCGCCCTGCCAGAAGTCCGCCATCGAGTCGGTGATGGCGTTGAGCAGGTCCTCCAGCGGCGCCCTCTCGCTCAGGGCTTCAATCGCCGCGGACACCGGCGCCTCACCCTGCAGCAACAGCTCCAGCAGCACGTCGTCCTTGGTGGGGAAGTGGAAGTAGAAGGCCGCGCGGCTCACCTCGGCGATCTGCGCGATGTCCTCGATGCGGCACTTGTCCACGCCGTCTCGTCGGAAAACCTCGAGCGCGGCGTTATAGAGCTTCCGGCGGGTCTCTTCTCGCTGCTTGTCTCGCACACCTCATGTGTACCCTGATCGTCAGCGTTCGGCAGCACCCGCATGCGCCGTTGATCGTCGCCGCCAACCGCGACGAGGTGCTCGATCGCCCTGCGACGGGGCCCAGGCGGTGGCCGGGCGAGCCCTTCGTGGCGCCGCGCGACGAGCAGGCCGGCGGCACCTGGCTGGGGCTCAACGTGCACGGGCTCTTCGTGGGCGTCACCAACCGCTTCCCTGCCGAGAGGTTTGCAGACCGCGAGTCCCGTGGCGCGCTGGTGGTGGACGCCCTGCGCGCGCAGTCGGCCCGGGCGCTCCACGCGCGGCTCAAGGACCTCGCGCCCTCGCGGTACAACGCCTTCCACCTCTTCTACGCCGACGCGTTGGGTGCCTTCGTCACCTGGAGCGACGGGCAGGCGCTCTTGCAGGACGCGCTCGGGCCGGGTCTGCACGTCATCACCGAGCGCAGCCTGGGCGGGGACGATCACTCCCGGCAGGCGTTGATCCGCGAGGCCTGGCCGGCGGTGTCCCCCGGTGGCGCCGAGCCGCGGCCCGAGGCGCTCTTCTCGCTGCTCGCCCGCGGCAAGCCGGACGATCCACTGGGAGGCGTGTGCGTGGAGGCGCCGGCCTGGAACTACGGCACCCGCAGCGCGCTGGTGCTCTTCCGCCGCGAGCCCCTGGCGCACAGCCGCGTCTTTTGGGCCGACGGCCGGCCCGATCGCACGCCCTTCACGGAGCGGCCGGAGCTGGTGACGGCGCTCGCCTGGTGATGGGCACCAGGTGCGGCGCGAGATAGCCGAGGATCAACCGGGTGAGCTGGGGCTCGAGCACGCCGAGCTCCACCCAGCCTGGCTTCTCCAGCATCACCCGCGACACGACGCCCTCCACCGCGGCGATCATCACGTAGGCGGCGGCGCCGGGGTTGGGCAGCTCGAGCTGCTCCTGGTGCGCTTCCAGCCACGCGGCCACCAGCGGCTCGTATTGATCGTTGAGCTCGTGGAGCCGCTTCAAGGCGCCGATCCGCGGCACCTGCTCCAGGAGCACCCGGTGCAGCCTGGGCTGGATGCGGTGCATCTCGAGCATGCCGCCCACCATGCTCTTCACCACCGTGGGCAGGTCCGCGTCGGACAGCTCGCCCAGCCTGCGCGCCAGCGCCTCCTGCATCTGGCCGAGGTGCCCTTCCATCACCGCCACCACCAGCGACTCCTTGTTGGGGAAGTACTGGTACACCGAGCCGATGCTCACCCCCGCCGTCTCGGCCACCCGGTTGGTGGTGCAGGCCTCGTAGCCGTCCTTCAAGAGAACGCGAGCCGTGGCCTGCACGATCGCCTCCACCGTGGCCTTCGAGCGCCCCTGAGAGGGCCGCTTCCGAGGGGTGACGCGCCGCTGGGTCGCCATGCGCCCATCAAACCCGAACGTGAGTCGAAAATGTGAAGGTTTACTCGCTATTCTTCCCGGGCTGGCAACAGGGGCGCCTGGGCTTCCTGGTCCGGCGAGGCGGCGGACACATGAGCACGGGCATCGACAGACAGAAGGCCCCGGCAGGGAGGGCGGCGCGATGACGGCCTGGGTGCTGGTGGTGCTGGCAGGGTTGAGTGACTTCAGCCGCGTGTCGGAGAAGGACGGCGTCACGCTCGAGGCGCGGAAGGTGGCGGGCTCGTCCTGGCAGGAGTTCCGGGTGACGGCCGTCACTATCGGCAAGGTGAGCGAGCTGTGCGGGAGGGCCTTCGGCTCGGGCCGCGTGGAGCCCGGCGAGCCGCACGTGGTGTCCCGCAAGGTGTTGTCGGAGGCGCCCAACGAGCTGGTGACGTGGGATCGCATCGAGCCGCCCCTGGTCAGCCCCCGCGACTCGGTGGTGCGGCGCACCCGCAAGGAGCTCCCGGGCGGCGTGTGCCGGGTCGAGATCCACTCCAACGTGAAGGACGCGCCGCCCCCGAAGAACGGCGACGTGCGGATCCCGTTAATCGACGCCAGCTTCACCTTCACGCCGCAGGAAGGCGGCAGGGTGAAGGTCGAGCACGTCATCCACACCGAGCCGGGGGGAATGCTCTCGCCCTTCATCGTCGAGCCGGCGCAGCGCAGCGCGGCGCTGGGCGAGGTGAACCGCATCGTCCAGGCGTCGCGCTGAGCACCGCGACACCAGGTGGGGTGTCCCCGCGGCCCCGAGAGTATGGTGGGCACCGGATCCATGGGACGACTGCTCCAGCACCTGCGCCACCACCCTCTGCTCTGGCTGCTCGCCTTCGTCCCCGCCGTCTTTACGGCCGAGGCGCTCGCGCCCGAGTCCCACACGCTCCTCTTCGTCCTCGCGGTGCTGGCCATCGTCCCGCTCGCCGCGCTGTTGAGCCAGGCCACCGAGTCGGTGGCGGCCAGGACGGGCGACCTGGTGGGCGGGCTGCTCAACGCCACGCTGGGCAACCTGACCGAGCTGGTGATCGCCTTCGCCGCGCTGCGCGCCGGCCAGTACCTGCTGGTGAAGGCGTCCATCGCCGGGGCCATCGTCACCAACACGCTGTTCATGCTGGGCGCGTCGTTGCTGCTGGGCGGGCTGGCCCACCACGAGCAGGAATACAACCGCTCGGGCGCGCGGACCCAGGCGGGGCTGCTCTTCCTGGCCACGGTGGCGCTGGTGATGCCGTCGGCCGTCTCGCGCGTGGACGCGTCGGGCGCGCCGGGCCTCTCGGGCCAGTTGAGCGTCAGCCTGGCCGTCCTCCTCATGGTGGCCTACGCCTTGAGCCTGCTCTTCTCGCTCAAGACGCACCGGGACGCGTTCGCCAGCAAGAAGCCGGAAGGGGAGCACGAGCAGCCCTGGCCCCTGCCGGTCGCGCTGGGCACGCTGGCCGCCGTCACCGTGCTGGTGGCGCTGGTCAGCGAGATCTTCGTCGGCTCGGTGGAGCAGGCGGCCCACACCTTCGAGATGACGCCGGCCTTCGTCGGCTTCATCGTGGTGCCGCTGGTGGGCGGCGCCGCGGAGATGGCCTCGGCCTTCTCTGGCGCCCGCAAGGATCGGCTGGACTTGAGCGTGGGCATCGCCCTGGGCAGCGCCTCGCAAATTGCCCTCTTCGTTGCGCCCGCGCTGGTGCTGCTCAGCTACGTCGTCGGGCCCACGCCCATGGATCTGCACTTCTGGGGCGGGGCCGTGCTGATGATGTTCATCGCCACCATGACGGCCGCGCTCGTCACCGTCAGCGGCCGCTCGGCCTGGTTCGTCGGCGCCCTGGTGGTGCTCGTCTACCTGACGTTCGCCGTGACGCTGTACCTCTTGCCGCCCAGGCCCGCCGGGGCCTGAGTCAGCTCCTGGCCAGGTGCCGCAGCACGTACTGGAGGATGCCGCCGTGCCGGTAGTAGTCGAGCTCGTTGGGGGTGTCGATCCTCGCGGTGACGGTGAAGGTCCGCTCACCTCCGGCGCCCTTCGCGGTGACCTGGAGCTTCTTCATCGGCGCCAGACCCTCGGCGATGCCGGCGATGCTGAACGTCTCGTCGCCTTTGAGGCCCAGCGCCGCTGAGTCCTCGCCCGGCTGGAACTGGAGCGGCAGCACGCCCATGCCGATGAGGTTGGAGCGGTGGATGCGCTCGAAGGACTTCGTGATGACCGCCTTCACTCCCAGCAGCATGGTGCCCTTGGCCGCCCAGTCGCGTGAGCTGCCGGTGCCGTACTCCGCGCCGCCGAGGATGATCAGCGGCACGCCGTCCTTCTGGTACCGCATCGCCGCGTCGTAGATGGACAACTGCTCGCCCGACGGCAGGTGCTTCGTCACGCCGCCTTCCACGCCCGGCACCAGCAGGTTCTTCAGGCGGATGTTGGCGAACGTGCCCCGCATCATCACCTCGTGGTTGCCGCGCCGCGCGCCGAAGCTGTTGAAGTCCTCCGGCTTGACGCCCTGCTCCTGCAGGTACTTCGCGGCCGGGCCCTTCTTGTCGATGTCGCCGGCGGGAGAGATGTGATCGGTGGTGATGGAGTCACCCAGCAGCGCCAGCACCCGCGCACCGGAGATGTCCCTGAGGGGTCCCGGCTCCTTCGGCATGCCGTCGAAGAAGGGCGGCTTGCGCACGTAGGTGGACTTCGGGTCCCACTCGAAGGTGGCGCCTTCCTTCACCTTGAGCGCCTGCCACTGCGGGTCGCCCGCGAGCACGTTCGCGTAGCGCTTCTTGAAGGCCTCGGACTTCACGTTCTTCAGCGCCAGGGAGATCTCTTCGTTGGTGGGCCACACGTCCTCGAGGAACAGCGCCTTGCCCCCGCGATCGAAGCCGATGGGCTCGCCGTTTGGATCCCAGTTGGTGTGG
>JADLDB010000054.1 GCA_020846875.1 Myxococcales bacterium | reverse complement strand
GCGTGGTGCTCGTCGACGTGGCCGACGGTGGGCTGGTGCTGGTGCGCGGCGTGACGGACGCGCTCAACCTGTGCCCGGTGAGTCCGCTGACGGGCGCGGCCAACGTGTCCGACGTGGTGGTGACGCCATGACGGAGTGACGGCGTGAGGCGCTCCCCGAGCGACGTCAGCGCCCGGGGAGAGGCCGGCACGTCGCGGTGCGCGCCGGAGTCCCGAAAGGCGTGCGTCCGCCTACAGCGCGCCCTGTCCTCCGCGGTGGCGCCAGCCCTTCCTACTCGCGGAGCAGCGCCTCCAGCGTCGTTGCCTCCTCGTCCCGGCGCGCGGTGAACCTCACCACGCGCCTGGGCCCGCGAGGCCTGACGGCGCGTAAGTCGGCGCAGGGCCAGCGGGGAGAGAAGCGGCTGACGCGTCGGTACGAAGCCGCGCCGCGGCAGGCACTCGAAAATGGACGAGGCAATTCCCAGAAACTGTAAGCGCGCTTGGCTTCCGTGGGGATGCCTCGGGGAAGTGGCTTCCGACAATCACCCATGACGATTCGACGCCTGAGCGTGGGCTCGGTGGGCGCTCCCGTTCGCCGGCTGGAGCAGGAGCTGAAGAAGCGCGGTCTCTTCAAGGGGCCGGTGGACAACGCGTTCGACGCGAAGACGAAGCGCGCGGTGCAGGCGTTCGAGAAGCGCCGCGGCTTCGAGCAGGACGGGGTGGTTGGTGCGCGCCTCTCGCGGCTGCTCGGCCTCGGCCTCCCCGCGAGCAAGCCCGGCGCTGGTAGCGAGGACGCCTTCGACGTGGTGAGCATGAACGTGAAGGCCAACCCGCTCATGTCGCAGGACAAGGTGCGCCACGACGTGCGGCGCGCGGCGAAGAGCGGAGAGCTCATCGGCTGGCAGGAGATAGGCCCTGAGCGCTACCGCGACGCGATTCGCGACCTGAAGGGCTTCAGCCACTTCATGCCGAAGGGGCTCGAGACACCCATCTCGTGGAAGACGAGCGAGTTCAAGCTGCTCGACTCCGGCGTGGAGCGCATGCACGGCGGCCTGGCGGGAGTCTCGCCGCACCGCCAGGTCGCGTGGGTGAAGCTGCAGAACAAGCAGACCGGCGAGGTCATGATTCACATGAACACGCACCTCGTGAGCGGCGCGTGGAACTCGAAGACTCAGCCCAGCGACCCGTGGCGCAAGGCGATGTGGAAGCGCCACATCGAGAAGCTGGGCCGGCTGATAGAGCGCTTCGAGAAGCAGGGCTACCCGGTCACCATCAGCGGCGACTTCAACCGCAATCACTTCAAGGTGCTGGGAGACAAGGTCGTCTACGCGAGCGGTCTGCGCGGCGGCACGCACGGGCGCTCGACGCTGGACTACGTGATGCACACGCGCAACGGCGGGTTGAAGAAGCTCTCGACGCACATCGACCGAAGGTACGCGTCTGACCACAACGCGGTCATCGTCCGCTACGGCTACGACTGACAGCGTCGGGCGAGACGAAGGTCCGCCGGCCTCGGACGAAGCTGTCGCCCGGCGCCTCGCCGCCCGGGTACGCTCCTTCCGTATGCACCGACTCGCACTGCTGCTGGCGCTCACCGGCCCCGCCGCCGCGCTGGCCTGCCTGTGGGACAGCGACACCTACGCCGAAGAGGCGCTCGCCAGGAAGGACGTGGCCGAGGTGGTGAAGGGCCGCTTCGGGAAGCACTCGAAGGCCTTCTACGAGGCCAAGGTGGCCTACACCTCACCGCTGGTGAGCGCCGACGCCGGCGTCGCGCCGCCGGAGCGCTACGACGACCTCGCGGTGGCCTACGACAAGCTGGGCCAGGTGGACCGCTCCATCGCGCTGATGTTCGAGAAGGAGCAGCGGCACCCGGGGCTGTACACCACCAAGGCCAACCTGGGCACCTTCTACGCCCACTCTGGCGACTTCGTGCGCGCCGTGGAGCTGCTCAAGGCCGCCATCGCGCAGAAGCCCGACGCCCACTTCGGCCGCGAGAAGTACCAGGTGCAGGCCATCGAGTACCTGCAGGCGCTCGGCAAGGACGCGTCGCTGGCCACGCGCAAGGACCTGCTGGGCGTGGACCTCACCGAGCCCGAGCGGCTGATGTTCGGCGACCGGGGCAAGAAGAAGAAGCCGGGCGAGAAGACGCTGCTGGACAAGGAAGGACTCGGCCGCGACGTCTTCGTGGCCCTGGCGGGCATCATCCGCTTTGGGTCGGGCGAGAAGTCCTCTCACGTCTGGCTGAGCCTGGGCGTGGCGCTGGCGCTGGACGGTGACCGGCACCTCGCGCTGCGGGCCTTCTGGCGGGCCGACGAGCTGGGCCACCCCAGGGCGAAGAAGCTGGCCGAGGCGATGGCGATGACGCTGCGCGACTTCGACGGGAAGTACGACGTGGAGCGCCTGCGCGCCGAGGCGGCGAAGGGGGAGGCGGAGGAGAAGGCCGCGCAGCAGAAGGAAGAGGCGCTCCTGTCCGCCGGCAAGCAGCGCCAGGTCTTCGGGTACTGAGGTCGAGCCCGCTCGCAACCGGTGCAGCCCGCGGAGCCCTGCGCCGAAATTTCTTCGCGCCGTCCGGACTCAAGCGCCCAGCACTGCAAGGGGAATTTCGTGGAACGCCGCTTGTAGGCGTGACGGGCCCCCGCGCGGTGCGGGTTGCCCCGCCGAAAACAGCAAGCTGTCGGTACAGCAGGAGGAAGTCATGGCCATTACGTTGCGAAAAGAGACTCCGGCGAAGGCCCAGGAAGTCCAGGCGTGGGACCCCTTCCGCGAGATGCAGTCGCTGCTTCGCTTCGACCCCTTCCGCGAGATGAGGCCCTTCTTCAACAACTACCCGGCGCCCGAGGTGGCCTTCAACCCGGCCTTCGAGGTGAAGGAGACGAAGGAAGCCTTCCTCTTCAAGGCCGACCTCCCCGGCGTGAAGGAGCCTGACCTCGAGGTGAACGTCACCGGAGACAGGCTCATCATCAGCGGGAAGCGGGAAGAGGAGAAGCAGGAGCAGAGCGAGACGCTGTACACCTGGGAGCGCAGCTACGGCGCCTTCACCCGCAGCTTCATGCTGCCCCAGGGGGTGGACCTCGAGCACGCGCGGGCCGAGCTGAAGGAAGGCGTGCTGTCGCTGGTGCTGCCCAAGCTGCCCGAGGTGCAGCCGAAGAAGATCGCCGTGAAGAGCGAGAAGGTGAAAGCCTGAAGACCCCCACTTCACGGTGACTCGCAGCGCGTCAGCCCCTTCCCTCGGGCTGGCGCGCTCGCTTTCTCCCGGGGCCTGGAACTGGAAGGAGACGCGCGGCGTCCCGGAGGTGTACGCTCCCGCGCCCATGAAGACGCCCCTCCTGGTGCTCGCGCTGGCCTCGCCCCTGCTCGCCTCCTGCGGAGGCACCACCCTGGCCAGCCTGTGCCACCGCACCATCCAGACGCAGTGCAAGAAGCTGTACGAGTGCACCCCCCAGGCCGCCGCGGCCCAGGGCTACACCAGCGAAGCGGACTGCGTGACGAAGCTGGGGGCGCGCGGCTCGTGTTCCCAGTTCGAAGGGGTGAACTGCACGGGGGTGGACTTCGGGCCGTATGACAGGTGCCTCTCCGACATGGAGAAGCTGGCCTGCACCGCCCAGATGCAGCCGGCGTCGTGCACCAACCTCCCGCAGGTGAACAACGCCACCTGCACCTCCAGCGACGGGAGGGTGGTGTGCACCGGGGCCTCCGCGTCCTCCACCACCGGCGCCTGCTCGCTGACCCGCACCGGCTGCAACGACGGCAAGACCTACAGCGTGGCGTGCAGCAACGGCACCTGCACCTGCTCGGTCGACGGCCAGGCCGGAAAGACCTTCTCTGGCTCCTCCTGCTCGGACCTCGCCAACCTCAACACCGCCTGCGGGTGGAACCTGCGCTGAGCTCGCCTCACCGCCGCCGCCCGTCGTCGGAGGGCGCCTCATACACCTGCTGGAAGAGCGCTTCCTTCGTGGGCACCATGGCGGCCATACACCTTTCGACGCGGGGCGTGTAAACCTGACCGCCCAGTGCGCGCCCTCGTCCTCGCCGCCCTCCTCCTCCCCCCCGCCGCGCAGGCCCAGGCCATCGTCAGCGCCGTCCTCGAAGCCCAGGGCGTGTCCGACGCGCAGGTGAAGCGCGCCCAGCGGGCCACCGAGGCCGCCCTGAAACAGGTGTCCGGCCTCCCCGTCGCCGAAGGGCCGGCCTTCAGGAAGGGCGCCCCCAGGAAGTGCGCCGGCGACTGCGCCAGAGAGGTGGTGGCCGGCCTGCCCACCCCCAACGCGGTGCTGCTGGACTTGAAGGCCGCGGAGAAGGGCGGCGAGAAGGTGATGGTGGAGCTCTCCTTGTGGCTGGACGGCGAGAAGGTGGGCAGCCGCCGCGGGGAAGGCACCATCGACGGCTTCGAGACGGCCGCCCGCCCGGCGCTGGAGGCGTTGATGCCCCCGTGGGCGCGCAAGGGCTTCGGCGGCCTGCGCCTCGAGGTGGAAGCGGGCAGCGTGGTGAAGGTGGACGGCCGCGTGTCCCAGGCGAAGCCGGGCGAGGTGGTGGCGGTGCCGGCCGGGCCCCACCAGGTAGACGTCGTCTTCCCCGAAGGCCACGCGGTGCTGCAGCGGGTGGAGGTGACGGAAGGCACCCGCGCGCGCCTGGGCGTCACCTCACCCTCGGAGGTGGTGCAGGGCGGGGCGGCGCCGAAGTCGGGGGCCCTGCGCGCGGCGTCCTACGCGCTGTGGATGGCGGGGGCGGCGTCCATCGCGGGCGGCCTCATCGCCGGCGCGCTGGCCCGGGGGACGGGCGCGGGCCTCTCGTCTTGTCAGGGCGACGTGCGCGACTGCGCGCCGCTGGACGAGGTGCAGCAGAAGCAGGCCCAGGCCCAGGCCTACGCCACCACCGGCAACGTCCTCCTCGGAGTGGGCGCCGGGCTGGCCGCGGTGGGCGCGGGCCTCTTCGTCGTCGACGTCGTCACGCCATGACGGTTGGCCGCCTCGCACCCGCGCTGGGCCTGGCGCTCGCGTCCTCGAGTGTCCTCGCCGGCGCGTGCCTGTCGGCCTGGCCGCTGGGCGGCCCGTGGGCCTGCAGCGCGGACCAGACCTGCGCCCAGGGCTACACCTGCGACGACGGCGTGTGCTGCAAGCCCGGCGGCCAGCCCGCCTGTCCCACCCTGCCCGCGCCCAACGGCAACTGCGAGACGGGCGAGGCGAAGGTGTGGTTTGAAGACCGCGACGGCGACGGCGACGGCAACGCGCGGGTGTCGCGCGTCCTCTGCCGGGCGCCCCTCACCGGAGGCTGGGTGCTGTCCGGTACCGACTGCGACGACGCGGACCTGTCCATCAACCTGGCGGCGCGCGAGACGTGCAACGGCAAGGACGACAACTGCGACGGGGTCATCGACGAAGGGCTGCCCGGCCTGCGCCCCTTCCAGCGCGACTCGGACGGCGACGGCTACGGGGAGGCGGGCACCGACGCCTACGCCTGCGCGGCGCCTCCGGGCATGGTGGAGCTGCCCGGCGACTGCGCGCCCTTCGACCCGTCGAAGTTCCCCGGCGGGGTGGAGCTGTGCAACGGGCTGGACGACGACTGCGACGGCACGCCGGACAGCCTGGAGACGGCCTTCGGCGACACCGGCGGCGCGTGGCCCTGCCTCACCGGGCGGCCGGGCATCTGCAGCGACGGCGCCTTCGCCTGCGTGCCCCAGGGCGGCGGCGTGGCCCGCCAGTGCGTGTCCTCCAGCACCATGCGCCGCGAGACGTGCAACCAGGTGGACGACGACTGTGACGGGATGACGGACGAGCAGCCGTCCTGCCTGGGCCCGGTGTCGCTGGTGGGGGTGGCGGGGGCCACCTACTCGGCCAAGCGCATCACCAGCACCTCCTCCATCAACGTCGCCTGCCAGAGGTCCACCGCGGGCGTGGCGGAGCCGGTGTCGGCCAACGGCGCGGTGTGGAACGGAGTGTCGCCGGGCTTCCACGTCTGGGCGGTGGAGGTGCCGGCGGGCAGCGCGTGGGACTTGTCGGCCCCCAACGCAAAGCTGCGGCTCACCTTCAGCGCGTCGATTCCGTCCAGCGCGCTGGCGGGCGGGGCGTGGGGCAACCGCAGTCTGGACCACCCGGCCAACCCCGTCATCTACGTGTGCGGCGACACCGACGGCGAAGTCATCCGCTACGTGTCGGCGGCGGCCAACGACTTGTCCGGCAACGAGATGTCCTTCTCCAGCGTGCTGATGCTCAACAACCTGGCGGGGGACTGGGTGACGGGGCGGGGCTCGGGCTTCGACACCAGCCGGGTGCGCCGCCTCGAGGTGATGCTGTGGAACCAGGCGGGGAACTTCACCGTCACCTTCGACGGCGCCTCGGGGTTCTTCCAGTGAGGAGGCGCGCGGCCGTCGCGGCGGCGCTGCTGTCCTCGCTCGTCGCGTGGAGCGGCTGCTTCAAGGCCTGGGACGTGGGCGGCCCGTGGGCGTGCAGCGCGGACGAGACGTGCCCGTCGGGCCTCACCTGCGACGACGGGGTGTGCTGCCAGCCGGGGGGCGCTCCGTCGTGTCCCACGCTGCCGGTGGAGGGCCGGTGCCCTTCGGGGGAAGCACCGCAGGCCTTCTTCCGCGACCGTGACGGCGACGGCGCGGGGGACCCTTCCACCACCCGCCTCTTCTGCAGCGCGCCGGTGAAGGAGAAGTGGGTGACGGCGGGGGACGACTGCAACGACACCGACGTGGCCATCGGCCCGAGGGCCACGGAGCGCTGCAACGCGGTGGACGACGACTGTGACGGCGAGGTGGACGACGGCACCACGCGCAGCACCTGGTACGTGGACGTGGACGGCGACTCCTTCGGAGACGACTGCGGGGCTTCGTGCCGGCTGCTGGCCTGTGCGCAGCCGCTGGGCTACGCGGCGCGCGCCGGAGACTGTGCGCCGGCGGACGCGCTGCGCTTCCCCGGGGCGGTGGAGCACTGCAACGACGTGGACGACAACTGCAACGGGCTGCCGGACGACCCGCCCTATGGTGACGTGGAGAATCCGGGCGCCGACGGCGGGGCGCGCTTCGACTGCGTGACGGGGCGGCCCGGGGCGTGCGCGCCGGGCGGGCTGCAGTGCGTCTTCGACGTGGGGGCGGGGCGGTTTCAGCCGACGTGTGTACCGCGGCGCGCGCCGGAGCCCGACGTGTGTGGCGACGGGGTGGACAGCGACTGTTCCGGTGCGGCGGACGACCGGCCGGGGTGCGGGGGGCCAGCCATCTTCATCAACGCGCCGGGGACGGCGGTGCGCGCGGTGGCGGTGCCCTTCACCGGGTTTCCCACCACCGGCAGCAGGTTGCCGGCGCGCTGCATCGGCGATGAGCCGGGCGCGAGCGAGATGAGCTGGCTCAACCCTGCGTGGATTGCGACGACGGGGGTGCGGCAGGTGTGGCTCATCGAGGCGCCGGCGGGATTCCCGTGGGACTTGAGCCAGGCGTCCGCTGCGGTGTCGGTGCGCTTCGTCACCCGGCAGTACGTGGGGCATTCAGAGGACGGCGGGCTGTGGGGCGACGCGACGTGGTTCCGCGGCCCCGTGGTGAACGTGTGCGGCGAGCAGCCCGGAGAAATGCACCGGTTGGTGCCTGAGGTGGGGACGGCGCTGGCCGCGTCGACGACGTCCTTTGCGGCGACGGTCCCGCTGTGGGGTGCGCACCCGGGGTGGACGGAGGAGAGTGGGACGGTGGTGTTGAATCGGAGGCGGGTGACGCGGCTGGAGGTGGTGGTGTCGCCCCGGCCGACGGACACCGGCGCGGACTTGGTGACGTTTACGACGGAGTGGTTGGGAGATGCGGGGATGAGGTGAGGGTGCCCTGGCCGGGCGGCCTGCGTCACCTCACGCTGCGCTGCTTCTTTCCTGGCTTTGCAGCCGGGCTTCCCCACTCCCCCCCGCCCCTTCCCCAGGGAAGGGGGGCTTGCCTGCCGGCGGCACGCTGACGCCCTGCCTCCGCCGGACAGCCACTGCCCTCGCGCATCGGACGGGCCTCCCCTCACTCCTCCGCGTCATGCTTCGGCTGGGCGGAGACGAAACGCCTTCAGAGACTCTGGGCCGGCGTGGTGCCCGCTCCCACCCGCTCCCGCCCCACCGTTGAAGTGACTCCATGCGTGGGAGGGGCAGTGAGAATTCGGCCGGGGGCGCGGCAGAGGGGGTGCAGGTCTTCACGGTGGGTCGGGGTGGCGCAGGCGCCCGCGTCGCGAGGCGAAGCTGAGCTGCCACGGTGTGCGGCAGGGCGGCCAGTTGCGCCTCGCCCGGCGCGACGGGCGGCCCCCTCACCCCTGGGAGGGGTGAGGGTGAGGGGTGCGGGGTCGTCGTCT